>DTTX01000094.1:858-5271 GCA_012964435.1 Mesonia sp. | reverse complement strand
TCGTTCAAGTTTATCTAAAACCAAAAAAGGAGGCAATTTGCCTCCTTTTTTGGTTTTTGACATTTTCCTATAAATTTATTGAAAATGTAGCCGCTATGTTTGATCGAGTTCCAATGTTAAAGGTGTTATTAGAACTGGTCTGGTATAAGCTTTGAGTATTATCTTGACTTGATTGAAAATAAGAAATATCAATTTTCATATCGCCTAGATTATAACCGAGGCCTAAAGAATAAGTATTGGTGTTGCCTACAATATTATCATCTTCGTAAGGCGTTTCTACAAATTGATAACCAGCGCGGGCACTCCATCTCTTAATTCTATATTCGCCACCTAGCTTTAGGGTTGAAGTTGAAGTGAATGAATTTTGGATAACTGAATTTAAATTATTAAAATTATAATCGTCAGAAGAGTATTCAATATTAGAGTAGTCTTTATAAGAATATTCAAAACTTAATATTCCAGTAGTTCCAAATATAAAACCTAAACTTGCACTAAGCTTTGATGGACTTTTATAGCTATATTCAGGGTAAACATTTATTACTTGCGGATCAAATATAAGACTTTGTGATTCGAAAGCTTCACCTGTGTTTTGAAGATAGTGAGATGTTTCATCGTGAATGGTGTACCAAGTTGGAGAACTGTAATTTGCTCCGATTCTAACCATATTTGATAGTTTATATATCGCGCCAACATCAAAAGAAAAACCCCTTCCTAAAGTAAGGTTGCTTTGTTCAAAATAGGTTGATTCAATCGTATTTGAATTATTTACAGTTTCGTAATAAGCTGTGTTTCTTTCATAGTTAATAATATGACCATTTAGATTTAAACCTAAATACAACTTATTTTTTATAGCCAATGCAGCATTTCCTGTAAATTTTCCATTAAATCCTGTCGACATATAATCGTATTCTTGATTATAACTACTGCCATTTACATTAGAAATATAATTAGTATTATTTACAGTATTTTCTACTGGATTTATAAGGTAGTTTTGATAAGCCATATAAGCATTTTGCGCTTGTGCATTCGTGAAGTTCTCGTTAGAAAAATCTGCAAAGAACAATCGGTTATAATCTTGATATAACATTCCTCCAAATGACTCTAACTCTTCTAAAGGTATCCCTTGTGCTTGATCGACGAAAAAATTAGTGAAAGAAGTACCTGTATTCCCATTCCAACTTATAAAATCATCTAAACTTTTAGTTTTATCGTAGGTAAAACCTAATGTAAATTTATTTATAACAGCATCTTCGTTATAATTATTAAAAACAAAAACAGCACCAATCTGGTTAATATCTATGTCACTATCTTTTGAGGTAGTAGAAAAATTATCTATACTTAATTCATTAGAATAAAATTGAGTATTTAGAGTTCCAGACAGATAATTGTTGAGAAAAATTGCTGAACCTGCTGGGTTGTCTTTTATGGCTGAAATATCACCGCCTAAAGCACCGAAGGCTCCTCCCATTGCTGTATATCTTGCAGTTCCATTTAATTCAGAAGAAGAAAAATTGTAAGCTTCTTGTAAATTTTGAGCTTGGCTATTTAAACTAATTAAAGTGAAAATAGCCAAGTATATAAAATTAGATTTATTCATAATTTATCGTCTTGAAGATCTACCTCTTGATGATCCTCCAGAGCTTCTTGTACCTGAAGATCTTGTTGAAGAGCTAGGGCTGTACGACCTCGTGCTTCTTGAAGGAGAACTAGTTCTATTGTAGGTACGGGTGTTAGAACTTCTTGTTCTTACCGTATTATTTGGGGAAGAACTTCTATTAGAGCTATTGTAATATCCACTTCGTGATCTTGTGGTGTTATTTCTAACAGAAGAGTTATTCATTCTTGTTCTAGGATTAGCATTTACGTTACTAGAGTTTCGAACACGTTCTCTAGAGCTATTAGATCTTGTAGCATTAGATCTAGAAGAGTTTGATCTTGTGTTTCTTTTATTATAATTACTTCTCGTAGTATTTTGTGCCGCTCTATCATAATTACTTCTACCAGAATTATAAGCTACACGAGATCTTCGATTGTAGTAATAATTGTTATTATTATAATTGTTGTAATAGTAAGGGTTGTAGTAGTTATAGTGACCACCCCATCCCCAAGGTCGGTAGTAGTTGCCCCAACCCCAAGAAAAACCAATTCCCCAATTGTTGTAAGGGTAATACCCACCCCAACCCCAACTGGTTCCCCAGCCGTAGTTCCAAGAATTGTAAGGTCCCCAACCATAACCACCATACCAATTGTTAAATCCGGTATTAATATAATTTATTTCAACAGATGTTGGATTAGATCCCCAGGCAGCACCTTCCGTATAATATCCCGGTTCTTCATTGTAAACTACATTATCCTGGTAGTTAATAGTATCTTGAACATTTTCAGATGAATAAGATTCTACGTCTGTAAAAACTTGACTGCCTTGATTGTATTGTTGCGCTTCAGAAATTTGTTCACCTTGAGAAGCAAAATAATTTTGATAATATGCGCCGTCTTTTTCGGCATTAGGATTTACGTCACGGTTAGAAACTTGAGCAGTTTCTTCGGCTGAGTAATTAGAATCATTGGGGTTAGGAGCATAGATGCCATCATTATTATAACTTGAATTATTATAAGAACCACAAGAGATAAGTAACAAAGAGCATGCTAAACCACCAATTAATTTTATGTTGCTGTTTATGAAATTGGAAAGAGGTCGCATATCTCGGGATTTTTTATTGTTCTACATATCAAATTTAGTTAGTTTTGTCGTAACTAAAAAAGCTATTAACATTAGCACAACATTTGTGCCAAATACCAGATAATGAGCAAAAAGCTAACGCCTAGAGAAAAAGATTATTCTAAATGGTATAACGAGTTGGTGATCGAAGCCAACTTAGCAGAAAATTCTGCCGTAAGAGGTTGTATGGTTATCAAACCTTATGGTTATTCGATTTGGGAAAAAATGCAAGCAGAATTAGATTCAAAATTTAAAGAAACAGGTCACGAAAATGCCTATTTCCCATTATTTGTGCCTAAAAGTCTTTTTGAAGCTGAAGAAAAAAATGCTGAAGGTTTTGCAAAAGAATGTGCGGTAGTCACGCATTATCGTTTAAAAACAGATCCGGAAGATGCGAGCAAACTTATTGTAGATCCAGATGCGAAGTTAGAAGAAGAGTTGGTCGTAAGACCTACTTCAGAAGCAATTATCTGGAATACTTATAAAGGCTGGATCCAATCTTATAGAGACTTACCAATTCTAATCAATCAATGGGCAAACGTAGTTCGTTGGGAAATGAGAACACGTTTGTTTTTAAGAACTGCTGAATTTTTATGGCAAGAAGGGCATACCGCTCATGCTACGAAAGAAGAAGCTCTAGCAGAAACTGAACAGATGAATAATATCTATGCAGAATTTGCTGAAAACTTTATGGCAATTCCGGTAATTAAAGGAAGAAAAACCGATAGCGAACGTTTTGCCGGAGCAGAAGAAACTTATTGTATAGAAGCGCTAATGCAAGACGGGAAAGCTTTACAAGCGGGAACTTCACATTTCTTAGGTCAAAATTTCGCGAAAGCTTTTGATGTGAAGTTTGCCTCTAAAGAAGGAGATTTAAAACACGTTTGGGCTACAAGTTGGGGAGTTTCTACCCGATTAATGGGAGCGCTTATCATGACACATAGTGACGATAAAGGTTTAGTGTTACCGCCAAAACTTGCGCCGGTTCAGGTAGTGATTGTACCGATTTACAAAGGGGAAGAGCAATTAAATAAAATTTCTGAAGTCGCTAATCAATTAGTGAAAGATTTAAGAGCAGTTGGCGTTTCTGTGAAATTCGATAATCGTGATACGCACAAACCGGGATGGAAATTTGCACAATACGAATTACAAGGTGTTCCGGTAAGATTGGCAATTGGTCCTAAAGATCTAGAAAAGGGAACGGTTGAGTTAGCTCGAAGAGATACCTTAACCAAAGAATTTGTAGAGCGAGATGCTGTTGTTGAAAAAATACAAGACTTAATGGTCGAAATTCAAGACCATTTATTTGGTAAGGCGAAAGCATATCGTGATAATCATATTACAGAAGTAGAAACTTTTGATGAGTTTAAAGAAGTTTTAAAGGCGAAAGGCGGATTTATTTCAGCGCATTGGGATGGAACTCCAGAAACTGAAAATAGAATCAAAGAATTAACCAAAGCAACGATTAGATGTATTCCTTTTGAAGGAAAAAAAGAAGAAGGAAAGTGTGTGTTAACTGGCGAAAAATCTAGCCAGCGAGTGTTGTTTGCAAAAGCCTATTAAAAAAATCGAAAAAAAATTAATTAATTGTTTGTGGCATTCAAAATAAGTTTTATTTTTGCATCCGCATTTTAGCAATTAATGGTCCGTTCGTCTAGGGGTTAGGACGCCAGGTTTTCATCCTGGTAACAGGG
>DTTX01000094.1:0-813 GCA_012964435.1 Mesonia sp. | reverse complement strand
TAGGACGCCAGGTTTTCATCCTGGTAACAGGGGTTCGATTCCCCTACGGACTACTATTTTTAGAAATTAAGAAATAAACAAAGGGTTATGGCAAATCATAAGTCGGCATTAAAAAGAATTAGAAACAGTGAGGTAAAGCGTTTAAGAAACCGTTACCAGCACAAGACTACACGTAATGCCATTAAAAAATTGAAAGGTGCAGAGAAGAAGGAAGCTGAAACTATGTTGCCTGGTGTAGTTTCTATGATCGACAAATTAGCAAAGAATAATATTATTCACGCTAATAAAGCATCGAACTTAAAATCAAAATTGACTAAGCACGTAGCTGCTCTTTAAGAGTAACTCGTAGTATTAGTGTTCAAAATAATGAGCTCCTTTTATAAGGAGCTTTTTTTGTTGGCTTTTATTAAGGTTTAGGTGAATTATTGAATCGAATCAATCATTAATTTAGATTTTGTTTTATAGAAAAGATATAAAAAAAGCGATACAAATCTGTATCGCTTTTTTTGTTATTTGTAACTAGCTTTTAGCCATTCATAGAGATTAAAAACTCTTCGTTATTTTTAGTTTGCTTAATTCTCTCGCTCATAAATTCCATCGCTTCAACAGGATTCATATCGGCAAGATATTTACGCATTACCCACATTCTTTGTACAGTGTTTTCATCGAGTAATAGATCATCTCTTCTTGTACTAGATGAAGTAAGGTCGATTGCAGGAAAGATTCTTCTGTTAGCGATCTTACGATCTAACTGAAGCTCCATGTTACCGGTTCTAAAATGGATGAAGTGATTTTTGAAGAATTTAAAGGAAC
>DTTX01000093.1 GCA_012964435.1 Mesonia sp. | reverse complement strand
GTGACCTCGGCAGGATTCAAACCTGCAACCTTCTGAGCCGTAATCAGATGCGCTATTCAGTTGCGCCACGAGGCCTTTTTGCGGGTGCAAATATATTTCTTTTCTGCAATAATACAAAGTCTTTAGTGAGAAAATTCTTATTTTAATTTTCAGGTCTTATATTTATCTTCGAATCTATAACAGAAGCTATGAATTTAAACAATTATATTAGAATTGTGACCGATTTTCCTAAGGAAGGGATTTCTTATAAAGATATTACTCCGCTATTACAAAACCCTAAAGCTTTAGACTATTGTGTGCAGAAATTTGCAGATGCTATCAATTCTGAAATCGATTTGGTGGTGGGCATAGAGTCTCGAGGTTATTTTCTGGCTACGTTATTGGCAAAACGTTTTGATGCCGGTTTTGTTCCGATTCGGAAAAAAGGAAAATTACCCTATACGACCTTGCAGGAAAGTTACGATCTAGAATATGGGCAAGATGTTTTGGAAATTCACGAAGATGCGATACAACCGGGACAAAAAATTTTGATTCATGATGATGTGCTGGCCACCGGCGGAACGGCAAAAGCAGCTTGTAATTTAGTTGAACGTTTGGGTGGAGAAATCGTTCAGTGTAACTTTTTGATCGAGTTGGCTTTTCTAGAAGAAGGAAGAAAGAAGTTAAGCACTGTTGAAGTCAATTCACTTTTGCAATATTAATTACTTAATAGTTTTTGATTTGGGTTCGTGGCAGAGTTCTTAGTGACCCAAGTTTTCCAAGCAATGATCGCTAATTGAAATTTGCTGGCTTTCTGCAGTTCTAAACCTTTTTTGGTATAATTAGGTAAAACCAATTTGTTAAGTTTTGAAAGTCCTCTAAAAATGGATGTTTTAAGATTCATCGTTTTTGTTTTAAAAATACAAAAACCTCAACGAAAAGAAGTTGAGGTTGTGAAGTTTAGCAAATTTTTAAGCTATTTTGTATTGATGACTATCACACCTGCTTTAGCTTTTTCTCCGAATTTTTTTACTGCAGTGTCTCCGTCTGCAGAAAATACTGTTTTAATTTTAGTTTGATCTAGTTGTTGGAGCTGCTTCCGTGAGATTTCTTTTCCGTCTACCAGAATTAAGACATTTTTGTTTTTAATGAGGTCTTGGTATTTTTTCTGTTTTAAAATGTCTTCCGGTAAAAGTCTATGTTTTTCATTTTTACCATACAGCTCAAATTCCATTACCTTTTTGCCTTTTGTATCTATATTTAGTATCTTTTTAGCATCTTCTGGAGTGTAAACACGTATGTTTTTAATTTTGTCTGCTTGAATTTTATCTAATTCTTCTTTTTCAATAAGATTGTTGCCAACGACAAAGAGGTAATCACCCTCTTCATAATTTTTACCTTTTGAAATAGACCAAACATCATCAGTATTATTTTTAGATTCTAATAAAGATATCTCGACAACTCCATTTTTTCCTTCTTCACCATATTTTTCGATGGCATTTTCATCTTTCAATACATTTATACTTTTTATGGTTGAAGGATCTAATTCGTTTACTTCTTCTTTTTCAACTTTTTTACCGTCGATTAAATAAAGAGGTGCAAGAAGATCACTTTTGTACGTAAGACTATTTTTTGTTTTTAAAACTTCAACTGTATTACTTTTTTTAAAACTAGTATTGTTAGTTGAGTTTTTTATTTCTTCTTCTGTTTTAAGGGTAATTTCGATCACACCATTTTTACCTTTTTCACCATATTTTTCGATGGTATTTTCATCTTTAAATATATTCATACTTTTAATGAGCGAAGGCTTTAGATTTTTCATTTCTTCTTGCGTAGCTTCTTCTCCATCGATAAAAATTAAAGGATCTTTTTGTTGAGAAGTCATTATGCTGTTAGCTATTTGTTCATACTCTTGAGGTGAACCGGTAGCATTAATGTTTTCAGTTTTTTTAATGATTACTTGATCTGAAAATTTCTTTTTAGGTTGAGAATTTACTTTTATTCCTGAAAACTGAATGATGTTTGCTTCGGCTTCATCTGTAATTTTGATGAAGGTTTTAGGTTGTTCACCCCGCATTTTATCTTTATAATTTTCTATTAGCTTACCTTTTATGTGGGCAATTCCATTTTCTTGAGTGGTAGTTTCTGCAAGAATAATGGTGTTTTTAAGCTGATTTAGTTTTTCTTCCTTTCCGTTTAAAATAATGATACCCGAATCATTAATCACTTCATAAAGATCAGAAGTTCCGTATGGTTTATTTTCAACAGCGTGAACGCCTAATTCAAACTTAGTCTCTCCATTTTCGAAATTTTTGTAGAAATATACAACTTGAAATTCTTCATTTTTCCCGGAATAAACTGTTTTAGAAAAACCGTCAGTATCTTCAATACTAAGCTTCAATCGAGTAAGTTCGTTATTTTTATTAAACTTTAGTTTTGAATACTTCAGCTTAATTCCGAATTCTTCTTTGAAAAATTTTTGGTCTTCTGCGAGTTGTTTTTCAGTCGTATTTTTATCGTAAGTAAGGCTGATTTCACTAATAGAAATTTTAGAATTTACAATTACTGAGTCCTGAGGAATTTCCTGAGAAATGATCGAATTTTCCGCAGGTAAATATTCAACCTCTTCATTTACATTAAAACTCCATAAGAAGAAACCTAATAGAGGTAAAATAATAAGACTTTTAAAAAAGACGCTTTTCTGTGACGGTTTTTTGTTTAACATAATAATTCGTTTTTTGATTAATGATTGATAAAATTGATTCGCCAAGCTTGGCGCTTCGTAATTGGTAGAAACTTTTAATAAAGTTAACTCGTAGCTTTTTTGCTGAAAATTACCTTCATTAGCAACCTCATGGTCGGCGATAAACTCTAAGTTTTCTAAAATTCTTTTTTGGTAGCCCCAGGCTAATGGATTAAACCAAAATACAATAAGTGAAAACTGGTTAAGCAATACATCGACCGAATGGTATTGGCGCCCGTGAATTTTTTCATGTTGAATAATAAAATCTAATTCCTCCCGGTTATACGATTCTAGGTAGTAAGCAATGTATTTAAAAAATGAAAATGGCGAGATTTTTTCGTGTAGTTCTATATGGTAAAAACCATCAGTGTCTTTATATTTTGGCTTGTTTAAGATCTTGATTAAACCTATTAATTGCACACCAAACCGAATAATCATGACCACAACTCCGGCTATATAAATATAGAAAAGAAGTTGCCACCAATTAAAAGATTCAGGTTCTTCCGACTGGTAATTAGTGATCGGGATATCGCCGAAATTAAATGGAGTAGATGCACGCTCGATATAAGTAACTTGCGTAAACTCGATCAACGGAAAAACTAAAGCACAAATCACGCCTGCCAATAAAAAGTATCGGTTTTGCTTAAAAAGCGTCTCTTTTTTGAGCAAGAAAAAATCGACCAAGAAAAATAGACTTAGTACCGCGGTGCTTTTCCATAAGTAAATGTAAAATTCCATTACTTTTTGTTTTCGATAATTTCTAAAATCTCCCGTAACTCTTCCGCGCTAATTTTCTCCTCCTTCGCAAAAAATGAAACCATTTTTTTATACGAATTATCAAAAAATTTCTGAGAAGCATTTTTCATAAAATACGAGCTGTAAGCCTCTTTACTAATGGTAGGGTAATAGCGATGCGTATTGCCAAAAGCCTCGTGTGCTACAAAATTTTTATCTTCCAGTTTGCGTACCAGGGTCGATACCGTATTGTAATGCAATTTACTATTGGGCATTTCAGCTAAGATCTCTTTCACAAAAGCCTCTTTAAGCTTCCATAGTGCCTGCATCACTTCTTCTTCTTTGTTGGTAAGTTTTTCCATTTTACAAAATATATGTTGGGCGTTTTCCTGCGGGTTAGTCTATTCGCTATATCTTTTTAGATGAAAAATCTAAAAAGGATGCCGCTTCTATCCTTAACGCATTTCAAACTTATAACTAAAAAATAAGTTACACAACTATTTTTATAGTTAATCAACTAAATATGTAGTTTTTTTATTGGTGAATTCAAATTCTTGGGTTTTGTCGGATTATTTTACCCTTTGACGCTTAATTAGTTAGAGATGTAAATTAAATGTTAAGTTAGCGTTACAACTAATCAAAATATTAATTAAAGTCTATTCTTCTATATAGGTGTTGGATAGGTAAATAGTAATTAATGTTTCAAAAATCTACTAAATGAAAAATAAAATTACCCAAAACCTAGGTTTAATTTTTTTGCTCTTTTTTAGTTTAAGTGTATTTAGTCAAGACTTAGCTATTAATGAGGTTATGGCATCTAACGATAATGTAATTGCCGATACAGATGGCGATTACGAAGATTGGATAGAGATTTATAATTATGGCACTACACCTATAAATTTAGATGGCTTTGGTTTGTCTGATAATGATACAGATCTTTTTCAGTGGACGTTTCCTGCTTACGATATTCAGCCCGGAGAATATCTATTAATTTGGGCTTCCGATAAAAATATATCGGTATTGGGGCAAGATTTTCATACTAACTTTAAGATTAGTGCAGGTGGTGAAGATGTTTTTTTTACAGATGACCAAGGTAATATTATTGATATAGCACCAGAGACAGAATTAGATACCGATGTTTCTTTAGGAAGACAGCCTGACGGGACGGGTTCTTGGTTGTTTTTTTATACTCCAACGCCTGGGGCTTCTAATATAGGTACAGGCTTAGCACAGTTAATGATTCCGCCTACATTCTCTCATAATTCAGGATTATATACTGCTACTTTTAATCTAACCCTATCTCATGCAGATCCAAACGTACAGATTGTGTATACTTTAGATGGTTCAGAACCTGATTTATCTAATTTAAGCGGTACAAGTTTTTCTTATAAAAATCAATATCCGCTTCAGCCTACAGATACTCCGGGACCATTATTAACAAGTTCATATATATCTAATGTATATTCAGCACCGATTACTATCGACGATCGCTCACCAGATCCCGATGTGTTAACCATAAAAAACCCTCATCAATTTGATTTGATTACTCCTTTAAATCCGGTTAGAAAAGCTACGGTAATAAAAGCTAAAGCCTATGTAAGCGGGATTGAGTCTGAAACAGTTTCGCAAACTTACTTTGTATGGTCGGGGGGTAATCCTTATGATATTCCGGTAATTTCGCTTCAGATTCAAGAAAATTATTTATTCGACTATAATGATGGTATTTATACCTCTGGTGTCGATTTCGATACTTGGAGAATAGAAAATCCCTCAAACACTCAATACTGGCGACCAGATTGGAATAACTATTGGCGTAGAGGTAGCGATTGGGAGTATCCTACCAGTGTTGAGTTATTTGAATCAATCACATTAAATTCTGTTACGAATGTAAATGGAGGAATGAGAATTCACGGAAATAATTCTAGAGCTTTAGCAATTAAAAATTTACGTCTTTACGCAAGAAGTGATTATAGTAGTCAAAACACATTTGAGCATGATTTGTTTAATGTGAGTATACCAGATGCAACAGTTGCAAATAATAATGAATTTAAACGAATAATGCTTCGCGGTAACGGTAGTGGTGGCCCAGTATCTTACGATGTGGTTTTTAATAGAGCTATGCAGCCAATTTATAATGGTGTAGCAAGAATACAGCCGGCTATTCATTTTATTAATGGAGAGTATTGGGGATTAACCGCAATACGTGATCGAATCGATAAACATCATTTTGCATTAAATTTTGATCTAGATGATGATGATATTGTGATGATCGATTGTAAAGGGGTGAATTGTGAATTAGACGAAGGTGACAACCCGGACTTTGATGATTACATCGATATGCGCGATTACATATTGAATAATAATATGAGTGTTCAAGCTAATTTCGATCAAGCAGCTTCAATGTTAGATATGAAATCCTATATCGATCATATGGTCTTAGAGATTTTCGCCGCAAACGATAGTTATGAGCGTGTTTTCTGGAAAGTAAGAACACCGGTGAATAATGAATACGGAGATGGTAAATGGAGAGTGACCGTACAAGATTTTGAAGCTTCTTTAAATGATAACATTAATTGGATGGAGCATTGGGCAGACCCGTTAAATAATAATAATGAAGCACTTTTAGGAGCTTTACTGGAAAACACAGATTTTCAACATCAATTTATTAATCGGTTTGCCGATGTGATGAATACTGTTTTAGAAACAAGTTATTTTAATGATGTGGTGAATTTTACTTTTACTGAAGTGAGTCCTTATTTGGTTGAAGATGAAGCGAGATATCCTAAAACCGATTTCTATGAATCTTCTGAGCAAACCGATTTGTTAGATTGGGGTACTAATCGACCGAATGCTCAAAGAACTCAACTTCAAAATTATTTCAATTTAAATAGTGTCATAGATATTACATTAGATGTTTCAGATGTTCAAGCTGGATTTGTAAAAATAAATACTATTGAAGTTAAAGAAGAAACACCTGGAGTTTCACAAAACCCATATCCTTGGGTTGGTAAATATTTTGAAGCGATTCCCGTTACCTTAGAAGCAATTGCAATGCCAGGATATGAGTTCTCGCATTGGTCTGGAGATGTAACCGGTACAGACAATATGTTAACAGTTATACCTAGTACAAATATGCAAGTTCAGGCAAATTTCACAGCTTTGCCTGTAAATACAGAAGAAGTAGTTTATTTTTGGTTAATGGATAGTGATATTCCTAACGATACTCCATTATTAGGCTTAGATGCTACCTATTCTAATAACGGTTTATTAGCAACTATTAATTATACAAGTTGTCTAACAGGCTATCCGTTTGATGAGAGTCACCCGGATTGGAGAACAGCATCTTTTGAAAGAAAAAATTCTCCTACCGATCTAAATTATATGCCGGAAGCAAACACTAATATTCCTTATTCA
The DNA here is from genome assembly GCA_012964435.1 of Mesonia sp. Taxonomy (GTDB): domain Bacteria; phylum Bacteroidota; class Bacteroidia; order Flavobacteriales; family Flavobacteriaceae; genus Mesonia. The sequence continues at coordinate 66,748 of DTTX01000093.1, read as the reverse complement.
GAAGATATTATGAAAGGAGTTCAAATAAAGCAACCCTTTCAGTTTGGTGGGGCAGAAAATTACCTGGAATTTGAAATGCCTACAGATAACCTAGAAAACATTAAATTTTCTTTTGCTGTAGAAACTAATGGCGCTGCAGATACTATTTTATTAGATTATTGGGATGGTAGTGCTTGGGTAGATGCCGGTCTGGCAAATGCTACAGTTACCGTTCCAGACGATTATGAAGTTCGAGAATTCGATTTTTCGAATATTTCTATAGCAAATGATAATACCGACTTTAAAATAAGAATGCGTTTTGATGGGGTAGATATGACAGTAGATAATGGTGACGAAGTTCGATTAAATAATATTGCGCTAACCGGTGAGTCTACTTTAGCGGTTAAAGATCCTTCAAATGCAGATATTATCAAGGTTTATCCTAACCCAACTTATAATTTTGTAAATATTGAAGCAAAACAGGAAATTCAGAATGCATCTCTATTTGATATCTTCGGGAAATTAATCCAGAATCATTCTGTAAATAAGAAAGACTTAACCATAAATATGGAAAATTTAGCTGCCGGTATTTATTTCTTAAAAGTAAGTTCTGGTGCTAATGAAGAAACATTAAAGCTAATAAAGCGATAGTTGAATGTTAGTAGAAAAATAATTGAATAAACCTTTCTTTAGTAAGAGAGGTTTTTTTAGTTTATGTTGAATTGAATAATTAAAACTCTTCTCGAGAGATTCTCTTATCTTCGCAAGAAAAATAGCTTACTATGTCTATAGTTTTAATAGTTGCCGGTTTTATTTTGTTGGTAGTAGGAGGAGAGTATCTAGTGCGATCTTCGGTAGCATTATCGTTTAAATTCAATATTTCTAAAATGGTCATCGGGTTAACCGTGGTTTCTTTTGCTACCTCTTTACCAGAGTTGTTGGTAAGCTTGCAAGCAGCATTAGAAGGCTTTTCAGATATAAGTTTAGGCAATGTGATTGGCTCTAATATAGCAAATATAGGTTTGGTATTAGGGATCACTTCCATCATAAGTTCGATCGATGTCGATAAAGACTTTTATAAATTCAATTGGCCGGTAATGGTCTTATTTTCTTTAGCGCTTTATGTCTTTTTGCAAAGCGGTTATCAGATATCTCGACTTGAAGGTGGTATTTTCTTAGCGGCTATTGTACTTTATTTGTTCATTTTAATACGAAGAGCCAGAAAACACGATGAGGTCGCCACAGAAGAAGTCGATGATAGTTTGCAAGGTATTTCAGGGTTTAAAATTGTGATTTGGTTATTAATCGGTGGAGCGGCACTTTATTTTGGATCTGAATGGCTGGTAGAAGGTTCGGTAGATCTAGCGAAAAAACTGGGTGTAAGCGAGCGCGTAATTTCGGTAACCATGATTGCTATTGGTACGAGTGTTCCCGAGTTAGCAGCCTCTGTGATTGCGGCGCTTAAAAAAGAGAAAGCACTTTCATTAGGTAATTTAATAGGTTCTAATATTTTTAATATTGCTTCTGTTTTAGGAGTTACTGCACTTATTAATCCCATTAACTTAGAATCTAAAGCAGTCTTAACCAACGATATATTTTGGATGTTGGGGTTTGCAATAATTTTATTACCTTTAGTGTTCCTTCCGAAGCGTTATACCTTCAGCAGATATAAAGGTTTAATTATCTTTATAGGGTATGCTGTGTTTGTAGGACTCACTTTTTCGTAGTAGCTATTCAAATTTAGGGGTAAGATAATTTTAAGGATACTTTTTTAAGAACTTAACAAAAAAAATTAGGGGGTATTTATAAAAACACTATTTTTGTGCCTAGCAACACAAAAAGTTAATTATAAATGTCAACGCTAAGATTTCAAGCTTTAAAGAAAACATTAAACAGAAAGCCGGTAGAGGTAGAAGAACCTGCTAGGCGATCTGAAATTTTTGGTAAAAACGTATTCAACGAACCGGCTATGCGCCAATACCTTACCAAAGATTCTTACAATAGTGTGATGGATGCTATCGAAAAAGGTTCTAAAATCGATAGAAATTTAGCCGATCATATTTCAACCGGATTAAAAGAGTGGGCGATCTCTAAAGGAGCAACGCACTACACACACTGGTTTCAACCTTTAACAGGTTCTACTGCAGAGAAACACGATGCCTTTTTTGAGCCAACCGGTAACGGTTCTGCGATCGAAAAATTTGGCGGTAGTGCTTTAGTACAGCAAGAACCAGATGCTTCTAGTTTCCCTAACGGCGGAATTAGAAATACTTTTGAAGCAAGAGGTTATACTGCTTGGGATCCTACTTCTCCTGCATTTATTTTAGGAACTACACTTTGTATTCCTACCGTATTTGTTTCTTATACAGGAGAAGCGTTAGATTATAAAGTGCCATTGTTACGTTCGCTACAAGCTTTAGATAGTGCAGCGACAGAAGTAGCGAAATATTTTGATAAAAAAGTAACTAAAGTAAATGCTACTTTAGGTTGGGAGCAAGAATATTTCTTGGTAGATGAAGCTTTAGCAGCTTCTCGTCCAGACTTAGTTTTAGCGGAAAGAACTTTATTAGGTCACGCACCGGCTAAAGGTCAGCAGTTAGATGATCATTATTTTGGTTCTATCCCAACACGTGTGATTAATTACATGCGTGATTTGGAAACCGAATGTATGTTATTAGGTATTCCTGTAAAAACACGTCATAATGAGGTTGCACCTAACCAATTTGAGTTAGCACCAATTTTTGAAGAAGTAAACTTAGCGGTAGATCACAACTTATTATTAATGGATGTGATGGATAAAGTTGCTGAGCGTCATCATTTTAAAGTGCTTTTTCACGAGAAGCCATTTGCAGGAGTAAACGGTAGTGGTAAGCATAACAACTGGTCGTTAGCAACAAACACAGGAGTAAACTTATTAAGTCCTGGTAGCACGCCAATGAAGAACCTTCAGTTTTTAACTTTCTTTATCAATACGATCAAAGCGGTTTACGATAACGAAGAGTTAATCCGTTCTTCTATTGCAACGGCATCTAACGATCACCGTTTAGGAGCAAACGAAGCGCCGCCGGCAATTATTTCGGTTTTCATTGGTTCTCAGTTAACTAAAGTTCTTGATGAATTAGAAAAAGTAACCGATGGTAAACTTTCTCCACAAGAAAAAACAGATCTTAAATTAAATGTAGTAGGTAAAATTCCAGAAATTTTACTAGATAATACCGATAGAAACAGAACTTCACCTTTCGCCTTTACCGGTAATAAATTTGAGTTTAGAGCAGTAGGTTCAACTGCAAACTGTTCTAACCCAATGACTGTTTTAAATGCGGCAGTAGCGAAGCAACTTCAAGATTTTAAAGTTGAAGTAGATAAGCTAGTGAAAGATAAGAAAATGAAGAAAGATGATGCGATCTTCAATATTCTTAGAGAATACATTAAAAAATCTAAGAAAATTAGATTTGAAGGTGATGGTTATGGTGAAGCTTGGGAAAAAGAAGCTAAAAAACGTGGCTTAAGCAATAATAAGAAAACTCCGGAAGCTTTAAAGGTAAAAGTTGCAGACAAAACTATTAAGTTGTTTGAAGGTTTAGGAGTAATGAACCGTGTAGAAATGGAAGCACGTCACGAAATTGAAGTAGAAGAATATGCAATGCATATCCAGATCGAAGGTCGTGTGTTAGGTGATATCGCAAGAAATCACGTAATCCCAACAGCTATTAGATACCAGAACATTTTAATTAAAAACGTACAAGGGCTTAAAGAAATTTACGGAAGTGAATTTAAAAAGCACGCAGCAGAGCAATTAACGATCATTGAAGATATTTCTGGTCATATTGCTAAGATCAATAAAGGTATTACCGAAATGATCGATGCACGTCGTGAAGCAAACAAGTTAGAAGATGCTGAAGAAAAAGCATTTGCTTATTGCGATAAAGTAAGACCTTATTTTGATGATATTAGATATCACTGTGATAAATTAGAGATCTTGGTTGATGATGAATTATGGCCAATCGCTAAGTACAGAGAATTGTTATTCACGTATTAATCTGAATAACTTTTAAGAATACAACCCCGTTTTTGTAAACGGGGTTTTTTTAATTCCTTATTTTTGCAATTCCAATACCAAATAAAATGAGTCAAGAAGTAAGTAAACGTTACGCGCAAAGAGGCGTTTCCGCAGGAAAAGAAGATGTACATAACGCTATAAAGAACGTAGATAAAGGTTTGTTTCCTAAAGCCTTTTGTAAAATTGTTCCCGATCATTTAACCCAAGATGAAGACTATTGTCTTATTATGCATGCCGATGGCGCCGGTACAAAATCTTCATTGGCGTATATGTATTGGAAAGAAACCGAAGATATTTCTGTGTGGAAAGGGATAGCACAGGATGCACTTATTATGAATATCGACGATCTTTTGTGCGTGGGAGCAACCGATAATATTTTACTTTCTTCTACCATTGGTAGAAATAAAAACTTAGTTCCGGGTGAGGTGATTTCAGCCATCATTAATGGAACGGAAGAACTAATTGCAGAATTAAAAAGCTTTGGTGTAGAAATTCATTCTACCGGAGGTGAAACTGCAGATGTTGGTGATTTGGTAAGAACCATCATTGTCGACTCTACCGTAACTGCAAGAATGAAGCGTAGCAAGGTAATCGATAATGCTAATATTAAAGCCGGCGATGTTATTGTTGGTTTGTCTTCTTCAGGCCAAGCTTCTTACGAAAAAGAATACAACGGTGGGATGGGAAGTAACGGACTTACTTCTGCACGTCACGACGTATTCAATAAAGAATTAGCTGAAAAATATCCGGAGAGTTTCGACAACTCGATTCCTTCAGAATTAATTTATTCAGGAACAAAAAAACTAACTTCAACGGTTGAAGATTCGGTTTTAGATGCCGGAAAATTAGTACTTTCTCCAACAAGAACTTACGCACCGATTATCAAGAAAATTCTTTCAAAATATACTTCGGAAGAAATACACGGGATGGTACATTGTAGTGGGGGAGCGCAAACCAAAATACTTCACTTTATCGGTGATGATCTACACGTGATCAAAGACAATATGTTTGCGGTGCCGCCATTGTTTAAATTGATTCAGCAAGAAAGTAAAACCGATTGGAAAGAAATGTATCAGGTATTTAATATGGGACACAGAATGGAAATTTACGTGCCTCAAGAATATGCTGAAGAAATTATAGAAATATCAAAATCTTTTCATGTTGATGCTCAGATTGTAGGAAGAGTTGAAGCTTCAGCAGAAAAAAAGTTAACAATAAATAGCGAATTTGGGAGTTTTACTTATTAAAGCCAATAATTAGTACTTCATGTTGAAGAAAATCCTTTTTGTAATTATAGTTCTAGCTTATACGGTCTCTCAAGCGCAAGTTAGAGACAGTATAAATACTATAAATAAAATAACTCCATACGCTGTAAAACCATTTTACCCGGTAACTGCTACAGATAAGCTTAAACGTCTTAGCAAAAGACACCCTTATATCACATTTTGGAAAGAACTTAATAGAATAGGTTTAGATTTGAGCGAAGTTGCATTTGTAAACTGGAATGCCGGTGGTGCAAATTCTGTTGCAGGTTTATTAAACGTAGATGTGAAAAGAATCTACGAAAGAAAAAACTTAAGATGGAATAATGAGTTTATTGCTCGATATGGTATAAATAAGCAAAAAGATCAAGAGGTTAGAAAAACCGACGATCATTTAGAGATCAACTCTACATTTGGTTATCGAAAAGATACGATTTCCAATTGGTACAGTTCTGCAAAGATGAATTTCAGTACGCAGTTTTCTAACGGTTATAATTATCCCGATAGGTCTAATAAGATTTCAACCATAATGGCACCGGCCTATCTATTTTTAGGGGTTGGGTCAGAATACAATAATGAAGATCTTCATCTCAATGTTTATGCCTCACCACTTACGATGCGTTCTACATTTGTATTGGATCAGGATTTAGCTAATGATGGTGCATTTGGAGTTGAACCGGCGGTTTACGATGAAGAGGGTAATTTAATTTCTGAAGGCGAAAATGTACGTACAGAACTAGGGATTTTACTTACTAACGAATATAATACACAACTTTTTGAAAATATCGGGTTAAGCAATAAACTCAGTCTTTATACCGATTACATCAATAAATTCGGAAATATAGATGTAAACTGGGAGCTTAATTTCAATTTTAAAGTAAATCAATACGTGCTGGCAAAATTAGGTTCTCACCTAAAATATGATGACGATATTAAGGTACAAGAAGAAAATGCTGAAGGCGAGTTGGTCGATGCCGGTCCAAAGATACAATGGAAACAGCAATTAGGTATTGGTGTTATTGTTGAATTATAGCCTTTTGTGCTGAATTTAAATAGCCAAAATTTACCAAATCGTTTTCATCTTCAATTAAATGCGATCGTTTGTGGTGAATGGTGTAAAGAACATCGGCTACTTCGAGTACATCTTCATAAAAGTGATCGGTAAGCACGATGATTTTCTCTTCTTTTTGCTGCTGAATGATTTGTTTGATCTTTTCTATTTGAAGCGGAGCGATATTTGAAAACGGTTCATCTAGTAACAATACTTTCGCTTTCGATTGCAAGACTAAATAAGTTTCTATAATTCGACGTTCGCCTCCAGAGAGTTCGTTGATCTTTGCATTTTTGTGGACTAAAAAACTATCAAAGTCTTTTAAAAACGCTTCCCAAGAACAACCATAAAGCTGAAAAGCTTTTTTTACCGATACCTCTTTAGGTATGTAATGATGCTGAGGTAGATAATTAACCAATCCCGTTTGAAAGAACTTTTTAGTAATGGGTTTCTTATTCAGTCGGACTAAGCTGTATTTTGCTTTTAGACTCCCGAAAATTATTTTGAGTAAACTGCTTTTTCCGCAGCCGTTTCTTCCTAAAATACAAGTTACTTTTTGTGTTTCAGCTTTAAGGTAAATTCCTTGTAAAATACTGGTTTGGTCAAAATTCAATTCAACATTGTCAACTTCTAAGATCATAAAATAACTTCGGTAAGTTTATAAATGAAGACCAAGCCAAGAAGTTCAAGAACAAAACTTCCAAGCAATAATTGAATGCTGGAAACCCCTAAATTTTGATAAAACACAAATAGTGAAAAATTTTTCTTCAATTTACCCTGTATCGTAATGATGATGACTAATAGAAATTTAAATAGAATAGCTGCGGCAAGTGGAAGATTAAAAAATGCCAATGCAACATTAATCAGTAAACCGGCAAGGAAAAATTTTCGATAGAAAATCCAGAGGAGTTCAAGTTTTAAGCGCATTCTTCTAAACTACAAAAATTTTATAACTTGTTGTTCAATCTTAAATAATCATTAAAAATATCGTAAATTTGTCGCACTTACGAGGAAGAATTATGATAGATAAATTAAATATAGTTAAGCAGCGCTACGATGAGGTGAATGATTTAATTATTCAGCCCGATATCATTTCAGATCAAAAAAGATACGTAGAGCTAACTAAAGAATATAAAGATCTTAAAGACCTGATGGTCGAAAGAGATAAATACATAGAGCTTACCGATAATATTGCAGAAGCCGAAGAAATTATTGCCGATGGCAGCGATGCTGAAATGGTCGATATGGCAAAAATGCAGTTAGAAGAAGCCAAAGAAGAATTACCGGCATTAGAAGAAAAAATTAGAATGATGTTGGTGCCTAAAGATCCGGAAGATGCGAAGAATGCTGTGGTCGAGGTACGTGCAGGAACCGGTGGAGATGAAGCCAGTATTTTTGCAGGAGATATTTATAAAATGCTTACCAAGTATTGTGAAAGCAAAGGTTGGAGCGTAAGTACGGTAGATTTCTCTGAAGGAACCAACGGTGGGTTTAAAGAAATTCAGTTTGAAGTTTCTGGAGAAGATGTCTACGGAACTTTAAAATATGAAGCCGGGGTACATCGTGTGCAACGTGTACCACAAACCGAGACTCAAGGTCGAGTGCATACCAGTGCTGCGACCGTAATGGTTTTCCCGGAAGCAGAAGAGTTTGATGTGCAGATCGATCCTAAAGACGTACGTATTGATTACTTCTGTTCGTCAGGTCCAGGAGGTCAGTCGGTAAATACTACTTATTCTGCGGTACGTTTAACACACGAACCTACAGGTATTGTAGCGCAGTGCCAAGATCAGAAATCACAGCATAAAAATAAAGAGAAAGCCTTTAAAGTATTACGTTCACGTTTATACGATATGGAGTTGGCTAAAAAGCAAGAAGAAGATGCTGCTAAGCGTGGTTCGATGGTAACGAGTGGAGACCGTAGTGCGAAGATTAGAACGTATAACTATCCGCAAGGTCGTGTAACCGATCACCGTATTAACTTAACGCTTTACGATCTACAGAATATTATTAATGGTGATATTCAGAAGATCATTGATGAGTTAAAGTTAGTTGCCAATACCGAAAAACTTAAAGAAGCTTCAGATTCTTTATAAAACGAGTTTGCCCGCCTAATAGAGCGGGCTTTTTACTATATAAATTTGTTATGACCACCCAAGACTTAGTTTCCCAAATCAAAAAGAAAAAATCGTTTCTATGCATCGGTTTAGATGTAGATCTAGAGAAAATTCCAACACATTTATTAGCTGGAGAAGACCCGATTTTTGAGTTTAATAAAGCAATTATCGATGCCACGCATCATTTAGCTGTAGCTTACAAGCCCAATATTGCTTTTTATGAAGCTTATGGGATAAAAGGTTGGCAGGCTTTAGAAAAGACCATCAATTATTTAAATGAAAAGCATCCCGATATTTTTACGATCGCCGATGCTAAACGTGGTGATATTGGGAATACTTCTACGCGTTATGCGAAAGCTTTTTTTAGCGATCTAAATTTTGATTCGATTACCGTGGCTCCGTATATGGGAGAAGATTCTGTGGTGCCATTTTTAGAGTTTGAGAATAAGCATACCATTTTATTAGCTTTAACCTCTAATCGTGGAGCATTCGATTTTCAAACCAAGAAAGTAGACGGTGAAGAAGTTTATAAAAAAGTTCTACAAACCTCGCAAACTTGGAAAAATCATCACAATTTGATGTATGTGGTAGGGGCGACTAAAGCCGAATATTTTGCAGGTATTCGAAAAATAATTCCAGATAGTTTTATTTTAGTTCCCGGTGTGGGAGCGCAAGGCGGAAGCGTTGCTGAAGTTTGTAAATACGGTTTAAACGATCAAGTAGGGTTACTTATAAATTCTGCCCGCGGAATTATCTATGCTTCTACTGATGAAAATTTTGCAGAAGCCGCTGCTGAAAAAGCAAAGGAGCTTCAACAAGAGATGGAGAGCGTTTTAGCGGATATGTAAGTTGGCAAATTAAATCACTTAATTTTTTATAAATGAATCTAGCAACTCACTGCAGTTTATGTGATCATCAAAAAGTTGATTTTAAAAAAGGAACGATTTGTAGTTTAACCAATACTAAACCTCAATTCAATAAAACTTGCTCTAAAATTAAACTAACCGAAAAATTTGAAAAGAAACTAAAAGAGGTAAATATAAAATTCAAAAAAGTTAACGATCAAAAGATTTTAGTTTATATCTATTTCGTAATTTTTCTTTCCATTGGATTATCTATAATTATCGGAGGTTATTTATTGGGCAAATATGTTTTAGGTAGCGGTGTAATTTCAACTGTTCCAATTATCATAATGGGTGTTAGTTTAGCTCCACTAATGTTAGCTTTTGGGAATTTAAATAATTTTAGGCAAAAACTTGATGTTGCTCGAACAGATAAAGAGAAAATAGATCAAGTGCTCGAAGCGTATCACATCGATTATGATATCAAAATTAAGTTCGGTAAGAAATATCATGGAACCCAAGAAGTTTCTACTACTCTAAAAATCGACGGTATAAGATAATTTTTCCCTTATCTTAGAATACATTTTTAATCTTTACCAGCGATCATTTTTCGTTTTAACTTTAAAATTCTTACTTTGTTTTTATGCAAGTTCAAGATCAATTAGGGCGAAATTTTCAGTTGAAGGAAACTCCGAAGCGAATTATTTCTTTAGTGCCAAGCCAAACCGAATTGCTGGTCGATTTAGGTTTGCGAGAACAATTGGTAGGGATTACCAAGTTTTGTGTGCATCCGGTAGAATTACGAAAAGAAGTTGAAGTTGTTGGCGGAACCAAAGAGGTGAAACTTGAAAAGATCGCCCAACTTCAGCCGGATCTTATTCTTTGTAATAAAGAAGAAAATACGTTTGATATGGTGACTCAATTAGAACAAATAGCACTGGTTCACGTATCTAATATTTCTTCTGTTGAAGAAAGTTTAGCTTTGATCAAGCAATACGGAATAATTTTTTCTATGGAAGTAAATGCAAAAACGCTCATTGCTACGATTCAGGCGGGATTGAAAGATTTTCAAGAATTCGTTAACGATAAGAAGCCACTAAAAGTAGCTTATTTTATTTGGCGAAAACCTTGGATGGTGGCCGGAGGTGATACGTTTATCGATCATTTACTTAAGCTAAATCATTTTGAAAATATATTTGCGGAAACTCCGCGTTACCCTGAAGTTGACTTGCATCGCTTAGCAGAAGTAGATTTGTTGCTACTTTCTTCAGAACCTTTTCCGTTTCAGGAGAAGCACATTGAAGAACTTTCAGAATTTGTAGAGCCGGAAAAAATAAAACTGATCGATGGAGAGTTTTTTAGTTGGTACGGCTCGCGATTAGCAAAGGCTTTTAGTTATTTTAAAAAGTGGCATTTGGCTGAGTTGCCTTTGCGAAAGGGATAGTAGCGGCATCCTTTTTTTAATTTTTATAAAAATTAAAAAAAGATATAGCATATAGCCCGGTTTTGTAGCTTTTCGCTACAAAATTTGCCCTCCTAAGAATTACCTAAAAGATCACGCGGATCTTTTCTTAACTTCAACGGAATGTCTTCTTCGGTGCTGTATAATTTTAATTCGGTAATATCTGCAGGTAAATTAAAGCCGTTGAGGTCGAGTGCTTCTTTTACTTCTTTGATAATTAAACCTCTTAAAACGCTAGAAGTTACTCGGTAATCTAAGGTGTTGATCCAGAAGAAAACTTTTAGGTTTACGGTGCTAGCTGCAAGTTCGTCTTCGATCACAAAAAATTCGTGTGTTTCGTCTTGTACAATATTTTCATTTCTAGCGAGCACTGTTTTTATAATCGATTTTGCCTGCTCGATATTATTTTCATAACCAATACCAACTACAAATTCTAATCTAAAAAAGCCGTCGGCAGTATAATTTTCGACAGGTTTAGTAAGTACATCGCTGTTCGGGATATAAATGTCTCGACCATCGGTGGTTTTTATGTGCGTATATCTAAAGTTGAGTGCTTTTACTTTCCCGAACATACTATCGATCTTAATGGTATCGTTAATTCGAAAAGGTCTGTTAAAAGCCAATATGATTCCGGCCAAAAAGTTTTTACCAATGTCTTGAAAAGCAAACCCGAGAATAATTGCTGCTCCGCCGGCTGCGGTTAAAATTCCGGCAGCAATACCGCTAAGTCCGGCAACTTGCAGGGCGATCATAATTGCAATTAAAATTAGAACAACTTTTATTGCCTGAGCTAAAAATCGAGCCATCAAGGGATCTTGAGCTTTATTTAAAATTCTACGCTTGTAAAAATTGGTGATGAGTTGGGCAATAAGTATTCCTGCAACAATTATAAAAATTCCTAAGGCGATTTTAGGAAGTAATTCTAAAAATTCGTGGTAATAACGATCTACCGCATTAGTAATGGTTTGCGTAGGCGATTGAAATAAAAACATAGTCGGAAATTTGTGATGAAAGATAACTAAAGATTAAATGGATAAGTTTTAAAAAGCTCATAAAAAATCAGCCACTAGGGCTGATCTCTTTTTAATGTAAATGGTTAAGTTCTAATTTTCTTAATTCTTGTAGAATTTGTCTTGCTTCCTTATTCAAAAAATCACTTTTTTTCTTGTTTTTGGGAGCAATCTCATAGGCTCTTCTCATTAATCTTGAATACTTTTCTCTTAAGTTTTGTATTCTATCGTTATTTTTTTTCCAACTAAACATAATCTTTCTATCTTTTATCACTTTACAAAATTAAAAGATTAGATATTTAGTTCTTATTAAAAAGAGTTAATCAACTTTTAAAGTATGACTGGTAAGTTGCTATTATCGTTAATAATTTAACAAAAAAAGCCGCGGAAAAATCCTCGGCCTTTTGAACTTAACCCAAATAAATAGTGAGACACCCTAAATCTCGCTGCAAATATCAGCCAGAAATCTTTAGTAGATGTTACCTAAATATTATGGAATATTAGCTAAGAGTTATTAATCCTGTAAGGCAAAAACACGTTTTAGTAAATCTGTTGTTCTGCTGGCAATATTATTTCTAATATCTTTTTCTTCTACAGCGATCATGGTATAAACTCCATCTAGAGCTTGTTGGGTTACATAGTCTGTAAGATCGGGATTTACATCTTGGGTGAAAGGGATATTGTTATATTTTGTAATAATATTACTCCAGATTTGATCGGCACCTACTTTACTAAAAGAATTCTGAATAACAGGGTTGAATTTATTATAAAGCTCTTGAGAGGTTTTCTGTTCTAAATAGGTTGTTGCAGAACGGTCGTCGCCTAATAAAATATTCTTAGCATCGGTAAATGTCATTTCTTTCACAGCATTTACAAAAATGGGTGTAGCTTCTTTGGTCGCATCTTCTGCAGCACGATTTAAAGCTTTTATTCCTTCATCGGCAAGACTTCCTAAGCCAACATCTCGTAAACCTTTTTCAACTTTTTGTAGTTCTTCCGGAAGTAGAATTTTTACTAATTCATTTTTATAAAAACCATCGGTTTGCGTAAGTTTTGTTACTTGATCATCTATCCCTTTATCTAAGGCTTGCTTTAAGCCGTTTGCGATTTCTGTTTGTGATAACCCATAGGTTTGCTGCGGAAGGTTTTCTGCAATGGTTTGCAATTCTGCACACGAGGTAAGTGTAAAACAAACAACACAACTCAAGAAAATACGTTTTATCATAATGATAATTTTTTGTTAAAATTCTGAATTAAATTGAAATAAATATCGCTAATTATCCCTGATTTTGAGGATTTATAATTAAACCCTATTAAGTGATATAGATTATCGATTTTATGGTGGTACAAAAATAATGTATATTTAATCAAACTAAAAATTCAAATTATGAGCGAGAAGAAAAAACTAACCACGGCTTCCGGAAGACCATTTTATGAAAAAGAAGATTCTTTAACGGTTGGTCGTCGCGGACCTATATTATTAGAAGACTATGTGTTGCACGAGAGTATGGCACATTTTAATAGAGAACGTATTCCTGAAAGGGTTGTTCACGCTAAAGGTTCAGGAGCTTTCGGAACATTTACCGTAACCAACGATATAACTAGATATACAAAAGCTAAAATGTTTTCTGAAGTGGGTAAGAAAACAGATATGCTAGCTCGATTTTCAACTGTTGGTGGAGAAAAAGGTTCAGCAGATTCAGACCGTGATCCTCGCGGTTTCGCTCTAAAATTTTATACAGAAGATGGTAACTGGGATCTAGTAGGTAATAATACTCCGGTTTTCTTTATTAAAGATCCTAAAAAGTTTGCCGATTTTATTCATACTCAAAAAAGACACCCGTTTACTAATATGAAATCTCAAACGATGCGTTGGGATTTTTGGTCGTTAAATCCGGAGTCACTTCATCAAGTTCTAATATTAATGAGTGATCGTGGTACGCCTTACGGTTATCGCCATATGAATGGTTATGGTTCACACACATTTTCAATGATAAATGCTAATGATGAACGTTTCTATGTGAAATTCCATTTTAAAACCGATCAGGGTATTAAAAATTTCACTGATGAAGAGTCTGTGAAAATGGCAGGCGAAAATCCAGATTTTGCACAACAGGATCTATTAGAACATATCGAAGAAGGGAAATTTCCAACGTGGACGCTTAAAATTCAGGTAATGCCGGAAGAAGAAGCGAAAAATTATGAGTGGAATCCTTTCGACTTATCAAAAGTTTGGCCTCACGGAGACTATCCGCTAATCGAAGTAGGAAAGATGGAACTAAATAAAAATGCAGATAATTACTTCGCTCAAATTGAACAATCTGCTTTTGCACCGGCGCATATTGTAGATGGTATAGGTTACTCACCAGATAAAATGTTACAAGGTCGATTACTTTCTTATCCCGATGCTCACCGTTATCGTTTGGGAGCAAACTACGAGCAAATTCCTGTAAATCGTTGTCCGTATGCGGTTAATAATTATCAGCGAGATGGATTTATGACTGTGTCTGATAATGGCGGAAGGTCTGAAAATTACTTCCCAAATAGCTTTGATAATATTGAAAAAGCAGAAGAATATAAACAAAAACCTCCAAGAGTTACAGATGCAGAAGCAGATTGGTACGATCGTAATGCATCAGTTAGTGGTGACGATGATCATTATACCCAACCAGGGAATCTTTATCGATTAATGAATGATGAAGCAAAAGCTCATCTAGTTCACAATACGGTAGGTTCTATGAGTCAGATCGACGGGCCTAAAAAAGAAGAAATTACTCAACGACAATTGATGCATTGGTATAAAGCAGACCAAGAATTAGGTGAAAGAATAGCTGAAGGTTTAGGAGTTAAAATTAAACACTAATTATACTAAATCTTATAATCAAAAAGCGCTCATATAATGAGCGCTTTTTTTAGTTAACTCCATAACCCATAGAGTAAGTTAAGTTAGTTGTTAATATTCACCCTCTAAGAATATCAACAATATAAAATTACATTTATCTTTAACATAGGTCTATACCCGTTATTCGGTATATTTATAAAATATAAAAGGGCTCGTTAGAGCCCTTGTTGCAAATTGTCTTTTTTAAGAACATACCCCACTAATATTCGTTAAATAAGACATTGTAAAAATACAACCAACATAAGTTTTTCTCAATACCCGATAGTGGGTATTTTTTAATTTTAAAGTTAAAAAGGCAGGAGTTCTGCAAATCTCCCACCTTTACAAGCAAACAAATTACCTCTTGTTTCAGATACATTCCTTCGATTGTTATAAGCTAAAATAAGGTTTAGCTTATTAGCAAAACATCCTCTATTTCGGGTATTTTTAAAATTTATAATTCCAAAATGCTTATGATATACTTTTTAATAGGTTTTTCGTAAATTTACGCACCTTAAATTAAGAATTTTTCAATGGAACAAGCTAAGCCCTATAAACCTAAACATAAAGTAAGAATTGTCACTGCAGCCTCGTTATTCGACGGGCACGATGCAGCGATCAATATTATGCGTCGTATTATTCAGTCTACCGGTGTAGAAGTTATTCACTTAGGTCACGATCGGAGTGTAGAAGAAGTAGTGAATACTGCGATTCAAGAAGATGCAAATGCGATTGCAATGACCTCTTACCAAGGTGGTCATACCGAATATTTTAAATACATGTACGATTTGCTGAAAGAAAAAGGAGCAGAGCACATTAAAATTTTCGGCGGTGGCGGCGGCGTGATTCTTCCGGAAGAAATTAGTGAACTCCACAAATATGGAATTACTAGAATTTATTCTCCCGATGATGGTCGTGAATTAGGCTTACAAGGAATGATCAACGATTTGGTGCAACAAGCAGATTTTGCGATTGGAGATGCATTGAATGGTGAGTTGAAAGAATTACCTTCAAAAAATGATAAAGCGATCGCTAGAATTATTTCTTCTGCAGAAAATTTTCCGGAAGTAGCAAAATCAACTTTAGATCAAATTCACGATAAAAATAAAAGTATCAAGACTCCGGTTCTAGGAATTACAGGAACCGGTGGTGCCGGTAAATCTTCATTGGTCGATGAATTAGTTAGACGTTTTTTAGTCGATTTTGATGAAAAAACGATTGGGATCATTTCGGTAGATCCTTCCAAAAGAAAAACCGGAGGAGCTTTATTAGGTGACCGTATTCGTATGAATGCGATTAATTCACCTCGAGTTTATATGCGTTCACTGGCTACTCGCCAATCAAATTTGGCACTTTCTAAATATGTGCAAGAAGCAATTGAAGTATTGAAAGCAGCAGAATACGATTTAATTATTCTTGAAACTTCAGGAATTGGGCAAAGTGATACCGAAATTTTAGACCACTCAGATGTTTCATTATATGTAATGACACCTGAATTTGGTGCGGCTACGCAGTTAGAAAAAATCGATATGCTCGATTTTGCCGATATAGTCGCGATCAATAAATTTGATAAACGTGGTGCGTTAGATGCGTTACGTGATGTGAAAAAGCAATACCAACGTAACCACCAGTTGTGGCACGAAGATGCTGAGAAACTTCCGGTTTACGGTACGATCGCTTCGCAGTTTAACGATCCCGGGATGAATAATCTTTACAAAAAGATTATGGATACCTTAGTCGAGAAAACGGAGACTTCTTTAAAAAGTGATTATCATATTTCAGATGAAATGTCTGAAAAGATTTATGTAATTCCACCGAAACGAGTTCGTTACTTATCAGAAATCGCAGAAAATAATCGCGGTTATGATGAGACGGTTGAAACGCAAGTGGAAGTCGCTCAGAAACTTTATGGAATTTATAAGACCTTAGAGTCGGCGACCAATACAAAAATTGAGCTGACTAAAAATGGTTTAGATGAAGAAGCTTTAGAAGCAGCAACTTCTTCAGAAAATGAAGATTTAGTTGGTTTGTTGAAGAAACAGTTCGATCGCATAAAAATGGATTTTGATCCTTACAACTGGGAAGAAATCTTAAAATGGGAAGCTACCGTTGAAAAATATGAAGATCCTATTTATACGTTTAAGGTTCGAGATAAAGAAATTAAAATTGAAACGCATACCGAGTCACTTTCACATTTACAAATTCCGAAGGTAGCTTTACCAAAATACAAAGCTTGGGGAGATTTACTCAAGTGGCTTTTACAAGAAAATGTACCGGGAGAATTTCCATACACGGCAGGTTTGTATCCGTTTAAGCGTCAGGGAGAAGACCCTACAAGAATGTTTGCCGGTGAAGGCGGACCGGAGCGTACCAACCGTCGTTTTCACTATGTAAGTTTAGGCTTACCGGCTAAGCGACTTTCAACCGCATTCGATTCGGTTACTTTATATGGTAACGATCCTGATGAACGTCCGGATATTTATGGGAAAATTGGTAATGCAGGAGTTTCAATTTGTTGTTTAGACGATGCGAAAAAATTATATTCCGGGTTCGATTTGGCGCATCACCTTACTTCGGTAAGTATGACCATTAACGGTCCGGCGCCAATGTTACTTGGTTTCTTTATGAATGCGGCCATCGATCAGCAATGTGAGAAATACATTAAAGAAAATGGACTTGAAGCTGAAGTAGAAGAAAAAATTAAAGCCATTTATAAAGAAAGTGGTTTAGAGCGACCAACCTATCGTGGTGAACTTCCTGAAGGAAATGATGGTCTTGGGTTAATGCTATTAGGTGTTACGGGAGATCGCGTTTTGCCAGAAGAAGTTTACGCAAAGATCAAAGAAGAAACTATGGCGGTGGTTCGTGGTACGGTGCAAGCCGATATTTTAAAAGAAGATCAGGCGCAAAACACGTGTATTTTTTCTACTGAATTCGCGTTGCGTTTAATGGGTGATGTGCAGGAATATTTCATTCAGAATAAAGTAAGAAACTTCTATTCGGTTTCTATTTCCGGTTATCATATTGCGGAAGCAGGAGCCAACCCAATAACTCAATTGGCGTTAACATTGGCAAATGGTTTCACGTATGTGGAATATTACCTAAGCCGAGGAATGGATATCAATAAATTTGGTCCTAACCTTTCCTTTTTCTTCTCTAACGGAATCGATCCTGAATATGCTGTAATTGGTCGTGTGGCAAGAAGAATTTGGTCGAAAGCTTTAAAACATAAATACGGAGCTAACCCGCGTGCGCAAATGTTGAAGTATCACATTCAAACTTCCGGAAGATCGTTACACGCGCAAGAAATTGATTTTAACGACATACGTACGACACTTCAGGCGCTTTATGCGATTTACGATAACTGTAATTCGTTACATACGAATGCTTACGATGAAGCCATTACCACGCCAACTGAAGAGTCGGTAAGACGTGCGATGGCAATTCAGTTGATCATTAATAAAGAATTAGGATTGGCGAAGAATGAAAATCCGATCCAAGGTTCTTTTATTATTGAGGAATTGACTGAGTTGGTTGAAGAAGCTGTGTTGCAAGAATTTGATAGAATTACAGAACGTGGAGGTGTTCTTGGCGCAATGGAAACGATGTACCAACGTTCTAAAATTCAGGAAGAGAGTTTGTATTATGAAACGTTGAAACATAATGGAGATTTCCCAATCATTGGGGTAAATACATTCTTAAGTAGTAAAGGTTCACCAACGGTAACTCCGGGAGAAGTGATTAGAGCTACCGAAGAAGAAAAACAATTTCAGTTAACGACACTTCAGAAGCTGCATAAAACTTACGAGAATAGTGCAGATGCTGCTTTAGAAAAAGTGCAAAAAGCGGCGGTTCAAAATGAAAATATTTTTGAAGAGTTAATGGAAGCGACTAAAGTTTGTTCATTAGGTCAGATTACCGAAGCTTTATTTGAAGTAGGAGGGCAGTACCGAAGAAATATGTAGGATATTTAAAAATAACCCTATCAAATAACCTCTCGAAAAATTAATTCGAGAGGTTTTTTTGTACTTACCCTGTTAAGTTAACAAGTTTTAACGAATTGATTATGTTTTGGTTAAATAAAATTCAATTAGTAATTTATTAATATAAATAAGTGGGTCTCTAAGTTATCTTTACAAAAAAAGATAAGAAGATGAGAGACAAGAGTATTACATTTTTAGTATTAGCAATAGCAACAGGTATTTTAGGATTTGCATTAGGTAATTTTACCGGAACACAAATTTTAAGAGTGTTATTCATTATTTTTGCAGACCTTTTTATCGTTTCAATTCTAGCTAAAGGACTTTTTAGCAATTCTAATCAGCTTCAAAAAGTAAAAGTTAGAAAATAATAACTTCAAAATTTTTTAGTGAAATAATGTATTTCAAATTACCTTTGCTTCAAAGATTTAAAGGTTGAAAAGCATCTACTTTATCATATTTATATTGATATCCTTTTGTGTGCAAGCGCAAAAGGATTCTTTGGTTTCTTCTTTAGAATACCAAAATCATTTAAATGAAGAATTTGCGGATCAAGAAACTTCACCTTTAACTGAAGACGATCTCGAATCTTTCCAGAGTCTATCCTTTTTTGATATTGATGAAGCTTATATCGTAAAAGCAAAATTCATCAAAACAGAATCGGCTTCCCCTTTTGTGATGCCTACCACAACCGAACGTAAACCAATTTATATGAAATATGGTGAATTACATTTTACGTTGAAAGGAAAAAAGCTGAGCTTGAATGTTTATCAAAGTCAGCGTTTGTTAAGCGATCCTAAGTACAAAGATTATTTATTTATTCCGTTTACAGATTTGACTAATGGTGAAAGCACTTATGGCGGAGGAAGGTATTTAGATTTCAAAATCCCTGCTTCTTCAGAAGTAATTTTAGATTTTAATAGAGCTTACAATCCGTATTGCGCGTATAATGGTATTTATTCTTGCCCAATTCCTCCTAAGGAAAATGATTTATCTATAAAGATCGAAGCCGGCGTGAAAAAATATGAAAAGCACGTGGAAAAATCTACTTCCAAAGAATCTTCTGTTAAATAAACTTTACCAGCCACATTCCTAAAAATACTGCAGTAAAACCAACAACGATACTTGCTAAAGCGTAGGCTGCAAAACTAAAGAAGTCTCCCGATTTTAAAAACAAATGACTCTCGTAAGCAAAGGTTGAAAAGGTGGTAAAACCACCACAAAAACCGGTTGCGAGAAGTAAGGTTGTTTCTTGGGAAAGATTTTCAGATTTGGCAAAATACCCTAAAATGAGTCCGATAAGTAAGCTTCCTAGAATATTTGCTAAGAAAGTACCATAAGGGATTCCCGTGGTTGAATTGTTCAGGAATTTCCCGAGCAGGTAGCGAGCCATACTTCCGGTGCCGCCACCAATAAATACGAGCGCTAAATTTTTCATTTAAATACTTTCGTTTTCAGCCGTCAATAAAGCGTTTTCTTTTCGTTGGATCGGAATATAAATTTCGGTTTCCCAATTTGCCGGGTTTGGTTCTAAACCGGGATCGGTTACATAAATTTCAAACGGAGCGATTTCAGTATTCTTTTCAAAATCGGTTTTCTGTAAATAACTTTCTGCCTTTTCCCAAGCTTCCGGAAGATTGCTGTAATCACCTTTTAAAGTTACTTTTAGTGCAGTAGTTTTTTCGATATATCCGTTAAGGATATCATTTTCTTCCGGAGTAACCACTTTACTCGTGGTAGGAATTCCGCAAGAAATTATTACAGTATTACTTTCTTCATTAATTTGGTTATAGATCGTAAAAGGTTGCCCGCTCATTTCTATACTATTATCACTCATGAAATTGGCAACTGTAGGAAACAGTTTTTCCATTTTAGCGCCTAAAGCTTTCGGATTGTTTTTAGATGCTGTAGTTACATACATATAAAAAGTGCCACCATACTCAGTTACTCCGTCAACATTTATGGAATACTTTTTCATTTTTTCGGTAAGCACATTATTTAGATTATTTAATCCCTGCTCAAACATAGGGTGTAGCATTTCACTCATCGATTCTTCTTCAAAAGCCATAAAAAGTTTTTCAAAAAAACCTTGTTCACCCTTCATTCCCCAAGTAACTTTGGTTTTATTTTCAATAGGCTCAAACTTCCAATAGACATCGCTGGTAGAATTTCCGATAGGCGTTTCAAAAGTAATTTCTTGATCGATCGATTTATTTGGGATTACCTTTAGGGTTTTCATAGAACCATCCATAGGTTCTTTATCTCCTTTCCAAGAATACGATGCCCCTTCACCACTTGTGTTTTCTGGGTAATTAATTATCATTTTTGGATCTTCTTCTTTCCAAGGTCCCCAATCTTCCCAAGTTCTATATTCGTTTACTTCATTAAAAACCATAGCCGGAGGTACATTCATCACCATTGTTTCTTCAGCTTGATATTCACCATCGATCGTTGCCACGTAAATAGAACCCCCGATAATTACAATAAGAATTAAGAAAAATAAGTACTTGAAAATCTTCATTTGAAAAATTGTTAATTTTTGTTAAGCTAATATACGTAATTTACAAAAGCTTAATCGTTACATTTGTGAAAACAATTAATAATCTATACAATGAAATTTAAATTTATACCGATGCTTTTAGCGGCATCACTTTTTGTGGTTTCTTGTGGTGCACATAAAAAGGAAGAAAAAGATCAAACTTCAACCGAGCAAACAGAAGAAAAAACAAGTGAAGATTTTGACTTTACCGCAGAAGAATTTGCAGACTTAAAAATACTTCGTTACCAAATACCGGGTTGGGAAAACCTTTCTCTTAAAGAGCAAAAGTTAGTTTATTATTTAACTCAAGCCGGACTTTCTGGTCGCGATATTATCTGGGATCAAAACTACAAGCATAACCTAACCATTAGAAAAGCATTCGAAAATATTTACACCAATTTTGAAGGCGATAAAACAACCGAAGATTGGAAGTTTTTTGAAGAATACTTAAAAAGAGTTTGGTTCTCTAACGGAATTCATCACCATTACTCAATGGATAAAATGATGCCAGAATTCTCTAAAGAATATTTAAACACACTTTTAAAAGAAACCAATACGCAACTTACCGGTGAAGCTTTTGAAGTTTTATTTAACGATAAAGCCATGAAAAAAGTAAACCTAAATGAAGAAAAAGGTTTAATTAAAGGTTCTGCGGTTAATTTTTATGGGGACAATATTACTGCGGAAGAAGTTGATGCTTTTTATGCTGAAAAAAAATCACCAAATCCTCAACAATCGCTTTCTTTTGGTTTAAACTCTAAATTGGTAAAAGAAAACGGGAAACTAGTTGAAAAGGTTTGGAAAAGTGGCGGAATGTACGGCGAAGCCATCGATGAAATTATCAAGTGGTTAGAAAAAGCGCAAGGTGTTGCCGAAAACCAAAAGCAAGCCGATGCACTTGGTTTATTGATCAAATATTACCAAACCGGAGATTTACAAACTTGGGACGATTACAACGTCGCTTGGGTTGAAGCTACCGAAGGAAACATCGATTACATCAACAGTTTTATCGAAGTGTATAACGACCCGAAAGGTTATCGTGGTTCTTACGAAACGATTGTGCAGATCAAAGATTTTGATATGTCTGAAAAAATGAAAGTTTTAGAAGAGAATGTACAATGGTTCGAAGACAACTCACCTATTATGGATGAGCACAAAAAAGAATCTGTGGTTGGGGTAACTTACAAAACGGTGATCGTCGCCGGAGAAGCGGGAGATGCTTCGCCAAGCACACCAATTGGAGTAAATTTACCAAATGCCAATTGGATTAGAACACAACACGGAAGCAAATCGGTTTCTTTAGGAAATATCATTCACGCTTACGAAAATGCAGGAGGTTCAGATAAGCTGAAAGAATTTGCGCACGATGAAGAAGAAATTCAACTTTCAGAAAAATACGGAGCGCAAGCCGATAAATTACATACCGCTCTACACGAAGTAGTTGGTCACGCTTCAGGAAAAATTAATCCGGGAATTGGAGAAACTAAAGAAACCTTGAAAAACTATGCCTCTACTATGGAAGAAGGTCGTGCAGATTTAGTGGGGCTTTACTTTTTAATGGATCCGAAATTAGAAGAACTTGGATTAACCGATGATCACGAAAAATTAGGAAAAGCAGCTTATAACGATTATATTAGAAACGGATTAATGACGCAATTAACCCGAATCGAATTAGGTAAAGATATCGAAGAAGCGCATATGCGTAACCGCCAATGGGTGAGTGCTTGGGTTTTTGAAAAAGGAAAAGAAGCTGGAGTAATTACAAAAGAAAAGGTTGATGGGAAGACTTCTTTCAAGATCAACGATTACCAAAAACTACGTGAGTTATTTGGCGAGCTTTTAAAAGAAGCACAACGAATTAAATCTGAAGGTGATTTTAAAGCAGCTCAAAATTTAGTTGAAAACTACGGAGTGAAAGTAAATCAAGAAGTTCACGCAGAAGTTTTAGAGCGTAACGAGAAATTTAAATCTGCTCCGTATAGCGGATTTATAAATCCGGTGCTTGTTACAGAAACAGATGAGAATGGCGAGATCAAAACCATCAAAGTAACTCAACCTGAAAGTTTTGAGCAGCAAATGCTAATGTATTCTAAAGAATATGGTTTTTTGCCGGAGGTTAACTAAGAAAAATAGTTAACTGCTATAAAAAAATCCCTTTCTAGCTAGAAAGGGATTTTTTGTTTTAAAAATCATATTTCTTCTCAAGAGCATAACGTAATAATTCACCTTTACCTTGTAATTCTAATTTACGCATCATGTTTTTTCGATGCGTTTCTACCGTTGAAACTGAACAAAATCGAATTTCTGCAATTTCATTAGAAGTTTTACCTTCACCAATTAAGCGTAAAATTTCATTTTCAGTTTTAGATAAAAGAGATTTTTCGTTAGAATGCTTGTTGTTAGATAAGAAAGAAATATCTAAACCCGAATCAAAATAAGTATCTCCGTTCATTACTGTTTTAATTGCATTTTTCACATCTTCTAAGCCGGAGTTCTTTAAAACATAACCATTTGCTCCAGCTTCAACCATTTGTTTGATCGCTTCTTGTTGGTCAAACATAGTGAAAGCGATCACTTTAGTTTCAGGATGGTTTTCTTTAATGATTTTTGTAGCGGTAATTCCGTCAATTTTTGGCATTCGAATATCGGTAAGAACCACTTTTGGTCTTTTTAGGTCTACGATATCAATAAGTTTTTCTCCATCATTAGCCATTCCTATAATTTCATAATTTTCATCATAATCAAATAGTAATTTTAATCCATCTATTAGTGATTGATGATCTTCGGCAATTGCAATTGTCGTCATAATGGTAGATTTATAATGATACTACTTCCTCTATTGGGGTTTGAGTCAATTTCTAATGTTCCTCCTAAATTCTCTATCCTTTTTTCTATAGTTGCAATCCCGACACCTCTTTTTTTACTATTATTGGTGAAACCTTTACCGTTATCTTCAACAATAATATTTAGTGTTGAATTATGATTGGTTAGAGAAATGCTTGCTTCGCTGGCTTCTGCGTGTTTTATAATATTAGTGACCAATTCTTGTATTATTCTGAAAATTCTAATCTCTAAAGAATTATCGAGTCTGTTTTTAAGACCAAAATGCTCAATTTCAATTTTTAATTTCTCATTAGAAATATTTTGAGTGAAATTTTTAATGGCCGGTAGAAGCCCTTGACTAGCTATAACTCCATGGCTTTTTTCGTGAGCCATATTTCTTACACTATGGTAAGCATCGTCTATTAAATTTAAACTATTTTTAATAGATTTCTCTGTGATATTTGGGTTATCTTGATTTTGCTCTAAATTCTGAATATTTAATTTTAGTGCTGCTAATGTTCCGCCTAGATTATCGTGAAGATTTTCAGCTAGACGTTGGCGTTCTTTTTCTTGTCCTGCTATTAAAACATCGATACTGTTTAACTCCTGCTCTTTTAGATCTTTTTCAATTTTCTGTATTCTAATTTTTTCTTTTTGTTTGGCAACTAATTGCTTTCTTTTAGCACTTTTAGCAATTAAAATACTTATTCCTGCTCCAATAATAATTGATAAGATCACGACTACCCAAAGAATTAATTGAGTTTGCTTTTTCTTTTCAATATCGTTTTTTAAAAAGGCGTTTTCTTTCTCTTTTTTCTCGGTTTCGTATTTAGTTTGTATTTCTGAAATAGCGATATTTTGTTCGGTTTGATTAATACTATCATTAATCACTTTTTCTTTTTTGTAATAATTTAGAGCATTTTCATAATCTTCCATTTCTTCATAGAGATTAGCTAAATTATTATAGTATATCCTTTTTGTACTACCAACATTCTCTCTTAAATTGATAGAATCTGCTTTGGTGTAAAACTTAAGAGCTTCGCTGTAATTTCCTAGTTCTTGAAATATTCTCGCTCTATTATTATATAGGTGAGAAACTATTTCGTTATTCTCAGGATTTTGTAATAAAAATTTTATTGAATTATTATTGTAGTAAAGGGCAGAGTCTTGATTTCGAGTTAAAATTGAATGCACTGTAGAGATATTTGCGAATGCAAGAGCTTTGAATTTGGGTTGGTCTACTCGATTACCTAATTCAACATTCTTGTAGAAAAATTCAATTGCTTTTTTATTGTCATCACTATCTAAATAATTGGAGGCAATTCTATTATTTATAGTGTAAATTGCTTTAGGATCATCTTGTTTTGCAATGTAATCGTTAATCTCTTTCTCAATACTTTCAAAATTATTATCAATACCTTCTTGATTATTAATAATTCCTAATAAAGCTAAATTGCAGTCTAAAATATTAGATTCAGCATTTTCTTCAACAAACAATTTTTTTGCTTTGATATAATTTTCTAGAGCGAGTTCACTTTTGTCTTTAGCAGAATATACTTCAGCTAAAAAATAATAATGTTTACCTTTATCAATCTTTTCAAAATCTATTATTTTTTGTTGAAGTAATAATTTTTTAGCTTGGTCGAGTTCGTAATTTTGAAGGGCTTCTTCGATTTTAGAAAAATCTTGACTTTGCCCCCAGCAAGTAAGGCAAAGCAAGATTAAAATTATATTCGTTATGAAGTTTTTTTTCATGTGGGGTTAGTAGTTTTATAAGGATACAATTATATATCCGTCTTTTGTTCTCGGTTTTGTATAGACAAAATCACAAGTGTCTTTATAATGATCTATTTCGCTTTTGCTAATTACGTGAAATAAAAATTGAGCTTCGTTATGCTTAGCTAAGCTTAGATTGCCAAGTTCATTCCCATCCAAAATGTATGTTGATGGATTAGAAGTATCTGCATTATCGACAAGTAATACTCTGTAGAAGTATTTTTTACTGACCGACTGATTGTTAATTTCTTCTTCTTGACATAGCATTATATGAGCAAGTTCGTATTTTTCAGAATTTTTATTTTCTAAAGTCACATCGATTTTACTCACATTTGTTCCGGAAGAAAAACTAATTTGATTTGTGATTTTTACTGCGTCATCCTCAAAGCAAGTAAATGCTGCGGTATGAGGCATTGTGAAACTGTTAATTACAATTTTTGGTAAATTAGACATATTTAAAATTTTTGGTTAGCTTGTAAAGTTGACTAATATTCTCAAAAATGTAAATCCCTTATATAAGGTATTTTTAACTAAACTTAACAAAAATTATAGAATTACTGCGAATATCTTTCAATATAAGTAGAATCAAATTCATAAAAACTACATTCCGGTTCTAATTGCTTCAACAGGATCGAGTCTAGATGCTGAGATTGCCGGGATTATTCCTGATATTAGACCAATACAACCCGAAACAGTAATCCCGATCATTATATTAGAAAATGATAATACAAACTGAAAATCTCCTGTGAATTGAGAAGCGATGATCGTAATGATCCAAACAAAGAAAATACCTATTAAACCACCGATTATTGAAAGAATAACCGCTTCAAATAAAAATTGAAGTAAAATAAATTTATTCTTAGCTCCTAAAGATTTTTGGATCCCAATAAGGTTAGTACGTTCTTTTACACTTACGAACATAATATTGGCAATTCCAAAACCACCAACCAATAGTGAGAAACCACTAATAATGAGTCCGAATAGATTCATTTGGCCGGTAATATTATCGATAAAATCGGTAAAGCCCTTTAACTGATTAACAAAAAATGTACTTACTTGATCGGGTTTTAAACCTCTATAGAGTCTTAGGTTTTGTTCTACTTGAGCAATATAGGCTGCGTTGTCTATATCGCTTTCCGGTTTTAAAATAATTTGCGGAAAGGTTTGCTTATTATTATCGCCATAAATTCTTCGCGTAACATTTACCGGTAAAAATGCGGAGCCATCTTTAGACGGTCCGAACATACTGTTTCCTTCTTTCTCTAACACCCCAATTACAGAAAATTTTCTACCGTAGAGGCGTACTTTTTTTCCGACGGCAGCTTCCGGTAAGCCAAATAAATTTTCAGCAACTTCATTTCCTAAAACTACGACTGGAGAACCGCTATTCGATTCTGCATCATTAAAAAACCTACCTTCTTCGAGTTGTAAAGCTTCAATATAATAGTAGTCGCTGGTTACTGCGCCGATTTGTACCGCTTGAACCTGTTTGCCGCCAAAGGTAATCGGTTCAGCTTTTACATTTAAGGTATAGGTTGCTGCCACCGTATTAGGTAAAGTTCTTTTTAGGTGCTGGTATTCATCAAAGCTAACGTCAGGAAATTGTTCTCTTTTCCATTGCGGAATATCGGTTGGCGCAAAAGAGAAACGCATAATGATAATTGTACTTGTATCTAGTGAGCTCAAGCTGCCTTTAATTTCTTTTTCTAAAGAATCTACAGCAGCAAGAATAGCGATGATCGAAAATATACCGATCGTTACTCCTAATAAAGAGAGGAAAGTGCGTAATTTGTTGTTTTTAAGTGCGTTAATTGCAAAAAAAAGACTCTCTTTAAGTATTCGTAAATAAATTAGCATAGGTGTAAAATCATCAAATAGCGCTAGCAATTTAAAGATAGGACGTTTGGCTTTAATTTTTGTTACAAATTTTCAATAAAAATGAAGATTTTAAGCCTGAAATTTTAGCTGAAAAATATTACTTTCGCATCTTTAAACAACACAACAGCATGAGCGATATTAAAACGGCGAAATCAGCACTAATTTCTGTATTTCATAAAGATGGTTTAGAGCCAATTGTAAGAAAATTGGATGAACTTGGAGTAACCATTTATTCTACCGGAGGAACCGAAACTTTTATTAAAGATCTAGGGATAAATGTAGTTCCTGTAGAAGATGTTACTTCTTATCCTTCAATTTTAGGCGGAAGAGTAAAAACACTTCATCCAAAAGTCTTTGGAGGGATCTTAAATCGCCAAGATCACGAAGGTGATGTGGCAGAAATGGAGCAATATGAAATTCCGCAGTTAGATATCGTGATCGTAGATCTATATCCGTTTGAAAAAACTGTTGCTTCCGGAGCTTCAGAACAAGATATTATCGAGAAAATAGATATCGGTGGTATTTCTTTAATTCGTGCAGCAGCAAAGAATTTTAAAGACGTACTTTGTGTATCTTCGATGAATGATTATGATGAATTTTTACAAGTAATCACAGAAGGCGAAGGTAAAACCAGCTTAAAAGATAGAAAGCGTTTTGCTGCAAAATCTTTCAATATTTCTTCTCACTACGATACAGCGATCTTCAACTATTTTAATGTAGAAAATGAAGAAGTTGTTTATAAAGCAAGTATTACTGAAGGTAAAAAATTACGTTACGGTGAAAATCCTCACCAAGAAGGATTTTTCTTTGGAGATTTCGATGCAATGTTCGATAAAATCCACGGAAAAGAGTTATCTTACAATAATTTGCTAGATGTAGATTCGGCGGTAAATTTAATGAACGAATTTAAAGGAGAAAATCCAACGTTCGCTATATTAAAACATAACAACGCTTGTGGTTTAGCGCAACGCGAAACTTTACATAAAGCTTATATAGATGCTTTAGCAGGAGATCCTGTTTCTGCTTTCGGCGGAATTTTAATTAGCAATACTACCATCGATGCAGCAACCGCAGAAGAAATTCATAAATTATTTTGTGAGGTAGTGATCGCTCCGGCTTTTGATGAAGATGCTTTAGAAATTTTACAAGGAAAGAAAAACAGAATTCTTCTTATTCAGAAAGAAACTGAGCAGCCAAATAAAACCGTGAGAACTTGTTTGAACGGGGTTCTAGTACAAGATAAGGATGCTGAAACAGATGCTGCAGAAGATTTAAAAGAAGTAACTTCAGAAAAACCTTCAGCATCACAAATTGAAGATCTATTATTTGCTTCAAAAATCTGTAAACATACCAAGTCGAACACCATTGTGTTAGCTAAAGGAAAACAACTTTGTGCTAGTGGTACCGGGCAAACATCTCGTGTAGATGCATTGCGTCAAGCTATAGAAAAAGCAAAGTCTTTTGATTTTGATCTAGAGGGAGCAGTAATGGCGAGTGATGCATTTTTTCCGTTCCCAGATTGTGTAGAAATTGCAGATAATGCCGGGATTAAGTCGGTTATTCAACCTGGAGGTTCAATAAAAGATGAATTAAGTATAGATTATTGCAATAAAAACAATATTTCTATGGTTATGACAGGAACGCGTCATTTTAAGCATTAATTTTTATACTTTTATATACGCTTAAAAGCTTTAAAATAATTTATGGGATTTTTTGATTTTTTAACTGAAGAAATTGCGATAGACTTAGGTACCGCCAATACGTTAGTAATACATAACGATAAAGTGGTTGTCGATAGTCCGTCGATTGTAGCAAGAGACCGTGTCTCAGGTAAAATTATTGCAGCCGGAAAAGAAGCGGCGATGATGCAAGGAAAAACCCATGAAAATATAAAAACTATACGACCGCTTAAAGACGGTGTAATTGCAGATTTTGATGCTAGTGAGCAAATGCTTACCCGGTTTATTAAAGAAATTCCGGCATTAAAAAAGAAAATATTTACTCCGGCTTTGAGAATGGTTATCTGTATTCCTTCGGGAATTACAGAAGTAGAAATGCGTGCGGTAAAAGAAAGTGCCGAACGTGTAAATGGTAAAGAAGTTTACCTTATTCATGAGCCAATGGCCGCTGCAATAGGTATTGGCGTAGATATTATGCAGCCTAAAGGAAATATGATCGTAGATATAGGTGGGGGTACTACCGAGATTGCTGTAATCGCTTTAGGTGGAATTGTTTGTGATAAATCGGTAAAGATCGCCGGTGATGTATTTACCAACGATATTGTTTATTATATGCGTACGCAGCACAACCTTTATGTAGGAGAACGTACCGCAGAAAAAATTAAAATTCAGATTGGTGCCGCTACAGAAGATCTAGAAGTTCCGCCAGAAGATATGAGCGTACAAGGGCGAGATTTATTGACCGGTAAACCAAAACAAGTTGAAATTTCTTATCGTGAAATTGCTAAGGCTTTAGATAAATCTATCTTGCGTATCGAAGATGCAGTAATGGAAACTTTATCGCAAACTCCTCCTGAATTAGCAGCAGATATTTATAATACCGGAGTTTATCTAGCCGGTGGTGGTTCTATGCTTAGAGGTTTAGATAAGCGTTTATCTCAAAAAACAGAATTACCGGTTTATATTGCTGAAGATCCTTTGCGAGCGGTTGTAAGAGGTACCGGGATTACCTTAAAAAATATTGGTAAATTTAAAAGTGTACTTATCAAGTAGAAGAAGCTTAGTTTATGCAGCAAATCATCAATTTTCTTATAAAGTATAAGAATACCTTATTATTTCTGCTATTACTTTTTATCTCGCTTGTATTTACGGTTCAATCTCATTCTTATCACAAGAGCAAGTTTATAAATTCTGCAAACTCTTTAACAGGCGGAGTTTATAATTGGGCAAATGATGTAGATGAATATTTTAATCTTAAAGAATATAACGATCGTTTAGTTGAAGAGAATAAAGTCTTAAGAGCTAAACTCGGTATTCAGCAATCAAAAGATTCAGATACAATTTTTCAAGATACCGCAAGTTTCGATAGTCCATATCAATTTACATCGGCAAAAGTGATTCGAAATCAATATGCAAATGTAGATAACTATATTCTTATTAATAAAGGGAAAAAAGATAGCATAAAAAGCGATTTAGGAGTAATTACAAGTAGAGGAATTGTTGGTATTGTTGAAGAAAGCACAAATGGTTTTTCTCGAGTGATTTCAATCTTAAATTCAAACTCCTCAATAAGTGTTCAGCTAAAAAATACGAATCACTTCGGAAGTTTAGTTTGGAATGGCCACGATCCTAATACTGTTCAGCTAGAAGAAGTACCTCGTTTAGCACCTGTAAAAAAAGGAGATACGATTACTACAGACGGTCGCTCATTTATTTTTCCTAAAGGGATTCCGGTAGGGATTGTGAACGATTTTGAATTAGATCAAAATGAAAGTTACTATAAAATAAATGTTCGTTTATTTAATGATATGACGAACGTAGGTTATGTATATGTGATCAATAATAAGAATATTGAAGAAATAAAAACTCTAGCGCCTAATGAATAAGCTTATAAGTCCAAATATTATAAGGTTTTGCGTTTTGGTTCTGCTTCAGGTTTTGATCTTGAGTAACATTAATTTCTTAGGTTTTATAAATCCATACCTTTATGTACTATTTATATTACTTTTACCGTTTACCTTAAACCAATGGAAAGTCTTACTCTATGCTTTTCTTATTGGTATTATTATTGATGTTTTTCAGGATAGTGGTGGGATCAATGCGGCTGCCAGTTTAGTTGCAGCTTTTTTTCGACCGTATATATTAAAATTTGCTTTTGGTGTGAGTTATGAGTTTCAGACCATTAAGTTTTATCAAACCCCTATAGCACAAAGGTTTACTTATATAACTTTAATTGTTTTTACACATCATTTAGTATTATTTAGTTTAACCTATTTTAATTTTTCATATATCGTCGAAATATTTAAAAGCACACTTTTTTCAGGCGTTTTTACCATCATACTTTGTTTAATTGTAATGGTGTTATTTAGAAAGAGATATCGATGAGAAGATTACTTCCTTTTATTTTAATTGTACTTACAGGCTTTGTTTTTTTAGGCCGCTTATTCTATATGCAAATTGTAGATGAATCTTCTGCAATTTTATCACAGAACAATGCCATAAAAATTGAGTACGATTATCCGCAGCGTGGTTATATTTTCGATAGAAATGGCGAACTTTTAGTTTCAAATCAGCCTTCTTACGATGTGATGGCAATCCCTCGTGAGGTAGAGCCTTTCGATACCTTAGAGCTTTCAACTCTATTGAACATTACTCCAGATAAACTGGGCAAACGTTTAGACAAAGCAAAAATATATTCCCCGCGATTACCTTCTGTAATTGTACCGCAGCTTACCAAAGAAGAGTACGCTTATTTCCAAGAAAAGCTTAGAAAGTATGAGGGTTTTTATATTCAGAAAAGATCTTCAAGAGATTATCAAATCGATTATGCTTCTAATGTGTTAGGTTATATTTCAGAGGCAAATACTTCAGAAATCAATAACAATCCGTATTACCAAGCCGGAGATTTAATTGGTAGGCAAGGTGTAGAAAAGCAATATGAAGATATTCTTCGCGGTACCAAAGGAGTAAAATACATTCAAAAAGATCGTTTTAACAGAGAGATTGGTTCTTATAAAGATGGTATCTACGATACTTTACCGGTGAAAGGGAAAGATATTTCACTCACGATCGATGCAGAATTACAAGCATATGGAGAAAAACTCATGAAAAACAAATGGGGAGGTATAGTTGCCATAGAACCTTCTTCGGGAGAAATTTTGAGTTTAGTAACTGCTCCAAGTTACGATCCAGACCTATTGGTAGGTCGTAAACGATCTAAAAATTATACGAAGTTGTGGTACGATAGTATCTCTCGACCTCTATACGATCGAAGTTTACAAGCAATGTATCCTCCTGGATCGCCTTTTAAAACGATGACGGCATTAATTGCGTTGCAGGAAAATGTAATCGACACCAGAGAGCGAATCGATTGTCATCACGGTTTTAGCTATGGTAGGAGTAGCCGAATGGGTTGCCATAGTCACGTATCTCCGTTAAGTATGTCACCGGCAATTGCGCATTCTTGTAATGCTTACTTCGGAAAAGTTTACCGCAGAATTATCGAGAGCTACGATTCACCACAAGCTGGAATGAATGCTTGGCACGATCACTTAGCTAGTTTCGGTTTAGGGAATTTCTTAGGGAACGATTTACCGGTGGGCCAACCCGGAAGAATCCCGGATGCAGCATATTATAACAAATGGTATCCAGATACGAGATGGCAAGCTACCTATACGTTGTCGAATGGTATTGGTCAAGGAGAAGTAGCGACTACGCCTATTCAATTAGCAAATATGACAGCTGCTATTGCTAATAGAGGTTGGTTTTACACTCCGCATATTTTAAAAGAAGTAAATGGTAATCCTATAAAAGACAAGCAGTATACCGTTAAAAATAAAACTACGATCGACGCAGAAAACTTTGAGCCAATTATACAAGGAATGCACGATGTGTATAATTATGGTACCGCACAATTTTTACAAATTCCGGGAGTAGAGATCTGCGGAAAAACAGGTACTGCTGAGAATTACACGAAAATCGACGGCAAAAAAACGCAATTAACAGATCACTCCATATTTGTGGCATTTGCTCCAAAAGATAATCCTAAGATTGCAATTGCAGTTTTTGTAGAAAATGGATATTGGGGTTCTCGTTACGGTGGAAGAATTGCCAGCCTAATGATCGAAAAATACTTAAAAGAAGAAATTACCCGAACAGATCTTGAAGATTGGGTAATGTCTCACAGCTTAGAAGAAGAGTACGCGAAACCCTATAGCGGAGAACCTTTTAAAATTAATCAGTAAATGAGTAAAAGCACCGGTTTCGATTGGCTAAGTATTTTGCTGTTTTTGTTATTAGTAGCTTTTGGTTGGGTAAATATTTATTCGGCCTCACTTAATGATGCTGCACAGGGCTTCTTTGACTTAAGTCAGACTTACGGTCGTCAAGGCTTATTTATCGTGTTGAGTATAGTGCTAATTATTTTTATACTCTCGATAGAAGCTAAATTTTACGAACGTTTTTCGAGTGTTATTTACCTGGCTTCTTTACTTTCTCTTTTAGGTTTATTTGTATTTGGTAAAACTATCTCCGGAGCCACTTCTTGGTATGCCTTTGGAGGTTTTAGTATTCAGCCTTCAGAATTTGCAAAAGCCGCAACCGCTTTGGCTTTGGCAAAATATTTAAGTGATATTCAAACCAATATCAAATCGTTTAAGCACCAACTGGGAGCATTTTTAATTATCATTTTGCCAGCATTAATTATTGTACCGCAACCCGATCCCGGTAGTGCTTTAGTTTACGCTGCTTTCTTTTTTCCGTTGTATCGAGAAGGTCTTTCCGGTGGTTATTTATTGGTAGGACTTTCATTTATTTCTTTATTTGTGTTCACCCTATTATTCGGAGCAATTTGGGTAAGCGTTGGTGTGGTACTTTTAGCTTTGGCGATTTTATTTTTCAATAGAAAAAAGAAGAAAAAATATATCGGTCGGTATGTGGCGATCTCGGCAGTATCTATGCTATTTGCATTTTCGGTTAATTATATTTTTCATAATGTTTTTGAACAGCGTCACCGCGATCGTTTCAATATTGTTTTAGGGAAAGAAGTCGATAGCAAAGGGATCGGTTACAACACGAACCAGAGTGAAATTGCCATTGGTAGTGGTGGTTGGACCGGTAAAGGTTGGACGCAAGGAACGCAAACCAAAGGTAATTTTGTGCCCGAGCAGCATACCGATTATATTTTTAGTACTGTTGGCGAGGAGTGGGGTTTTGCAGGAACCGCAACGGTAGTTTTGTTATTTATCGCCTTACTTATGCGTCTTATTTTCTTGGCAGAACGTCAAAAATCGAAATTTAGTCGGGTGTATGGTTATAGCGTTGTCGGTATTTTGTTTATTCACTTTTTAGTCAATATCGGGATGGTGATCGGTATTTTTCCGACGGTCGGGATCCCGCTTCCTTTCTTTAGTTATGGTGGTTCAGGACTTTGGGGCTTCACTATTTTACTTTTTATTTTCATCAAATTAGACTCCAATAGAAAAGCGACTTACTATTAAGCGCTTTAACTTTTTTGTTGAATTTTTTCTACAAGAAGTTCTTACCTTTAAAACTTCAGAAAAACAACTATGAGTCACGTCGTCATTATCGGAAATGGAATTGCAGGGATTACTGCAGCGCGACATATTCGTAAGTTTTCAGATAAAAAGATCACCGTTATTTCTGCAGAAACAGAATATTTTTTCTCACGAACAGCCTTGATGTATGTTTATATGGGACACATGAAGTTTGAACACACACAACCTTATGAAAACTGGTTTTGGGAGAAAAATAGGATTGAATTAAAGCAAGCTTATATCGATGAAGTTGATTTTAAAAATAAAAAACTTTTTTCTGCGGATGGAGAAGAAATCTCTTACGATCAACTTATTCTAGCAACTGGTTCCGTAACTAATTATCGTGGTTGGAAAGGGCAAGAAATGAAAGGAGTTCAAGGCTTGGTAAGCAAACAAGATTTGGAATTGCTCGAAGAAAATTCAGCTAACTTAAAACACGCTGTGATTGTTGGAGGGGGTTTAATTGGTGTTGAATTAGCAGAAATGCTCCATACTAGAAATATTGAAGTCACGATGTTGGTGCGAGAAAATCATTTATGGGGAAGTGTGTTGCCTGCGGAAGAAGGAAAACTCATCAGTGATCACATTCAACAACACGGAATTAATTTGTTGTTTGAAACGGAATTAGATGAAATTATTCCCGATGAAAATAACCACGTAAAAGCAATTACTACCAAAAGTGGAAAGCAAATCGATTGTCAGTTGGTCGGGATTGCTACGGGTGTAAAACCCAATATATCTTTTCTGAAAAATACCGAATTAGAAACAGAAATAGGAATTTTAGTGAATCGAAATCTCGAAACCAATATTCCTGATGTTTATGCCATCGGCGATTGCGCGCAACAACGAGAAGCGATAGGAAATCGAAAATCGGTGGAAGCGGTTTGGTATACCGGAAGAATGATGGGAGAAACCGTAGCACAAACGATCTGCGGAAATCCTACCGCTTATAATCCTGGAAATTGGTTCAATTCTGCAAAATTTTTCGATATCGAATATCAAACCTATGGCTGGGTTTTTCCGAAGAAAAAAGAAGGAGTTTCCGATTTTTACTGGGAAGATAAAAAAAATCAACGAGCGCTTCATTTTCAATATAAAACCGATTCAAAAGAATTTTTAGGGATCAACGCTTTTGGGATTCGCTTACGTCACGAAGTGGTTGATACTTGGTTAACTGAAAAGATCTCGATCGAAAATGTGATTCAGCAATTACCAAAAGCTAATTTCGATAAAGAATTTTCTAAGAAATTCTCCAAGCAAGTACAAAAATCATTTCAGCAATCGCAATTACAAAAGGCTTAATTTATGAGTAGAGTTCAATATAATATGGCTTTATCGGGGCAACCGCCTCAAGAATTAACTGTTGGGCAAAAAGTTTTTGTGTTTGTAGGAATGTTAGGTCTTTTGGTTTTGTTGTTGGCAACCTTTAATTTTCAATTTCCAAATAAAGCTTTATGGTTAAGCTTATCGTTAGGCGCTATTTCTGTGGGGACGATCGGTTTTTCTTGGTCGTTATACGCTAACAGATCAAGCGGAATTAAAAATGATGGTGTCTGGTTTAAATCGTTAACCTCACGAGGACTTTGGGCTTGGATATTCGGGATTTTAATTACGCTTTTTTACGTTGTTCTTTATTTCTTTCCGCAGTATTTAGGCTTAAATTCAGATGCAGATAACACCGGTTTGATCGCTTTATTTGATCCGTTAAGTAAAATGTTAAGCGGAAATCCTGCGAGTCAGTGGTTCGTTTACGGGACTTTATATACACTTTCGATTCTACTTTTCGGCATAAAATTTATCTGGAAATATCGTCACAGTCGCTACGAAATTATTCGCACCATTTCTGTAATGTTTTTTCAAACTGCTTTTGCGTTTATCATTCCGGAGTTAATGGCGAGGCTTAACGGAGAAAGTTTAAAACTTCCGTATTACGATCTCAAAAATATCTGGCCGCTTAATTATTATAATTTTGAACAATATCGCATCGATGGTTTTCTCAATTCAGGAACGATCGGTTTAGCTTTACTTATTTTTGGAGTGATTTCTATTTTTGTGATCACACCTATTTTAACCTATAAATATGGGAAACGTTGGTATTGCTCTTGGGTTTGTGGTTGCGGTGGTTTAGCAGAAACAGCTGGCGATCCTTTTAGACATTTAAGCGACAAACGACAAGTTGCTTGGAAAGTTGAACGTTGGGTCGTGCATAGTGTAGTGGTCTTTGTAACCTTGATGACGACTGCCGTGATCTATTCTTACCTCGATTACGATGCTGCTAAATATTGGTTGAATAAAGACATGTTTTTAGGTTTAGTAGCTTTATTGCTCACTCTGGTTTTTGGCTGGGCGATGTTGTTTAGACGAGAAGAATTGCAAAAAGATGCTCAATACGGAGCGATCGGTTATTTTGTAATTATACTCGGACTTCTCGGAATTCATTTTTTCTTCGGAAATCAATTATTTCTTTTTCAAGCAGAAACTTTACGTAAAACCTATGCGTTTTTAATTGGTTCTGTTTTTAGCGGAGTGATTGGTGTTGGTTTTTACCCTATTTTCGGGAGTCGCGTTTGGTGTCGTTTTGGTTGTCCGATGGCGGCAATTTTAGGATTTCAGCAGCGTTTATTTTCAAAATTTAGAATCTCCACCAATGGTGGTCAGTGTATCTCCTGCGGAAATTGTTCTACTTATTGTGAAATGGGAATTGATGTTCGCGCGTATGCGCAAAAAGGCCAGAATATTGTACGTTCGTCTTGTGTAGGTTGCGGTATTTGTGCTGAAGTTTGTCCGCGTGGTGTTTTAAAGTTAGAAAACGATTCACCTGACGGAAGAATCAATCCGAAAGATGTACTTTTGGGCAACGATGTAGATTTGATGAACTACGTCAACCAAAAGTAGCCCATGAAAATCATAGATCTTAGTCAAGAAATTTATCACCAGATGCCGGTCTATAAGGTACTTCCGCAGGTGAAGGTTACAATGCACGCTTCACACGAACAATGGAATAAAGAGAAGATCCCTAAAGATCCTACGCCCAGTGTTTACAAATTAGAAATGAGTGAGCATACCGGTACGCATGTAGATGCTTTAAACCATATGCGTAAGGAAGATAAAGGCAAATCGATAGATAAAATGCCTCTTGAAAATTTTTATACAGAAGGAATTTGTTTAGATTTTTCTCATAAAAAACTGAAAGAGTTAATTACTTCCGCAGAAATAAAAGAAGCTTTAAAATCTGAAAATTTAGTCATAAATAAAGGTGATACGGTCTTATTCTATACCAATCATTATAAAAATTATTTTGAAACTGATAGTTGGAAAAATGGACCGGGTTTGACGGCAGAAGCTACTCGCTGGTTAGGTAACCAAAAAATTGCTGCTTTTGGGGTAGAGACGATGTCTCCTGGAGTGACGGGAGTTTCGAATAGAGAAGTACATCATATTTGTGGTGAATTAGACTTTACCCATTATGAGAATATGATCAATCTAGACCAATTAATAGGTTTAGGCAGGTTTCGATTTATCGCTTTTCCTTTAAAAATTAAAGGAGGGACCGGTTCTCCTGTAAGGGCGGTAGCTATTTTCGACGAAACACTTTCATAATGTCAAGATTATTATTTTGAAAATTAAAGTCATCATTCCTGCTTTTAACGAAGCAGATTCTATTGGTTTAGTCATTCAAGATATTCCCAGTGTTGTAGATGAAGTGATCGTGGTGAGTAACAATTCTACCGATCAAACTGAAGTAAATGCACGAAAGGCCGGAGCCACGGTATTAACTGAAACTCGAAAGGGTTATGGTTATGCTTGTTTAAAAGGAATGGATTATATCGCAGCACAACCAGAAAAGCCTGATGTTGTTGTATTTTTAGATGGCGATTACAGTGATTATCCGGAGCAACTTTCAGCAATTATTCAGCCCATACTTCAAGAAAATATAGATTTTGTAATTGGCGCAAGAGTAGACCGACTTAGGGAAGAAGGTTCCATGACGTTTCCGCAAATTTTCGGTAATTGGTTAGCCACGCGATTAATGCGCTTGTTTTTTGGAGCAAAATTTACCGACCTAGGTCCGTTTCGAGCCATTAAATACGAAAAGTTATTAGCGCTGAATATGGAAGACAAAACCTATGGTTGGACGGTTGAGATGCAGTTGAAAGCCATTAAACAAAAACTTTCGTATGTAGAAGTGCCGGTAAATTATAGAAATCGAATAGGTGTTTCTAAAGTTTCCGGAACGGTAAAAGGAGCCGTAATGGCCGGCGTTAAAATTTTAGGTTGGATTTTTAAATATAGTTTGAAGTAATAAATGTCGTCATTTCGTGCTTAACACGGAATCTTATCTAGTTTAGCTAAGTGATATGCTGAAATCGAAGATTCAACGAAGTTAATCCAAGTCTGGAATGACGAAAATAAAATATTACAATAAAAGTTTCTCCCCTTCATAAAGGGGAGATGCCGATGGCAGAGGGGTTTTTATGATTACAATAATTCTTACACTTTATACACTTGCTTTACTCATTGTGTTTTTCTATGCGTTAGCGCAATTGCAGTTGGTCTTCAATTATTTTAAAGCACAAAAAGTAAAAGACACTTCAGAAAAATTTAATTTTCAGCTAGAAGAAGAAATTCCGTTTGTGACGGTTCAACTTCCTTTATATAATGAAAAATATGTGGTAGAACGATTGTTGAAGAATATCGTTCAACTTGATTATCCTCGAGAGAAATTAGAAATCCAAGTGTTAGACGATTCTACCGACGATTCGGTTTTGCAAACTCATCAATTAGTTGAAAAATTTAAAGCTGAAGGGATTCATATTCAGCATATCATCAGAAAGCATCGTAAAGGCTTTAAAGCCGGAGCCTTAAAAGAAGGTTTGAAAATCGCAAAAGGAGAATTTATTGCTATTTTTGATGCCGATTTTTTGCCGAAAAAAGACTGGTTACAGCAGACCATTCCTTATTTTAAGGATGAAAAAATTGGCGTGGTGCAAACCCGTTGGGCGCATTTAAATCGTGATTATTCCTTAATCACCAAAGTACAAGCCTTTGCGTTAGACTTTCATTTTATTTTAGAGCAAGTCGGCAGAAGTTTTGGCAAGCATTTTATCAATTTTAATGGAACAGCCGGTGTTTGGAGGAAGTCGTGTATTCTTGATGCCGGGAACTGGCAAGGCGATACCTTAACCGAAGATTTAGATTTAAGTTATCGAGCACAATTAAAAGGCTGGCAGTTTAAATATTTACAAGAAGTTGAAACTCCGGCAGAATTACCGATGGTAATGAGTGCGGCGCGTTCACAGCAATTTCGTTGGAATAAAGGAGCGGCAGAGAATTTTCAGAAAAATTATAGTCAGTTGTTTAAAAGCAAACAACTTTCTTGGGCAACTAAATTTCACGGCTTTTTTCATTTGCTGAATAGTTCGATGTTTTTATTAGTCTTAGTGATTGCGGTATTGAGCGTTCCCGTATTGTACATTAAAAATCAGTTTCCGGAGTATAGCTTTTATTTTTATGTGATGGCCTTTTTAGGTGTGAGTACTCTAATTTTCTTTATCGCTTACTTGATCACGTTCACTAAAATTCACGGAAAAGAAAAGAAAAGCTTATTGAAATTTATCGGGATGTTTTTTGCATTTTTTTCGGTCGCCATGGGCTTATCGGTTCATAATACTTGGGCAATTCTAGAAGGACACTTGGGTAAAAAATCTTCGTTTATTCGCACCCCAAAGTTCAATATTACCAGTTTAAATGATTCTTGGAAAGAGAATCAATACCTTGAACATTCTTTCAGCTTTACGCATCTACTAGAATTGAGCTTGTTTTTTTATTTTGCATTCGCCATTTATAGTGCATTTAAGGTAAACGATTTTGGTTTACTTATTTTTCATACGATGCTTTTCTTTGGCTTTGGTTATGTGGTTTGGAAATCATTTTTCCCTAACTTTCGGTTGAAAAATCGAAAATAGTTTGCTGAAAAATTTCTTGAAATATCATAAAATCTCATTGATCATGATGCTTATCGTCGTGATCATGTATGCTGCTTTTGCTTACGATTTAGTGCGAAGTGATTTTGTGAAGTTACTCAGTTTATACGCTGCTTTATTTTTTCTGAGTTTTAAAGTGATTCAGCTACAAAAGCTAAACTGGAAATTATTGTTAAGCTTCGGAATTATTTGTCGGTTAGCTTTT
The DNA here is from genome assembly GCA_012964435.1 of Mesonia sp. GTDB lineage: Bacteria > Bacteroidota > Bacteroidia > Flavobacteriales > Flavobacteriaceae > Mesonia. The sequence goes on along the minus strand of DTTX01000093.1, from coordinate 25,665 downwards.
CTTTTTGCGATTCCCAATTTATCACAAGACTTTTACCGTTTTATCTGGGATGGAAGATTAATTACAGAAGGAATCAATCCTTATCTTTCTACTCCACAAGAATGGATGCAGTCCGGCAATTTTGAAGTGGTTGCACAATCACGAAAATTAGTTGAAGGCATGCAAAGTCTAAATGCAAGTCATTTTACCAATTATCCGCCGGTTTCCCAATGGGTTTATGCCTTGGCCGGAGTTTTGTATCCGAAGAGCATTTTAGGAAGTGTCATCGTGATGCGCTTCATTCTAATTTTCGCAGATGTTGTTAGTTTTATATTTCTTTGGAAATTACTTCAGCAGTTAAAGTTGCCGAAACATCAAGCCTTATGGTATTTTTTAAATCCGTTAGTAATCATCGAGCTTAGCGGTAATTTGCATTTTGAAGGTTTGATGGTGATGTTTCTATTAACTTCTATTTATCTATTGCTGAAAAAAAAATGGATTTGGGCAGCTGTGTTATTCGGTCTTTCGGTATCGGTAAAGCTTCTTCCTTTGGTGTTGTTGCCGTTATTTTTTCATTATTTCAGAAAACAAGAAAGACTCAATATTTATAAGTTGATCGCTTTCTACGGAATTACATTTTTTACCGTACTCATCACTTTTCTGCCTTTTCTTTCAGTAGAATTAATTCAAAATTTTGGTGATTCAATAGCTTTATGGTTTAATAAGTTTGAATTTAATGCGAGTATTTATTATGTAATTCGGTGGATCGGTTTTCAGACCGTCGGCTGGAATATTATTGGAATTGCGGGTAAAATACTGCCGATAATCATTCTTATAATGATTTTAGGGTTGAGTTTTTTTAGAAAAAATAATTCGGAAAAAAAGCTGTTTGCAAGTATGCTTTTTGCGCTGAGTATTTATTTTCTATTATCAACCACTGTTCATCCTTGGTACGTGATCACACCTTTAGCGATTTCAATTTTTACGAACTATAAATATATATTAGTATGGTCGTTTACGGTGATTTTAAGTTACAGCGCTTACAGCATAAATGGTTTTAATGAACAGTTGTGGATGGTGGGATTAGAATATTTGCTGGTAATTGGCTTTTTAGTTTATGAATTTAATTTTTCTGAAAAAATTAAGTTGTTTTAGTTTCTGCAAGGGATAGTAGTGGCATCCTTTTTTGTTGTGCTTCGACAGGCTCAGCATGACAACAAAAAAGATATAGCGAATAGCCCGACCCGATAGGGATGCAGCCTAATTATTTTCTGCCCTATAACCAATATAAATATTTCGAATATAGATGATTGAGCCACCTGCGTGAGCTGCAAATAAAACCGGGTCTTCTCGCATCACCGCGTAATAAATTAGAATTGCAGATCCTACAATGCTTAGGATCCAGAAGTTAGTGGGTAAACCCGATTCTTTTTCTTGTTCAGAATAATACCATTGGTATAAAAATCTACCGGTATAAATAATTTGGCCAATTACTCCAATAGCCATTAACCAAGTCGCAACACCATTTTCTTCTTGTTGAGAAAATAGTAAGTTGAAGTTGATATTCGCCCAAAAAATTCCATAGAGAATCGCGAAAACAGGAAAGCCTATGACTAAAATTTTGAACAATAAATTCGTGGGTTTCCATTCCTTTTGAAGTTGAAGATTTCTGATGAAAACATAATAAATAATTACTTGCCCAAGCATAATAGAAAAATCTTTGCGCAAGTAACCATAGATGAAAAATATAATGGCAGCGATAAGGCTGAGTTTCCAAAAAGCTGAAGGTGTTTCTAATTGTTTTGCCTTTTCAGATTTTAACCACTGAAGAATAATGCGCGATGCAAATATAAACTGTGCGACAAACCCAACCGCATAAACCATCCAATCATTCATAAGTGATATTTTAATTAATTACAATTTTACTAAACACAATTATCATCTAGATTTAATTATACTAATATTAACCATTCATCGATAGTAAACTGTATTTTGTCGAAAAATAATATAAAACGTTTTTAGATTTATTTATTTTTTTACAAAACCTAACTCATGAAATTTTTTAAATCTTTTATATGCTTATTTTTTGCCTTTTATTATCTAAATGCTCAGGTAGGAATTAATACTACAACTCCATTAGATGGCACATCACTACATATTGAAGGTGGCAATCAAGGAGTGATGATTAATAAGGTCGCACTTACAGGTCGTACAGATAACACTACAATTCCAGGTTTAGACGCTTCTTATGAAGGTTTAATGGTTTATAATACCTCATCTGTTAGTGATGGTACAAATAGTGTTTTACCGGGTTTTTACTTCTGGAACGGTACAGAATGGAGTAACGTTAAAGAAGGAGGGAGTGGTAAGACAGGTTGGGTTGCATTAACAGATACAAATACAAGCATACCAATTGCGGGTATCTCTGTTTCTGCGGCAAATGACCCTGCAAACTATACTAATATACCTATAGATTTTGAAGATGATCCGGGTGATAATATTATTGACACTTATGCTCCTACAGGGTATTCTGGTTCAGACTTTTTCGATAGTACTACTAATACTATAACGCCATTAGCGTTAGGAGATGCTGTTTTGGTGAGGCTTCAATTTACAGCGGTACCTCAAGATAATAATTCTTATTTAGTTATAGCATTAGATATTGGTACTGCCGGTAGCCCAATAATTGTTTATCAAAAAACCATTCCTTTATTAAGAGGTAGTGGTCAAACCAATCGAGTAAGCGAAACTATTATGCTTTATCAATTAGGAACATTTGTTGCTAATGGGGCTCAACTAAAAGCTGCATATTCTGTAACAAGTGGTAGTGTAAATAACTGTACAGTTAGTGATTTTAGTTTAGTAATCGAACGATTATCTAACGATTAGTATTCGTGCGTTTTACCTCATAAACGTCTTTTCTTCTATCTTTTAAGTTATGAACGCTTCCAAAAGTGTGTAGCTCTCGCAGTAAATCGATATCTACATCGGCCACTAAGATCATCTCTGCATTCGGGGTTGCTTCAGCTTTAATTCCGTTACTCGGGAACGCAAAATCACAAGGTGTAAAAACGGCCGATTGTGCATATTGAATATCCATATTGTGCACGTTTGGTAAATTACCCACACTACCGGCAATTGCAACATAACATTCATTTTCAACCGCGCGAGCCTGTGCGCAAAGTTTTACCCGTGAATAGCCGTTTTGTGTATCGGTTAAAAACGGAACAAACAAAATATCCATTCCTTCTTCAGCTAAAAGTCGAGATAGCTCCGGGAATTCAACATCATAACAAATTAAAATGCCTATTTTACCACAATCGGTATCAAAAGTTTTAACGATGTTCCCGGTTTGCATTCCCCAAACTCTAGCTTCATCTGGAGTCACATGTATTTTCTCAAAACGTTCAACGCTTCCGTCACGTTTACACAAATAACCAACATTGTAAAGTTTACCATCGATCATTTCAGGCATACTTCCGGAAATAATATTGATGTTATAAGAAACCGAAAGTTCTGAAAAACGCTCAATAATCGTCTCTGTAAAACCTGCCAATTCACGAATAGCTTCCGGTTCACTCATATGGTTATAAGCCGCCATAAGTGGAGCGTTAAAAAACTCCGGGAACAAAGCAAAATCTGAATGATAGCCGGCAACGGTATCGATAAAATATTCGGCTTGATGCATTAAATCTTCTAAACCTTCGTAAGTACGCATTTGCCATTGTATTAAACCAAGACGCACGACACTTTTGTTAGCAGAAGGTTTTTTGCTGGGTTTGGTGTAATACACATTATCCCATTCCATCAACACTGCATATTCGCCAGAATCATCGTCGCCTTCTAAATAACCTTTTAAAATTCGAACCGGATGAAAATCGTTAGATAGCTGAAAATTCAATACCGGATCGTGTATTTCTTTTGAACGTACTTTTTCAATGTATTGAAGCGGACTAATATCTTTTGAAAACTTATGGTAATTTGGGATTCGTCCTCCAAAAACAATCCCTTTTAAGTTGAGGTTCTCACAAAGTTCTTTTCGGTAATCGTAAAGACGGCGACCTAATCGTAAGCCGCGATAATCGGGTTTAATAAAAACGTCAATACCATAAAGTGTATTTCCGCTTTCATCGTGAAGCTTAAAGTTTTCGTCTCCCACAATATCTTGATAAGTATGATTATCATCAATTTCATCAAAATCGACAATAACAGAAAGTGCACATCCGGCAATATCTCCATTTACTTTGATCACAATTTGCCCTTCCGGAAATAGCGAAATCAATTTTCCTATTTCATCTAATTTCCAATACGAATTGGGCATCGAGTGGTAAGCTGCTTCTGTGGCTTCTTTCAACTCTTCAAAATCCTCTAAGGTGAGGTATTTTAACTCTACATTTTCAATTTTATCCATCTTCAATTATTTAACCACCCTTAACCCCTCATTTAAAAGGAGGGGATTTTTTAATTAGTTTGCGAAATTTCACAGATTTTTTAAAATTAAGGAGGTTTATTTATACTTCAAGAATCTTTTAAACTCGTAATGGAAATTTCTTACATATCTAATAAATACGCAAAAATTAGAGGAGCAACTATAGTCGCGTCACTTTCTATAATGAATTTTGGCGTATCGATATCGAGTTTACCCCAAGTAATTTTTTCATTAGGAACCGCTCCGGAATAGGAACCATAACTGGTGGTTGAATCTGAAATCTGACAGAAATAACTCCAAAACGGCGTATCGGTACGTTCCATATCTTGATATAACATAGGCACTACACAAATTGGGAAATCGCCGGCAATACCACCACCGATCTGGAAGAAACCGATTCCGTTTTTAGAATTATCGGTGTACCAATCTGCTAAGAACGTCATATACTCAATACCAGATTTCATGGTGCTGGCTTTCAATTCACCTTTTAATACATAACTGGCAAAAATATTTCCCATTGTACTATCTTCCCAACCTGGAACGACGATCGGTAAGTTTTTTTCAGCAGCAGCGTACATCCAAGAATCTTTTAAATCTATCTCGTAGTATTCTTCTAAAACCCCACTTAATAACATTTTATACATGAATTCATGCGGAAAATAACGTTCGCCGGCTTCTTCAGCATCTTTCCAGATCTTAAAAATATGTTGTTGTAAACGTCTAAAAGCTTCTTCTTCAGGAATACAAGTATCGGTTACTCGGTTTAAGCCATTTTCTAATAAATCCCATTCTTCTTTAGGCGTAAGATCACGATAATTAGGAACGCGTTTGTAGTGTGAGTGCGCTACTAAATTCATAATATCTTCTTCTAAATTGGCTCCGGTACAAGAAATGATTTGTACTTTATCTTGGCGAATCATTTCTGCGAAAATTTTACCAAGTTCTGCGGTACTCATCGCTCCGGCAAGTGAAACTAACATTTTAGCTCCGCCATTAAGTTGCTCTTCGTAAGCTTTAGCCGCATCGACAACCGATGCTGCGTTAAAGTGTAAATAGTATTTTTGTATAAATTCTGAAATTGCTCCTTTACTCATTTTATTGTTTTTAATTGTCGGCTTTCAAACTCTGAAAATTTGAACAATTTCAGGCTGTAATCCAACCAACGAATTTTTTAGATTATCTTATTATTTAAAATTTATTCGTCTTCATCTTCACCGTCATAATCTTCATATTTAAACTTATAGCTTAGCATTTTATAATAAAGTTTTGCGGCTAAAAAGTCTGAAGATTTTTCGGCTGGATTTGGGCATAATTCAACAATATCGAAACCAACCACATTTTTTTTCTTAAAAATGGTTCTAATAAAATCTAAGGTTTCATACCAAAACAATCCGCCCGGTTCCGGAGTTCCTGTTGAAGGAAGAATCGAAGGATCAAACGCATCTAGGTCGATGGTTAGAAAAACATTTGGCGTCATTTGCCCAATCGCATCATCCATCCAAACTTCATAAAGATCGTGAGCAAAATAGACTTGGTTTTCATCCATATATTCTAATTCTTCAGCATCCATCGAGCGAATACCAACCTGAATTAAATTGGTAGTTTTACTCGCCTCGTGAACGGCACAAGCGTGATTACACTTAGAACCTTCATATTCTTTACGTAAATCGGCATGCGCATCGATTTGTACTACGGTTAGATCTTCAAAAGATTCATTAAACGCACGAATAGTACCTATAGAAATTGAATGTTCACCTCCAAAAAGTGTGACAAACTTCTCTTGCTGAATGTAATTTTTAGTGGTTTTATAAACCGCTTCTACCATTTTTTCAGGCGAAGAATTTTCGGTTACGGGTGGTGTTAAATAAATCCCTTTTTTATACATCTCAGAACGGGTTTCAATATCGAAAAGCTCCATATTTTCTGAAGCTTCTAAAAATGCCTGCGGACCTTTATCTGCACCTTTTTGCCAGGTGCTGGTGCCATCGTAAGGAACAGGAATTAATACTACTTTTGCCTCGTCTAAACGAGCGTATTTGTCGGGAATACCCGCGTAGTTTTTCTTAGTTGTCATCGTAACCTAAAATTTTAAGTAAGTCTTCACTTTTTTGTTGTTCTTTAAATAGTTTGGTACTCAAGTTTCCTTCTTCATCTTTATTGATCAGGATGTGTTTTGGAGTTGGGATCAAACAGTGTTGTAAACCGCCAAAACCACCAATCGTTTCTTGATAAGCTCCCGTGTTAAAGAAGCCGATGTATAAAGGTTTTTCTTTTTTAAATTTTGGTAAATAAATAGCGTTCATGTTCTGTTCGCTATTGTAATAATCATCACTATCGCAAGTGAGTCCGCCAAGTAATACTCGCTCATATTCATCATTCCAACGGTTAACGGCAAGCATAATAAAACGCTTGTTAATGGCCCAAGTATCGGGTAAAGTCGTGATGAATGAAGAGTTTATCATATTCCATTTTTCACGATCGTTTTGTTGTTTTTGGTACAACACTTCATAGATCGCTCCGCCACTTTCACCAACGGTAAAACTTCCGAATTCAGTAAAAATATGCGGAACAGGAACTTCTGCTTCTTGGCATGCAATATTGATCTGATTAATAATCTCATCGATCATATATTGATAATCGTAATCAAACTGTAGCGAGTTTTTAATCGGGAAACCGCCGCCAATATTTAAACTATCCAAAGTTGGGCAAATACGTTTTAAACGAATGTAAACTTTAAGACACTTCAGCAATTCGTTCCAGTAATACGCCGTATCGCGAATACCGGTGTTAATGAAAAAGTGAAGCATTTTTAGTTCAACCTTATCATTATTTTTGATTTGTTCTTCGTAAAAAGGGACGATGTTTTTATAACCAATCCCTAAACGAGAAGTATAAAACTCAAACTTAGGTTCTTCTTCAGAAGCGATACGAATACCAATTTTAAAGTCGTCTTTAATTTCATCTGAAAGCAGATCGATCTCTTCATAATTATCAATAATCGGAATACAGTTTTGATGTCCGTTATTAATTAATCGACCAATATTAGTAATGTATTGTTCGCGTTTAAAACCGTTACAGATCACGTACGTATCTTTGGTGATCTTTCCTTTTTTCTGAAGTTTTTCAACAATATTAATATCGAATGCCGATGAGGTTTCAATATGAATATCATTTTTTAAAGCTTCATCTAAAACGTGCTGAAAATGGGAACTTTTAGTACAATAGCAATAGTTGTAATTGCCTTTGTAGTTATGCTTTTCAATCGCATTTGTGAACCATTTTTTGGCTTTCTGAATGTTCTCTGAAATTTTTGGTAAATAGGTGAATTTTAAAGGCGCACCATATTCTTCGATTAATTTCATAAGATCAATCCCATGAAATTGTAACGTGTCTTCATTTAAATCAAACTCTTCCTGCGGAAAATAATAAGTTTGATCTATAAGATCGATGTATTTAGTATTCATTAATTTTTATTGAAATAAATTGAGGTTTTGCTAAAATTTATAGAAAGTTATAAAAAGTTGGAATAACTAATCTTAAATTAAAGCAAAATTTGTGTTGAAGTAACCGGAATAAATGCCAGTTCTTGATAAAAAGAAGGTCTTAAGGCGGAAGCTAGCTTTAAAATTCGGTGGTTTACCTGGTAACCTATTTTTGAAATTGACTTCCTCACGTTCAAAAACCCGAAACTATAAACAGTATTCAATATGTTCAGCTAAATGCGCGACAAATAAAATCTATTTTTTATTCTTGTGGAATAGTCGAAATGTTAAAATTTAAAATAAAAAAAGCCTTTTGATAAATTTTCAAAAGGCTTTCAAATACTATAAAATTTAGTTCTATAACATTCCTAAATTAATTACTTCTTGCTTGGTAAGGTGTCTGTAACGACCTCTTGGTAAATCTTTTTTAGTTAATCCGCCAAAAACCACACGGTCTAATTTTTCAATTTCGTAGCCTAATTTTTTGAAAGTACGTTGTACAATGTGTGGTTTCGTGCTTTGCAATTCTATACCAACTTCACGTTTAGGTTTATTGTCTACGTAACTAATCTCGTCGACAATTACTTTACCATCTTCTAGAATTACTTTACCATCTTGAATACGGTCTAAGTCTTCTTGATCTAAGTTTTTATTAAGCGTTACGTGATAAATTTGTCTTACTCTGGTTTTGGTACTTCCTAAGCTTTTTGCCATCGTACCATCGTTTGTAAATAAGAGTAAACCTGTGGTGCTGGTTTCTAATTTACCAACAGGATCTAATTTAGAATTAGAAGCATTGGCAATTAAATCCATCACTGTACGATTATTACGTTCTAAACTTCCGGTTACGTAAAAACCAGAAGGTTTATTAAGTAAAACATATTCTTTTCTTTCAGGACTAATTCTGCGGCCGTCAAACTTCACCTCGTCGGTGAGTTTTACTTTATGCCCCATTTCTGTAACTACTTCGCCATTTACACGAACGCTTCCTGCTGCGATATAAATATCGGCATCGCGGCGGCTACAAATTCCTGCATTGGCAATGTATTTATTAAGACGCATTCCCGCTTCCGGGTCTTTTACTTGTTTATCGACCGCAATTTTTTGCGTCGGCTTTTTCTTTTGATTAAAAGGCTTGTTCTTCTTCATATTTCCTTGATTTCTTGAATTGCCCATAGTTGAAATTTTTTGCAAAGGTACATTTAATAAATGATTTCTAAGGGCTGAAGAATTATTAATTAAATGTTGATTTACAGTGAATTAATTTCTCTGGAATAAAATTTTATTCAGCAATAATTAAAGAACGCGATTTAACACTACGTCGATATCGATTAATAAAATACTGAAAACACCAATCACGATAATGAGCTTCAATAAATTGTGAAGTAAGGTATATTGAAGTTTTGAAGAAGATTTCCAGAGGAAGAACAGAAAAATGATCATTAAAATAAAGCTCAGCAAAAAGTAATAATGCATATAACCAATCTCAAATTTATTGGAAATTAAGATCAGCGTCGGTATTAAGGTTAAGGCTACTAAAAGACTTAAGATGATTTTTGAAAACTTTACTCCGTAAACCACGGGAATGGTGTGGTAATCTTGTGTGAGATCGCCTTTTAAATTTTCGAGATCTTTGGTGAGCTCTCGAATTGAGATGATTAAAAATAAAAAAGTGGCGTGTACAAAAATCACCATATCGAAATTATGGTAATACACAAATACCGCAAAAAATGGGGTAATCGCTAAAATTGAAGCGATTAACGTACCAATAAAAGGGTATTTCTTGAGTTTATGAGAATATAACCAAAGAAAAAAGATAAAAAGCGAAAAGAAAATCACGGCTTTAAACGATACGTAGCTCGCTAAAATCACCGAGAGAAAATTCAGAATAAAATAAATTGCCAATTTTGTTTTCTGGCTAATGTAATTGTCGAGTAAAGTTTTATGTGGCCGATTGATAAGGTCTTTTTCAGCATCATAAAAATTATTGATCAAATAACCGGAGGCAATGACAAAAGTACAAGCGATCACGAGTACAAAAAGATTCACATCAAAAAGTACTTCTCGTAAAGGTTTTTCTGGCGCGAGAATATAAATCGATGCTAAATATTGCGCAATAAATAGGATTAAAATATTGTAACCGCGGACTACTGAAAACAAACTTGCCAGTTTTAGTAATACTAGTTTGTTTTTACGTGAAAGCATCCCCATAAGAATAGAGAGGGGGTTTTAGAAAGTGTAAACGACTTCTAGGTTATGGTTTTTTAGCGCTGTTCTGGCTTTATCAATATCTTCAGTAAAACCTAAAATATAACCGCCACCACCTGAACCACAAAGTTTTAAGTAATATGCGCCGGTATCGATACCTTCTTTCCAAAGATTATGAAATTGCTTCGGGATCATTGGTTTAAAGTTATCTAACACTACGTGAGAAAGTTGCTTGATGTTAGAGAACAGCGATTTTACATCTCCTTTCATAAAATCTTCCACACAAGCATCGGTATGTTTTACAAATTTATCTTTTAGCATTTTACGAAAACCTTCTTGCTTCAGGTTTTCCATAAAAAGGTTCACTAACGGAGCGGTTTCACCAACCATCCCGCTGTCTAATAAAAATACAGCGCCTTTACCTTCTTTCGATTGTGAAGGAATTCCTGCAGCTTCAATATTATCTTTAGAATTGATAAGAATAGGTAAACTTAAATAACTGTTTAATGGATCGAGTCCTGAAGATTTTCCGTGGAAAAATGATTCCATTTGTCCAAAGATTTCTTTTAATTTTAACAGTTTTTCTCGGCTTAAGTTTTCTAGAACGGTAATTTTATTCTTGGCATATTTATCGTAGATCGCTGCAACTAAAGCACCACTACTTCCTACGCCATAACCTTGTGGAATGCTACTGTCAAAATACATTCCTGCTTCAATATCTTTTGTTAATTCTTCTAAATTGAATTGAACCAAATTTGGATTTGAAGTTTGTAGTTCTGCTAAATAATTGGCAAAACGCTTCAGGTTATTGTTTGATTTTTGTTGCACTTCAGAAAGATCACTGTCAATTTTTAAAGCGCCGTTGTAAAAGTTGTAAGGTATAGATAAACCCTTAGAATCTTTGATGATCCCGTACTCTCCAAACAATAAAATCTTAGAATAAAATAAAGGTCCTTTCATAATCAAGTATTTGTTGAAAGCTTAAGCTAATTGTTTTGCTCCCGTTCCAACATTATCACAAATATACTGAGCATTTTGACAATGTGCAACTAACTGGTTCTTAATGAAATCTAAAACTTCAATTTTTTCAGTTTCAGGATATAACAAATGCACATTTGCGCCAGCATCTAGCGTAAAACATAGCTTAGAACCGCTTTCATTTCGATACTTCCAGATTTTATTTATGATGGCGAGTGTATTCGACTTCATTAAAATAAAATAAGGATCACTACTCATCATCATTGCGTGTAAGGTTAGTGCCTCACTTTCAACAATTTTAATAAATGCATCAATATCTCCGCTTTCAAAAATAGGTTGGAGTTTTTCTAAATTATTAAATGCTTGCTGAAATCTCGCTTCTGCATAAGGATGGTCGTGCATTAATCCATGACCAACGGTACTACTTACCGTTTTTTCACCCTTATCGACCAATAAAATAGTGTCTTGATAGGTTTTAAAAATAGGGTGTACTCGGTACGGATATGCTGTTCCGAATAAATTACTGCTATTTTCAATTTTTTGATGTTCTCCCCAAACGACTAATTTTCCTTCGATACTTCTGGCCGCGCTACCCGAACCTAATCGTGCTAAAAAGGATGCTTTTTTATTGAAGTAGGCTGAAGTAATTTCAGGATTTAGCTCTTTTTCTAAACTCATTAAACAACAAGCTAAAGCGCTCATTCCGCTGGCAGAAGATGCAATCCCACTACTGTGCGGAAAAGAATTAGACGTATTTATCGTAAAATGATATTGCTTTAAAAAAGGCAAGTAAACTTCAATTCTTTCAAAAAAGGTTTTGATCTTTGGCTCAAAAGAAGCCGCTTTTTCTTCATCTAAAAAAACTTCAAAAGAAAAATTTTCATCAGCCGTTATCGGTCGATATTCTAGAGTTGTGGTGGTTTTACAGTTGTTTAGCGTAAAACTAACCGATGGGTTTTTAGGTAATTGCTCACCGTATTTTCCCCAATATTTAACCAAAGCAATATTACTGGGAGATTCCCAGGTTACTTTACCTGCCGGTAATTGCTTTTCAGGTTTTGTTAGAACAAACTCAGTTATCGTCATTTCTTTAAAAATTTATACAAATATAATCGAATACGTATGGGTTGCGGGTGTGGAAATTCAAAAAATAATTCTAAATTAGGACTTCGTATTAAACCACTCGCATGAATAGGAAGCCTAACTATCTTAAAATTTTAGCCAGTACATTGGCTTGCGTGTTGATTGGTTTTTTGAGTACACTTGCCATACAAAGTGTGTTACACGATTGGTTGGCGGTGATCAATAAGCCATCTTTTACAGTGCCCGATTGGTTGTATACTTCACTTTGGTTAATCAACTTTGCGTTGATGGGTATTGCTGCCGGTATCGTGTGGAGTAGAGGTTTGCATCACATTTGGGTAAAAACGGCATTGTATCATTTTGGCTTTCAGATTTTATTGACTGCCGCTTGGTTTCTTACTTTTTTTGAAATGAAAATGTTGATGCTGAGTTTCTTACTTACCTTAGCATTATTTGTATTGTTACTTTTTACGGTAAAATGGTTTAAAGTTGTAAAGCCATCCGCAGCCTATTTATTAATACCTTATACGTTATGGATTGCTTATACGGCCATCGTAAATTTTGAAATCTGGCGTTTAAACTGATAAAGTTTTACTAAACCAAACTCAATTGGTAGTGAACTAAATTATCTTCAATTTTTCAACTAAAAAGATAATTATGGAAAAGTGGTTTGAAGCTTCTACAAGCTCAATTTTTGCGATCGCCATCACATGTTTTGTGATCTATTTTTTAGTGTTTTTATTCACACGAATTGTAGGAAAACGAAGCTTCGCAAAAATGTCGAGTTTAGATTTTGCGGTTACCATTGCGATAGGATCGGTGATTGCTTCAACAATCATTTTAAAAAATGTAAGTTTAGTACAAGGTGGTTTTGCTTTATTATTACTATACTTTATACAGTGGATAGCTTCAAGATTAAGAAGAATAGAAGCTTTTAAAAAAATGCTCGATAATACTTCTTTGCTGTTAATGGATAAATCTGAAATTTTACACCATAACCTCAAGAAAGCCAACGTAACCGAAGACGATCTAAAAGCGAAGCTTAGAGAAGCCAACGTACTCAATTTAACTGAAGTTCGAGCGGTAGTTTTTGAAAGTACCGGCGATATTTCTGTTTTACATACCAATGATGCCAACAAAGAATTAGAAGATTGGCTGTTAACCGATGTGACGCGCTAATGTACCAACCCAAGAAATATAAGAAACAAGATCCGGAGTATATCTTCAAGTTTATTCAGCAGCATCCGTTTGCGACTTTTGTGATTCAGCAGCAAGAATTACAAGCCACGCATATTCCTGTTTTGGTAGAAGGTAATGCTGAAGATTTTAGATTATTTAGTCATGTTGCCAACCATAACGAGCTATTTCCAGCCTTAAAAAATGGTGCAAAAGCTTTGCTTATTTTTCAAGGGAATCACGCTTATGTTTCCTCTTCTTGGTACGAGCAAAAAGATATTAGCACTTGGGATTATTCTGCAGTTCATGTTTCGGTCGAAATTCAGTTGCAAACCACTGCCGAGTTAGAAAATTCATTAGAAAAATTGGTGAATCATTTCGAAAAAGATCAAGACCAACCTTTATTTTACAAAAACCTGCCTAAGCCTTTAGTGAATGATCATTTACCGAGAATTACCGGTTTTTGGGCAAAGCCACTTCAGATGAAAGCTATTGCCAAGCATCATCAAGGTTCATCTAATAAAAATGTAAAGAATGTAATTCAGCATTTATCTAAAAACGGAAATACTTCACTTGCTCAAGAAATTAAAAAAGAAAACCTGAATAATGATTAGGGCGTTACCCGTTGGGTCGGGCTATCTGCTTAATCTTTTTTAATCACTGCTTAGGCAGAAATTAAAAAAGGATATCGCGTCTATCCCTAACGCAATATTTTTATCGTAAAGCTTATACATTAACGGTAGCTTAACAAAATCTTTGTCGATTTAAGAATATTTTTGTATTTTAACCTAAAATCAATAAGATATGTCGAATTCAGAACTACAAGTTAGTAAAAAATTAGTGGGCGGTATGGTGATCGCAGGAATCTTATTTATTCTGTTAGGAGCTTTCTCTAAAATTATGCATTTCAATTTTGGCGGAGAATTATTAACCTTTGGTTTATTTGTTTCTGGGGTTTCTTGGGTAATTATTATGGCCGATATTCTTCAGCAAGAATTAATCAACAAAGGTTTTTGGATCTTAAGTATGTTTATTCTTCCTTGGTTAACACCGTTATTATATTTATTTAGAAGAAATCATTTAATTCAATTTGATGCTTCTGCCTTTTTAAATAAAGATCATCAGGCTTAAGGTTTTATTTTTTTTAAATTTGAGAAAACTGGATTTATTCTAGAAAATTGAAAATTTCAAAACTAATAAATAATGAATTATATCTTACCAATTGCCGTTTTACTGAGTATCGTTTTATGGTTGTAGGCGATGATTGACCTAGCGACTTCACGTCGAACATTTAGAGATCCTGCAAAGTCAACCTTAGCTTTGCTAATGATTTTGTTTTTTCCGGTAGTGGGTTCACTGTTTTATTTTCAGCTAAAAAGAAAATTAGTCAATCGAAGAAAGCGAAAATTTAATCCGGAATTTAATCCGCATTAATCTTCAACCTCTTTCGCATAACGTTCAGCAAAAATAGAGATTAGAATCAGCTGACTTATATGAAAAAGCATAATCGGTAATAAAAATAATCCTGCACCGGCAGAATTTCCAAAAATGATCTTAGCCATTACCGAACCGTGAACCAAAGATTTTTTTGTGCCGCAAAATCGAGCGGTAATTTTATCTTCTCTATTAAAACCAAGTAGTTGCGAAATCCAACCTGAGAGCCCGAAAACGGCAAAGAAAATCGCTAAAACTCCTAGCAAGATCAACCCGAGATCAAGAATACTTAAATCGTTAAAAATATTAGCTGCGAAAGACTTGCTAAAACTATCGTAAACAATTAAAACAATAATCGATTTATCGAATAAACTTAGTTTGCTTTTGTAGCGATTTACAAAACTTTCTAAGATTCGATGTAGCGCAAAACCTAAGATTAGCGGAATAATAATTTGGTAAAGTAGTTTAAAAAATACGTCGTCAAAGCTAAAACCTTCAGAAGCGTCTAAGAAAAAACCTAACCAGAACGGGGTAATAATTACGCCGATAATTCCCGATAAACTTGCATTAAAAATTGCTGCCGGTATATTTCCTTTTGCTAACGAAACCATCACCACCGAAGATGAAACGGTCGAGGGTAATGCTGCTAAAAAGAAAAAAGCCAGCCAATATTCTTCTGCTGCCGTATCTTTTAGAAATGGATAGGCAATAAAAACCAAGGCAGGAAATACTAAAAAAGTGGTAAGCTGTATGAGCACGTGCAATTTGTAATTGCTCATCCCAAGTTTTAATTCAGAAACCGAAAGTTTTAATCCGTAGAAAAAGAAAATGAGTCCGATGCCTATATCGGTGATTAACTTCAAAGGCAAAACATCTCCTAGTTGCGGAAAAAGATAAGCTACAAAAATGGCGGCGATCAACGAAAGAACAAAAGGGTTAATTTTCATTTACTACAGATTTTGCAATGGCTTGTGCAGCTAAAAAACCGCCCGTCCAAGCATTTTGAAAGTTAAAACCACCGGTAATCGCATCGATATTCAAAATTTCTCCGGCTAAGTAAAGTTTTGGATGAAGTTTACTTTCAAAAGTTTTAAAATTAATTTCTTTTAAATCAACTCCGCCGGCCGTCACGAACTCTTCTTTAAACGTGCTTTTTCCGTTCACGGTGAGTTGGCATTGCGTTAATTCTTGCGCCAATTTTTGTATTTGTTTGTTGCTCAATTCTGCCCATTTTTGGTCTTCAGGAAATTTGGCTGCTTTCAATAAACTTAACCATAAACGCTTAGGTAATTTAAATTGTGCGTGTGTGGTGAGTTGTTGCTTTGCAAATTTATGCTTGAGCCTTTTTATTTTTTCTGAAATTTCTTCAGCAGTAGTATAGCCTAACCAATTCACCTGAATTTTAAAATGGTAATTACGCGCTTCTAAAATACGAGCTCCCCAAGCAGAAAGCTTTAAAATTCCGGGGCCGCTTAAACCCCAATGCGTGATTAATAATGGGCCATCACTCTCTAATTTTTCATCTAAAATTTTAAGATGCGCAAAAGTTGAAATTCCTGCCAGATCTTTAATACGATGATCTTGAATATTGAAGGTAAATAACGAAGGAACCGGTTGTACAATTTGATGACCAAGTTTTTCTAAAAGCTTCCAAATTTTTGGGTTGCTACCCGTTGCCATAACGAGTTGATCTGCTGTAAAATCTCCTTTTGAAGTTTTTACCAACCAGCGATCATTATTTTGCTGAATATCTTGAACCGAATGTCCTGTTTTTATTTCAATATTTAAACGTTCGGTTTCGGCAAGAAAACAATCGATAATCGTTTCTGAAGAATCGGTTATCGGGAACATTCTGCCGTCTTCTTCAGTTTTCAATTCAATACCGCGTTCGTCAAACCAAGCAATCGTATCGCCGGTCATAAATTGATGAAAAGGACCTAATAATTCTTTTTCACCACGTGGGTAATTCTTGCTAAGTTCTTTCGGAATAAATTCTGCGTGCGTCACATTGCAACGACCACCACCAGAAATTCTAACCTTGGTCAACACTTCTTTACCGCGTTCTAGAATAGTGATTTTTAGATCGGGATTAGCTTCAGCTAAATTAATGGCTGTAAAAAATCCCGCTGCGCCGCCGCCAATAATGAGTACTTCTCGCTCTTGCATCATACTGCAAAAGTAAGGATTTGATTGTTCTCAAGTTGAATTTGCTTCATTTTATATTTTAATGAAAGTCACGCTTCAACTATTTTATTTCTTAAATTTGAAAGAAGATTTGAGTTGAATTGATTTCAGCTTATCAACTAACAGATTTTTATTTATTCAACACATGAAAAAAACACTTTTACTTATTTTCTCCGCAATGTTATTAGCAAGCTGCGGAGAAACGCCAAAACCCTCTAAAGAAAAAATACATTATGATGAAAGTATCGATGAAATTTTAGCAGTACACGATGAAGTAATGCCAAAAATGGGTGAGCTTTCCAGCTTAATTGAAAAAACAGAA
Source organism: Mesonia sp. (assembly GCA_012964435.1). Taxonomy (GTDB): domain Bacteria; phylum Bacteroidota; class Bacteroidia; order Flavobacteriales; family Flavobacteriaceae; genus Mesonia. The sequence goes on along the minus strand of DTTX01000093.1, from coordinate 8,390 downwards.
ACAAAGATCGATACAACTATTGATGGAAAGAGATTTAAAGTGGTAAACCAAGAATTAAAAGACGCTCACGATTTTATGATGACTTGGATGAAAGATTTTGGAGAGAAATTTCCGAATGCTTTAAAAGACACTACTTATGCTTCAGAAGAATATAAAAAGCGCGAACCTCTACTAAAGGAAGAAAAAGAAGAAGTTAGAGAAATGAAAGACCGTGTAAATTCGAGCATTAAAAGTGCAGAAAAATTATTAACTCAAACCGATAAATAATGGCTTATAAAACAAATTTAAGTTTACCGGCAACAGATCTGGGATTACTAATTTTTAGAGTTGGTGTTTCAGCATTTATGTTAGCTCACGGTTATGGAAAACTTTTACAGTTTTTTAGTGGAGATGAAATACAATTTGCAGACCCGATCGGGATTGGAGCAACAGGAAGTTTGGCATTGGCTGTATTTTCAGAATTTATTTGTTCGGTTTTAATAATTTTAGGTTTAGGTACACGATTGGCAGCTATACCTTTATTAATTACGATGATCGTAGCGGTTTTTATTGTACACGGTCAAGACCCATTAATGAGTCGAGAATTACCATTTTTATACCTATTTAGCTATATTTTATTAATGCTAACCGGCTCGGGTAAATATTCTTTAGATCATTACTTTTTAAAGAAGTAGAAACTGTTTAGATAATAACAGGCAGAAATGTTAAATTGGTTTATACTGATACCGACTCTAATTCTTGCTTTTTAATTTGTGTCGCAAGATATTCAGCATCTTTTTGTATTCCTCCAAGCGTTGCAGAACCCCTTGTGTGTAACCACGGTAAACCAATAAAATAAAGGCCTTTAATACTGCTTACTCCACGATTGTTTTTTGGATAACCTTCGTGATCGAGTTCCAAACCTTCGATCCAAGAAAAATTAGGTCGGTAACCGGTTGCCCAAACAATGTTTTTTACGTTAGTTAAGGTTTGTTTTTCTGTTTCGATCTTGCTATCATGTGCATCGTTTGTTCTACCTACCGCAATTACATTTTTTCGGCTTAAAATTTCTTTTACATCGGTACCAATTACCGGTTGTTTAGAATGGTTAATACGCTTGCCTATAAACGATTTTTTGCTGAAGCTTAAAAAACCGGTTTTAGTAAACCACCACCAAAGGGTTTTGCCTAAAATTTCCTGCGGAAGTGTCTTTACATCGGTATCACCAGAGAAATAAGTGGTTCTCCCGTCTTTAGAAATTTCATCTAAAATTTGAAAACCGCTATCGCCGGCACCAACGACCATCGCTTCACCTTCTTGTAACTGACTTGGGTTTTTATAATAATTACTATGAATTTGAAAAACACTTTGATCGATTTGTTTAGCACAAGGTGGCGTGTACGGAATATGAAACGGTCCTGTAGCTACGATAACTTGTTTACATTCTAAAGTATGATTATCGGTAGAGACCAAAAATTTTTCATTTACCTTTTCAATATTTCGGACCAGGGTTTTTAATTGTACAGGGAAATCGAATTTTTTGACGTAGCTTTTAAAATAATCGGCAACTTCATATTTATTAGGGTAATGACCTTTACGAGCAGGAAACTCCATCCCGGCAAGATGATTAAATTCTGTTGGAGTAAAAAGTTTTAAAGAGTCCCAACGATTAAGCCAACTGGCACCAATTTCATCTTCTTTATCTAGTATTAAAAAATCTTTACCTAGCTGCTTTAAATAATAAGCCATCGATAATCCGGCTTGAGCAGCTCCAATAATTATAAAATCCCGCATTGTTGTGTTTGTTCTGCGAGTATAATAACCTTTTTTATGCTGAAACGCAAGTTTTTAGAAAATAACTCTATATATTATTAAATAGGCAACTTGACTTTAAATTTAAAATCAATAGGTCTTGAGCTCGTTTATTTATTTTTCTTTTATCTTCGGAATTTAGATATGGAAAATTTATTTATACCTATAATTTTAATTCTTTTCATTTTAGCTATTATTCTAATTATAGTAGTAAAATCTATATCACTATTCGATCATATCTATCTGTATTTCTTTAAAAAACCTATTTACATTCATTTCTACTTTAGGCTGAAAAAACTATCAATAGCAGACCAACAATTTATTAGAGAACGCCTTCCGTTTTATAATCGATTAAATCTAAAACAGAAAAAATTCTTTCAGCATCGTGTTATACTTTTTATGAATGATAAATCTTTTGAAGGCCGCTACGGATTTATAATTACAGAAGAAGTTAAACTATATATTTCTGCCACGGCAGTGATGCTTACTTTTGGGATGCGAGAGTTTATGTTGCCTGCCTTACAGAAAGTTTTAATTTACCCCGACATCTATCATTCTAAAATAAACAATGCTTACCATAAAGGAGAATTTAACCCCAGAATGAAAGCTCTGGTTTTTTCTTGGAAGCATTTTTTAGAGGGTTTTGCCAGTGATCGTGACAATTTGAATTTAGGTATTCACGAGTTTATACATGTGATTCAAATAAATTGTAGAAAACAACATGATATTAGCGCTATAATATTTACCGATACTTCTAAAGATATTATACGATTATTACGTAATGATGCGATTAGGCAACGATTAATAGATACCAAATACTTTAGAGATTATGCCTATACCAATCAATACGAATTTTTGGCGGTTTTGGTTGAATATTTTATAGAAAGTCCAATCGAATTCAAACAAACTTTTCCTGAGTTCTATAAAAAGATCAAGGAAATGCTGAATTATAATTTTAGCGGTTATTAATTCTTGTTTCGAACGTATATAAGCTTGAATTTGTTATTGTTATTCTGATTTTCACGAGATTCAACTTCAAATTTATTAATAGAGTTGATCATCGGAGTAAGTTTTTGAAAACCATAGTTTCTAGAATCAAAGTTAGGTTGTTTTTTTTGAAGTAAACTTCCTACGTCACCTAAAAACGCCCAGCCATCTTCATCGGCCACATCAGAAATTGTAGAAGCAATAAGTTTAATTACTTTAGGTGTGATTTTATCGAGATCGTCTTTTTTATCGTCTTTAGACTTTGAAGAGTTTTTACTTTCAGTCTCTTTATTTTGATTCTTTAAAATTTCAATATAAATAAATTTATCGCAAGCAACAATAAAAGGTTCGGGAGTTTTCTTTTCGCCAATACCAATTACATTTTTACCGGCTTCTCTTAATCGAGTTGCTAGTTTTGTGAAATCACTATCGCTAGAAACCAGACAAAATCCATCAACTTTATTAGAATATAAAATATCCATCGCATCGATGATCATCGCAGAATCGGTGGCGTTTTTGCCTTGCGTGTAAGCGTATTGCTGAATAGGATTTACTGCATTTTCAAGCAAAACGTTTTTCCATTTATTAAGATGAGGTTTGGTCCAATCTCCATAAATACGTTTAATAGTAGGATTACCATACTTGGCAATTTCCTGTAACATTTCGGTAATGTAAGCCGACGGGATATTATCACCATCGATTAAAACTGCCAATTTATTTTCCATAATTTTTATTAATTGCTAGAGATATTTTCCATGATCATTTTAGCGTGAATACGAGAGTTTTCAATAAACCACTTATGGGTTTCTAAGCCACCACAAATTACTCCGGCTAGGTAAACTCCTTTTAAATTGGTTTCCATCGTTTGTGGATCGTATTTCGGTATTTTTTTCTCTTCATCTTGAAGGTGAATGCCTACTTCTTCTAAGAATTTAAAATTAGGACGGTAACCGGTTAATGCTAAAACAAAATCGTTTTTTAGTGTTTGTTTTTTTCCGTTTTCATTTTCAATATCAACTTCATCTTCACGAATTTCTTTTATGGTAGAATTAAAATAGGCTTTTATACTACCTTCTTCAATTCTATTTACAATATCGGGTCTTACCCAATATTTAACACGCTCGCCAATACTTTTGCCACGAACAACCATTGTAACTCGACCGCCTTTACGGTAAACTTCTAAAGCAGCATCGACAGAAGAATTACTAGCGCCAACCACGATTACATCTTGATTAGAGTAATAATGTGGGTCGTTATAGTAATGATTAACTTTTGGTAAATCTTCTCCCTTTACATTCATACGGTTAGGAAGATCATAAAAACCTGTGGCGATCACAACATTTTTAGTAGTATAAATGTCTTTGCTAGTTTTTATTTGATAGGTGTCGTTTTTTTCTTCAACAGTATGCACATTTTCAAATAAATGAATATCTAACTTTTTAGAAGTTGCAATTCTTCTGTAATATTCTAATGCTTCAGCTTTGCTAGGTTTTGCATTTTTACTAATAAACGGTATTTGATCGATCTCTAACTTTTCTGAAGAAGAGAAAAAAGTCATATTCGTTGGGTAATTGTACAGAGAATTTACCAAAGGACCTTTTTCTATTACTATATAGGAAAGATTTCTTTTTTGGGCTTCAATAGCGCAGGCAATACCAATTGGACCGCCACCAATAATAACTACATCTAACAAATTATGGGCTGTTTAAGAGTTTACGATCTGTTTTAATTCTGTAACCGTTTCTTTAGGATTTTGAGATTTAAAAACAAAACTTCCTGCCACCAACACATCTGCACCGGCATCGACTAATTTTTTCGCGTTTTGGCTATTTACACCACCATCAATTTCTATTTGAGTTGACGCGTTATTATCTAAGATAATTTCTTTTAATTGTCTGGTTTTTTTGTAGGTGTTCTCAATAAAACTTTGTCCGCCAAAACCGGGATTCACACTCATGATGCAAACCAAATCGATATCGTTAATCACATCTTCTAATAAACTCACATTGGTATGTGGGTTAATGGCAACACCTGCTCTCATACCTTCAGCTTTTATTGCTTGTAATGTACGGTGAAGATGAGTACAAGCTTCGTAGTGTACAGTCAGTACATCTGCACCTAAATTTGCAAAGGTTTTAATATAACGATCGGGATCTACGATCATTAAATGCACGTCGATCACTTTACCGGCGTGACGGTTAATGGCCTCGAGTACCGGCATTCCAAAAGAAATGTTTGGTACAAAAACACCATCCATTATATCGATATGAAACCAATCTGCATCACTTTGGTTTACCATTTCGATATCACGTTGAAGGTTTGCGAAATCTGCAGCTAAGATAGAAGGGGCAATTAATTTTTCCATTTTTCTTTTTTGTTGAAGTACAAAAATACTAAGAAATAATGGATTATAAACTTAATGACATTTTAGAAAAAGCTTCAAGACTTCTTCTGCGGCATTTTTAGGTTTTTCGTCTAAAGATTTGAGCTGATCGAAGATTCTTTTTAAGTTATGCTGTGGGTGTTTTTCATCTTCAGAAATAAAATCACATAAATAACCATCGAATGGGGGAGTTTCTATTTCTTCTTCAAAAATTTTGATAATGCTTTTGTGACGTTCGTCTTGCTTAATTTCAGTCCACAGTGTTTTTACTTCTTGAGTATCACCTTCAATTACTTGAAAGAAATTACCTTCAGAATATAAAAGCAAGCCTTTAATATTCCTTTTATTGTTTTGTGATTGGCAATCGCTCAGTAATTCATGTATTTCTTTTGGTGATAGATCTGAACTTGAATTACTAACGTAGCATATGGCTAAACGCATTTAGTGATTTTTCGGTAAAAGTAATAAAAAAACGACTAAATGAATTTAAGGTGTTAAAATTTTAAGAAAAAAATAAAAAACCCCGGTAATCAGCCGGGGTTTCATTCATCAATCAAAAAACGAACAGTTATGAATTACTGTTTGTTACCGTAAAGTTACGAAATTTTAACCTAAATAGGTTTTTAAAATTCGACTTCTAGAAGTATGCTTTAATCTTCTTATTGCTTTTTCTTTAATTTGTCTTACACGCTCACGAGTTAGATCGAAAGTTTCTCCAATTTCTTCTAAAGTCATTGGGTGTTGGTTACCTAAACCAAAATATAAGCGAATTACATCTGCCTCTCTTGGAGTTAGTGTTTCTAAAGAGCGCTCGATCTCTGTTTTAAGTGAATCGTGTAATAACTCTTTATCAGGGTTTGGCGATTCACCAGAACGTAATACATCATAGAGGTTAGAATCTTCACCTTCAATTAAAGGAGCATCCATCGATACGTGACGGCCAGAGTTTTTCATCGACTCTTTTACATCATTGATGGTCATATCTAACTCTTTAGCAATTTCTTCTGCACTTGGCGGTCTCTCGTTAGATTGCTCTAAAAATGCATAAGTTTTATTGATCTTATTTATCGATCCAATTTTGTTAAGCGGTAAACGTACAATTCTAGATTGTTCTGCTAGAGCTTGAAGAATAGATTGTCTAATCCACCAAACAGCATAAGAGATAAATTTAAAACCTCTGGTTTCATCAAAGCGCTTTGCAGCTTTAATTAATCCTAAATTTCCTTCGTTAATTAGATCGGGTAAAGTTAAACCTTGATTTTGGTATTGCTTTGCTACCGATACCACAAAACGCAGGTTAGCTTGAGTTAATTTTTCTAAAGCGCGATTATCGCCGGCTTTAATACGCTGTGCTAATTCTACTTCTTCTTCTGCGGTAATTAAATCTACTTTACCAATTTCTTGTAAATACTTGTCTAGCGAAGCAGTTTCTCTGTTAGTTACCTGCTTCGTGATTTTAAGCTGTCTCATTTACGATCTCCAGATTATGTTTAAGAGTGTTACATGATGTTATACGTAAACTTTGAAAAAAAGGTTACATAATTTATTAAATTTTTTCTCTAAAATTTTCAAGTACTTGTCGTGAAACGTAAACGTTGATTACAAAAGGTTAGTATTTAAATTTGTATTTAACACCTAAATTTAAATTGATAGAGTAGGTGCTAATGTGGTCTATAATATTAAAGTGATATTTATATAAACCTTCAGCTTCTAAAGAAAATCTTTTGCTTAATGGCCATTCTGCTAATAATCCTGCTTGTAACGTAAAATGACTTTTTTTGAAAATATTAAATTCTCCTAAAGCTAATTCTTCGTCATTTTGGTTAGAAAGGCTCATTTTATTATTTCTTAAATGAAGTACGCTACCGCCAGCTTCGGCATTCAGATTTAATTTTTTATCGAGAACTTTATAGCTCGCTATAACCGGTATTTCGTAATAATCTAATTGGTAGTTCAACGTAATTTCTTCAGAAGAATTGCTGAAATCTTCAATGGTTTGATGACTTATAAAGTTGTTGGAGCTTGTATTAATATAATGAACGAGACTTGGAGTTCTATCGGCTGAGGTATGTATATTTTTTGCTTGATAAGAATAATTTTGAAACGCAACACCTGTATATAGCCAAAAATCCTCATTGAGCTGTATATAAAAATGAGCTCCGTAACTATAATTTAGTTGAAAGTTTTGTGATAAATTAGGATTTGAAGATTGCAATGGATGCTCCTTCTGTAAGGGTTTCATTAAGTTACCTCCGAAAAATGGCTTTACTGCCCAATTTAATTTAGAGTCTTGACTAAGTTGGTGTTTATCTTCTTTTTTAAGAAGTTCAGGGTTAAGGTTAAATTTATTCTTAATAATACCGAAAGGTAAAAGAGCTATAGAATCAATATTATTTGCTTCTAGATTATACCTATTAAATGATAAAGTGTTGTTTAATTTGCTTCTATTTTGTTGATTTATTTGCTGTTGAAGATTAAGGTTGTCTGAAGAATTTTTAAAACTAAAATTATCATTATCTCCGTTAGTTTTAAGAGTTTTTTCAGATGTACTTTTTTGGTTGTTAGAATCTTTAATATTTATTTCTTTTTCTGCTTTTGCAGAAACTTCAACTTTTTGTTGAACTTCATTTTCTGAAGAATCTTTTAAAATTATATTGTTTATTTCTTTTTTTGAATTTTTATTAAAATTAATAACATCGAACTGAATAACACTTACAACTCCTATTGGTATACATATTACTAACAGCGCTAATAGAAAAATGATAACTCTTCTTTTTCTACGTTTCTTGGTAACAGTTTGGTCTATAGCCTCCCAGACATTATCGCTAGGAGAAAATGCTTCTTCGTTGGTATCGAACTTGTTTTTCCAGTTGTTAGGCTCCACGTTTAGACTTTTTTAGTTGATGTTTTTCTTGAAGGAAACTCTTTAGAGCTGCTTTTGCTCGATGTAAATTGGATTTAGAAGTATTTACAGAAATTTCTAATTTTTTACTAATTTCTTTATGTGAAAAGCCATCTAAATAATATAAGCTAAACACAATTCTATATTGATTGGGTAAAGATTGTATTGCATCTAAAATGGTCTTTAATGGTAAATCTTGATATTCATCTAAGTTGGTATCTTCCCATTTTAATTGACTATCGTAAAAAATTACATTTATTTCTTTTTTGTTTTTATATCTTAATCGAAAGTCTTTCTATACAGGCACAAATATAGATGATAGCGAAA
>DTTX01000092.1:853-74028 GCA_012964435.1 Mesonia sp. | reverse complement strand
TTAATAATGACTTATGATATAGATGATGAATATCTTGTTTTAGTAATCCCAACACTCCTAGGTGTCGGACTCCCGGTTTATGACTGTACTGTAGATTTTGGTGACGGGACAATAGTAGATTATACTTCAAATGGTAATGGAGAAGGTAGTGTTCAGGCTTTGTATCATACTTACGACTCTGGAGGGATTTATACAGTTACAATCACAGGTGATTTCCCAGCAATTGCTTATCAACTTGGAGCAGAATATAGTGATGAATTATTGTCTATAGATCAATGGGGAAATATGCAATGGGAGCATTTAAGTTTTAGGGGATGTTCGAATTTAGTATTTAATGCAACAGATATACCTGACTTATCTCTATTAACAAGTTTACGCGGCACATTTCGTAATTGTATTAATTTTAATAGCGACATTAGTAATTGGGATGTATCTAATGTAGAAAGTTTACTTGAAACGTTTAGGGGGGCTTCAAGTTTTAATCAAGATCTAAGTAATTGGAATGTTTCAAATGTAACGAATATGGAAGATACTTTTCAAGGGGCTTCGGCATTTAATCAAGCTTTAAATAGTTGGGATGTTTCTAATGTAATTAATATGGAAGAAACTTTTTATGGCGCCTCAAATTTCAATCAAGCTTTAAATAATTGGGATGTATCTAATGTAGAAAATATGAGATCTACGTTTAAAAATGCTTCAACTTTTAATCAAGATTTATCTTCCTGGGACTTTAATGCTAACATAATTTTTTCTGGTTCATTTTCTTATGATAGTTTTATCTATGGAACTGGAATAGATATCGAAAATTATGATCTATTATTAGAAAGGTTTGTAGATCTTGGTATAGAAAACAAAACATTATTTTTAACCAATACTCAATACTGTAATGAGTTAGATAGACAAATATTAATAGAAACCCTAAATTGGACTATCGATGGAGACGAACCCTCAGAATATTGTAGTTCTAATACACTTTTTGGCGAGATAAGGTACGATCAAAACAATGATGGTTGTGATACAGAAGATCTAATTGTAACAAACTTTTCTTTAAATGCTTCAAATAATGAAGATAATATTACTCAAAGCTTTTATAACGAAGATTTAAACTATAATTTATTTTTAGAAGATGGTAGTTATACAGTCAATTTAGTTAATGTCCCAGAGTATTTTACTGTAAATCCTACAGATCTCACAGTAGATTTTGTTGGAACGGAAGAAATTGTTAATCAAAATTTTTGTATCACAGCAAATCAGAGTGTCGAAGATTTAATAATTACGCTATTGCCGTTAAATGAAGCTCGTCCAGGATTTGAGTCTAATTATAAATTAATAGTTAAAAATGTAGGTACTGAGACTATTAACAATATTAGTGTAAGTTTAAATTTTGATGAGGAAATGCAAGACTATATCACTTCAACTCCGAATTCAGATAATACATTGCCAAATCAGTTAAATTTTAATATTGGAACTTTATTTCCATTTGGTAGAGGTATAATTGATATAACTATGTTAACATTTCAACCACCTATAGTAAATGAAAATGATGTACTCAACTTTGAAGCCTCTGTTTTACCACAAGAAAATGATTATACGGTAGAAAATAATGTATATAATTTAAGACAAAATGTGGTTAACTCCTTTGATCCTAATGATAAGAGAGTTCTTCAAGGAGAGCAAATAACAATAGATGAAATAGGTAATTATTTAGATTATATAATAAGATTTCAAAATACAGGAAGTGCAGATGCAATAAATGTAATTATTGAAGATACGCTACACCCAAATTTAAATTATAGTTCTTTAAATGTAATAAGCTCCAGTCACAATTATAGACTTAATATAAATCCTGAAAATAAAGTCGAATTTATTTTTGAAGATATTCAATTACCTTCTGAAAATATAGATGCTGAAGGTAGTAATGGTTATATAGCATATAAAATAAAACCTAAAGACGATGTTAGCTTAGGAGATTTTATTACTGGTAATGCAAGTATATATTTCGATTATAACCTTCCTATAATTACAAATATGGTATCTACCGAAGTTGTAGAAAACTTAGATGTAGAAAATTATAGCTTAAAAAATAATATTTTAGTTTATCCAAATCCAGTTAATAATTTATTGCATCTTTCGGTTCCTTCATCAATAGAAATTGAAGAAGCAAAAATCTATAATCTTCAAGGTAAAGAGATTTTTATATCAAATTCGAATCTAAAATCAATTGATACTAATAACTTATTAACCGGAATATATATTCTTTATTTAAAAACTAATAAAGGTATCTTGAACTTTAAATTAATAAAACAATAATAAAAAAGCCTCTCAGTTTTGAGAGGCTTTTTTATTTTTTTAAATTAGAAAACTTAATTCTTAAAAGAAAAGTTTATAATGGTGTATTTTTCTATGATTGCCGGTTGGCAATTATTAGCATTTGGTTCTTTATTTTTTATTATACCGATAATTGCTTTGATTGATATTTTAAAAAATCGATTTGAAGGAAATAATAAGTTAATTTGGACCTTAGTAGTTTTATTTACCTCGATTATTGGAAGTATATTGTATTTTCTTATTGGAAGAAAATATAAAATAGATTCGCCGAAGACATAACTATTTTCTATACTTATCATTTAAGCCAATCCCTGCTTTTATCATTGGGATGCATTTTTGTAAACGGGAAACTTTTGTAGCTTCTCGCTTCGCACTAGCAATATGCTCTGTAAACTCTCGTTGTTTACCTTTGGAGAATTTTTCAAAAGCAGTTTTTAAGGACGTATCGTTTTTAAAAGCTTTTTCTAACTCAGTTGGGATTTCTATGGGTTTACTTTTTCTAGGCTTAATTTCTTTACCGGCTTTTTGTAATTGAATTACTTCTTCTATATATTTTTTTAAAACGGAAAGCTGCAGTTGATCGTTTTCTTTAAATCTTATTTGTCGCAAAGCTTTCGTTTTTTCTTCTTGAGCATTAATGAGTAATTCGGTATTTTTTTGAAGTAAAGCTCCGTTAAAAAACCACAATCCGTAATGATTTTTAAATGCTCCTAAACCCACGACATTTTTATTATTCAATACATAAGTTGGAACTCCCCATTTAATAGTTTCTTTTAATTCTGTTGAAAGAATTAGTTCTCTTAGCTGTTGCAACTGTTCTTTCCATTTCTGGTTTTTTTCTGCGTATTCTTCAAATGATTTTACAGGCATAAATCTCAAATTTGAAATTAAATATACGTTAAAATGAATTTATTAAGTAACCCGTTACGTAATTTTTCGCACATTTGCGTAACGGGTTACTTAAATAGTATTTATGGAGGAAGATTTTTTAGTTGAAATGGATTACGCAGGACTCACGGCTCGATTAAAGAGATTGAGCGATGCGTTTGTGTACAGTACCAAAGAATTTTATAAGTCAGTCGATCTAGATATTGAACCCAATTGGCATATGATTTTTCTTATCCTGCAAAAAAATGAGCAAATGACGGTTATGGAAATTGCTGAAGCTTTGCAACTTTCGCATCCTGCGATCGTGAAACTTATTAATAAAATGAAAAAGCGAGGCTACATCAAATCTGAAAAAGATCCTGAAGATTTTCGTAAATATCAATTAAGCCTATCAGATAAAGCCCTTGAAAAATTACCGGAGATCGAAACCTATTGGGAAGCAGGAAATGAAGCTGTCGCTCAAATAATGAATCATAACCGAGAAATTTTAAAACAATTAGAAATTCTAGAGCAAAATATTGACGAAGCAGATTTTAAACAACGAACAGAACAAATTTTGAAAACAAATAAACCCTAAAATTTATGCGCTATGAAAATGGTATTGGATCTCTTAGGTTGGGTGGGCTCTTTTTTTGTAGTCCTTTCGTATGCACTTACATTGGTAAAACACAAAGATTATAGTGCTATTTGCAGGTATTTAAATTTATGTGGAGGTATTTTTGTAGCCTTCAATTGTTTGTATTATAGCGCAATGCCTTCATTTATAACAAATGTAATTTGGACATTTATCGCGATTTTCTCTATCTACGGAAATCGTAAAATGTGGAGAAAAAATAAGCGTCGTAATTTTAAGCGAAAACCAAGATTTAGGTAATTTTTGCGGCCGTGATGGTAGCGATAGCTTATGGCTGAAAAAAGTTTTAAAAAATGAAGGCTGGAAGAGCGACTAAAAGAAGCTCCTGCCAGCCTTTAATTTTTTAGCTTTTGCAGCCTATAACTATAAGTGTACAGTGCGAAAAGCCGCCCTTATGATTTATACTTTTCTGCCGTAAGTTCTGCAATTTTTACAATCACTTCGGTGGCTTTGATCATACTTTCTACAGGAACGTATTCGTAACGCCCGTGAAAGTTGTGGCCGCCGGCAAAAATGTTAGGGCAAGGTAAGCCCATAAACGAAAGTTGTGAACCATCGGTACCACCACGAATAGGTTTGATAATCGGCTCAACATCTACGGCTTTCATCGCATCTTCTGCAATATCTACAATGTGCATCACCGGTTCTACTTTTTCACGCATATTGAAGTATTGATCTTTAATTTTGATCGTGATCACTTCTTTTTGATGCTGACTGTTAATTTCTGCGGCTAGATCGAGCATCATTTTTTTACGCGCTTCAAAATGTTCTTTATCGTGATCGCGAATAATGTAGTGCATATTGGTTTCTTCTACCTTTCCGCTAATTTGGGTAAGGTGAAAAAAGCCTTGTCGGCCTTCGGTATGTTCCGGGGTTTCTAGTCTTGGTAACGAATTTATAAAGTCTTGCGCGATGTACATACTGTTTACCATTTTGCCTTTGGCGTAACCAGGATGCACGATTTTACCTTTTACTTTCACATCGGCACCGGCAGCATTAAAATTCTCGAACTCTAATTCTCCAATTTGGCTACCATCCATCGTGTATGCCCATTTGGCTCCGAATTTTTCGACATCAAATTTATGTGCGCCACGACCAATTTCTTCGTCTGGAGTAAAACCAACTTTTATAGGTCCGTGTTTAATTTCTGGATGCTGAAGTAAATATTCTACCGCGCTCATAATTTCGGTAATTCCTGCTTTATCGTCGGCTCCTAAAAGCGTGGTTCCGTCGGTAGTGATGAGCGTTTGCCCTTTGTATTGTAGTAAATCTTCAAAATAATCTGGAGAAAGCACAATATCTTCCGCTGCATTTAACACGATATCTTTACCATCATAATTTTCTACGATTTGCGGTTTAATGTTTGCTCCGGTAAAATCTGGAGAAGTATCAAAATGCGAAACGAAACCAATGGCAGGCACTTCGTGATCTACATTAGAAGGTAAAGTTGCCATCACGTAAGCATTCTCGTCGATGCTCACGTCGCTCATTCCCATTTCTTTCAATTCTTCTGCTAATTTTTTAGCGAGGTTCCATTGTTTTTCTGTACTCGGAGTGCTGTCGCTTTTTGGGTCACTTTCGGTATCGATCGTGATGTAGGAAGTAAAGCGATTAATAATATGTTGTTTTTCGATCATTTTCTAGTATTTTCTTCAAAAATACGTATTCAGAAAGTGGGAAACAAAGACTTTCACATTCGGCTTTGCCTTTTTTATTTTTAGCGTATTTTTGCGCAAACCTAAGCACAAATGTACAAGCAACTCATACGACCTTTCTTATTTAAATTTGATCCTGAGAAAATTCATTATTTTACATTTTCTTTTCTTCGGAAATCTTTTAAAGTACCGGGAATGGCCGGTTTTTTAAAGTCGAAATATGCGGTAGAAGATAAGCGATTAGAACGAGAAGTTTTTGGATTGAAATTTAAAAATCCGGTAGGTTTGGCTGCAGGATTCGATAAAGATGCAAAATTGTACAAAGAACTTTCCGGGCTTGGTTTTGGTTTTGTTGAAATAGGAACTTTAACTCCAAAACCACAATCGGGAAATCCTAAAAAACGTTTGTTCAGGTTGAAAGAAGACCAGGCAATTATTAACCGAATGGGGTTTAATAATGAAGGTGTTGTTGCTGCTGTGGAACGTTTGAAGAAAAATAATGGAGAAGTTTTAATTGGCGGAAACATTGGGAAAAACAAAGTAACGCCTAACGAACAAGCCGTTGAAGATTACAAGATTTGTTTTGATGCACTTTTTCCGTATGTAGATTATTTTGTGGTGAATGTAAGTTCGCCGAACACGCCAAATTTACGTGCCTTACAAGATAAAGAACCACTTACTCATTTATTAAATACGCTTAAACAGTTAAATGCTGAAAAGCCTACGCAAAAGCCAATTCTATTAAAAATAGCTCCCGATCTTACCGATAGTCAGTTATTAGACATTATTGAAATTGTTCAGCAGACAAAAATAGATGGGGTGATCGCAACCAATACAACCATTTCACGTGAAGGTTTACAGTCTAAAAATAAAGAGGAAACCGGAGGCTTGAGTGGAAAACCTTTAACTTCTCGTTCTACAGAAGTGATTCGGTTTTTAAATGAAAAAAGTAATAGCTCGTTTCCCATTATTGGAGTAGGCGGAATTCATTCAGCAAAAGATGCCTTAGAAAAACTAGAAGCCGGCGCAAGTTTAGTGCAATTATATACAGGCTTTATTTATGAAGGTCCGCAATTAATCAAAGATATTAATCAGGCTATTTTAGGAAAGTAGTCCAAGATTTTGTTCACATTGAGTAGCGTCAAGTTGGTTTAGTAATTATCTGATCTTAACTTGATGTGATGCTGAATCAAGTTCAGCATGACGAATCGTCGAATAAATCGAATACCTCATTAAACTTTAAATGAATACCGAAATTCTTATCTCCTTCTGTTTAGCAGTATTTGCTTTGGCGCTTTCACCAGGTCCCGATAATATTTTCGTGTTGGTACAAAGTATTCGGTTTGGCAAAAAATATGCTTTTGCGGTCGTCGCCGGATTAATGACGGGATGTTTGGTACATACTTCGCTCGTGGCGTTTGGAGTTTCTTTATTGATCGCTAAGAATGAAATTCTATTTATGCTGCTGAAGGTTTTTGGAGCTGCCTATTTACTTTTCTTGGCCTATAAGGTTTATCGATCTTCAGATCAAATCAATCTTTCAGCAGAAGAAGTAGAAGCGAAGCCCTTATTAAAACTTTTTCGACAAGGTTTTATGATGAATGTCTTGAACCCAAAAGTTTCTTTATTCTTTTTAGCGCTTTTCCCCGGCTTTTTATTTTCCGAAGATTTAAATGAAACTCTACAGTTTTACGTGTTAGGAGTTTTGTTTATTCTCGTTTCATTCCTTGTTTTTGGGAGTATTGCTTTCTTGGCAGGATCGTTAAAAACCTATTTAGAAAAACACCAACATTCGGGAGTATTTTTAAAATGGATGCAAATTGTTGTTTTTATAGGAATTGCGATTTTTATTTTAGTTTAGATTTTATTTTTAAATTACATATTTTTCAACAGAAGTTAGTTTAGGTGTATATTTTTTACAAAATATTCATTTTTTTAGACTGAAACTGTATATTTGAAATATGGATAACATCAAGCTTATTGAATGCCCACGTGATGCTATGCAAGGCATTAAAACTTTTATTCCTACCGAGAAGAAGGTTCAATATATTCAATCTTTATTGCGCTGTGGTTTTGATACTATCGATTTTGGAAGTTTCGTTTCGCCGAAAGCCATTCCGCAAATGGCAGATACCAAAGAAGTTTTAGCTCAGTTAGATCTTTCTTCAACCAAAAGTAAATTATTGGCGATCGTAGCCAATGTTCGTGGTGCGCAAGATGCAGTAGTTCATCCTGAGATTGATTATTTAGGTTATCCTTTTTCAATTTCTGAAAATTTTCAGATGCGAAACACGCATAAAACTATCGATCAATCGGTCGATATTTTAAAAGAAATTCTTGAATTAGCTAACCGGAATAATAAAGAAGTTGTGGCTTACCTTTCGATGGGTTTTGGTAATCCTTATGGTGACCCTTGGAATGTCGAGATCGTAGGCGAGTGGACTGAAAAACTCTCTAATTTAGGAGTGAAAATTCTTTCACTTTCTGATACCGTAGGAACTTCTGATGCAGAAACGATTACGTATTTGTTTTCAAATTTAATTCCGCAATATCCCGAAATAGAATTTGGAGCCCATTTACATACTACCCCAGATTCTTGGCACGAAAAAGTGAATGCAGCTTACCTTGCCGGTTGTAAACGTTTTGATGGCGCAATACAAGGTTTTGGCGGTTGCCCGATGGCAAAAGATGAGCTTACCGGTAATATGCCTACTGAAAAATTAGTGTCTTATTTTACCTCTCAAAAAACAGATTCACAGATAAAAATGGGAAGTTTTGAAGCCTCTTATAACGAAGCTTTAAAGATTTTTAAAAATTATCACTAACTTGCTTTATATTAGTAAATTATAACTTATTGCTAATTTTTGTGAATGAAGGATAAAATCTTACATTATTTCTTAATTATTCTCTTTTTTGTTTTTTCAGTAAATGAATTAACTGCATTTGACTTCAATTCGTCTAAACAGGATTCGATTTCTTATTATTTAGATGAAGTTAAAAAACACTATCAAAACGACTATAGTCTCGCGATTACGAATGTGCGACTTGCAGAAAAATTAGCTGTAAAAACGAATAGTAAAAAACTCGCAGATGTAAATTATTCTTATGCGTGCGTCTATTATGTAAATGGCAATTACAATAAATCTTTGCAATACTTTTTGAAAGCTACTAAAGCTTATAAAAAGAATGACGATAAAATAGGCTTAAGCAAATGTTACGAAGGTATTGGTTTAATTCAACAAGCTGTAGATCGTCACTCGATTGCGATTAACTATTTTAATAAAGCTTTAAATCTGATCGATGAAAATCCTAAACAAAATTCTACTACCTATCTAAATATTGCTATTTCTTATATAGAAATGAGAGAATTAGAAAATGCTAAAAATTTTTTAGACCTCTCATACGAGTTTGCAAAAAAGGCTAATCGCATTAATCTAATTCATAAGGTTGAAAATAGAAGAGCACAAATCTTATTTATAGAGAAAGACTTTCAAAAATCAAGAATTCAATTAACAGAGCTTTTAAAAAATACAGGACTTTCTAATTGGGAACGTTCGTTCGCACATACAACATTAGCAAAAGTTTATTTAAGTTTGTCAAAACTAAATTTAGCTGAAGAAAATGCTTTAAAAGCTTTTACTTATGCAAAAAAGACCAATTCACTTTGGGATCTAGAGCGTAATACGTTGGTACTTAAGGACATCTATCAAGATTTGGGAGATGAAGATAGGAGTGAATATTATTTGCATTTAAATGGAGTTTATAAAGATTCATTATATAACTCAGTAAAACTAGATCAGTTAAATTTACAACAGTTAGAATATCAAGAAACAGAAAACAGTAACTTGCTTCTTGAAAAAGAAGAATCTGAAAAGAAATTATTAGTGATTAAAATATTATTTGTTATAGTTGTAATTAAGACTATAATCGGCCTCATTTTTTTAATAAAACTTAGAAAAGCTAACCGTCAAAAAACGAAATTAAATAAAGAATTAAAACTTAAAAATAGTCAACTTCAAGCCTTAGATCAGAGTAAAAATAAAATGTTTTCTATTTTATCTCACGATCTAAAATCTCCTATTTCATCTTTACTTCAACTTATAGAGTTATTAAAAGAAGGTGCTTTTACAGAAGAAGAACGCAAGCAAGTTTTAAATGAAATGCACTTGCAATTAACATCGACCTCGTTAATGTTAAGAAACCTTTTAAAATGGGCAACCAACCAAATGGAAAGCAGTGATATAAATTTACAAACTGTAAATTTAATTGAGAAGGTAAAAGAGGTTATAGATGTTTATTATGTGATCGCAAGGAATAAAAATGTTGAGATCATGCACGATTTTCATACCGATGAAAATCTAAATATTTTAGTAGACCCGGCACATTTAAATGTGATCTTGCATAATTTATTATCGAATGCAGTAAAATTTACTCCGGAAAACGATTATATAAAAATAAGTTATTCAGTAACCGATAATGTTTGTTTAAAGATTTTTAATAAAGGAGAACCTATTAGAGATGAAAAAATAATAGAGATCGAGCAGAAAAATTCTAAAATAAATTCTGAATACGGAACTTTTAATGAACGTGGTACCGGTATAGGGTTATTATTGGTAAAACAGTATTTAATACCTAATCGGGCAACTTTAAAAATTACTCCGCTAAAAGATGAAGGAACCGAATTTAAAATATGTTTTCAAAAAGCTTAAAATAAAAAAAATCACTCATTTGAGTGATTTTTTGTTTTATATACCTTCTTGATTTAGGCAACTTCTTGCGGAGCCCAGTGATTACATAACATATGCGGCGCTGCCTTTTTTGGGTTTGGGCAGGTTGCACTCATATATCTTGCACAAGTTGTGCAATTAGGGTCGTCTTTAATGGCTGCACGCATATCAAAACTATCGCAAGTATGCTTTATGCCTACCGTAGTTTCGTGTAGTTGGCAAAAATGATCTTCGTATTTCTGGCAGTTTACACAGCTGTTTCCTAGTCTAATGCTCATAACTTTTATTTTTAATTTACTCTAAATTAGATGGAATTAAAAGTAGAAGCAATTTAAATAACTGTTTTTGAGTATTTTGTAATTAGATTGATTTAAAACAAGAAAAGCTACCCCGAAGGTAGCTTTTCTACTATGTTCAAAAAATAATAAGGATTACTGTACAATTAATTTTTTGGTAGTCGATTGGTTACCGGTTGCAAACTTGATTACGTAGTTTCCGGTATTTAAATGTGAGATATCTAATTTTTGATTGTAGAAGCCATTGTTTTTCAATTCTTTTTCAAGAACTTTTTGTCCGGTAATACTATAGATCGCTACATTAACGTCTGTTGAAATTTGATTTTCATATAGAATTTCAATCTGACCTTGTGCCGGATTTGGATAAAAACCGAAAGAATCTCCGTTATCAAAATTTGTAATACTTAATTGGCTGGTTACATCTTCTGCATTAAAGCTTAGGTTTCCTGTAGAACTTCCGTCGAACGAAGTAAAATGTAAACGATAAACATTGTTGTCTATATCTTTTACGTAATAATACATATCTGAAACCATATCGTATTGGTAAGAAGCATTAAGTACTTTCCAGTCGTAACCAATTGTATTAATTTCTGTCATATAAGTTTGTGCGTTTGGATCTCCTGCACCACTTTCAGTATTTTCAGCAACCGTTACGTCCGGGTGATGTAAAACTCCGGTAACCGTATATTTCATAGTAGTTCCGTTATAAGGATAGTCTGTTGTAAATCTAGTAAATTTTAAATCCCAATCTGTTGCTTCTGGTTCAGCAATTACTTCAGCTTCCGTAGCAAGATTATAATAATTAAAAATCCTGTTTGGATTGCTAGTGTTAGCTACCGTTTCTGTAACGTCTGCTCCCCAAGTAGAGGTTGTAGCATCCCAAGTTGAATATTTAAAAGTATAACCACCATAAAAATCTTCAATAAAGAATTTTCTGTAAGTATCGTCGCTATATTTTAAAACAAAAGTAGTGGTTCCTTCAACTACGTGAGTGGTTGGATTATATTCTCCCCATCCGTAAGTAGCTGTTCCTTGATCGAAAGCACCAAGCATCCAATCTGTATCACTGTTGTAAAGTTGGGTCCAATTGGCTTCATTAGCGATGTCTACAGTTGCATAATCTGCAGGAGTATTAGAAACCTCGAATAATTCTATTCCGGCTCCATCATTAATTCTGGTCGCAAATGCATAAGCACTTGTTCTTAAAAAGGCAATGTCCCAATCTGCCGCGGTGTACGAATAACTTTCATCTTCAGAAAAATCGTAAAAAACTTCATTGGCGTAGCTTGCGCCCATCGATAAGTTTACCGCTTGTTGTGCATTAGAAATTAGCGCGATGCTAAATAATGCAATAAATAATAGTTTTGTTTTCATAGGTTGAATAATTTTAATGTTGAATGATATTTTAGTTTAAAAGACTGTATTCAAAAGAAGGATAACCTCTAACTCCGTTTTCATTTACTAAAGCTGTAAATCTTAATTTGTAACGGTTTCCATCTGGATCTTCGATCACATAGAATAAATTAGGAGTGACCGATTGAGAGAAAACATCTCTCCAATTACTACCAATTACACGTTGATCGATCTCGAATTCGTTTTCATCAATATCTTCTAAAGCGAAATTCTGATAGTTAAGATTTTCGTTTGCTGAAACTTCATAAGCTTTTGTTTCTGCTAATACGTTTGTAGCTACATAATCTGAAAAACCATAAGCTGTTTGCCCGCCACCAGGTAAATCTAAAACTTCAACAAAAACGGTAAAGTTTAAGTCCCATTGGGTTGATTGCGGTTCTACATCGACAATCGTTTCGTTTACTAAACTGAAAAAGGTAAAATTATACTCCTGCGATTTTGCAATCGTAACTTCTTGGTGAGTCGAGGCTTCTAAATCTGCATATTGCAATACATATTCTCCGTTTTCTTGATGAACGCGAACCTTCATCCAGCCACGATAATCGCCTGCAACGGCAACACTGCCAACTTCCGGGGTGTTTGTGCCTACTTCGTTACCCATATTGATGAGGTAAACTTTATTCTCTTCAATAGTATTTGAAACTTCATCGATAGCCGTTTCAGAAATACTTCCGCTAGGATCATCTACATATTCATTAGAACCATCTTGCAATAATTGCATTTGATTTTGAAGCTGAAGCACATCGTTCGCCACCACATTATCGATATTGGTTTCTTCTAACGCTGCCGCCATCATAAAGAGCGAAGAATTTAGTTTTACTCGAAACTCATCTTTACTGTAAAAAGCAAGATCCCAACGATCGCGTTCAACGATTTTTTCGGTTCCGGTGCTTAAGTCAACATAAACCTGATTTCCTTGATTGGGACCGCCAAGTTCTGGAGCAACGCTTCCGCCGGCAAAAGCAGCGTCAAAATAATTTGCAGTGAATGTGGTGTTCCCTTGTGAGAAACCATTGGTTACTTCAGCAATTAAAAAAGTAACGCTCTCAAGTTCTTCGCCTTCGATAGGGTTTGGTGTAAGTTTTTCGAAAGTGAAAGAAGTTCCGGTAGTTCCTGCTACAAAAGGAATCTCGATAATACCGCTATTGACTTGTGGTGTTGTATTAAAATCTGTACCGTAAATTAAACCGTTTTCGGTATAAGTGATACTAATAGTTCCGCTCTGCGAGGCTTCTTCAGAAAAAACTAAATTAATTTCTCTATCGGTATCGCTATTGGTAAAATTGTGATTTTGATTTTCAAAAGCAACGACAAATTCATTGCTAATTCCGGTATCGTTATCATCATCGCTACACGCTGTTAAAAAAGCGATAAGCAATAGGCTAAATAGGTGAAATTTATATTTCATAGGTTTAAAAATTAAGGTTGTATAATAGTTTTAAAAAGTAGGATCTTCCGTAACCCAGCAGCTGACTTTGAGCTCCGGAACTGTGAGCGCCACCTTGGCCATTGCTAAGGTTAACACGTGTGATATCGAGCACATTTCTGGCGCCAAGAGTAACTTCAAAATCATCAAAAAAGGTTTTTCTAATCGAAGTGTTTAACCAACCGTAACCTTCGAGTTTACTTCGTGAAATTTCATCTTGATTTTCTCCGCCATACACAAATTGATAGGTAGGACCAGTGTATTTAAAAAAGCCGGAGAAGGTCGTGTTCCATTTATCGACGGTATAAGAAACATTCGTGTTTACCTGAACCGCGTAGAGGTAATCGTCGTTATAATTTTCGCTCGCATTTAAAATTTGCGATTGCCCGGAAAAGCTAATCCCGAGGTTGGTTCTAAAGTTTTTATAGCTAAGATTGTTGCGTAATGAAAGTCCCCAAGTTCTATGTAAATCAATATTTTCAAATCGGAAGGCTAGGGGAGAGTTACTCACCACGATTAAATCTATTTTATCATCGACATCTAAATACCAGGCGCTAAGTTTAGGTTGGTATTTCAGTTCATAATCTTTGCTCCAAAAAGTTTTCTTCAAATGAAGGAATACCGATTTACCGTTTTCCGGATTCAGGTTTTCATTTCCTTGAACGTTATGATTAGAATCGACCATATAGGTAAATAGTTGCTCAAAATCTGGTAGTTTAGGAGCGGTACCGGCTATAATGCGTAATTGGTAGTCTTTCGGTAAATTAATTTTAGTACTCAACGAAGCCACATATTCCGGACTAAATCTAGAAGATGTTAATAATCTAAAACCCGGTCTAAATGAAAAAGTTGAATTTGGTCTAATTTCTGAAGAAGCAAAAGCACTGTAAATATTGTAGGTGTTTTTCTTGTTACGCTGAGAGATGTCTTGTAATGCTAATCCGCTCTGCGTACCTTCATCTAACTGAGCTTCATAACCTACTTCAAAATTTGCCTTTTTACTGTTGAAAAAATTGCTGAACGTTCCTCGCGAGAAAAAACCGTTTCGAGTATTGTAATCATACTTATCTAATTGCTCTTTTTCTCCTGTATTTAGGTAGTACGTAAATTGCTCGTAATTTTTAACTTGTTCTTGGTAAGAAGCCGAAATGTTATAGTTAACCTGTTGCTCAATTTTCCCCGAAACATTTAAATGATGATAAAAACGTTCAGATCTAAAAATCTCATCGTTAGCCGTAGGATTTACCGTTTGCGTAGCCGAATTTTTATTAAACCTTACTAAATTGGCAAAACCCAGTGTTTCTTCGGTGAAATATTCAAACTTATAGAAAGCTCTAAAATGTTTTTGGTTGTTGAAGTTCACTAAACCTTTAAATGTGTTTTGTTCTTTAGGAAGCCACTCGTACCCACGAAGACTATCATTCACATTTTCAGGTTGGTTGTAGTAATCTTTTCCTTTTAAATTATTTAGAAATCCTTTAAAATCGTTTCGGGTATATAAAGCTTGCGCATACCATTTGTCAGAGAAATTATGACCGATTTTTAAAGACTGAATATGCCGACCTTCATCAAACCAGCCATACTCATCACCAACCGTTTCTTCTTGAACATAAGGTGTAATTTGCCAACGATGGTCTGAAGATTTTTTAGTGATAATATTCACCACTCCTGTCACTGCATCGGCTCCGTATTGAACGCCCATAGAGCCTTCAATAATTTCTATTTGTTGAATGTCATCGAGATTAATTTGAGTTACATCGATGGCATTACCAAAACCTTCATCACCAACAATGGGAATATTATCGACCAAGATTTTTACGTAGCCAGAACTAAAACCAAATTGCTCGATACCGGACCTACCTTCACCGGCTTGTGGCACCACATTCATATTCAAAGTTTGTGTAAGTACATCTGCCAGATTATTTCCGGCTAAAAGTTTAATGTCTTCCTGCGTTAATACTTCAACTTCAAAAACAGATTTGTTAACCGATTGCGGATTGTATTGCCCGGTTAAAACAACTTCTTCTAATTGATTTTGCTTTAAAGAATCTTTTTTCTTCTCATTCGTTTCTTGAGCGTAAAAGCTTCCGGTTAGTAGTGTTAATAGTAAGGTTGGGAGTAAATACTTCATTATTTAGACTAAGTCTTAATTAAATTTACAGCGCAAATATATAAGTTATTTTTAACCAATCTAAATAAATTTTATATTTTTGTCGAAAATTATCATTCAACTCAAACTCATAAAAATGAATTTTAAACAATTACTTGCAGGAGCAGTTTTAGGTTTAGGTGTAACCACCGCTTTTGCTCAGAAATCAGTAAAACAAGACCGTGAAGCGATTAAAGATATGTGCGGTTGTTTTGAAGTGACTTTTAAATACACCGAAACTTTTGCTCCCGAAATTGATTACGAAAAGCATTACGACTACAATGCAACAGCTTTAGAATGGGCAGAATTAATTAAAGATGAAAAAGACGAACTTTCGATCCAGCATTTATTAGTGATCAACGATTCTACAATTATTAAACACTGGCGTCAAGATTGGTTATACGAAAACACTAAACGCTACGATTTTAATCACGATAACGAATGGAAGTTTGTAGAAATGCCTAAAAATGAAGTAAAAGGGCAGTGGACGCAAAACGTATATCAAGTAGATGATAGTCCGCGTTATTCTGGTTCTGCCACTTGGTTTCATGCCGATGGGAAACACGTTTGGGACGATGTTGCTAGTTCACCATTACCAAGAAGAGAATATTCTAAACGTAGCGATTACAATGTGATGATGCGTGGTAACCAAGTAGAAATTACCGAAGATGGTTGGTTACACGAGCAAGACAACGAAAAAGTAATTCGTGAAGATGGTAAAGAAGATGTATTATTAGTAAAAGAAAAAGGTTATAACGTTTATAAAAAAGTGCCCGATGCAAAATGTAAAGCCGCTAAAGAATGGTGGGCAGCAAACAAAGAATTTTGGGAAAAAGTTAGAGCAAAATGGGATGAAGTTTACGGTAGAGATAAAGACCTGTCTTTAGAGAAAAAAGTAGAAGGTCAAGCTTTATTTATGAAACTCTTCCCGATGAATGTAGCTACGAGTCAAGATAAAATTGATGAGGTGATTGAAGCTTACGTTAAAAAAGGATAATTTATGTGGAAAAGAATTTTCATAGTAGTTTTTATAGGTCTAGGTTTTAGCTTTATGGGTGGCGAATTAGAAGAGAAATTCTACAAAGCCATTCGAGGTACTTACGAAGTCGATCAATTTAAATTAAAAGAAATTGAAGCTTCTGCCGCAATCAATGAAAAACTACCCGCCAAAACCGGAAACGAAAACTTATTTCAAATTTTTTCTGATGACCAATCTATCGGTTATGCTTATTTAGGGAAAGCTCCCAGTAAGAAAGAAGAATTTGATTATGTGGTGATGTTCGATAACAATTTGATCATTAAAAAATCGAAAGTACTTATTTACCGTGAAAATTACGGTCAGCAGATTGGTACGCAACGTTGGTTAAGACAATTTATAGGGATGTCACCGGCTTCAGAAGTGAATTATGGTGAAAATGTTGCTGCGATAAGCGGAGCGACTATTTCAGCATCTTCGATGGCAAGAGCGGTGAATCGAGTTTTAAAAACCATGAAAATTCTTCAGGAAGAAAATATGCTTTAAAATGAATTTCAACACCACTATTGCTGAATTTCCTAAAGAAGTAAAATTATTAATCGGCGCTTTTCTCATTGTGTTAAGCGTCGGTTATTTTACCGGATTTCGCTTTGTAAATGAAACGACCGAAAATACTCCCACCGGTATTCAAGAAAATTACTTAGGGAATGAAGACGATCTGGAAGCTGAGGTCATGAAGTTCAAAAAACCAAAGCGAGAGATGCTTACCATTATTCATACGCATATTTTATCGATGTCTGTCATTTTCTTCATTTTAGGTGGTTTAGTAAGTTTTGCAAAACTCCCAGCTTGGTTAAAAAAATCATTGATGCTAGAACCGTTGATTTCGGTTTTACTTACTTTTGGTGGTATTTATTTGATGTGGTCGGGTTATCATTTTATGCGATATGTGGTGATGATCTCGGGTATATTGATGACCACTTCGTTTATACTTTCTGTAGTGATCGTATTTTTTCAACTTTTTAAAAATAATAAAACCACTTAGGCATATTCTCATAACAAAAGCCTATATTTGCATGCAATTAAATCCTTAATTGCTATGACTGCACACGAGAACAAGATTTTAGGCGAAGGACTAACTTATGATGACGTCTTACTTGTACCAGCCTTTTCAGAAGTACTTCCTAGAGAAGTAAATATTCAAACAAAATTTACAAGAAACATTACGATTAATGTTCCTATTGTATCTGCCGCGATGGATACGGTAACAGAATCTCGAATGGCAATTGCTATTGCTAGAGAAGGCGGGATTGGTGTGTTGCATAAAAACATGACCATCGAGCAGCAAGCTTTAAAAGTGAGAAAGGTAAAACGTGCAGAAAGCGGTATGATTATCGATCCTGTGACCTTACCAATTACGGCTAAAGTAAAAGATGCAAAAGCATCGATGGCAGAACATAGTATTGGCGGTATTCCTATTGTAGATGAAGAAGGAAAATTATTAGGGATCGTTACTAATCGTGATTTACGTTTCGAGAAGAATGTAAATCGTCCAATTTCTGAGGTAATGACTTCAGAAAATTTAGTCACTGTAGCAGAAGGAACTTCACTAGACGATGCAGAAGATATTTTACAAGCCAATAAAATTGAAAAACTACCGGTAGTTAATAAAGAAAATAAACTCGTAGGTTTAATTACTTTTAGAGATATCACCAAACTTACGCAAAAACCTATAGCTAATAAAGATCAATACGGAAGATTACGTGTTGCAGCCGCTTTAGGAGTTACAGCAGATGCAGTTGAAAGAGCAGAAGCTTTAGTAAATGCAGGTGTAGATGCAGTGGTGATCGATACAGCTCACGGGCATACCAAAGGTGTGGTTTATGTATTGCAAGAGGTTAAAAAGAAATTTCCGGAATTAGAAGTAGTAGTCGGTAATATTGCCACTGCAGACGCCGCAAAATATTTAGTTGAAGCAGGAGCAGACGCCGTAAAAGTAGGGATTGGTCCGGGTTCTATTTGTACGACAAGAGTGGTAGCCGGAGTAGGATTTCCGCAGTTTTCAGCTGTTTTAGAAGTAGCTGAAGCGATTAAAGACACCGGCGTTCCTGTAATTGCCGATGGTGGTATTCGTTATACCGGTGATATTCCTAAAGCTTTAGCTGCAGGAGCAGATTGTGTGATGCTAGGTTCATTATTAGCAGGAACAAAAGAATCTCCAGGAGAAACCATTATTTACGAAGGAAGAAAATTTAAATCTTACCGCGGAATGGGATCTGTAGAAGCGATGCAAAAAGGTTCTAAAGATCGTTATTTCCAAGATGTAGAAGACGATATTAAAAAATTAGTACCAGAAGGTATTGTAGGTCGCGTGCCTTATAAAGGTGAATTGGTCGAAAGTATGAACCAGTTTATTGGTGGTCTTTGCGCCGGTATGGGATATTGTGGAGCTAAAGATATTGCATCATTAAAAAGTGATGCGAAATTTATCAAAATCACCTCTTCAGGTATTATGGAAAGTCATCCGCACGATGTTACCATTACCAAAGAAGCACCGAATTATTCAAGATAAAATATAGCAATTTAAAATAAAGCAAAAGCCCTCTAAATTAGAGGGCTTTTTTATTTGGATAAATTCATAAAACAAAAAATTATTTACGAAAACGTTTTGCTAAAACGTTTTATTATTTTTAATTTGCTAATAAATCATTCTAAAAATTTTAATTAAATACTTTTTTGGTCTTTTGAATTCTACTATCAAATTTTTCATTCTAGCAATTTGTATTGCCTTTTCGAGTCTAGTGTCAGCACAGAAACAAGCTTATTTTATAGACGGATATCACGGTGGTGTTTGGGGGCATTATCCAGAAAAATATACTTCATATATAGTAGAACAGCTTCAAAAACATCCCGAATGGAAGATTAATTTAGAAATAGAACCTGAAACTTGGGATCGAGCAGAAAGAATTGACCAAGAAGCTTATTTGAAGTTTAAAGAAATTTTTTCAGATCAATCTTCAAAAGGACGTATTGAATATGTAAACCCGAGTTACGGGCAAAGTTATTTATTTAATACCTCTGGAGAAAGTATTATTCGTCAATTTTACTATGGCATCAAAAAATTAGATCAACATTTTCCAGATGCAGTTTATACCACTTATTCTTCAGAAGAGCCTTGTTTTACAAGTGCCTTACCTCAGATATTAAGTTCTTTTGGGTTTAAATATGCATCATTAAAAAATCCGAATACTTGTTGGGGAGGTTATATGAGAGCTCATGGAGGAGAACTTATAAATTGGGTAGGTCCAGATGGTACTAAAATAGTAACGTCTCCTCGATATGAGATAGAGACTTTAAAACCCGGTTCGACTTGGGAAACTATTGGTAATACAAATTCACCAGAATTTATCGATAAAGCATTTAATTACGGTATAGAAAATCCTGTTGGTATGTGCTTGCAAGATGCAGGTTGGCGCTGGGGACCGTGGTTAAAAGGAAAACAATACAAACCAAGTATTTACACAACTTGGACCAATTATTTCGAAAATATAGCTGATACCCATTCTAAAATTGAAGACTGGAAGTTTAATCAAGAAGATGTGTTGGTAAGCTTAGTTTGGGGTTCTCAAATTTTACAAAAATTAGCTCAACAAGTTCGTAAAGCTGAAAATAATATAGTTCAAGCAGAAAAGATTGCTGTGATGAATTCGATTTTTAATGATGAAGAATACCCGTCAGCAGATTTTGATGAAGCTTGGCGTCAACTTTTATTAGCTCAACATCATGATTGCTGGATCGTACCTTATAACGGAAAACCCGGAAATAATTGGGCAGATAAAGTAAAACGATGGACAGATTTTTCTAACCAAGTTAGTGATAAGGCGATCTCTTCAACTACAGATTCACCATCTTATATTAAAGTTTTTAATACTTCAGCTTATCAAAGAAATGATCTGGTTAAAATTCTAATTCCGGAAAATTTTTCTTTAGAAAATATAGCTGTACAAACAGAAAAAGGAAAATTTTTACCTGCAGAAATCTTACAAGACAACGAAAAATCTTGGCTAAGTTTTAAAGCTGAAATCCCTGCTTTTGGTTTTCAAGTTTTTAAATTAGTTGAAGGTAAACAGCATACTGATTCTTCATTTTATATTGAAAGAGAGAACAATTTAATGATCATTAATTCTCCTAACTATCAACTTACTTTAGATCGATCGAAGGGAGGTAGCATTATTAGTTTAATTGCTAAGAAGCTAGAAAATAAAGAATTTGTAGATCAAAATAATAAACAGAAGTTTAGTGGCTTGCAAGCAAATTTTTATGAAAAAGATGGCTTTAAAACAACTTTTAAAGAAAATGCAGAAATAGATATTGTTTCGCAATCTTCAACTTCATTAAAACTTCAAATAAAAACACAAATCAATACAGTTCCTATAATCAAAACGATCGTTTTATATCACGAAAATCCGAGAATCGATTTCAATTTGAAAATAAACTGGGAAGAGAATATTGGGATTGGTATAAACACAGATAAAAAATTTAGAAAAAATCCGGTAAAAAAAGCATTCTATGATGATCGAGGAAAGTTACTTACTATTTTTCCTTTAAATCTAGAAGGGCAAAAACTTTTTAAAAATGCTCCTTTCGATGTGATGGAAAGTAAGCTAGAAAACACTTTTTATGATAGTTGGGATGGTATAAAAAATAATATGATTGTAAACTGGGTAGATGTAACCGATAAAGATGAAAAATATGGGTTTGCATTATTCTCAGATCATACCACAACATATACGCATGATAAAGACTTTCCGTTAGGTTTAAATTTGCAATATTCCGGTGCCGGTCTTTGGGGTAAAAATTATACTATCGATGGACCTTCAGAAATAAATTACTCTATTATACCGCATCGTGGTAATTGGCAAGAAGCTCAAATCTGGAAGAAAAATAGAGATTGGGATGAGCCGCTGCGAGCAAAATTTTTAGAAGATGAGCCGCAGCAATTTTCAGCATCTTTTCTGAATTTTGAAAAACAAGATTGGGAGCTTACTTCTGTAGAGCAAAGAGGAAACGAGATTTACATGAGAATTTTTAATCCTTCTTCTAATTCGCAGCAAGGTAAAGTGAATTTTAAATTTAATCCCGGCACAATTGCTCTGGTAGAACTCAACGGAGATCAAAAAGAACTTATTGAAGTATCTAAAAATAAAGAAAATTATCAGGTTGAAATTTCTATCCCACAATTTGGTTTTAGAACACTAAAATTATCTAACTATTCTAAGTAATGAAACAACTATTTTCAATTTTAATCGTACTAATAACGCTTGCAACAAGTGTCCAGGCCCAAGAACTAAAACCTTTTAAGGATGGAGATCGAGCTGTTTTTTTAGGGAACAGTATCACTCACGCAGGTTTTTATGAATCTTACCTTTGGTTATATTATATGACACATTTTCCTGAGCGAAAAATTGAAATTTTAAACGGTGGTTCAGGGGGTGATGTCGTAGGGCAAATGAATGCGCGTTTTGAAGACGATATTTTAAAAATGGATCCCAATATTGTTATTCTAACTTTTGGGATGAATGATAGTGGTTATTTTGAATTTTGGCAAGATAGTCCTGAAAAGACAGCTAAGAAAAGAGTAAAAAAATCTTTACACGATTTTAGATTGCTTCAAAAAAAGTTTGAAGATCATCCTGAAATTCAACCGGTGATCATGTCTTCTTCTCCTTATGATGAAACTGCAAAAATTGATGCGAATAATTTTACAGGAAAAAGTAAAACTTTAGAAGATATAGTAAAGTTTCAACAAGAAGAAGCACGCAAAAATAATT
This sequence comes from Mesonia sp., assembly GCA_012964435.1. Taxonomy (GTDB): domain Bacteria; phylum Bacteroidota; class Bacteroidia; order Flavobacteriales; family Flavobacteriaceae; genus Mesonia. The sequence goes on along the minus strand of DTTX01000092.1, from coordinate 51,705 downwards.
GGCCATACGTAGATCTTTATTCACCAATGTTAGCGATCACAAAAAATGGTCAAGCTCAAGATTCTTCTTATACGATTACCGGTCCAGACCGTATTCATCCCGGTAAGCCCGGCCACTTAGTAATGGCGGCTTTATTTTTAAAGAATCAAGGTTTAGCAAATCAAGTAGTATCTAAGGTTGAAATCGATACCAAGAAGGCAGAAATTCTTACCTCAGAAAATGCTTCTATTTATTTGTTGAATGCAAATAAAAATGAAATATCATTTCAATATGAGGCAAAATCTTTGCCTTATCCAATAGATTCTACTTCATCTATTTGGAATAATCCTCAAAAATTAGGTGACGCATTAGAAGTTTACCCGTTTATAAAAGAGTTTAATCAAGAAGTTTTAAGAGTTACCAATCTTGAAAAAGGTGATTATCAATTAATAATTGATGGCCAGGATATCGCAAAATTTACCTCAGATAGCTTAAGTAAAGGTATAAACATGGCATTATTAGCAAACACTCCTCAATATAAGCAAGCTAAAAATGTCATGTTTTTAAATGAACAACGGGCAGAAATTGAAGGGAAGTTGAGAGAGTATTATTGGGCGCAATCTAATTATTTTAGAGATAAAGGTTTATTGTATGCAGATACACAAGAAGCTTATGATATGGCCAGTACAGAAAAAGAAGGTTTTATAGGTAGTAAAATGGGAGTTTATAGAACAGTTCGTTTTCCTGAGGTTAGAAAAATGCTTGAGAATAATATTAAAATTTTGGTTGATAAGATTTATGAGATCAACCAACCTAAATCTCATAAAATTCAATTAAAAGCGATTTAAAAATGAAACTAAACTCTATTACAATCCTTATCCTATTTTTTTGTTTTTCAATAGGATTTTCTCAAGAATTAAAACCATTTAAAGAAGGAGATCGTGTTGCTTTTTTAGGCAACAGTATTACAGAAGCCGGGTATTACGAAAATTATATCTGGTTGTATTATATGACTCACTTCCCCGAAGAAAGACTAAAAATTATGAATGCAGGTATTGGTGGCGATACTGCAGAAATGATGAATGCACGATTTAATGATGATGTTTTAGCACTTGATCCAAATTATATTGTACTCACATTTGGGATGAATGATAGCGGTTATTTTGAATTTTGGGAAGAAAATGCCGATGAAATCGCTCAGAAAAAAGTCGAAAATTCATTAAAATATTTTAAAGAAATTCAGCAGAAATTTCAGAATAATCCCGAGATCACTCCTGTGATTATGTCTGGCTCTCCGTTTGATGAAACCGCAAAAATAGATGCCAATAATTTTGATGGTAAAAAAGAAACCATCGAAAAAATAGTAGCTTTTCAAGAAGCTGCTGCAAAAAAGAATAATTGGTCTTATGTAGATCTATACCATTCAATGCTAAGCATCACAGAGCGTGAGCAATTAAAAGATTCTTCATACACGATTACCGGGCCAGATCGTATTCACCCCGGTAAACCCGGTCATTTGGTTATGGCAGCATTATTTTTAAAAAACCAAGGTTTAGCAGGTCAAGTAATTTCAGATATTCAGATAAATGCTAAAAAAGCTAAATTAGATAAAACCCTGAATGCAGAAATTCAAAATTTAAAAGCAAATAAAACTCAAGTTTCTTACAATTATAAGGCTAGATCTCTTCCGTTTCCTATCGACTCTGTTTCTGGTACTTGGGGAAATCCACATAAACAACATGAAGCATTAGCTGTTTACCCTTTTATAAAAGAGTTTAATCAAGAACTTTTAAAGATCGATAACCTTAAAAATGGTAATTATCAGTTAAGTATTGATGGTGAAAATATCGCACAATTCACCTCAGATAGTTTGGCTAAAGGAATCAATTTGGCATTGTTATCAAATACACCGCAATACAAGCAAGCTAAAAACATCATGTTTCTTAACGATGTAAGAGCAGAAATAGAAAATAAGATGAGGCAATACGCTTGGGTGCAATTTAATTTCATGAAGGAACGAGATTTACTATTTGCCGATTCTCAAGAAGCTTTTGATACCGTAAATGCTATAAAAGAAGGCTTTTTACCCAGTAAAGTTGGCTATTACCAAACCTTGCGTTTTAAAAAGATTAGAGAAATGTGGCAAGAGGATATGGAAGAGATCACTAATATGATCTATGAGATGAATCAGCCAAAAGAACATTCTATACGTTTAGCATTAATTGAATAATTACAGATGAAAAAAATCTCGATCCTACTTCTATTATTGGTCTTATATTCTTGTGGAAAGAATAATGATAAAAAACCTCAAACAGCAGAAGCTACAACTCAAAAAAAGAGTTCAAAGTCTCCTGCAGATTATGTAAACCCGATGGTCGGCGCCAGTACCAGTGTAGGTGATGCAGGTGTTTATCACGGATTAGGAAAAACCTTTCCCGGTGCAGATACTCCTTATGGAATGGTTCAGGTAAGCCCAAATACCATTACCGGTGGCGATAATGGTTCTGGCTACAGCGCAGAACATACAAGTATCGAAGGTTTTGCATTCACTCAAATGAGTGGAGTAGGCTGGTTTGGTGATTTTGGTAATCTTTTAGTTATGCCAACTATCGGTAAACTATATACCAATGCCGGTAGTCTAGATGATCCTTCTACCGGTTATCGCTCTGCTTACGATAAAGCATCTGAAAAAGCATCTGCAGGATATTATAAAGTTGATCTAAGCGATTATAACATAACAGCAGAAGCAACTGCAGCACCACACAGTGGGATGTTACGATTTACGTTTCCTAAGTCTGATGCTGCCAGAATACAAATAGATTTAGCCAGAAGAGTAGGTGGTACGTCAACCTTTCAATCTATAAAAGTGATTAATGAAACTACGATTGAAGGTTGGATGAAATGTACACCAGACGGCGGCGGCTGGGGTAATGGAGATGGTAAAGCCAATTACACTGTTCATTTTTATGCTGAATTTAGTAAACCCTTTAAAAATTACGGAATCTGGTCTGCCGATATCCCTTCAGATTGGTCGCGTAAAAGAGAATCGGTAACCAGCGAAAAATATCAAAAGCAAATTGCCAATGCAGAGATCCTTCAGCAAACCTCAGAAAAAGAAGGTAAGCATTTAGGTTTTTATGCTGAATTTGACACAGAAGATAAGGAACAGATTATTTTAAAATCCGGAATATCTTTTATTAGTGTTGAAGGGGCAAAGAAAAATTTACAAGCTGAAATTACCGATTTTAATTTTGATGAAATTCGTAAAAAAGCAAAACAGTTATGGAACGAGTCTTTAGCAGATATCGAAATTTCAGGAAATTCTGAAGAAGAAAAAACCATTTTCTATACCGCGTTATACCATACAAAAATTGACCCTCGAATTTTTGAAGATGTAGATGGTCAATATATTGGTGGCGATGGTAAAGCACATACTTCAGATGGGTTTACTAAGCGAACTATTTTTAGTGGTTGGGATGTTTTCCGTAGTCAGATGCCATTACAAACCATCATTAATCTGCAGCTTACCAACGATATGATCAATTCGTTAGTGACTTTAGCCGAAGAAAAAAACAAAAATTATTTTGAGCGTTGGGAGTTTTTAAATTCTTACAGTGGGTGTATGTTGGGGAATCCTGCAGTTTCTGTAGTTGCAGATGCCTATGCCAAGGGAATTAAAGATTATGATGTAGAAAAGGCTTATGAGCTTTCTAAAGGAAGCGTAAATGAATTTGGTAATCAAAAATTAGGTTATACTCCCGGTAACCTTGGTATTTCTTATACCTTAGAATATGCTTATTTCGACTGGTGTTTAGCTCAATTGGCAGATCAACTCGGGAAAACTAAAGATGCTGAAGAATATTTAAAGCGGTCTACCTATTATACTAATATTTTTGATGAAAATCAGCAGTGGTTTCGCCCTAAAGATGAAAACGGAAATTGGTTAGCATGGCCAAAAGAAGGCCGTTTAGAGCAATGGTATGGTAGTATGGAGAGTAATGCGTACCAACAAGGTTGGTTTGTACCACAAGATATTGAGGGAATGGTAAAATTAATGGGAGGAGAAGAGAAAGTTACTCAGGATCTAACCGATTTTTTTGAAAAAGCTCCCGAGAATATGATGTGGAATAATTATTACAATCATGCCAACGAACCGGTGCATCACGTTCCGTTTTTATTTAACCGTTTGAGCAAACCTTGGTTAACACAAAAATATACCCGATTGATCAATAAAAGGGCGTATAAAAATTCTGTTGAAGGTTTGGTGGGTAACGAAGATGTTGGGCAGATGTCTGCCTGGTATGTGTTGGCAGCTTCAGGAATACATCCAATTGCACCGGGAGAAACTAGATTCGAAATTACCAGCCCGATGTTTAAAAAGATTGTATTAAACGCTGATAAAGAAAACAGTTTCAGCATTAAAGCTAAAAATAATAGTCCAGAGAATATTTATATTCAAAGTGCAACCCTAAACGGTAAGACTTACAATAAATGTTATTTAGATTATCAAGATATTATTAATGGCGGTGAGCTAATTTTAGAAATGGGATCTATCCCAAACAAACAGTGGGGTATTAAAAATTAATGTTATGCCGAAAAGAATATTGAATTTATTTATTGTTTTCTTTCTTTTAAATCTTACTCTTCAAGCTGCAGAAGTTGATACTGTAACTACCTATAGTAATTCGATGAAAAAAGAAATTAAAGCAGTAGTTATAAAGCCTGATAGTTACCAAAATCATAAAAAATTACCTGTGGTATATTTATTACATGGCTATTCTGGAAATTATAGTGATTGGATTAAAAAAGTACCAGAAATTAAACATTATGTTGATCGATATCAGCTAATAATTGTTTGTCCCGATGGAAATTTCAATTCTTGGTATTTAGATAGCGAAATCAAGAAAAATAGTACATACGAGACTTATATCGCAAAAGAACTTGTTAGTTTTATCGATAAAAATTATAACACAATAGCTCATAGAAACGGTCGTGCAATCACAGGATTAAGTATGGGTGGTCACGGAGCATTATATGTTGCATTTAAAAATCAAGATGTATTTGCAAATGCCGGGAGTATGAGTGGTGGTTTAGATTTAAGACCATTTAAAGATAATTGGGAGTTAGATGAACTGCTAGGGAATTATGAGAATAATCCTGAAAGATGGGAAGAAAATAGTGTGATCATGCTTACGCCTTTATTAAAACCTAATCATTTAAATATAGTATTTGAATGTGGTGTTGATGATTTTTTTTATGGTGTAAATGTAGAATTCCATGAAAAACTATTAGAAGAGAAAATTCCGCACCGATTTGTTTCAAGTCCTGGAAGTCATACTTGGGAGTTTTGGGCAAACTCAATTAGCTATCAACTTCAATTTTTTAATAAGTATTTTCAACAGACTCATTAAAGACTCAACCTTTAAAGATTACATAATTAGATGAAAAAATGCTGGATTGTTGTGAAATCTTTAATGAAAATATCGATTGAAAAGTTTATTTTCGTAAAATAAGGATTTAAAAATTCCTTTTGTTTTAAAATAGATTTATGAAAAAGAAGCGAATATCGATTAAAGATATAGCCAAGCATTTAAACGTTTCAGTAACAACCGTATCATTTGTTTTAAATGGTAAAGCGAAAGAGAAACGTATTTCTGAAGAGGTTACAAAAAGAATTCTCGATTATGTAAAAAAAATAAACTATAAACCTAATCAATTAGCGCAAAGTCTTCGAACCGGAGAGTCTAAGATCTTGGTTTTTATGGTAGAAGATATATCTAATTATTTCTTCTCTAAATTAGCAAGGATTTTTGAAGATCTAGCGTATGATAAAGGGTATAAAGTTTTATTCTGCAGTAATGAGAATGACGACAAAAAATCGATAGAGTTAATAGATCTGTTTAACGAACGTCAGGTAGATGGTTTTATAATTATCCCATCAGCAGGTATAGAAAATAAAATAAAATCACTTCAGGAACAAAACATACCGGTCGTTCTTTTAGATAGGTATTTTGAAGATTTGGAGATAGATTATGTTGGGATCGATAATCAAAAAGCATCAGAACAAGGCATTCAACATTTAATAGATAATAAATTTAAATCTCCATCTTTTGTATCTATAGATGTTCAGCAAACACAAATGCTAGGGCGTTTAGAAGGATATAGAAATATAGCTTCTAATGAAAATTTTGAAGCTAAAGAGCTATTATTACCTTACGATTTAAAGAGTAATGAGCAAGGAAGAGCTATTCTTAAAGAGTTTTTTGATCAAAACCAAGATATCGACTCAATTTTATTTGCGACCAATTACTTGACACAATTAGGTTTAGAGGTTTTAAAAAATCATTTTCCGGAGAAATTACATAATTTAGGTATTATAACTTTCGACGATAATGCTTTGTTTAGTATTTGCACCCCTTCGATCACTGCCATATGTCAACCATTAGATCAAATGGCTGAAAAAACGATGGAATTGCTTTTTGAATTAATAAAAAATAAAAAATCTACTTCTAAATATAGCCACCAAAAGTTAGACACAACTTTAGAGATTAGAGAGTCAACATTATCATTATCTGAAAGAAGCTAAATTCATTAAAAGATTAGAATTATTTAAAATTACCTTTCAAAACTGATTATTTATTATAATCTAAGGTGAAAATTTGCATTTATCATAAAATTTGATTTATTTAGCTAAAACGTTTTAGTTTTTATGAGAAATTTTTCTTCAATTAGCATATATATTTTTTTATTCTTAATATTTAATCAGGCCAGTTGCCAAACAGAAAATTTTGCCGGTAACCCTGTTATTAAAGGATGGTATGCAGATCCTGAAGGAATAATTTTTAATAATCGCTATTTTATATATCCAACATATTCTGCGCCCTACGAAGATCAAGTTTTTATGGATGCTTTTTCTTCTAAAGACTTAGTAACTTGGGAAAAACATTCGCGTATTATAGATACTACTGCTGTAAAATGGGCGAAATATGCAATGTGGGCTCCTTCAATTATAAAAAAAGATGACAAATATTTTTTATTATTCGGAGCAAACGATATCCAAAGCGATAGTCAACAGGGTGGTATTGGGGTTGCTGTAGCTAATAAACCAGAAGGTCCTTTTAAAGATTATTTAGGTAAACCATTAATCACTACAATAATTAATGGAGCTCAACCTATAGATCAATTTATATTCAAAGATGAAGAAAACTATTACCTTATTTATGGAGGTTGGGGGCATTGTAATATAGCTTTACTCAATAATGATTTTACAGGATTTCAAAAGATAGGAGAAGAAGTTTTTAAAGAAATTACTCCAGAAGGTTATGTCGAAGGACCTTTTATGTTTAAAAGAAATAATAAATATTATTTTATGTGGTCTGAAGGCGGTTGGGGAGGACCTAATTATAAGGTAGCGTATGCCATTGCAGATTCTCCAACCGGACCTTTTAAGAGAATAGCAACAATTTTAGAACAAGATCCAGAAATTGCAACGGGTGCAGGTCATCATTCATTAATAAAAGTGCCCAATAAAGAAGAATGGTATATTGTTTACCATCGTAGACCTTTAAATGAAACCGATGCAAATCATCGTGTAACTTGTATAGAAAAATTAACCTTCGATAAAGAAGGTAAAATTAATAAGATAAAACTTACCAATAAAGGCGTTCAAGCAAATCCGTTAAAATGATATTTAAAAATTTTTATTTAAAAGTAACAGTATTCCTATTCGTTATTTTTACTAATTATAGTTTACACGCTCAATTAAAATTACCAGCTGTTATTAGTGATGGTATGGTCTTACAGCAAAAAGACGATGTTGCCTTATGGGGTTGGTCTTCTGCTAACGAAAAAATTTCTGTAAAAACCGGATGGAATAATAAGACTTATCAAGTAACTGCGGATGATAAAGGGAAATGGTTTGTGAAAGTTAAAACTGAAAAAGCTGGTGGACCTTTTCAAATAAAATTTAAAACGGCTTCAGAAACAATTACTTTAAATGATATTCTTTTAGGCGAAGTTTGGTTATGCAGTGGCCAATCTAATATGGAAATGCCTCTAAATGGTTTTCCTAATGAGCCCGTCTTAAATGCAGAAAAAGAAAAAGCTTCAGCTAATTTTTCTAAAATACGTATGTTCACTGTTCCTAAAACAACGGCATTAAATAGAAAAACAGATACTCAAGGCAATTGGAAAAATACAACATCAGAAAATGTAGGAGAGTTTAGTGCAACAGCATATTTTTTTGGTAAAAATTTATATGAAAAATTAAATGTCCCTATTGGTCTTATTCATTCTAGCTGGGGTGGTACGGTGGCAGAAGCTTGGACAAGTGAAGAATCTTTAAGAGAATTAAAGGACTTTAATTCAGAATTAGATCGAATCGATTCCCTTAAACCTATTGCTGAAAAAATTAGAGAAGAAGACCTGAAAATTCAAAAATCCTGGGAATATTTAACGACCCATCCTAAAGAAGAATTTTATAAGAATAGTTACGATTTTTCAAGTTGGGAAACAATTGCGGTTCCTTCAACCTTAGCATCTATAGGATTAGAAAATTTTGACGGAATCGTTTGGTTAAAAACAAAATTAGCTATTCCAGAATCTTGGAAAAATGACGATTTAGTAGTTCAATTAGGTCCGATCGACGATATTGATATTACTTGGTTTAATGGTGAAAAAATAGGAGAAACTAAAAAAGAGGGCTTTTATTGGGCTGCAGAAAGAAAATATAAGATACCGGCGAGATTAATAGATAAAAATGAAAATTTCTTAACTGTTAGGATTGTAGATTTTATAGCTACAGGAGGTATTTATGGTAAAAAAAATCAATTAAAAATTTATAGAGATTCTTCACCCGAAGATGTGATTTCGATAGCAGGAGAGTGGTCATTTTTAGCAACAGAAAGTTTACCAAAATTACAATTACCGGAAAATGCCAATAGACCTTCAGCTTTATTTAATGGGATGTTATCGCCTATAATACCATATACATTAAAAGGTGCTATTTGGTATCAAGGAGAGTCTAATGTAGGTAGGGCAGAACAATATGAGCGACTATTTCCAAAAATGATAAATGATTGGAGACAAAATTGGGATCAAGGCGATTTTCCATTTTATTACGCACAAATTGCTCCATTTAGCTATTTAGGAGATAGTAGAAGAGGAGCTGCACTGCGAGATGCTCAAAGAAAAAGTCTTACTACCGCTAATACGGGAATGGCAGTTTTATTAGATATCGGTTCTGCAACCACTATACATCCTCCCAATAAACCAGAGGTTGGCAGAAGATTATCACTATTAGCTCTTAAGAATACTTATCGCAAAAAAATTAAAGCAGAAGGGCCACAAGTATTAAAATCAAAAATTGAAAAAAACAAGGTCATTTTAAAATTTAAGCATGCTTCTCAAATTACGTTTAAAGAAAAGAATAATAGTTTTGAGCTAGCCGGTAAAAATGGTATTTATTATCCTGCACAAGTTTCTGTAAAGGATAATATAGTGACTTTGCAATCTAAACAAGTAGATCGACCGGTAAGTTTAAGATATGCATATAAAGACCTTTCTACAGCAAGTATTTTTAATGAAGTAGGCTTACCGTTATCAACCTTTGAAATTTCTATTAAATAATGAATAAATTTAAAATTAAGTTGGTTTGTGCACTTGCATTTTTAGGTTTTGCTTTCTGCGCTTCAGCACAAGAAAGCAAGCTTAAATTTGCAGATCCGTTAAGTGACCATATGGTTATTCAGCAAAACAAAGCATTTAAAGTATGGGGAAAGAGTGAACCAAATTCAGAAGTTACAATAACAGCAGATTGGGCATTACCAATAAAAGTTTTTACAGATAAAAATGGCGATTTTGAAGGGATTATATCTGTACCAAAAGCTAAACCCGGCGATTATACTCAACACTCGATTAAAATTGCCTCTGGAACTAAAGAGGCAATAATAAATGATATTCTAATAGGAGAAGTTTGGTTATGTAGTGGTCAATCTAATATGCAATTTTCTTTGGAAGAAGAAATAAATGCTGAAAAAGAATTACCTAACGCCAATAATCCAAATATACGGTTGTTTAATACTCAACTAAATTTTAGTGATCTGCCAATTAATAGCGTAAGTGGAGAATGGAAAGTTTGTACTCCGGAGACCGCTAAAAAGTTTTCTGCTGTAGGCTATTATTTTGGAAAAAAAATCTATCAAGAATTAAATGTACCAATAGGTTTAGTGTTTACAGGTATTGGCGCATCTGCCGCACAAGCTTATGTTCCTAAAGAAGTTTTGGCAGAAGATGATTTGCTCAACGAAACTTATCTAAAACCTTATTTAATTTCAGATAAATCGAAAGAAAAAATTGATGGAGGATTTTCTTTTGAAAAAGTAACAAGACCTTACTTGCTGTATAATGCAATGATTCATCCGTTTAAAAATTTATCTATAAAAGGTGTAATTTGGTATCAGGGTGAAGCTAATAGAGGAGACAGAGAAGCCTACACAGAAGCAATGTTTAAAATGATCACTGCTTGGCGCAGAGTATTCTCGCAAGGCGATTTTCCTTTCTATTATGTGCAAATCGCACCTTACGATTACGATAAGAAAGCACCAGAATATACAGAAGATGCCTATTTTAGAGAAGCACAACAAAAGATCTCTAAGTTAGGTAATACTAAAATGGTAAGCACATTAGATGTCGGGAATAAGGAGGATCTACATCCAAAAAATAAAAAACCTATCGGGCAAAGATTAGCAAAAACAGCTTTAAATCAAACCTATAATTTTCTAGAAATTCCATTTACTGGTCCTGCGATCGATTATATAGAATTTAAAAAGAAAAAAGCAGTCGTACATTATATACCAACATCTATCGCTAGCGGATTAGAAACTAATGATGGGGAGAGTCCTAAGTTTTTTCAATTAGCAGGAGAAGATGGTAAGTTTTATTGGGCAAAGGCTTTGATTGTAGATAATGCTATAGAAGTTTTCACTAAGCAAGTGAAGAGCCCTAAATATTTGAGATATGCATTTACTAATTATCCCATAACTAACCTACAAAATGGGGAAGGCATCCCGGCGGTACAATTTCGATCTGATAATTTTAAAGAATAATTAATTCGATATTCTTATTATGTAATGATTAAATTAATTTTATCGTAATTTTATTTAACAAAAATTTTGTATTTAGAAATAACATTTCTATATTAGCCTTGTATTGAGGATTTAATAAAAATAACCCTCATTATTTATAAAAATTAAATTATAACGGTTTAATTTTTTTTATGTAATATTGCTAAAACGTTTTATGTTTGTTTTAGTGTAATTTTGCTACAACGATTTAGTAAATAATATTTTATGAAAACTAAAGGTCAAATACTGTTAATTATTTTAACAATTGGGTTAATCGCTTCTTGCAGTAAAGAAGATTTTTTAGATCAAACGGTCACAACAGATCTAAATGAAGAAACCGTTTTTGCAGATAGTACATATACTACAGCATTTTTAAGTGATATCTATACTCAAATTGGTTTTTCTAGTGATCCGGATAGGTTTAGTAATATTTTTGCTCAAGCCGGCGGACTCCAAACTGCTAGTGATGAAGCAGAATTATTTAATAGTCCTAGTATAACTGCAGATTTACAATTTGTAACCGGTACGATGAATTCTATTTCTGTAACCGATAGACCTTGGAGCTTACCTTACTCAAATATTAGAAAGGTAAATCAATTACTTAAAAACTTACCAAATACTCCGCTCTCAGACTTTAGAAAGCAAAGGTTCGAGGGTGAAGCACGCTTCTTGAGAGCTTGGTATTATGCTAATCTATTAAAGCACTATGGTGGTGTACCAATTGTTGGTGATACTCTATATACTGCAGAAGATGAAATTCCTGCTATTAGAAATACGTACGCAGAAACTGTAGATTATATTATTTCTGAATGCGATATAGCAGCTGGTTTATTAGATGTGGTAAAACCTGCCGGGCGTCAATATGGTAGAGCGGGTGCCGGAGCTTGTTTAGCATTAAAGTCTAGGGTTTTATTGTATGCAGCAAGCCCGTTGCATAATGGTTCTTTTTATGCAGATCCTTATAATGAGCTATTGGGTTATCCTAATACCGATCAAGATCGTTGGAGATTGGCTATGGAAGCTGCTCAGGAAGTTATGAATACGGGAGCATATCAATTATATTTTGATAACGATACCGAGCTAGGTTTCGGGTTTTATGCAATATTTAACGCCAACTCCGGCCAAAACGATGTTTATGCGTCATCGCAAGAAATAACAGTAGGGACTATCTTAGAAAAGCAGGCTGGTTCCGGAGCGCAATTAGAGCAGTTGTTTAATCCGCCTTCTAGAAACGGAACAGGTGCCGGTGGCTATCCTTATCAGCAAACGGTAGAAGCTTTCCAGATGGAAAATGGCCTAGATATAGAAAATCCTTCTTCAGGTTATAACCCTAATAATCCTTACGAAAATAGAGATCCTAGATTTTATAACTCTATAGTTTACGATCAGAAACTTTTAGCGAATGGGAGTCAAGCTTTTACTCCGGTCAATATTTTCTTAGGAAGTTTTAATGGAGTGCCATCCGGACAGGATGCAATTTATTCCGGTACTCCAACAGGCTATTATATAATGAAGTTTAGAAATAGAAATATTTCAGGAACAGATGGTATCGGTACAAGTCAAGAACGTCCTCTAATTCGTTATGCTGAAATCTTATTGAATTTTGCAGAAGCTAGAAATGAATATATAGGGCCAGATCAAGAGGTTTATGATGCTATAGAATTAATTAGAGAGCGAGCGGGATTAATGCCTTACGAATTACCAACGGGACTTAGTCAAGATGAAATGCGTGAAGTGATCAGAAATGAAAGAAGAGTTGAGTTAATGTTTGAAGGTCATCGTTTTTGGGATGTAAGAAGATGGAATATTGCTTCTGAAACTGAAGACAGAATGATGAAGGGTATGGAGATTACTCGAAATGGTTCTTCTGTCGAGTATGACGAAATAGATGTTCGTCAACATATTTTTAGAGAAGCTCAATATTTTTGGCCAATTCCTTACGATGAAATTGCAAAATCTCCAGAGTTAATTCAGAATCCAAATTATTAATTAAAAACAACAACATGTAAAAAACTACATTATGAAAAAAAATCTACAAGTTTTCCAAAAAAAAGGATTTTTCGCTGCAGTGATCCTAATGATCGTAGCAAGTTCCTGTATCGTTTTAAATTCTATTGAATATCCAGATGAATTAGTTGCCGGTGAAGTTGCAACATTCACTATGAACACGACCATAAATGTTAGTGACCAAACAGATGTTGAAAATGATAGTTTAGTAATAGCTATGCTTATGCCAACAAGTTGGAATGCTAGAGAAAATTCAACATTAACTTATACAAGCGATTTAGAGGGAGATGAGGGTGTACAAACAATGTCTCCATTACCGTTAGACGAGTTTCCTAGAGAGGGAGATACCATGACTTGGTCAGAAAAATTATACGATTATTTTGGTATGGGGCCAAATGTAGATGGAGATATGGAGTGGGTTGTTTTTGCGACAGATAATGCATACACTATGCCTGGAGGAGAAACAATTAATGCACAAATAACTATCGAAACATTAATTGGTGATGAGAACTTAAGTGCTCAGTTAGGATTTTTCGTGAATTTTGTATCAGATGGGTTTTACTATGAAACTCAAAATGAAGGCGGCGAGACAGAAGGAAGTAATGACAGTTGGAAGGTAGAATACACAGATTGTATCCCTGTTACAGGAAATACAACAGGAGCTCAAACCATATATTGTGAGAATTTAGCTGTTGGTAGCAATGTTAAAACTATAGCATCTTCTCCTTACCCAAACCCTTTTACTTCAGAAATAAGTATAAAATTAGGAGTAGATGTAGGTAGCGATTTTGAGGTTGTGGTATATGATATTATGGGTAAAAAAGTTAGCGCTCATCAAGGTGTAGCTGTTAGTCAAAATCAAGAGTTTTCTTTAAGTCAAAACTTAGACTTATCTAAACTAAATTCAGGAATGTATCTAGTGTCGGTAAGTTCTGGAAGCCAAAACTCTAACTTCAGAATAATTAAGAAATAACTTGTTCTCAGTTTGTTTAAAGTTGAATAAAATCTGCCAAGTAATAGAAAATTAAATATGATGAAAAAACATTTTTTTAAACTTCTTTTCGCAATCGTTTTAGTTTTTGCAGGAGCTTGTTCTCCTACTCAAGACGATGAGATTGACTTTTCTGAGCCGGAAAAAGATATTACCGGTAGTTGGGAGTTAAACCAAGTACTACGTAATGGAGAAGACATTACCAGCTTGGTAGATTTTACTCAATTCAGAATTAACTTTTTAGAAGATGGTACCTATAATTTTGAAAATTATATACCATTTGCTGTAAAAGAACCGGGAATATTTTATTTAGACGATCCGCAGTTTGCATTTCAAATCAATTTTCAGACTTCTTCAGAAACTGTTCCGGTAGAATTTACATATCCCATTGTAGATGGTAAACGTCAGTTACAATTAAAATTGAGTCCGGGTTGTAATCAAAATAAGTACGTATATACACTAAATCGCATTGAAGATTAAAATTGAATAACATGAAATTTTTAAAAAAACTTACTCCAAGGGTTATTATAGGTTACGGCTTAATGGTTTTGCTTATTATGTCTTGCGTTTACTTAGATGGTATTGGTTATGAAGAAAATTTAACTGCAGGTGAAGATACTGTATTTACTATGGATGTTAGCGTTCAGTGTCAAGAACCGGATGGTTGTATTGGTGAAAGGTTAATTATATCGATGTTAGTACCTAATAGTTGGGAGACTGAAGAGAACACTACCATTACTTATACTAGCTCTATCGATGATGCAACCGTAGGTATGACTTTGGTGCCAGAAAGCGTTTTACCCTTAAATGGTGGAGGTTCTACTTGGTCTGAGCATCTTAAAAATACTTTAGGCGTAGGCCCAAACGTATTAAATGATATGAAATGGGTTACTTTTCAAGGGAATGAAGTTTATAATTTTGTACAAAACGAAGAGGCTTCAGCAAGCGTAACTATAACAACTAAAGTCGGAGATAAAAATCTAAGAGCTAAAATTGGTTTGTTTGTAAACAATTCCGGTGATGGTTTAAGTTCAGATGATAGAAGATGGAAAGTTGAATATACAGATTGTATAGAGGTAACGGGTGGTGAAGGATTTCCTATCGATTATTGCGAACTTCATTTTAATGCAGCTCAACCTTTAGTGGCAACTAAAAATGATTTTATAACATTCAAATTTCAGGGTAATATTCAAGATAATGCCTTAGATGCTGTGAACGAAGTGCACTTCTGCTCAACAGCTTATACTACCGGTGGAAATTCTTATACTGTTTGTGATCTTATGGATAATACCAAAATGATGCCTGTAGAGAATACAGGAGGTAATTATTCAACAACTATTTGGCCGGCAGATTATTATGGAGTCTCAGATGGTGAAGAATTAGATTACATAGAATATACTTTCAAAGATGCATCGGGAACAATAGAAATTACCGAAGATAATGGTGATCCTTTTCTCTATTATTTCGATTGTAATTAAGGTTGATGTAAAAGAAACTTTCATAAAGCTTCAAAATATTAAATAATTTAAAAGTGTTACTTATGCACGATTTATATATGCGTAAAAAGTTAAAGATCACTTCATTTTTACTTTTTACAGGTTTACTCTACACATTTTCTTCTTACGCTCAAAATGCTAATGAAGAAGCTACAACATCTTTAATTAAAGGTTTTGTGGTAGATGAATATAATAATCCTGTTGAGAATGTAATTTTAAGAAACAGTACTCAAGATTCTCTTACAGCTACTTTAGATGAAGGTGAATTTGAATTAGAACTTAGTGCTAATCAAGAGATTTATTTTCATCATCCGGAGTTTTATATAGAAAAGATCTCTGTAAATGCTAAGAGTAGATTTAAAGATTTGAAAATTCGTTTAAAAGAAAAATTTTTAAAGGAAGAAAATGAATTAAACGTATTGTATGATAAAGTTCAAAAAGATAAATATTTAGGTTCTGCATCAACTATATATACTAACCAGTTAACTACTACTTTA
Organism: Mesonia sp.; assembly: GCA_012964435.1. GTDB lineage: Bacteria > Bacteroidota > Bacteroidia > Flavobacteriales > Flavobacteriaceae > Mesonia. Next base: position 35,612 of record DTTX01000092.1, on the reverse strand, counting down.
CAGCAAACCTATGTGCACGCACTACCTGGGCGTTTAGCCGGTCTGTACACAGAGCAAACTCGAGGTATCAGAGACCCGCAAACTGCTGCAAATACAGATTTTGATGTTTTTACCGGAGCAGGAATTCCTTTACCAGGGCAAAGAAATATTGTTGCAGATAATACGCAATTCAATTTAAATCTAAGAGGGCAAAGTCCTGTTGTAGTTATCGATGGTGTTCAGCGTGATCTATCTTCTATAGATCCTCAAAATATCGAATCTATTTCTGTTCAAAAAGATGCATTGTCTAGTATTCTATTGGGTATGCGAAGTTCAAGAGGTATGTTATTAGTAACAACTAAAGAACCAGATTCAGAGGGTTTTAGACTTTCATTTACACAAGAAACCGGTATTCAGCAATCATTAGATTTACCTAATCCTCTTCCTGCATACCAATATGCCTATCTTTTAAATGAAGGTTTACAAAGAAATGGCATTGCGCCAATTTATTCTCAATCAGATTTTAACAAGTTTAGAGATGGCTCTAGTCCTTACACTCATCCAGATGTAAACTGGTATGACCAAACATTAAAGAAAACCGCTCCTATGTCTATTTATAACCTAAATGTAAATGGAGGTAACGATATAGCTCGATATTTCTTAAGCTTAGGTTATTATACACAAGAAGGATTCTTTAAATCCACAGACTTAAATTCTTACGAGACCAACCAGAAATTAGATCGCTATTTAGTTACTACAAAAATAGATGTAGATGTTACCGATGAGTTTGAAGTAGGCTTAAGTTTATTTGGTAGAGTAGAAGAAGGTAACCAACCCGGAGCAACTACCAACAATATTCTTTCAACAATTTTTAATACACCAAACAATGCCTATCCGGTATTTAATCCAGATGGTTCTTATGGTGGTAGTCGTTCTTTTTCAAGAAATATTTGGGCAATGACGACCAATTCGGGTTACATAGAAGATACTAAAAAAGATGTTTTAGCTACCTTAGATTTAGATTATGACTTCAATAAGTTTGTTGAAGGATTAAGTTTTAAAGCTTTAACCAGTATTTCTGTACAAAATAGAAGTGCTATTAGCAGAGTAAAACAAAGCGGAGTTTATGATTTTTCTTACAATGAAGATGGATCAGACTCTTATTCTGCTTTTGGTTCTGTTTCGCCACAAACCAATAACTTTATTTCTGTAGGAGATTCTAGGTATTGGTACGGTCAATTGGCTTTAAGCTATAATAGAACATTTAATGAAGTTCATAATTTTGAAGCTAAAGTATTAGGAGATCAATATGTAGTTACTACAAACTATGATCTACCTAACAAACCGGCAGATATTGCGGGTACTGTAAAATACGATTTCAATAACAAATATTTTGCAGAAGCTGCTGTTAACAGAAGCTACTATAATGGCTATAGACCGGGACAGCAATGGGGTACATTTTATGCCTTTGGCTTAGGTTGGGATATTGCTCAAGAAAGTTTTCTTGAAGAGGTTAATTGGTTGAACAAATTTAAGTTAAGAGCGGTTTACGGTAAAACAGGTAATGGTATAGATAATGCGGGTTACTACAACTGGAGGCAAAGTTATTCTTCTACAGGAGTGTTTAATGATAATGCTTATCCGCAAGGGTATTCTGGTTCTACAAGCCAGGCCGTGATAGAAAACGATCCCAACTTCGGAATTTATAATCCTAATATATCTTGGGAAAAAGCCGATAAATTAAATGTTGGTTTAGATGTAGATCTATTCAACAAGCATTTAAATATCTCTGCAGATTATTATTACGATCAATATTACGACTTGCTACAAGTGAGAGGTAGAAACATTGAACTTTTAGGTTACAGATACTCACCAGAAAATATTGGAGAAAACGTTAGAAAAGGTGCAGAAGTAGCGATCACCTACCAAAATAATATCGGCGATTTTAATTACTTTATAACCGGTAATTGGTCACAACAAGCTTCAGAAATAACATATATGGATGAGCAATTTAGACCTTACGATTATAACAAGAGAACGGGTAATCCTGTAAATACAATTTATGGATATGTTGCAGATGGTTTTTACTCAAGTACAGAAGATATTGAGCAAAGCGCTACAATTAATAATTCTAGTATCAAACCCGGAGATATTAAGTATAAAGACCTTAATGGCGATGGTGTAATTAACGATTTTGATGTTACTGCAATAGGAAATACCAAACCACTTTCTTTTTATGGCATAAATGCAGGTTTCTATTATAAAGGTTTCGACTTTAATGTATTGCTACAAGGTGTATACAATAGAGATATTTACGTAAACAACGATATTTTACAAGCAGGTTTTATAGATACTAATCAAAGTTACGGTCAGGCTTATGCACCGGTATTTGAAAGATGGATCCCAGAAAACGCTAACAATGCTTCATATCCGGGATTAACTCCGGGGATTAATGCCTTCTTTAATCCGTCTCCAAATTTTGCCAATAGTTCAAGTCTATTTGTTTACTCGGGAGATTATTTTAGAGTCAAAAATATTACGCTAGGCTATACATTCCCTAAAGAGGTGACTAATGCTTTAGCGGGTATTCAATTAAGAGTTTTTGCTCACGGTACAAACATTTTTACAGCGTCTAAGTTTGATCTAGGAGATCCAGAAGTAATTATGTTTACCAGTTACCCTAACCAAAGAGTAATTAGTGGTGGTCTTAATCTTAAGTTTTAAAAGTTAGAATTATGAAAAAATCGATATACTTAACATTATCAATCATTGCGATAAGCGTTATTTCTTGTAATAGTGATTATGAAGAAGTTCCTGTAGAACAATTTACGCAAGAATTTGTTTTCTCTGAAACAGATTCAGTAGGAGAGAAAGCAGAAGAATTTTTAAACGGAATTTATTCAACAATGCAAAATGGTCATAACAGAGTTGGTGATGATTATTTAGATGTTGCAACAGATGATGCTGTTTCTTCAGCCTTAGCACAAACAAGTGTTTTCGACTTGGCACAAGGTAATTATACTTCGATGGATAGAATCGAACCAGATATGCTTTGGGGAAGATATTATGATGCATTTAGAAGGGTAAACATTTTTCAGAATAACATTGATAGAGTACCATTAAAACAAACATTTAATGGAGGAGAACCCATGACTCGTGCTTGGAAAGCAGAAGCTAGATTTATAAGAGCTTTTCATTATTTTAATCTATTAAAGCGTTATGGGGGAGTACCAATCGTTCCAGAAGAGGCATTAGACCTAGATGATGATGTTCAATTTCCTCGAAATACCTTTTCAGATTGTGTAGAGTATATCGTTAATGAGTTAGATGCTATAGAAGATAGTTTAAGAATACGCCCAATACCTAATCCCGGTGCAGATGCACACGTAGTTAATAAAGGTGCTGCGCTAGCTTTAAAATCTAGAGTTTTACTTTATGCGGCAAGCCCTTTATTTAACGAAGCAAATATCGATCCAGGCAACGAATTAACAGGTTATGCCAGCGGAAATGCAGAGCGTTGGAGAAGAGCATCAGATGCTGCTAGAGATTTTATAAATACTATGCCATTTTACAGCTTAGAACCAGATTTTCTAGATGTATTTATCACCGAAGGCAATTCTGAACTTATATTTTTTAGACAAGGAGGAAGAAACCAAAGTGTTGAAGATAAAAACGGTCCTATAGGTTATTCAACACCTAATGATGCAGATGGGAGAACAAGCCCTTCTCAAAATTTAGTTGAAGCATTTCCGATGTTAGATGGTAGAACGATCGATGATCCTAACTCGGCTTATACCTACGACTTTAATAATCAATATGCCAACAGAGACCCAAGATTATCTTATACTGTTTTACACGATGGATCTTCTTGGTTAAATGAAGAAGTAGAAACTTATGTTGGTGGTAAAGACAACCCGAACTCGGCTATCCAAAAAACTAAAACGAGTTACTATATGCGAAAGTTTATGGGCAAGTTTGAAAATCAAAACGATTATCAAGATGTTCGTCACGATTGGATATTGTTTAGATACGCAGAGATCCTGCTGAATTTTGCTGAAGCGGAAAATGAATTTTCAGGTCCGACCAACGAAGTTTATCAAGTATTATTTCAGTTGAGAGAAAGAGCAGGTATAGATGCGGGAGCAGATAATATGTATGGGTTAAATGCAGGAATGTCTAAAGAAGAAATGCGTGAGGTAATCCATAATGAGCGTCGTATAGAAATGGCCTTCGAGGAGCAACGTTTTTGGGACATTAGAAGATGGAAAGAAGCAGAGAATATTTACACACAACCCGTAGAAGGATTACAGATCATTCAAGCAGGCGGGATTAAAAATTATAATACTGTAAATGTGAGACCGGCAACATCTTTCGATGAAAAAAGATATTTATATCCTATACCGTATTCAGAAGTGGTGAAAAACTCAAATATGGTACAAAATCCGGGTTGGTAAATAATTAGGTTAAAAAGAATTTTAGATAATAGTTATGAAGAATATTTTATTATTAATACTGTTAATTCCCGTTCTTTCTTTTGCGCAACGTTCAGAAGTTACCGGTAAAGTTAATTCTACAGATGGCGAAGCACTTTTTGGAGTTAACATTCTAGTAAAAGGGCAACCAAGAGGTACGCTAACAAATGAGTTTGGAGAGTTCAATATCGATGTAAGCCCACAAGACACCTTAATGTTCTCTTATGTTGGTTATGTAACTCAGAATATCGTTGTAGGAGACAGAAAGTTTTTAAACGTAACGATGTCTTTAGATCAAGGCTCTTTAGATGAAGTGATTGTGGTGGGGTATGGAGAAACAAAAAGGATTACCAATACAGGTTCTGTAAGTTCAATCAAAGCAGAAGAAATTAAATACGTACCAACTGCGTCTGTTCAAAATGCATTAACAGGAAGGTTACCTGGTTTCTTTAGTCAGCAAAGATCTGGGCAACCTGGTAGAGATGGTGCAGATTTTTTTATACGTGGTGTTAGTTCGTTAAATGGAGCAGGTAATAGACCGTTAATTATTGTCGATGATATTGAATATTCTTACGATCAATTACAGCAAATAAATGTAAATGAAATTGAAAGTATCTCGATTCTTAAAGATGCATCTACCACAGCGATCTATGGTATAAAAGGAGCAAATGGAGTATTAGTAATTAAAACTAAACGAGGAAGATTAGGAAGACCAAAGGTTAATGCAAGAGTAGAATCTGGTATACAAATGCCTATTCGAGAGCCGGAGTTTTTACAGTCTTACCAAACCGCATTATTGGTAAATGAAGCACGTGCCAATGATGGATTACAACTGCTTTTTACCGATGAAGATTTAGAGCATTTTAGATTAGGTGACGATCCTTACGGGCATCCCGATGTAGATTGGTATGACAGAATATTTAAAGATATAGCCTACCAGAATAATGCTAACGTAGATATTTCTGGAGGTACAGAAAAATTAAAATATTTTGTTTCCGGAGGTGCATTTTCTCAAAATGGATTGGTTAGAGACTTTAGTAGTCAAAATTCAGATATTAATAATAATTACTTTTACAGAAGATTTAATTATAGAGCCAATTTAGATTATGATGTTACCGAGTCTACATCTTTACGATTAGATATGACATCAAGATTTGGTAATATTAACCAACCTCATAATAAAAATGTTGTTTCAGAAATTTACGATTGGACAAAAATTCATCCTTATTCAGCACCATTCTTAAACCCTGATGGCTCTTATTCTTACGCTTACGATACACAAGATAACTTGGCAACTATTAATGCCAGATTAGCAAATGGTGGTTATGATAGAATTAAACGAACAGATTCTAACATATTACTAGGAGCAAAACAAGATTTTAGTTCTTGGGTAGATGGACTTTCAACAACTTTAAGAATTGCGTATTCTAGTATAGATGAAACTCAAAGAAGTGTTGTTAGAGAAACCTTCCCAACTTATCATTATAATCCAGATAACGATACTTATACCATCGATCCTAGAGGAAATTATGCTTATGGGCAATATAATGTAGAAGGTGGGCAAAATGTTTCAAGTCAAAACTTAAATATTCAAGGATTTATTAATTACGATAAAGACTTAAATGAAGATCATTCTATTAGCACAATGTTTCTGTACAATAGACAAAGTAGTTCTTTCTTGTCGAATGTACCTTCAAAATTTAAAGGCTATACCGGTAAGATCAATTATAACTACAAAGACAAGTGGATCTTAGATTTAAATGCCGCTTACAATGGTACCGATCGATTTGGTTCAGATAATCGTTTCGGTTTTTTCCCGGCAGCAGGTTTAGCCTATAGCATTTCAGAAGAAGATTGGTTTAAAAATACTTTTTCAGATGTGCAGTTGTTAAAATTTAGAACTTCTTATGGGTTAGTAGGTTCAGACGCCACTTTCGGTAATCAATACTTATATCAACAAGTTTATCAGCAAGGTGGAGGTTATTATTTTGGTTATACCGGTTATCCTACAGTTTATGAAGGGGCTTTAGGTAATGACAATGTAACTTGGGAAAAAGCGAGAAAGTTTGATGTCGGTGTAGATCTTAATATTTTTGATAATAAGCTTTCTGTAACCTTAGATTATTTCTACGACTTTAGATACGATCAATTAGTAACCAGACAAGATATTCCAGATATTTTAGGTATTGGTGTTTCTCCAAATAACGTGGCAGAAACAGAAAATAAAGGATTTGATGGTCAGATTTCTTACCAAACTGAAATTGTAGATGGACTTCAATTTAATTCTAACCTTGTATTTTCTTATGCAAAGAATAAAATTTTATATCAAGCAGAAGCTCAAAAGGCATTTCCTTACTTACAAAGTACGGGAAGACCAATTGGTCAACCTTTTGGTTACACTTATACCGGTTTTTATAGTGAACAAGATATAGCAAATAATAATGATGGTAATCCCGATAATGATGTTGCGGTACCATTAACAGATATTCCTGTTCAAGCCGGAGATTTAAAATATAAAGATCTTAATGGTGACGGGGTTATAAATAATTTTGATAGAGGTCCTATTGGTAAACCTAATCTGCCAACTACCACTTACGGACTTTCATTAGGCTTAAGCTACAAAGGTTTTAGTGCAAAAGTATTATTTCAAGGAGCTTACGATTATAGCTTTAGTGTAGTTGGTAAAGGTATAGAACCATTCCAAAGTCAGTTTCAACCTATACACTTAAGTAGATGGACGCCGGAGACAGCTGCGACAGCAGAATTCCCTAGATTAACCACAAATCCTAACTCGGTAAATAGTCCTTCAACATATATGTCAGATTTCTGGTTAGTAGATGCTTGGTACATTCGTCTTAAAACAGTAGATATAGCTTACCAATTACCAGAAAAATGGTTGCCTTTTGATATTAACAATGGTAGAGTTTATATAAATGCTTTCAATTTAGTAACCTGGACGAGTTACGATAAATATCAGCAAGATCCTGAAATTAATACAAATACAGCAGGAGATTCTTACTTAAATCAGAGAGTGGTGAACTTAGGATTACAAATAGGATTTTAAATTAAAAACATGCTTAAAAAGACGATTACTTTTATTTGTTTATTATTTATCATAGGTGCAAATGCCCAAAACAAAAATCTGATAGATTATGTAAACACGCTGCAGGGAACGTTTTCTACGCCGGGTTTAAGTTACGGTAATACGTACCCAACGGTAGCTATGCCATTTCCGGTACATTCGTTTTCTCCCCAAACAGGAAAAAACGGCGATGGCTGGAAGTACCAATATCAGGCAGAAACTATTCGCGGTTTTCAGCAGGTACATCAATGCAGTCCTTGGGTAAACGATTATGCAACATTCTCTTTGATGCCTGTTTTAGGCGACCTTGTGGTAAATGAAGAGGAGAGAGCGACCTCATTTCAACATAAAAACGAAACAGCTAAGCCATATTATTATCAGGTAAAATTAGATAATGGTATAAATGCTGAAATTTCTCCGGTAACACGCGGCGGCCATATGAAGTTTAGCTTTCCAAAAGGAGATAAAGCCTATTTGGTTTTCGATGGTTACACCAAACAAAGCAGTGTGAAAATTCATCCTAAAGAGCGAAAAATTACAGGATGGGTTCACAACGGACTATTAATTCCGGGAAATTTTAAAGCTTATTTCGAAATCACATTCAGCAAACCTTTTAAGAGCTACGGAACGTGGGAGAATAAAGAAAATACTATTCAGAATGATCAAACCGAAGCTGAAGGTGACGGAAAAGGAGTTTATTTAGAATTCAAAGAAGGTGCAACAGTAGAGGTTAAAATAGCTTCATCTTATATAAGTCAGGATCAGGCGGTTTTAACGATGGAACAGGAATTAAAGAAGCACCGTAAATTCGAACATACTAAAGAAGCAGCTAAAAAAGCCTGGAACGATCTTTTTAATCGAGTTGTGGTAGAAACCGAATCTGAAAAAGATAAAGCTACCTTTTATTCTTGTTTATTTAGAGCCAATCTTTTTTCACATCGCTTTTTCGAAATAAATGAAGAAGGTAAGCCTTACTACTTTAGCCCTTATGATGGGGAAATTCACGAAGGTTATATGTATACCGATAATGGTTTTTGGGATACGTTTAGAGCACAATTTCCGCTAAGCAATATTCTTCATCCTAAAATGCAAGGCAGATATATGCAGTCATTATTAGATGCACAAGAACAAAGTGGTTTTTTGCCTACCTGGTCTTGTCCAGGGATGTCGGGAATTATGATTGGTAATCACGCTATTTCTTTACTGGCAGATGCCCACGCAAAAGGTATCGAAGGTTTCGATCCTCATCAGGCATTAGACGCTTATTATCACGAAATCACCAATAAAGGTCCTTGGGGAGGTTCTAACGGAAGAGAAGCACACGATGCCTGGTTTCAATTAGGGTATATCCCAACCAAAGAAGTTGGGGAAAGTGCGGCAAAAACATTAGAATATGCCTACGATGACTGGTGTGGGTATTATATGGCAAAATCTTTAGGAGACGAACATTATATGAATGTTTTTGGGCGCCAAATGTATAATTATAAAAATATATATGACGTTTCGGAAGGTTTTATGAGAGGTAAAAAAAGAAGCGGAGAGTGGGAAGAAGATTTTAAACCTTTAGCCTGGGGAGATCCTTTTACCGAAGCTAACTCTTGGCAATATAGCTGGTCTGTTTTTCACGATGTTGAAGGATTAATCGAATTAATGGGCGGTAAAACTAAATTTACAGATAAATTAGATACTTTTTTTAATATGGAAACTACTTACGATGTAGGTAGTTACGGTCACGTAATTCACGAAATGCGTGAGATGGAAATTGCAAATATGGGGCAATATGCACACGGCAACCAACCGGTACAACACGTTGCTTATCTATATAATTTCGTAGGGCAACCTTGGAAATCTCAGGCTAAAACCCGTGAAATTATGTCTAAACTTTATAATGCAACAGAAAAAGGATATCCCGGTGATGAAGATCAGGGAGGGATGTCTTCCTGGTATATTTTAAGCTCATTAGGTTTTTACAGCGTTTGCCCTGGAACAGACCAATATGTGTTGGGAAGCCCGATGTTCGAGAAAGCATCGATAGACTTAGAGAACGGAAAAACCTTTACCGTGATCGCTAAAAATAATAATGCTGAAAATGTATACATCCAATCGGCTAAGCTTAACGGAAAAACTTACGATAAGAATTACATTACTTACAGTGATATAAGTAACGGTGGTACTTTAGAATTGGTAATGGGGAATACGCCAAATAAAGATCGAGGTATTTCAGAAGAAAGTAAACCTTATTCAGTTTCAAGAAATAATTAAATACAGTAAAACTAAAGAATGACTTTTTTACAAAAATCTAATATAAATTTTGCTAAAAGCTTTTATCAGAAAGCGATGCTTACAATTTCAGGTATTTCTTTGCTTGCAGTGGCTACTTCTTGTGATGGAAAGAAAAAGGATAAAGCTGAAAATACTGCTGAAGAGCATAAAACCGAATCGATAAATTATGCCGAATTGGTTAATGCAGAGATCGGTAACAAAGGGAAAGGAGTAAGTGAAACTGAATTGCAATTTGAAGCCGGATTTACTTTTCCCGGTGCAACTTATCCCTTTGGAATGGTGCAATTTACCCAGACATTTTTTCAGCCGGATAAAGGTTTTGTAGTCAATCAGCTTAGTGGCGCAGGTTGCCCAAATATGGGAAATTTACCTACGATGGCGTTGTCGGGAGCGTTAGAAAAATCTCCTAACGATATGGAAGGTATCAATCCGTCTAACGAAAATTTAAAGGCTCAAGCAGGATATTATCAAACCAAATTAAGCAGTGATATTCAGGTAGAATTAACAGCGACAAAGCGTACCGGAATGGCAAAATTTAGTTTTGCTGAAGGAGAAGAAGAAGGAACTGTTGTAATAGGAACGGGTATAAATGCCAATAAAATGACCAATGCTGAAGTAAAGATCACCGGCGCTTCAAGTTTTGAAGGCCACGCCGATGGGGGTTCTTTTTGTGGTTCGGCAACCCCTTATGTTGTTTATTTTGTAGGAGAATTTGATGCTGAAGCTACCACTTCAGGAACGTGGACGGGAGAAAATTTTAAAGAAGCCTCTAAAAATGCTTCAGGAGAAAACTCCGGAGCATATTTTACATTCGATGTTTCTTCAGGAAAACCTGTTCAGTATAAATTCGGGATTTCTTATGTGTCTTTAGAAAATGCCAGAGAAAATTTAAAAGCAGAAAATAGCAACTTCAATTTTGATGCTACCAAAAACGAGGCAATGCAAGCCTGGAATAGCTACCTCTCTAAAATTAAAGTAAAAGGTGGTAGTAAAGATCAGCAGGTTCAGTTTTATACGCATTTGTATAATTCATTAAAGCACCCAAGTATTTTTAGTGATGTAAATGGCGAATATTTAGGTTCAGATAACAAAGTATATAAAGCAGAAGGCTTCGATTATTATACTGCATTTAGTAATTGGGATACTTACAGAACACAAACTCAATTAATCGCATTATTAGCACCTAAGGTAACTTCAGATGTGGTTAAATCTCACTTATTGTTTGCAGAAAGATCTGGCGGTGGTTTACCAAGATGGGTTTTGGCTAATTATGCTACGGGAATTATGCAAGGCGACCCAAGTTCAGCATTAATTGCGAATGCTTACGCCTTTGGAGCCACAGATTTCGATAAAGAGAAAGCTCTAAAAATTATGCGACACGGGGCAGAAGAACCCGGTTTAAAAACGCAGAATGTTACTACAAGAACATTTTTAGATCAATATTTAGCTAAAGGCTATATCTACGATCATATGGGAGCATCGATTGCTTTAGAGTTTACAACAGCAGATTTTGCCATTGGTCAGTTTGCAAAGCAGGCTTTAGGAAACGATAAAGTAGCTGCAGATTATTTAAAAAGAGCGCAATATTGGAAAAACCTTTATAACCCAAAAACCAAATGGTTAAACTCTAAAAACGAAGATGGTTCTTGGAAAGGCAAAAACGACGATTGGCGCGAGGCCACTTATGCCAATTATCATTGGATGGTGCCTTATAATTTAGGAACACTTATCGATACTATGGGCGGTAAAAAACCGGCAGAACAACGATTAGATTCGTTATTCGTTAAAATAGATGCTACTTATTATCAAGATTGGTTTGCAGCAGGTAACGAACCAGATTTTCAGGTGCCTTGGGTGTATAACTGGACGGGATCTCCGTATAAAACCCAAGCAATTGTTCGCAGGGTTTTAAATGAAAAATATCAAAATGAAGCCAGTGGTCTGCCGGGTAACGAAGATTTAGGGTCGATGGGTGCTTGGTACGTATTTGCAGATATCGGGTTATACCCAATGATTCCCGGTGTGGGAGGCTTTTCGATTAATAGCCCTGTTTTTTCTGAAGTAGAAATTGAATTAAACGGCGGTAAAACCATTCATATTACCGGAGGATCTTCAGAAAAAAAATACATCAATTCTCTAAAAGTAAACGGAGAAAATTGGGATAATACCTGGATCTCTTTAGATGAATTAAGAGAAGCCGGAAGTTTAGATTTTGAACTTTCAGAAACACCAAATAAAGAATGGGGTACGGCAACACCGCCACCTTCATACGATTCAAAATAAAAAGAAGATGAAATTTAAAATACTATATACCGGATTGCTTTTTACCACGGTACTAAGTTTAAGCTCCTGCAAAGATAAAAATGCAGCAACCGAAACTAATACAAGTGCTGAGGTTACTACGGAAGAAAAATCAGCTTCAACAGAAAACAAAGATTGGGCGATCATCGGTTTTAAAAGACCGGAAGGAGTAAATCCTGTTTTAGCACCGACTGAAGAGACATTGTTTTTTTCAGAAATGAATCAAAAAGAAATAGCTTGGGAGTCTAACGATGTGTTTAATCCTGCGGCTACAGTAATGGGCGATAGTATTTATGTGCTTTATCGTGCTGAAGATAAATCGGGGAAAGGAATTGGCGAGCGCACATCCAGAATCGGGCTTGCGGCAACGGCCGATGGTTTTGAGATGAATCGTAGAAATTCTCCGGTGCTTTATCCTAAAAACGATAGCCAAAAAGAATACGAATGGCCGGGAGGATGCGAAGATCCAAGAGTAGCAATGACAGAAGATGGTACTTATGTGATGCTTTATACACAATGGAATAAGGATGTACCAAGATTGGCCGTTGCAACTTCTAAAAATTTAACCGACTGGGAAAAGCACGGGCCGGCTTTTGAAGATGCTTTAAATGGAAAATATTTAAATAGGTTCAGCAAATCAGCTTCTGTAGTTTCTAAAATCGAGAACGGAAAGCAGGTGATTACCAAAGTAAATGGGAAGTACTTGATGTACTGGGGCGAAAAAAATGTATTCGCTGCAACTTCAGAAAACTTAAAAGATTGGGAACCTGTAGAAGAAAACGGAAAGTTAAAAGTATTAATGTCGCCAAGAAAAGGCTTTTTTGACAGTCAGCTAACCGAATGCGGGCCGCCGGCAATTTTAACCGATAAAGGTATTGTGGTAATGTATAATGGTAAAAACCTTGAGGGAGAAGATGGCGATAAAGATTATACCGCTAACAGTTATTGTGCAGGTCAGGTTTTATTCGATAAAGAAGATCCTACCAAATTATTAGATCGTTTAGATAAACCCTTTTTAGTACCCACAGCATCTTTTGAGAAAAGCGGGCAATATCCTGCAGGTACAGTTTTTATCGAAGGATTGGTTTGGTTTAAAAACAAGTGGTATTTGTACTATGGTTGTGCAGATAGCCGGGTTGGGGTAGTAGTTTCAGAACATAAAATTTAATGTAAAACAATTATTATGGAAAGTAATCAGAATTATAGTATTGTAGATACAACTGCAAATCCGGGACCATTAGGTTTATTAGCTTTTGGGATGACCACGGTTTTATTGAATATTCATAATGCGGGTTTTTTTGAGATGAATTCCATGATCTTTGGTATGGGTATTTTTTACGGAGGATTAGCACAAGTGATTGCCGGAGTTTTAGAAGCTAAAAAAGGAAATACGTTTGGGTTAACAGCATTTACTTCTTATGGTTTTTTCTGGTTAACACTTGTGGGGCTATTAGTAATGCCTAAGTTAGGTTGGATAGAAGCTCCTTCTAATACTGCTATGATCTGTTACCTGATAATGTGGGGTATCTTCACATTTCTTCTTTTTTTTGGAACCCTAAAAATAAATAAAGCCTTACAGGTAGTTTTTGCTACACTTACATTACTATTTTTCTTATTGGCTTTAGGAGATATTACAGGGAACTCTACAATAAAAACTATCACAGGTTTTGAAGGTGTAATTTGCGGAGCTTCTGCTATTTATACAGGCGTGGGAACGCTACTAAATGAAGTTTATAAAAAAGATATTTTTCCGTTAGGAACTGTAAAATAATAATTTAAAATATTAGGAAAATGAAGTATATAATTACAATTTTATGTGTTGCTTTCTTAATGACAAGTTGTCAAGAAGATGATTATAATGCACCGCCAAGTCCCGGGAGAATGATTAAAAATTTCGATTTAGAGAATGGGCAGGTTGGTAACGAAGTAATTAGAGGTAATGTAGAAGATCCTCAAGTTATTGTAAAGGTATCTTCGACAGCAGATCTAACAGCGATCGTACCAGAAATTCAGGTTTCTGAAGGTGCTACAATTTCTCCGGCCTCAGGAGAACCGGTAAATATTTCCCAAAATCATATAAAAACTTATACAGTTACCGCAGCATCAGGGCAACAATTAGAGTGGATGGTAGAGTTTAAAGTTGTCGATGCTAATCTAGGAGATTATGGAGCATATATTATAAAGAGTACAGCTTCAGACAAGGCTTTAGGTATTGCAGGAGATAGTTTATATAACGAGCAATATTGGGATAAAGCAGGAATAAATTTAGAGAGTACAACTTCTGAAGTTGGAAGCCTAGTAAGAAAATATAAGAAGTGGCATATTATTTATGATTCAGAAGAAGGAGAGACTTCATACTACAAAATAAGAAATATGTTCTCCGGTAAATTTTTAAGTGCTCCGGTAGAAAATTCAACAGAGATCAATGCTCAACTTATACAAATGGGATATGATCCAACTCCAGAAAATGAAGATTTAGAATTATGGGAGAGTCAAAAAATAGGAGATTATTACCAATTCATCAATAAAGCCAATGGGTTATTACTTACAGATCTATCATCAACAGAAATAGGTTCAACAAGTATAGCTATTCAGTCTGAAGAAAATAGTGAACCAAGCCAACAATGGAATTTAATTCCTATAGAAAATGAATCTCATAGAGATGATGTGTTTACCAACTTTTTTGAACGTAATGAAGAATGGATGGGATCTGTAGCTTTCGATCAAGGTAACAGTATTCCTTTAACTTGGGGACCAAACGATGGTAAAGTACTTTGGATTACAGAAGATTCTTACGATGGTTCTTCACTATTACCTAACGATATGTTTCATTGCGGTTGGTTTTTTAGTTATAACAATTCTATTCTTATTCAACCAAACGAACACGATTGGGATCCTGAAAATACGGTGAACATGACAAATTCTGCCGGAACAGATCATCCGCGTCTTATGTTTGATGATACTCCGGGTAATGATTGGATTTGGCCTGGTACGGGAGTAGAAATAGGTAATAAGGTGTACATTTTTGCAGGAGAAGGTCAAGGTCTAACCTCTAATCAAAATGCAATGTATGTACTTACACAGAATGAAGGTACCGAATGGGATGTGGAAAGAAAAACACCAGAAGGCGTTACCGGAGCAGCAGGTTGGGTAAAAGGCGACGACGGGTATGTTTACACCTATACTTCTGAAGGTTTTAATTTTGGTTTTGAAAGTTATATTCACGTAGGTAGATGGGCAGAAGATGATCCTGATACTTGGGAGTTTTGGGATGGTTCTAATTGGGTTGAAGAAATGCCCCAAGGCAGTACAGGTTCTGTATTAACAGGTCTTACAAATGTTGGAGCAGGAAAAGTAAATGGGAAATATGTAATTATGACTGTAGATCAAGGTTTTATATGTCAAGATGATCGAGGTAAAGTTTATATCTCAACTTCTAATAGTCCTACAGGACCATTTACACCTAAAAAGAAAGTATATCAAATTACAGAATATTTAAACGGTCAATATAACAAATACTATACAACGATCGTACATCCGCACGCCGATAATGGCCACGAAGAGTTACTACTAAGCTATAGTGTAAATTATGAAGCCTGCGGTCAAAACCCTTGTACCGGAGAGTTTTTAGATCCTTATTATTATAGAATTAAAGGTATTCGTGTACCATACGAAACGATAGGTTTATAAATTTCATTTTTTGAATGTTTGTGTTTGGTAGGGGGAGAAAGGTGAAAAATAGCTCCCCCTTCTTTTTAATTAAAATAAATACTAGTGAAACTGTTTTTTAGAATTTTTATAAGTATCCTTTTTTTGAGTGTTAGTAACATACAGGCACAAAGTTCTTTTTTAGCTGAAAAAGATATCGCTGTATTTTATCCAAAAGATTTTGATTCAGTTCAAACTTTACCATCATTAGCAATAATTCATCCCTTAAAAAGGAAAATGAACTTGCCTACAGATTGGAAGACAATCCCAATTTTTAAAACAATAAATGGAAAAAATTCAATAGAAATTCAATATGAAAAAAGCACAGACCTATACGGTACAGGTGAAGTTACCGGGAGTTTAAGAAGAAATGGTAAAGAGATTACATTATGGAACACAGATAATGGTAACTATTTACAGTATAATGGAGATCGACTTTATCAATCTCACCCTTGGATCTTAGGAGTTCGAGAAGACGGAACTTCTTTTGGTATAATTGCAGATCATACTTGGAAACAAGAAATTAAACTAGATCATCCTATCCAAATGATTAGTGAAGGACCAAGTTTTCGTGTAATAATTATTGAAAAAGATTCACCCCAAGAAGTCTTAAAATCCTTAGCTAAATTGACAGGGACTATAGACTTACCACCACTTTGGGCTTTAGGTTATCAGCAATCTAGATTTTCATATTATCCACAGAAGCAAGCAGCATCTATAGTAGATGAGTTTAGAGAAAGAGAAATTCCGTTAGATGTACTTTGGATGGATATTAATTATATGGATGGCTTTAGAATTTTTACATTCGATCCTAAAGGTTATCCCGATCCCAAAAAACTAAATGATTATTTACATCAAAATAATGTAAGATCTGTTTTTATGATCGATCCCGGGGTAAAAAAAGAAGAAGGGTATTTTGTGTACGATCAAGGTACAAAAGGTAATCATTGGACTTTAGCTGAAAATAACCAAGCATTTACCGGTAAAGTTTGGCCGGGGCAATGTGTATTTCCCGATTATACAAGAGAAGAAACACAAAACTGGTGGGCTTCACTTTATAAAGATTTTATGAGTTTAGGAATAGATGGAGTTTGGAACGATATGAACGAGCCTTCTGTTTTTGATGGCACCAACGGAAGCATGCCTGCAACAAATATGCATCGAGGTAGCAAAAAATTACCTGCAGGTAATCACCTTCGTTATCATAATGTTTACGGTATGCTTATGGTAAAAGCCACCCGAGAAGGAATTTTAAATGCTAATCCCAATAAACGTCCATTTGTGCTATCACGATCTAATTTTATGGGTGGGCAACGTTATGCTGCGACTTGGACAGGCGATAATAAATCTACATTTAATTATTTAAAAGAATCGATACCAATGTCGATAAATTTAAGCTTATCTGGTCAACCATTTAACGGTCCAGATATCGGAGGTTTTTCTGGTGATGCAAATCCAGAACTATTTGGTCAATGGATTGCCTTAGGAGCTTATTACCCTTTTTCAAGAAACCATACCTCTACAGAAACTGTAGCACAAGAACCTTGGGCTTTTGGTAAAGAAATAGAGAATGTTTCTCGAACAGCTATTAATAGAAGATATCAATTACTCCCTTATTTATATACACTTTTTAGAGAAGCATCAATAACCGGGATGCCGATAATGCGTCCGATATTTTTTGCAGATATAAAGGATAATACATTAAGAGCAGAAGAGCAGGCATTTCTTTTAGGTGAAAATTTAATGATCATTCCGAGATGGGCCAAAAATGTGCATGAACCTAAAGGAAATTGGCAAGAAATTAAATTTGAAAATAAAGACGATGGTTATCAATCTATAATAAAACTTAAACCGGGCGGTATAGTCCCTATTTCTCAAGTAGTTCAAAGTACAGAAGACTATTCAGCAAATAGAATTACGTTACTTGTAAATTTAGATGAAGAAGGCTACGCTAAAGGTGACCTCTATGACGATGAAAAAGATGGTTTCTCTTATAGGGAAGGAAATTTTAGTTATTTTAAGTATGAAGCTGATTTAATTAACGATACTCAATTAAAAGTTTCTGTAAAACAAATAGAGGGTAACAGAAATATAGAACAATATTATAGAATTGGTTGGGTTAAAGAAGGCGAGATTCATTACAGTAATTGGTCTTCTTCAAAAAATATTCAACTAAAACTCTAAAATAACGGAAATGAAGCTAAACCGTTTTAGTCTTATTTTCTAATTTTGCCAATATGAATATATTTTTAGATAAAAGAATTGTCTTGACATTAGATGCCGGAGGTACAAATTTTGTATTTTCTGCTTTGCAAGGCGGGCAAGAAATTGTGAGCCCTATAGTTTTGGCATCAAACTCAGATAACTTAGATAAATGCTTAAAAACTATTATAGAAGGTTTTGAGCTTGTGATTAAAAAACTATTACCAAATAAACCTCAAGCCATAAGTTTTGCTTTTCCTGGTCCTGCCGATTATAAAAATGGAATTATCGGCGATCTTATTAATTTACCGTCTTTTAAGGGAGGTGTTGCACTAGGACCTATGTTAGAGAATATTTTCGATTTGCCAACATTTATTAATAATGACGGAGATCTATTTGCATACGGAGAGGCCATTGCCGGAATTTTACTGGAGCTTAATAAAGACTTAAAAGCTCAAGGTATTACTAAAAAATATAATAATCTTTTTGGGATTACTCTGGGTACCGGTTTTGGTGGCGGAATAGTTATAAATCAAAATATTTTTGAAGGAGATAATTCTGCTGCCGGTGAGATTTGGTTAATGCGAGATTTTAAAAATACCAATTTATTAGTTGAAGAAAGCGTAAGCATTAGAGCAATACAGAGAGTTTATAAAGAAGTTGCTAACTGCTCCAAAAATCTTAGTCCAAAAGATATTTTTCTTATAGCAATGGGCAAAGTTCAAGGAAATCAAAAAGCAGCCCTTGCCGCTTTTAGTGAAATGTCTTTAATGATCGGCGAATCTCTTGCCAATGCAATTACACTTATTGATGGTCCGATAGTAGTTGGCGGAGGCATTTCTGGTGCTTCGCAATTAATCATTCCCGGGATAGTAAATCATTTAAACGGCTACATTTCTAATCTAAAAGGCGAGCATATACAACGATTGGTATCTCAGGTATATAATATGGACGATCATAAATCTTATACTCAATTTTTAAGCTGGAATAGCCGAACGATTAAAGTACCGTTTAGCGATAAAGAACTTACCTACAATCCAGAAAAGCGTATTGTTATTGGGCTTTCTAGATTAGGAACAAGTAAAGCCGTATGCTTGGGAGCCTATGCGTTTGCGCTCTCAAAAATGGATAACTCTATTAATCGTACAAAAGGAGAAACCTCATTAAATTACAATACACATTAGTAATGAATAAAAAACTATTTACCGCCGCTATTATCGCCTCGTTAGGAGGGTTACTATTTGGCTTTGATACGGCGGTAATCTCTGGTGCAGAACAATCGATCAAAGAAGTTTATAATTTAGATGGTTTTTGGCACGGTTTCACAAATTCTATTGCTCTAATAGGTACAATTATCGGAGCAATGTTTTGTGGTCGTCCTGCAGATAAGTTTGGAAGAAGAAATACTTTAATTGTCTTAGCTCTATTTTATGTGATTTCAGCTATAGGTTGTGCATTAGCCGGGTCGTGGTTTTCGCTTTTATTCTTTAGATTTTTAGGAGGCTTAGGGGTTGGTGCTTCATCTGTTATTGGACCGATGTACATTTCAGAAATAGCTCCCGCAAAATTGAGAGGTAGGTTAGTAGCTGTTTTTCAATTTAATATTGTTTTTGGTATTCTAGTCGCTTTTTTTTCTAATTATCTTTTGAATAAAATAATAACAGAAGATGTTTGGAGATTTATGTTAGGGGTTGAAGCTGTTCCTGCACTTATATTTTTTATGACGTTATTTTTTATACCTAAAAGCCCTAGGTGGTTAATTTTAAATAATGAAGAATCTCAGGCCAAAAAAGTAATTATAGATTTAGGCGTGAAAGATGTAGAATTACTGCTATCTGATATTAAAAAAAGTTTAGCTTCAACTAATTCAACAATTAAAGAACATTTATTTTCAAGAAAATTTAGATTTCCGTTATTATTAGCGTTTCTATTTGCCACATTTAATCAATTCACCGGTATTAATGCGATCATGTATTATGCTCCTAGAATTTTTGAAATGACGGGTTTGGCAAAAGATACAGCCTTATTTCAGGTAGTGATTATTGGCTTAACGAATATGCTTTTTACCATAATCGCTATGTTTTTTATTGATAAGTTTGGGCGAAAGACCTTAATGATGATTGGTTCTTTAGGAATGATTATTTCACTTTCTCTTACGGCCTATTCTTTCTATTATCAAGATTTTACCGGGTATTCTGTGCTTATTTATCTTATCTGTTTTATTGCTTTCTTTGCATTTTCTCAAGGAGCAGTTATTTGGGTATTTTTATCTGAAGTTTTTCCGAACTCAGTTAGAGCTAAAGGGCAAGCCTTTGGTAGTCTAACGCATTGGGTTTGGGCAGCTATATTAACTTGGACTTTTCCTGTCGTAGCAGAACTTGAAAGTGGAGGCTTCTATGCTTTTGCATTTTTTGCTTTAGCAATGGTCCTGCAATTAGTTTTTGTTGTGAAAATTATGCCTGAAACTAAAGGAAAATCTTTAGAAGAATTAGAAAATGTAGTTTTGAAATAAATAAATCTCAAAATTTCATTTCTTTTTTAAAGTCTTATCATATTTTTAGAAAAATTTTGAAGACTATCTAAAACGATTAATTTAATATTATATCTAATGACTAATAATACGGCAAAAACATCTTACAGAACTGCGTTTATTTTTCTAACGCTTTTATTTTTTTTATGGGGTTTTCTTACAGTAATTGTAGACTCTTTGATCCCAAGATTAAAAGAAGTATTTGAATTATCATACTTTCAAGCAGGAATGGTTCAGTTTGCTTTTTTTGGAGCTTACTTTTTCCTATCAATTCCGGCAAGTTTTATATTATCTAAAATTGGTTATAAAAAAGGTATAATTTTAGGCTTGCTTACGATGGCTGCAGGTTGTTTATTATTCTATCCTGCTTCTTCAGAAAGAGTTTTTTGGGTATTTATGTTAGGTTATTTTATTCTGGCAGCGGGTATCACTATTCTTCAAGTAGCTGCCAATCCTTATGTAACCATCTTAGGTCCAGAAAAAAGTGCAGCAAGTCGATTAAACCTTTCGCAGGCATTTAATTCATTAGGAACTTCAATAGCACCAATTATTGGAGCACTATTCATTTTAAGTGATAAGATTATGACCTCTCAACAAATAGACGGTCTTACAGCAGTAGAAAAAACTGAATATTATGCTGCAGAAGCATCTGCCGTGCAAGTTCCATTCTTAACGATTGCCGGTATTCTTATCGCCATCGCTTTGGTTTTTGTTTTTGTAAATCTACCTAAAGTGATCGGTGAAGGAGAACAAAAAGGAAGTTATGCCGTTGCCTTTAAAAATAAAAATCTACTAATGGGAGCTTTAGGTATTTTTTGCTATGTAGGAGCAGAAGTAGCTATTGGTAGTTATATGGTAAATTATTTTTTACAGTTAGAGCTGGCAGATGTGGTGAGAAATACTCCTTTTATGAGAACCATAGCCAATTGGTTTTTAACAGACGATCTTAGTGCGGTAGATGGTAAAGCTGTAGTAGGGATTTTTGTAACCTTTTACTGGACCGGCGCAATGGTAGGTCGTTTTATTGGAGCTTACCTAACTAATATTATGAAACCTTCAAAAGTTTTAAGTGTATTTGCTATTGTAGCATTAATTTTAATAATTATTTCAACTCAAACAAGTGGTTTAGTTGCTATGTGGACAATCATCGGAGTTGGTTTATTTAATTCGATTATGTTTCCAACGATCTTTAGTTTAGGATTAGATGAGTTAGGAGATAGTAAACCCCAAGGTTCTGGTATTATGTGTACGATGATCGTAGGAGGAGCAGTGGTACCACCACTTTTTGGTTTGCTTACCGATAATTATGGATTTGGATTGGCACTTTTATTAGTAATGGTGTGCTACCTCTACATATTCTTCTTTGGTTTTAAACACAAGAAAACAGAAGTTACAATATAATCTTAAAAAATCCCTTCAGCTTTTGAAGGGATTTTTTTATTGAATAATATTAAATGAATTCTATTTGTTACAGTAGTAATGAGCTAGCTTTGAGTAAAATTCAGTTTAATAAATAAATTTAATCAATTCTTTTACCGCTTTGGTCTTATTCTTTTTCCAAAAACTATAATGCAGCGGTAAAGTTCTAATTCCGGTTCTGGCTAAGGTTTTATAACGTTCTAAACTAAAAGCTTCTCGGTAAACTCCCGGGTAACCAATTAAATCAATAAAGTAATTTCTTCCGCAATGCGTTACTAAAATATCTAGTAAACTACCTGCGACAGGATAACCACATTTAATTTCTTTCAATCCTTGTTTTTTTAGAGCTTTTACCACTTCATTTTGAAATTGATCGATCGTATTTTCTTCGGCATTAAAATGAGTGAAATCTTCAATAAAAGCTAAATATTCATAAAATAAAGAATCTTTTTTAAGCTCATCTTTTTCGACCGAAGTGATCACAATTTGCAAAGATTTTGCCCGTGTAATTGCAACATTTAAAACTTCAGGTTTATTTAAATGAATGTAAGCAGAATGATGTGTATCTGGGCAAACTCCAAAAGACATCAAAATAATTTCTCGTTCAGATCCCTGAAAATTATAAGGCGTACCGCAAAGTATATTAAATTGTTTTAATGCAGAAAGCTCATAACGTTCCCACAAGAGTTTATTAAGGTAAGTTACTTGGCTATTAAACGGAGAGATAATCCCTACTGAAGGTTTTATTTTTTCATCTTTATAGTCGTTGATGATCTTATCTAGTTGCTGTAAAACTTTTTCTGCCTCTGCTTCATTTACCCTTTTTTTGTCTCTTTTTCCTGATACTTTAATTAATTCTAGCTGTTTTTCTTCAGTATGTGTTGGAGTAGATTTTAAAATCTGTAACTGGTTATCATAAAACTTTTGATTACTAAACTCAATTAAAGATGGTGTAGATCTAAAATGTTCTCGCAGAAAAGAAATTTGTTGCTGTTGTTTCGCTTTTGAAATAAATACATCTAAAATAGACCGGTTTCGATAATCAAAAATCTTATCTTTTGGTAAATTATATTTTTCTTGTAAGTTGAATTGCTGAGCTTTTGCCACAAAAGAGTAATGCCTCAATTGGTTGGGATCACCGGTAATAACTACTCGTTTTGCTCTATATAATGCCGGTAGTGCTGAAGCAATATCACATTGTGTAGCTTCATCGATAATTACAAGATCAAAACAATCTTTTTTTAAAGGTAAAACCGCATTTAAATCTGATAAGTTTGCTAGCCAAATTGGGAAAACTTTTAAAACGTGTTCAAAATCTACCTGTTGTAGAATACGTTTGTAGGCTGAAAAACTTGCAGTGTCTAGCGCATCGTAAAATGTTGAAATTTCATTGCGATAACGATGCGAGTTATTTTTAATATTTAAAGCAATTTTTCTTTTAGAATATAAGGCCGCTTCTTTTTCGAGTTCTTCTAAAACCTGATTGATCTGTTTAAAGATTGACCATAATTTTTCTCCGTTATAGCTAAGGGTATTCAGGTAAAATTTTTGCCATTTTTCCCAAAAGTTAAGTGCTGCAGAAAATTCTAGATCAGATCGTTTGAGTTCTTTTTCAATATATTGCTCAAACTCCTGTTCCAGTTGATCAAGTTGATTAGAAAGCTGGTTTACCTTTTCTAGGTCAAAATTTGTGTTCACCTTTGCTGAAATTCCACTTAAATAACGCTTAATTTTAGCTTTTAAACTCAATTTATAATTATGTCCGGTGGTATGAATTAAGTAGTTTTTCAGCTTAAAATCTTTCTCAAGCATTTGCCGTAAAACCTCTACGGCTTGTTTGGTTTTAGAGACGAC
This sequence comes from Mesonia sp., assembly GCA_012964435.1. Lineage (GTDB taxonomy): Bacteria > Bacteroidota > Bacteroidia > Flavobacteriales > Flavobacteriaceae > Mesonia. Next base: position 11,782 of record DTTX01000092.1, on the reverse strand, counting down.
CAAGACCGATTGATTATTCATCACCGCATCTGCAATAATAGAAGTGATCGTGTAGCTTTTACCGGTACCCGGCGGACCAACAATTACCGAGTTTGAATAGCGATATGAATTTTGTAACGCGTGGTATTGATCTGTGTTTAACCGAGTTTTATAAACACTTTCTTTGAATGAAAATTCTTGTAGATCTTTACCTAAAAGTTCGTGTAAGCTTGAATTGAATTTTTCTGATTCGGCCATTTCTTTCAGGTCGTTTAAAACTCGAAGTGAAGATTCAGATTTTTCAACCAAAATAGTTCCTGCTCCCGGAATTATCTGGTAGCTGTCATTTTCAATTTTATCTGAAGCTAAAAAACTTCTTAATTTTTGTGCAGACCAAACCGTGGGAAAAAGTAAAAGTTCTTCGGTTTCTAGATTAGTAACATACTTTTCTAAAAAACTATTTAAACCAATATAATTTTTATGCTGAACTCGTTCTGAAAGTAATTGCACAAATTCATCTTTATTGATAAGCTCTTCATTGAGTTCTAATAAACTAAGTGCAGATCTGTTGATGTCGTAATTTTCGTGTTCAATTTTTAAAAATTTTTCATCATCTAAAGTTTCTATTTGTGCCGGAAAGAGTAGGAGTGGAGCGCAAATTCGTTTGTCTTTAATTAACGGATTTTTATTTTTTCCTAAAATAAAAAAGCAGCCGTAAAATAGCTTTTTCTCTAAATTATAAAGCGCCATCTCTTTCTCTAAAGCCAATACTTTTTTATTGGTGTACGGGATAATGGGAAGCTTTTCTGAAAGTATTTCTTCTTTCGTTTTTGCAAACCATTTATAAGGATATTTGCTAGAAAGAATATTATTTATGGTAAACTCTTTATAATCGAGTTGATAACAATCTCTAAAATAATTAAAAACGTTTTTTGGGTTGAAGTTCACTGCTATGCAATTCAGTTTAGTAAGTTGAAATATACAAATCTCATCTTATGAACTATAAATTTAAATTAAAAAATGAATCCATTTTTTGAAGGGATTTTTATTTTAAGTAACTTATCTAAATGCAAGAAAAAGAAAATCAATTTAATGGTCTAAACCTTCAAATTCCCGTCAAAATTACTTTAACGGCATTAGAGAAAGTTCTGCAAGAGAAACTTGTAGGTTATCAAATACAAAAAGAAGAAGCGAAAGGACAACAATACGGAGAAATTTTAGCAATACATTTAAGCAACGGTAAACCCGGTTTTGATGTTTGTATTAGGCAACAAGTGTTAATGAAAACCGTGTTGTTTAAAAACAAAACAATAAGTTTTAATTTTCAGCTGAAGTTTGATTTTGATGAAGAACAGCAAGAAATCATCATCAAGAATTATCAGGTGGAAGGTGAGCAAAAAGCTTGGTTAACCAATCGGCTTTTAAAAACTATGATGACGTTGCTGATGAAGAAAAAACTCTCCGGTAACTCTAAACTTTTTCTCACTCCCAAGATCTCCGAGTTTTTGCAACAAATCAATCAAAAGCTCGAAAATATAATTGAAGTGAAAAAAGGCGTTCAGCTATTTGGAGCGATTAATGATTTTAAGATTCAGAATCTGTATTTTAAAGAAGATGCTGTTGTAGTTTTAGTGAAACTTGAAGGGAATTTAGCTGCGGAAGTTTCTGAAATTGAACTCCCTAATTAGAAAAATCTACTTATATTTAAACGTGATTTAATTCTAAGCTTTTGAAATTCAAACTCAATATCCCGGAACCTTGCCATGAAGACTGGCAGCAAATGTCGCCAACCCAAAAAGGTAAGTTTTGCGCAAGCTGCCAGAAAGAGGTGATCGATTTTACGAAGCTATCTGCCTCAGAAATTGCCCGAAAAACAAAGAATGCTGTACAACTTTGTGGTCGGTTTACTTCAACGCAATTAGAACAAGAATATATTTCCGTTTCTCAAAACTCACTTTCTAGATTAGGAATTGCTTTAGGCTTAGGTTCAATAATTGCCGTTGCTCAACCGAGTTTTGCGCAGGAAGAAAAGCAAGATAGAATTGAAGTGTATCAATTACAAGGTGAAGTAGCTTTAACGACTCAAACAAATGATTCTATTTCAATAACTGGAACGGTTACCGATGAAAAAGGTACGCCACTTCCCGGCGTGGATATAATTCAGAAAAGTACCACAAATAAAAGTATAACCGATTTTGATGGTCGCTTTAAAATAAATATTTCAGAAGAGGATTACAATTCTGAAGTTTATTTGATCTTTTCATTTATTGGAACTCAAGAAGCAGTGATAAGAATAGAAGAAAAATCTATGAATATTGTCTTAAAGAAAGAGGTTTGTGAAGTTCAAAATGAAATGATCAGAGGGAAAGTTGAATTAATTAAGACTAATAATTAGAATGAAATTCAAACTCAACATCCCGGAACCTTGCCATGAAGACTGGCAACAAATGACACCTACACAAAAAGGGAAGTTTTGTACCAGTTGTCAAAAAGAAGTGATTGATTTTACCAAACTATCTGCGACAGAAATTGCCAGGAAAACAAAAAACGCAAAACAGCTTTGTGGTCGATTTACTTCAACGCAGTTAGAGCAAGAATACGTTTCTTCTACTCAAAACTCATTATCAAGGTTAGGAATTGCTTTAGGTTTAGGTTCAATAATCGCGGTTGCTCAACCGAGTTTTGCGCAGGAAGAGAAAACTGCAAAAGTTAAAGTTGATGCTAAAAATGACTTACAATATAATGAATCTACTCAAGCTGCTACTCAACGAGATTCAATAACAATCAGTGGAACTGTAATTGATCAAGAAGGATTACCGCTTCCGGGCGTGAATGTAATTCAACAAAATTCTTCCCACGGAACACAAACCGATTTTGATGGTAATTTTTCGATAAAAATACCTTTCATAGATAGTGAAAATCGATTAGAATTTACTTACGTAGGTTTTGAAAAACAAATATTAGCATGCAATGAAATTGATTATAAGAACCTAAAAATAATAATGGAAGAAGATGATTATGATAATGATGAGGTGATAATTGCAGGAGGTGCTTTTGTATCTAAACCCAACATTTTCCAACGGTTTTTAAACTTGTTCCGAAGTAATGAAAACAAGCGTTATTAAATGAAATTCAAACTCAATATCCCGGAACCTTGCCACGAAGATTGGCAGCAAATGTCACCAACGCAAAAAGGAAAGTTTTGCGCAAGTTGTCAGAAGGAGGTGATCGATTTTACCAAGCTATCTGCAACAGAAATTGCTCGAAAAACAAAGAATGCAAAACAACTTTGTGGTCGGTTTACTTCAACACAATTAGAACAAGAATATGTTTCGTCTACTCAAAACTCGCTTTCCAGATTAGGAATTGCTTTAGGTTTAGGTTCAATAATTGCGGTAGCTCAACCGAGTTTTGCGCAGGAAGATAAAACTGCAAAAGTTAAAGTTGATACTGAAAATGACCTCCAGTATAAAGAATCTACCCAAGCTGCTACTCAACGAGATTCAATAACAATCAGCGGAACTGTAATTGATGAAGAAGGTATTCCAATTCCTTTAGTTAATGTAATTCTACAAAATTCTTCTAACATTACACAAACTGATTTTGATGGGAATTTTTCTATTGTAATTTTAGAAAAAGATTTTGAGAATGAAGTATTTTTAGAGTTTTCATATGTAGGTTTTGAGACGAAGCAAGTTAAACTCAAAAATAGCTTTGAAAAAAATATTAAAATAGAGCTTGATGTGAATATGGAATTTATGTCTACTTGGATGGTAGTAGTGGCAAAATCCAACATCTTCCAACGGTTTTTAAATCTCTTCCGCAGTAAAGAAAATAAGCACTATTAAACCAAATAGAAAGAGGCCAATAGGTGACCATTAGCCTCTTTACGTTAAGTATCTACCGTAAAAATCTCTTTCAACTGTTTTACCATTCCGCCATTACCATTTACGGTAATTTCACCGATCTTATCGGCAATTTTTTCAACATACTCCATTTCTTTTAGTTTGTAGAGCATCTTGTTTTCTTCCATAAGTTTAGCGCTATTTAGCAAACTTCTGGTGGCAGCCGTTTCTTCACGTCTAGTAATTACGCTGGCTTGCGCTTTCTTTTCAGCGATCAATACCTGATTCATAATCTCTTTCATTTCACCGGTCAAGATCACATCTTTAATGCCGCAAGACAAAAGACTAACGCCTAGACCTTCAGTCACTGCAAGTACATCGGCAAACACCGCTTCAGCAATCGTCACTTTATGAGCAAGCAATTCATCTAAACTGTATTGTCCCACAAAAGCTCGAAGACTCAACTGCAAAGCCACATACAATTGTTTGCTGTGATCTTTGTTGTCTAAAATAGCTTTCTCACTATTTACAATTTTGTAATTGGCAAAAAAGTTGATTCTAACCGCAGCTTTGTCTTTGGTAAGCAATTCTTGTCCGCTTACCTCAAGTTGCAATTGTCTAAGATCTACGCGTGCAATTTTTACACTTTTTTCGTTTCTCCAAAATCGGTACGTGCCGGCACTAAGTTTCTGGGTAAACTTATCATCTACCATCAGCAAGGCCTCTTCGTGAGCGGCGACTTCAAAAACTCGAATAAATTTTGCCAATTCGTAGTTGCTAAACAAGTTGGCGTCGATCGTTTCTGGTATCTCAAGCATTTTCGTGTTTACTCGGGTAAAACTGTAATTAATTAGCGTATTCCAGTAAAAATGTCTACCAGAAGTAAGCACTTCTTTAAAAATACCGTTAATGTAAACCAAAACCAGTTCTTGATCTTTCACTTCAATCACGTGTAGTTTTTCAACTAGATCGTTCACGTGCTGCAATAGTTCAAATTCTACCGGAAATATTGCTTTTTTGGTTAGCTCGAAAGTGATAAGCTTCTCATTAAATAACAGCCAGTGAGTTCCTTTTTCAAGAACTTTTATCAATTCATTATTTTTAAAAACCAATCCAATCGTTCCGTTGGTAATTCTTACTCGTTTCATTTTTATTCATTTAAATTCAACATTTACAAACGGCAATTCTAGAACTTGCCAACTTTTAAAAGTATATTTTTGGCGTTACCCTAGCGGGTCGGGCTTTTCGTTATATCTTTTAATTTTTATTAAAAAATTAAAAGATATAACGAAAAGCCCTAACGCATTTTTCATTGTTAAAAACCTACAAGTGAATGATCTTAAGCTTACGGAACATTTAATAATTAATTATAGCCACCATTGGTTTCGTAAATTTTGAAGATAAAATTTAGACGCTTAGTCCTTATTTTATAGCCAAGCATTACCAAAGCAATTGCTTTTATAAGAAAGTGATCTTAGGTTCTGGCAAAATTAAGATTGCTATTTCTAGTGTTAGAAATGGCTCACTCACTTGTTCGGTTTTTTAGTGTTAGTTTTAAAGCATAACGGCTTTAGAGACCGGTTTAAAGAGTGGTCTGCTCTTGGTGATGCTAGATCATAAATCTAGCTTCTTACTCTACCAATTGAGTTACAAAAGCCAAAGGCAATCGGCAGGACTCGAACCTGCAACAAAGAAATCTGTTGTTCTAACCGCTGAACTATAATGTTTAAAACATAAGTGGGAGTCGAACCCACGACCTACAGAGTCGCACAATAATTATGGTATTACTGCAAACCTTCAAACCAAGTTGAACATAAGATCATCATACTTTTCAGCAATAACTTATGCAATAGTGCCATACAGAAACACCCAACAAGACTCGAATTTGAAATTTTAAAAGAGGAACAGACAGGATTCGAACCTGTATCTTCAGATTTTCAGTCTGCTGCATAGACCTGCTATGCTACTGTTCCTTTTTTGGGCAATGCAAGTTTACATTGCCCGGCGCCCGTCAAACCGCCTATTTCTTTTTCTTCTTCTTTCGTTTTTTAGTTTTGCTTTTAGCCTTCTTCTTTTTAGGCATTTTGTCTTTTATACGTTCTTTTTCAGCCTTTAAAAAAGAAATGTAATTGTTGTTAAACGCATAGATTTTAGCAGATTTAAAGCTTTTAAGTGCTTTTTTATACTTTTTCAAAGCTTCGTATATCTGCGCTTGAATGGTATAGATCACCGCTTTATCGATACCTTTAACGCTAACTGCAAAATCGATGAGTTTTAACGCTTCTTCATAATCTTCATTATAAAGCAAGACATATAAATACTCGGGATAAATGCTTACCATTTCTAAGTTATTGGCTAAAGCTTCAGCATAAAGAGATTTTGCTTTTTCATAATCGCCTAACTGCTCTGCATAAATTTTAGCCAGTAAGCACAAAGCTTTTCCGTTAGAAGGTTCATAAGAAAGCGCGTAATTTAGAGCTTCTATGGTTTCTTCTAATTCGTAGGGGTAAGCGTCGAGCGCTTTAAATAAATAAGTGTTATGTAAATTCGTGTCCATCACGTTTATATTTTGTTCTTTAATTCGTTGATTTTAGAACCGCGACAGATCGATAAGAGTGAAGAATATTCAGTCTGAAAAATTTATCTGAAGCGGTTAGTTCTTGGCTTCAGATTTTTTCATTTATAAATAGTTATAAGTATAAAAATCGTGAAGCGCTTTTTTACAAGACCAATCACCTGGTTCTCTAAATATGTGTAATGTAAATAGCATACTTCTTGTTTTGTTTTTGTTTGATTGCGATGCAAATATGAAAACTATTTTTTAATCCTACAAATTTATTTTTAGTTTAATTAATTGAAAATCAGATAATTATATTTGTTTTTACGCAAAAGGAATCCTGTCCGCAATTAGCAGATGTTTGTTATTGGCGCTAAAAAATTCAGTATGAATAGTTTAGTAATACGCTGGTTCAAGTATGTGAGTTTTTAAGTTGTTCAATAAAATTTTAAATTAATCCATAAAAAAAAGCGTCTAAAATTAATTTCTAGACGCTTTTTGTATATGTTAAACTATAAATGTTTCTATAATTTTCTATTAAAACAACACATAACGTCCTTAAGAGCAACCAAAAATTGGTTCAACTTTACGATCTATCTGTAACGATAAACCTAGCGGATGATATGTGATACAAGTTTTCATAGTGCGACAAATATATAGTTTTTCAATTAAAACTTAAGTATTTTGAATAAATTCAGCATTTTAAAATCATTCAAATGCAAAAAATCTATTGGGGAATTATAGGTTGTGGCGATGTTGCTGAAGTAAAAAGCGGACCTGCATTTCAAAAATGTGAACATTCAGAATTAGTAAGCGTAATGCGCAGAAACCCTGAAAAAGCAAAAGATTTTGCGAAGCGACATAACGTACCAAATTGGACAACCAATGCCGATGAAATTTTACAAAACCCCAAAATAAATGCGGTTTATATTGCCACGCCGCCATCTTCTCATTTGTTATATACGCTAAAAGCAATAGAAGCCGGGAAGCATATTTACCTAGAAAAACCCATTACGCTCAATTTATCTGAAGCTTTACAAATTAAAACGGCCTTAGAAAATTCTACCAGTAAATTAGTGGTCGCACATTACCGAAGAAAACTTCCGGCTTTTTTAAAGGTGAAACAGCTTTTAGATGAAAATGCCATTGGTAAAGTTCAATTCGCAGAAATTAAAATTATTCAACCCAATCACGATAAATTAACCGCAGAAACTGAAGAAAATTGGCGTTTACAACCGGAAATTTCTGGTGGAGGTTATTTTTACGATCTCGCGCCGCATCAACTTGATCTTATGATTCATTTTTTTGGTGATCCTGTTTCTATAGTTGGTTCGTCAGCAAATCAATCAGGAAGTTCTAAAGCTAATGATATTGTAAACGGAATCATGAGTTTCAACAATAAAATTGAATTTACAGGGCTTTGGGCGTTTAATGCCGGAGTTAAAAATCGTATCGATTCTTGCAAAATTTATGGAAGCAATGGCGTGATCGAGTTTTCATTTTTTGGCGATCAAGTCAGTTTAATAAATTCAAAAGCAGCAAAAGAAATTTTCAATTTTAAAACCCTACCGCATGTGCAACGACCGTTAATTCAAGCTGCGATAAATTATTTTTTAAGCAAAGAAGAAAATCCCTGTACAATAGAAAGTGGAGTTGAGGTAATGAGAATAATGGAAAGTTTTACAAAATCGGCTACTCATTAAGCTTTTCGAATCTGTTATTTTTACTTAATTAATCAATAATACTTTTTTTAATGGTGTTTAATTGTAAATAATTCAATTTTAACACAAAAAAATTACAGAAAATTGAAATCGTAAGAAAACATTTATATATTTGTGTAATCGATTGCATTGAATCGCAAATCTGTCGATAATTTCAGGTGAGTGCAGGATGCAATCTGTTTTGAATAGTAAGAAATTGCTAGAGAAATTAATTTGAAGACGAATAAAAATAGTAAAAAGCCATGACAACATCAGAATTTAGATATGCGCATCATCCCGAAGATGTGAAAAAATATACAACAGAAGAACTTCGAGAGCATTTCCTAATTCCGGAATTGTTTGTGAAAAATCAGATCAGTTTAACGTATACGATGTACGATCGTTACATCGCCGGTGGAGCATTTCCGGTAGATCAAGCTTTAAAATTAGAACCGATCGATGAGTTAAAAGCAGAACACTTTTTAGATCGTCGTGAGTTAGGAGTGATCAATGTAGGAGGTAAAGGTAAAGTTACCGTAGATGGTGAAGTTTATGAGATTGGTCATCGCGAGGCTTTATATGTAGGTCGCGGTACCAAAGAAGTTATTTTTGAAGCAACCGACGAGCAACCTTATTTTTACATCAATTCGGCTCCCGCACATAAATCTTATCCAACCAAAAAAGTGACTAAAGCAGAGGCTGAAGTAGTGGAGTTAGGAGATACCAAAACGTCTAATAAACGTGTGATCAATAAATTATTGGTGAATAGCGTGATCGAAACTTGTCAGCTACAAATGGGAATGACAGAACTTCAAGAAGGTTGCGTTTGGAACACGATGCCGCCACACACGCACGAGCGTAGAATGGAAGTTTACTTCTATTTCGATTTAGATGAAGGGCAGTCGATTAGTCATTTTATGGGGCAACCGCACGAAACACGTCATATTTTTATGAAAAACCATCAAGCGGTAATTTCACCGGAATGGTCGATTCACGCCGGTGCAGGAACTTCAAACTATACCTTTATTTGGGGTATGGCAGGAGAGAACTTAGACTATGGTGATATGGATGGTGTAACTCCAGACGAATTAAAATAAGAACAGATGAGTTTATTTAGTTTAGAAGGAAAAACAGCATTAGTAACGGGTTGTAAACGCGGGATCGGCTTTGCAATGGCAGAAGCTTTAGCAGAAGCCGGAGCAAATATTTTAGGCGTTTCAGCTTCATTAGAGGTTGAAGGTTCTAAAATTGAAAAAAGAATTAAAGAAATTGGAAAAGATTTTAAAGGATATCAGTGCGACTTTTCAGACCGTAAATCGCTTTATGCATTTATTGAAAAAGTGAAAGCTGAAAATCCTCAAATCGATATTTTAGTGAATAATGCCGGAACTATTTTGAGAGCTCCGGCTGCAGAACATTCTGATGAATATTGGGATAAAGTAATTGAAGTAAACCAAAACGCACAATTTATTTTAACCCGAGAGATCGGTAAAGAAATGTTGAAGCGTGGTGAAGGTAAAGTGATTTTCACCGCTTCTTTACTAACTTTTCAGGGCGGAATTACCGTTCCTGGTTACGCGGCTTCCAAAGGAGCGATCGGTCAGTTAACCATGGCTTTTTCTAACGAATGGGCTGGTAAAGGCGTTCAGGTAAATTCTATCGCGCCGGGTTACATCGCTACCGATAACACGCAGGCTTTACGTAATAACGAAGAACGTAGCGAAGCCATTTTAGCAAGAATTCCTGCAGGTCGTTGGGGAAAACCGGAAGATTTTAAAGGCCCAATTACCTTTTTAGCTTCCAAAGCCAGCGATTATATGACGGGAAGCATTCTTACCGTAGATGGCGGTTGGATGGGACGCTAATTTTTTAAAAAGAAACAAATCAAAATGAGTACAAAGACTTTTATTACAGATAACTTTTTGTTGGAAAATAAGTATGCGGAAGAATTATACCATTCGTATGCTAAAAACCAACCGATTATCGATTATCATAATCATTTACCGCCGGCGCAAATCGCAGCCGATACACAATTCGAGAATATATCTCGAGTTTGGTTAAACGGCGATCATTACAAATGGCGTGCAATGCGTACGATGGGTGTAAACGAAAAATTTATTACCGGGAATGCCAGCGATAAAGAAAAATTCGAAGCTTGGGGAAAAACCGTTCCGCATACACTTCGTAATCCGCTTTATCACTGGACGCATTTAGAATTAAAACGCTATTTCGGGATCGATGAACTGCTGAATGAAAACAACGCTTCTTCCATCTATGAGAATGTGAATGCGCAGCTTCAGCAAAAAGAAAACTCGGTAAGAGGTTTGTTGAATAAAATGAATGTAGAAACACTTTGTACTACAGAAGATCCTACCGATACCTTGGAGCATCATCAAGCGATGAAAAAAGAAAACTTCGGTATTAAAGTGAGTACTGCTTTTCGTCCAGATAAATCTATTTTGATTGATGCTGAAGGTTATACCGATTATTTAAAAGAGTTAGGAAAAGTTGCTGAAGTTGATATTCAGAGTTTCCAAGATTTAAAAGATGCGTTACTAAAACGTATCGAATATTTTGATGAAAACGGCTGTAAATTATGTGATCACGGATTAAATTCCATTTCTTTTGCAGAATTTACCGATGCTGAAGTAGATGCTGCTTTAAAAGCAAAACTTTCAGGAAAAGTAGTTTCTGCTGAAGAGGCTGAAAAATTTAAAACCGCATTACTATTATTTTTAAGCGAATCTTACCACAAATTTGGTTGGGTACAACAATTTCACTTAGGAGCGCTTCGTAATAATAATAAGCGTATGTTGGCGCAATTAGGTCCGGCAGCGTAAGCATCTCC
>DTTX01000092.1:0-843 GCA_012964435.1 Mesonia sp. | reverse complement strand
ATTAGGTCCGGATACCGGTTGGGATTCGATTGGAGATTATACCCAAGCCGAAAAACTTTCTCAGTTTTTAAATACCTTAGACGGAAAAGATAAATTAACCAAAACCATTTTATACAACCTCAATCCTGCCGATAACGAAGTTTTTGCCACGATGATTGGTAACTTTAACGATGGTAGTGTAAAAGGAAAAGTACAATGGGGTTCCGGTTGGTGGTTTTTAGATCAAAAAGACGGAATGGAAAAGCAAATGAACGCACTTTCTAATATGGGCTTAATTAGCTGTTTTATTGGGATGTTAACCGATTCTAGAAGTTTCCTTTCCTTCCCAAGACACGAGTATTTTAGAAGAGTACTTTGTAATCTCTTCGGAAAAGAAATGGCTTCCGGTGAATTGCCACAAGATATGGATTTGGTGGGTAATACCATTTCAAATATCTGCTACGGAAATGCAAAAGACTATTTCAACTTTTAAATGAAAGATTCAAAACAACATAAAAAAATCGTTTCCTTCGGAGAAGTGCTCATGCGTTTATCTCCTGCTGAAAACAGAAAACTTCCGCAAGCAAAAACTATGGATTTCTACTTCGGAGGAACCGAAATGAATGTCGCAGCTTCCTTAGCTTATTTTGGAGAGCAAACCCAGCAAATTACCAACGTTTCTAACGATTTGGTGGGCGATGCAGCCATTGCGGCGATGCGCCAGTTTGGGATCGATGTTTCTGCGGTTAATAAAGTAGATCATCCATTAGGACTTTACTTTTTAGAAGTAGGTTCCGGACTTCGCGCCAGTAAAATCGCTTACAATCGTTTACACGGAAGTTTTGCGAATATCACTCCACAAAG
>DTTX01000091.1 GCA_012964435.1 Mesonia sp. | reverse complement strand
AGCGCTGTAACCATCTTCGATTAATTTTTCAGCAGTTAGAAGAAATCTTAGTTGATTTTACTAAAGAAGAATTAATTAAAAAATTCTTCTCGGTTGAATTTACACGTTTCTTCAACTATTATAAAGATGCTACAGATCTTAATGCCAAAGCACAAAACGATAGTTTTGATGATGGTGGTAACTCTACACGCTATTTTATAAATGTAGGTTCTAAAGATGGTTTTGACTGGATGTCGTTAAAAGACTTCTTAAAAGAACATTTAGACTTAGGTAGAGACGGTGTTTCTAGAGTAGATGTAAAAGATAGTTTTTCTTTCTTTAATACAGACTCTAACGTAACAGATAAAGTATTAGCTGCTTTTGAAAATTACCAACACGATGGTCGTTCTGTAAATGTTGAGATCACCAAAAATAGTGATGGTAGAAGTCGCGGTCGTGGCAAAAAACGTGGTGGCGGTAATAAAGGCGGCGGACGTAGAAATAAAGATTTTTCTAATAGAAATTCTGGTGGCGGTAGAAAATCATCTAGAAGAAGTAGCTCAGATAATAGCGGCGGTGGAAGAAGATCGAACATCAAAAGCTCTATTAACCGTAGAAAAAAGAAAAAATCTTAAAATTGGTGTAATTTTTGAAAATTAGTTAGGTCTTTTGATTAAATAATTTTTATTTTCCTTTTTCAAGAATTTAATGATGCAAAAAATTTTCTTCTATACCCTATTTTTATGTTTCGGCTTTGTCACGTTTGGTCAAGAAACAGATTCTACTTTATATGTTAAGGGTAGAGTTTTAAATGCCGCAGACGATCTGCCTATAGAAGATGTAAACATCGTTAACCTTAACGAGGTTATTGGTACTGTTACCAACGATAAGGGAGAATTTAAAATTAAAGCAGCCATTAACGATACATTATTTTTCTCTTACCTTGGTTTTAAATCAATCGAGGTAAGAGTTACCAACGACTGGAAAAAGTTTGGTGAGGTTAAAATTAAAATGACAGAAATTGGTATTGCTCTAGAAGAAGTAACAGTTAAGCCTTTAAAACTTACCGGTTACTTAGAGATCGACGCTAAAAACATACCTATTTACGAAAATTACCGTTATAGCATTTCCGGTTTAAATTATGGTTATGAAGCCGGCGACAGCCAACCCGGTGCCTTTACCAGAACAATAGAATCTATTTTTAATCCCGTAGATTTTCTCTACAATATCTTCGGAAAAAAACCGCGACAAATGAAAAAACTGCGGAAGATGAAAGAAGATGATGAAATTAGAAATCTATTGGCTAAAAAATTCAACAGAGAAACACTTACAGCACTATTACAGGTTACTCGCGTAGATATTGATGAAATTTTGCGCAACTGTAACTATTCAGAAAGTTTTATAAAATCTGCCAACGATCTTCAAATTTTAGATGCCATTAGCGGCTGTTACGAAGAGTATCGAGTTTTAAAGAAGAAAAATTAAATTTCGGTATAAACTTTGAGCCCTTCATTATAAAAAAGCAACGTAATGAAAAAGTTGAGTTTAATTCTATTATTTTTCCTTTCAACCTTAACCTACGCTCAAGAAAATACGCTTAAAACTTTAGCGCACTTACCCGAACATTTACAAGAAATTAGCGGAATAGAGATTTTAGAAGGTTCTCCCCTAATTTGGGCTATTAATGATTCCGGAAATTCTAGTGTGGTTTATGGATTTAATACTGACGGAGAAATTGTAAAAGAAGTTGAAATTGAAGACGTGCATAATATCGATTGGGAAGATCTAGCCATCGATAAGAAAGGAACTTTATACATAGGTGATTTTGGTAATAATGAAAGTGATCGTGAAGATCTAGCCATTTACATTGTAAAAGATTTCTTAGATCAAGAGGAAAAAGCTCAAGCAGAAAAAATAGAATTCTCTTTTGAAGACCAAGAGAATTTTCCTGCGAAGAAAGATAATAGAAATTTTGGTTCAGAAGCATTTATATACAAAGACGGCAATTTATATCTGTTTACAAAAAACAGAAGTAAAAACCCCGATGGTACTGTAAACTTATATCAAATTCCTGCTAAAGCAGGTAAATACAAAGCAAAGAAAATTGGAAGTTATCAAACTTGTGATTCCGGTAGTCACGAATGCTGGATCACTGCCGCAAGCATTTCTGAAGATCAAAAAAGCATAGTTTTACTTAGCGAAAAATATGTTTGGAAGTTAACCGATTTTACGGCTAACAATTTCTTCAACGGAAAAATTACGCAGTACGAATTACCCGGAAAATCTACTCAGAAAGAAAGTATTTGTTTTAAGGATAAAAACACGGTTTACATTGCAGATGAGCAAGAAAGTAAAAAGAAAGGTAGAAACCTTTATGAGTTTTCCTTAAAGTAACGCTCAATTATTTGGTCGCTACTTTTTATACAACTGGTCGCCCAATTCATCCTAATATCAAATATTTCTTCTTCAGTTAAGCTCCAATCAATTTCACTTCGTTTAAGTCGAGAAGTTAGATTTTGAAGAATGATCGCTGCGGAAACTGAAATATTTAAACTTTCTGTAAAACCAACCATAGGTATTTTAAGAAATCCCTCTGCTTTTTGCATCAACTCATCGCTAAGACCTTGTTTTTCTGTTCCGAAGAAAATAGCAGAAGGTAGAGAAATATCAAAATCATCAAGCAAACAAGCATCATTATGCGGGGTTGTCGCTATAATTTGGTAACCTTTTTCTTTCAAGCTATTTACAGAATCTTCTACGGTGTGGTAACGATTTACATTTACCCACTTTTGCGCACCCATTGCAATTTCACGATCGATCTTACGTACATTTCTTTCTTCGGTTATATGCACATTTTGCACACCAAAAACATCACAACTTCTAATCACCGCGCTTGTATTATGAAGTTGGTAAACATCTTCTGTTGCAACGGTAAAATGATTTGTTCTCTCTGCTAATACTTTATCAAATAAAGCTATTCTTCTAGGAGTTAAATAACTTTCTAAATACGTTAAAAGTGCTTGATCTCTCATAGCGCTAAAGTAGAATTTTTTAGTTGAAATTTTAAGCTTTAACTTTAGTGTTTCGATTAAAAAAATTAAGATGAAAAATATAGTGGTTCTTAGCGGAGCAGGAATTAGCGCCGAAAGCGGAATTAAAACTTTTAGAGACGATAACGGGCTTTGGGAAGGTCACGATGTGATGGAAGTTGCCTCACCACAAGGTTGGGAAAATAACCAAGAACTCGTTTTAGACTTTTATAATAAACGTAGAAGACAATTAAAAACTGTACAACCTAACGCTGCTCACGAAGCGCTGGTTAAATTAGAAGAAAAGTACAACGTAAATATTGTGACTCAAAATGTAGATGATTTACACGAACGTGCCGGAAGTTCACAGGTTACACATCTTCACGGAGAGCTATTTAAAGTTAGAAGTACCTTTGATGAAGATTTAATTCTTGACTGGAAAGAGGATTTAAATTTGGGTGATTTCTGTGAACATAACTTTCAATTACGGCCTCACGTTGTTTGGTTTGGCGAGCAAGTACCCATGTTAGAAGTTGCCGTAAGTTTAGTTGAAAAAGCAGATTTACTTATTATCGTTGGCACTTCGATGCAAGTTTATCCTGCAGCGAGTTTAATGCATTATGCTCCAGAACATACACCGGTGTATTTTATAGATCCCAATCCGTCGATCAATTCTACTAATAAAATTGAAGTGATTGCTGAAAAAGCTTCGATTGGTGTAGTTGAATTAGTGGATCGGTTAATGCTTTTATGATTTTTAATATATTTAGAAGTTATATTTTAACAGATTAAATATATATTTGTATTCCCCACTTAGCAATTTTTCTATAATTAATTAAATCTACAAAATGAAATTAGAAAAGATTTTAGAGCGTCTTAATTCTATAGATAAGAATAATTTTATAAAAGTAATTGATAATATTATTTCTCAAAATCCTAAGAATATAAAAGAAATTGATAAAATCTTAAGCTCAGCCGATAAAGGATTAAAGTCTGTAGACAGTCAAAATGTTGCAAAAGTTTTTTCTTTAATCGAAAAAGAGTTTTTTGAATATTTAAAATGTGAATTTCAAGATACATCATCTCAGTTAGACATTTTAGTAGATATTTTAATTAAAGATGGTAACTGCATTATGAAACAAGATTGGTTTTCAAGATTGTATGATAATGAAATTAAACATATAAAAACTAAAATTAAACATACTAATCAGGAATTTCAAAACGAAAAATCTGACATTTCTGATGATCGAAAACGTGACTATAAAATTTATAAGGCTTGCCTAAATACTGCTTATAAAAATGATTTAGAGAATAATAGAGAAGCAAAAATTACCTCAGACGAGCTATCTATAATACTTACACTTTCAAATGAATTAGATCTTTCTCAAGAAGAAGTTAAGTTAGTCAATTACTCTATCCTTCCTATTAAAAAATTAGATATAATGGAAGTTATCAATAATCTAAAAAATATTGGTGTAATCTTTTATTCCAAAAAAGAGAATACAATTTTCGTCGCAGATGAAATGGTCAGGCTCTTAAGAAAGCTAAGAAATAAAGAAGTTGCTGATAAATTTTTACGTAGAACATTACGCCTATTAAGAGAGCCAATTATTAATCAAATTTCGAGGAAGCATAATATTGATAGAAACCTAAGTTATTTAGAAAAGATTGAAGAAATTATCAATGAAGGAGTTTCTTTTAAAGGACTTCTTATGAATGATATTTATAAAAAGGATGCTAATCTTACTGAGAAAAAGAAAGCATTGAATGAATTATGTGAGAAAAAATTAAATATAGATAATCTTAGAGGAAGCACATTAGATGATAAAATTGAAAATCTAATAGCTTATTTTGAAAACGTCGAGAAAGATGAAAATATAAATATATCTTTTGATGGATTCGAAAAATTACTAACAGAATTAAACACTTCACTACCTAAATTAAACACTCAAATTAGGAAGCAATTTGAAATTCAAGATGAATTTGTTCTTAAAGCAGAGTTATTATTAGATTACAATATAAAACCTAGAGATATTTTAGACTTAATAGCAAAAGATGACTTTAAGAAATTCATTCAGGAAAATAATATAAAACAAAGAGGAGATGATATTTTAAATACGTTAGAACATTATAAGGATGCAGAAAACCTATATTTAGAAAATTATGATAAAGTTGCCTATAGAGATTTAAATACTCTCAAAGAAAATGGTATTTCTGTAAAGGAAAGTGAATTAGGAATTAAGTTTGAAGAACTGACAAGAACTATATTTTCTGAATTAGGTTTTAATGTAGATGAAGACCTTAGAAAGTCTTTAAATACCAAAAAGGATTTAATAGACATACTGATCCATTTAGATAATGACGATGTAATAATAGTCGAATGTAAAACAAGTAAAGAAAAAGGCTATAATAAATTTAGCACCGTTTCAAGACAATTAAAATCATACAAGTCGGTAACAGAAAAAAATGGAATTAGAGTAGCTAAAATTTTACTAATTGCACCTGAATTTAGTGATGATTTTATCACTGATTGTGAGATGAATTTTGAATTAAACCTGTCCCTACTTACTGCGTCTGGACTATCAAAAATTTTAGATGCGTTTAAAGATTCTAAATACACCGAGTTTCCTCACGTATTATTTAGAGATGTTGTAATCAACGAAGATAGAATTATAAAGGCATTATCTAAATAGTGAAAAATCAACTTTTAACAGACCTACTTCAACTAAACACAACACCCGAAAATCGAAAGATTTTCACCCAAAGATTATTGGCATCATCATTATTAATTAATGAAGTTCTCGTATTTATTTTAGATGAACATAAAGAAGTTTCAGGTAAAGCGGCTCGCGCTTTAGAATTGGTTTGCCAAAAAGATGTTGCTTTAATATTTCAACATAAAATGAAATTGTTTGAAATCGCTTCAACATTAAAACAAGATGATATCATTAGACCTTTGGCTAAAATTTTTGAATTATGGACGCTCGATCATTTCAGTAAAAATCCTACCATTCAACTTCAAAACAAAGATCAAGAGAAAATTACTACGATTTGTTTTGATTGGTTACTTAGTCCGCAAAAAGTGGCACCACAAGCTTACAGTATGCAAACGTTGTATTTATTAGGAAGGAAAACAGCATGGATTCACCCGGAATTAAAACTTATTTTAGAGCAAAATTATGCACAAGGCACTTCTGGTTACAAAGCGCGTGCTAGAAAAATTTTAGCCAAAATAGGTTAGCTTACATTTTAAACCACTTCTCTATTTCTGCATCTAATTCTTTTACAGAAATATGACCAATACCACTAGTATAAGTATTTTCACGCTGTCTTTTCTCTAAAACTATAAGTTTACCAACTAGCTCATCGATGGTAAAATGATCGGGAAAATTTTCTAATTCTCGCTGTAAAACCTTTTTACTTATCATTTTGTAAAATATGAGAATTCTAAATTACAATTAATTTCTACTGAATAATTTAAATTTTTGATAATTAACAATTTACATTGCTATAAAAATTACTTAGGTAATCTATTTTTTTGCTGAACCTTAAGCTTTATATTTACCGCTTTAAAATTTTAACCAAGAACTATGAATCCGCTACAGGCAATTTCACCAATCGACGGGAGATATGCTTCCAAAACCAAAGATTTAATTCCGTATTTTAGCGAAGAAGCGCTAATTAAGTACCGAGTAAAAGTAGAGATCGAATATTTTATCGCTCTTTGCGAGTTACCTTTACCTCAACTTCAAAAAGTAGACGCTTCTTATTTTCCTAAACTTCGTGAGATCTATGAAAATTTTTCTGTGGAAGATGCACAAGCAGTAAAGGATATAGAATCGGTAACCAATCACGATGTGAAAGCGGTTGAATATTTCATTAAAAAAGAAATGGATGAGTTAGGTTTAACCGAATCTAAGGAGTTCATTCATTTTGGTTTAACTTCACAAGACATTAATAACACCTCGGTACCATTAAGTTTAAAAGATGCGATCGAACAAGTTTATTACCCGCTGTTAAATGAGGTTTTAGATAAGCTAAAAGAAATGGCAGAAGACTGGAAAGAAATTCCGCTACTTGCCAGAACTCACGGTCAACCTGCCTCTCCTACTCGTTTAGGTAAAGAAATAGATGTGTTTATTACGCGTATCGAAGAGCAAATAAAAACCTTAGCGCAAACTCCTACAGCAGCAAAATTTGGTGGAGCAACCGGTAATTACAACGCACACAAAGTTGCATATCCAAAAATCGACTGGAAAAAATTTGGGACCGATTTTGTAGAAAGTTTAGGAATGCAACACTCCTTCCCGACCACACAGATCGAACATTACGATTATATGGCGGCAACTTTCGACGCTTTAAAACGTATCAATACCATTTTAATCGACTTAGATCGTGATATTTGGACGTACGTTTCGATGGATTATTTTAAGCAAAAAATAAAAAAAGGTGAAGTTGGTTCTTCTGCGATGCCACACAAAGTAAACCCGATCGATTTTGAAAATAGTGAAGGTAATTTAGGTGTTGCCAATGCGCTTTTCGAGCATTTGGCAGCAAAACTACCGGTAAGTCGTTTACAGCGAGATCTTACCGATAGTACGGTGTTAAGAACGATTGGAATGCCAATGGGACATACGTTAATCGCCTTACAATCTACTTTAAAAGGATTGAATAAATTATTGCTGAATGAAGATAAACTTCACGAAGATCTAGAGCAAAACTGGGCTGTTGTAGCTGAAGCGATACAAACTATTTTACGTCGCGAAGCATACCCGAATCCTTATGAAGCTTTAAAAGGTTTAACCAGAACCAACGAGAAAATCACCGCAAAAAGTATTGCAGGTTTTATTGAAACCCTTGATGTTTCTGAAGAAATAAAAGCTGAATTAAAAGTGATTACTCCGCAAAATTATACCGGTATTTAAAATTTTTAAATTGCTTAATATTATAGAAAAGCCCGAAGTTTAATTAACTTCGGGCTTTTTATTTTTAAGATGAAGTACTACCAAGACGAAACTTTTAAAAACGTAGATTTTTCAACTGAAAAAGAAATTGCTGAGTTTGATAATTGCAGCTTTCAAAATTGTCAATTTACTGCAATGAAGTTACTCAACTTCAACTTTACAGAATGTGATTTTCATACCTGTGATTTTAGCGCTGCCAACTTAAGTGCTTGCAGTCTTAACGATTGCAATTTTGAAGCTTGTAAACTCTTAGGCTTACGCTTCGATCTTTGCAACCCATTTTTATTTCAGGTGAATTTTAAAAACTGTCAGCTCGATTTTTCATCGTTCTACCAATGTAAGATGAAGAAAACCAATTTTGAAAATTGCAGTTTAAAAGAAGTAGATTTTACAGAAGCCGATCTTGAAGGAAGCAACTTTCACGAAAGTATGTTAAGCGGAGCTGTATTTGAACGCACTAACTTAGTGAAAAGCTATTTTACGACTGCCCAAAACTTCAACATCAACCCGGAAATAAATAACATAAAAGCAGCCCACTTTTCAAAAGAAAATCTTAGCGGACTGCTTTTAAATTATGGTATAAAAATCAAATAATTATCCTCTTCTAAATTTTGAAGTTTCTTCAAAGACGTGTTCTAAAATTGCCTTGTCTTGGTCTGAAAAAGAGATGTTGCGTCTTTCCATTACTTTTTCGGCAACTTCAAAAGCTTTATTAGTTTTATAAGTGGTTGTTCCGCTACTGCCGCCCCAACTAAAACTTGGTACAAAATTTCTTGGGAAACCCGCACCAAAAATATTAGAACTTACGCCAACTACTGTTCCTGTATTAAACATCGTGTTAATTCCGCATTTAGAATGATCGCCCATCATTAATCCGCAAAATTGCAATCCGGTTCTGGCAAAACCTTCGGTTTCGTAACTCCACAATCTTACCTCAGCATAGTTATTCTTCAAATTAGAATTATTGGTATCGGCTCCCAAATTACACCATTCGCCTAAAACGGCATTTCCTAAAAAGCCATCGTGCCCCTTATTAGAATAACCAAATATCACTGAATTATTTACCTCTCCTCCTACTTTACTATGCGGTCCAACAGTGGTTGGTCCATAAATTTTTGCGCCCATTTTTAAAGTTGAATGTTCGCAAAGTGCAAACGGTCCTCGTACAGTACAAGCTTCCATTACTTCTGAATCTTTACCGATGTAAATTGGCCCGCTACTCGCATTTAAACTAGCAATGGTTAATCTAGCGCCTTCTTCCACAAAAATGCGTTCTTTATTTACACAGAAAACAGAATCAGGAATTTCTGCAGATTCTCGATCTTTGGTTAACCAGTAAAAATCTCTTTCGATAGCATCGCCATTTTTAGAAAAAATATCCCAAGTATTTTCGATAAACAAAGGTTCTTCTTCTACTTCTATGGTATCAAAACTTTCGAGATCTATTTCTTCATCTTCCGCAGTTAAAAAAGCAACATAAGTATCTTGATGAACGATCACTTGATTAGCCTTTAGATTTTCTATTTGCTGAAGTAAACTTTCTGAAGGAAAGTACGCTCCGTTGATCATCACGTTCTGTTCTAACTCGACCATTGGCCATTTTTCAGACAAATAAGCTTCGGTAACGGTAGTGGTTGTACTTTCTAGCAAGAGTTCCCACTTTTCACGAATAGTTAAAATACCTACACGAATATCGGCAACCGGTCGTGTAAAAGTGAAAGGCAATAATTTATTTCTGGCATCTCCGTCAAAGAGTATATAATTCATAAGATTGTGTTTTGGTAGCGAATTTAAAAAGTAATCTACAAGATTAGTCTTTACAAGCTTGTTTTTTTCGAGTATCGACAATCGAAAGTATTTTCCAGGCTTTGTCGATATAAATAAGTTGAAAGTTATTTACGCCACAATGGCTAAATTCATTATTAATATAAAATTCGTAAGGCATCCAAACATTTGCCAAATAACCATCGGTATTTACCGTTAAATTCCCTAGTCGTTCTTCAAAATTAACTTCCGCAGGAATAGAAGAAATTGAACTTACGAATTTTTCGTAGCTATCGGTATTTACCACCATTTTGCCGTTTTCTTTTTTCCCGATAGATTTTAGTTGAACTTTTTCAAAAGCAAAAGTCTTCAGTTTTACACTGTCTTGTTCGTGAAAAGTTTTAAAAAACTCTTGAACCATTTGCTTTGCAGCCGCTTCTGAAGGTTGAGAAAAACTGCTGAAAGCTATAAAGAATAACAGTATAAAAGTGAAAAATCGCATAGCGTTAATGTTTTGATGTTCGTGTACTAATTTAGTACTTTTACTTCAACAAAAAACAAGAAAATGTCTGTTGCAAAAAAACAATATAAAAGAGTTACGGTAAAATCGTTGGTAGAAATGAAAGCCAACAAAGAAAAAATTTCGATGCTTACGGCTTACGATTACACGATGGCAAGTATTGTAGATGGCGCCGGGATCGATGTGATTTTAGTAGGAGATTCTGCAGCCAACACGATGGCCGGTCACGAAACTACTTTACCGATAACGCTTGACCAAATGATTTACCACGCATCTTCTGTTATTAGAGGCATAAACCGATCGTTGGTAGTGGTAGATTTACCATTTGGTTCTTACCAAAGTGACCCAAAAGAAGCTTTGCGTTCTGCGATTAGAATTATGAAAGAAAGTGGCGGTCACGCTGTAAAACTTGAAGGCGGTAAAGAAATTAAAGATTCGATTAAACGAATTTTAAATGCCGGTATTCCTGTAATGGGACACTTAGGATTAACGCCGCAGTCGATCTATAAATTTGGGACCTATACTGTTAGAGCTAAAGAAGAAGCTGAAGCCGAAAAGCTAAAATCCGATGCTAAAATGCTAGAAAAAATTGGCTGTTTTGCAGTAGTTTTAGAAAAAGTACCTGCAAAACTTGCTAAAGAAGTTGCCGAAAGTATCTCGATTCCTGTCATTGGGATTGGTGCCGGTAACGGAGTTGATGGTCAGGTGTTAGTAGTTCACGATATGTTAGGAATGACCAAAGAATTTAATCCGCGTTTTTTACGTCGTTATTTAGATTTACATACCGAAATGACCAACGCATTTGAGTCTTACCATAAAGATGTAAAATCGGGAGATTTCCCAAACGAGAATGAACAATATTAATGACGGAAGCCGAAAAAATAATTCAGCGACTTAAACTTGAACCGCATCCGGAAGGTGGTTATTTTAAAGAAACTTACCGTAGTGAAGGTAAAATTTTAGAAAATCAACTTCCCGATGTGTTTGACGGAGATCGTAATTTTTCTACTTGCATTTATTTTTTGCTCACTTCTGAAACCTTTTCAGCATTTCATAAAATTAATCAAGACGAATTTTGGCATTTTTATAAAGGAAGCGCCATTCAGCTTTTTATGATTTCTGAAGAAGGAAAACTTTCTGAAGTGATTATTGGCAACAACCTAGAAAATGGCGAAGTTCCGCAATTTGTGGTTCCTAAAAATTATTGGTTTGCCGCGAGAATAATTCAACCTGAATCTTATGCTTTGGTAGGTTGCACCGTTTCACCGGGTTTCGATTTTAGAGATTTCACTTTACCTAGTAGAGCTGAATTATTAGAAAAATTTCCGCAGTACGAAAAAGTGATCATTCAACATACGCATAGCTAATGGAAAATCTTTTCAATGCATTTACGACTCCATTATTATTAAGCGGAATCATTTTCGTAATAGTGAGTTTATTGTTGTTGAAGTTTCCGCCGAAAGAAATCAATTCATTTTACGGTTATCGCACTTCTACTTCTATGGAAACGCAAGAGCAATGGGATTTTGCACAACGTTATTCTTCCATAATGATGCTAAAATGTGGAGTCGGAATGATATTGATTTCACTTATCGGTCCGTTTCTAACAGATATCGACGATGCCTTTTTATCGATCTCTGCAATTGTAGTTTTGCTTATTCCGGTGGCGATCTTATTTTATAAAACTGAAAAAGCTATTAAAAATAAGTTTAAGTGATGTGAAGAGTAGGCTTTACCCGTTATTATTAATTAACAATATTGCTTTTATTGCAGGGATTATCTTAAGTTATAAACTTTGGATCACAGATAGAAATTTTCCGATAATAGCATTTGTAGAAAAGTTACCTCAACTCCCTAGTTATTTAGATCAACTGCCCGTTTTAGCATTGATCGCTCTTTTGTTACTGCAGTTAATTTTTCAAAAGCGGATTTTATTCTTCATAAGTCTATTTATTTTATGCTATTTACTCTGCCAAGATCTTATGCGTTGGCAACCTTGGGTTTACTTGAACGGTTTATTTTTATTTCCGTTCTGTTTTTCATCTAAAAAAGAAAAACATCTATTTAATTACTACCGTGTAATTTTAATTGGGATATACTTCTGGAGTGGATTTTATAAATTGAATATTGATTTTGCAGAGCATATTTTTGTAGATAGCATTCGGCAAGTTTTCAATATCAATCTTACCAAGTATACTTATTTAGCTTACACAATACCCATTACTGAAATCTTTATTGCAGTTGCGCTTATTTTTAAGAAAACACGTAAGTTGGCATCGATTTTAGCAATTTTAATACATCTAAGCATTTTATTATGGTTATCGCCAATTGGCGGGAATAGTAACAGCGTAATTATCCCTTGGAATTTGATGATGATCGCTTTTATATATTTATGTTTCATTCGACGAGATGATACACCTTTAGTTTCTTCAACTCAAATTCGTAAATTCTCTGGTTTAATAGCATTAAGTGTGGTTTTTCTCCCCATACTTTATACGTTTGGTTATTGGCCTTATTATTTTTCATTCAATTTATATTCAGGGCAAGGGAAAAGTTTTTACATTTCTTTAGATGACGAAGATTTTTTAAATGAAGATGAAAGTTTTAGAAATTCTTGTTATTCTTCAGTATATATTAATGATCAAAACAACATAAAGCTAAGTTCTTGGTCGTATCATGCTTTAAATGTACCTACGCCAAATGATGAAAAAATTTATATAAAAGTTGCTGAAGAAATTTGTAAAAAAGCTACAACTGCTGAATTTTACATTTCAGATAGAATTAAATACACCCAAAATTCAGAAATATTAACTTGTGACAATCGATGAAATCAAGTTAAATTTGAAATTTAAAAGATAATTTGAAAAAAGAACACTCTCATAAAGACAATTTAAAAGTTGTTTACGAAGACAATCACTTGATTGTCGTCAATAAACGCGCCGGCGATATTGTACAAGGTGACAAAACCGGAGATAAACCCTTAAGTGACGTTGTAAAATCTTATTTAAAAGAAAAATACAATAAACCCGGTAATGTGTATTTGGGAGTTGTGCATCGTTTAGATCGACCAACAACAGGGATTGTTTTATTTGCTAGAACTTCTAAAGCTTTACCACGCTTGAACAAACTCTTTGCTGAAAAGAAAACAGCGAAAACCTATTGGGCATTGGTAAAAAATGAACCACCTAAAAAACAAGATACGCTCGTTCATTATTTAAAGCGAAACCCAAAACAAAATAAATCTTACGCGCATAAAAATGAAGTTCCCGACAGTAAAAAAGCTATTCTTCATTATAAAATTCTAAAAAGACTAGATAATTACTTTCTGTTGGAAATAGATCTAGAAACGGGTAGGCATCACCAAATTCGTAGTCAATTATCGGCCATTGGTTGCCCGATTAAAGGCGATCTAAAATATGGATTTGATCGCAGCAACAAAGACGACAGTATACATTTACACGCCAGAAAACTTACATTAATTCATCCGGTTCAAAAAGAAGAAATGACTTTTGTCGCTCCATTACCCAAAGAGCCGCTTTGGAAAGCTTGCGAGTAGTTATTATTTTAAATTTTCAATCGCTTGTTCCACCAAAGGTTCCATCACAGAATAACCTTTTTTATTAGGATGAACACCGTCTTCTGCATATTCCGGATTTAATGATAAGTCTTCCATCACCATGGCATCGTAATAATCTACGTAAGAAATATTATTCTCTGTTGCGTAAGCTGAAAGTAAGTTGTTAAGTTGAATTATTTTCTGTTTCGGATCGATCTTAGCGTTCCAAGGGAAAGCTGCTGCCGGTAATACCGAACATAAAATCACCTCAATATCATTTGCTTTCGCCAATTCGACCATCGAAACGATATTCCCAAAAATGGTTTCAATTTTAATAGGACCGGTATTTTCTGCGATATCGTTAATTCCGGCTAAAATCACGACAGCTTTCGGTTGCAGATCGATCACATCTTGTCGAAAACGCAGTAACATTTGCGGAGTCGTTTGCCCGCTAATGCCACGATCGAGATATGGGTTTTGATTGAAAAACTCCGGTCTTGTTGGTTTCCAAAACTGTGTGATCGAGTTTCCCATAAAAACAATGTGATCTTCTAACGGAATTTCTTCTGCTAATGCTAGATTTTCTTTCTCATAAAATCTAAGGTTAGCCCAATCTTTTTGTTGTGCGTTTGCCATACTGCAAATAAAAACTAAAATGAATAAAATTTTACCATCCATAATTTATAAGTTGAAATTGAATTGAATCGCCTTGCTTTTTTTGAGCCAGCAAATTAATACTTTCTTCGGTTAATTGAAATATTCTGGGATAACCGCCTGTTGTTTGGGCATCGCGCATTAAAATCATGAGATTGCCTCCCGGCGTAAATTGAACTGTTCCCGGCAAAACAGGTTGTGTTAAAATAGGTCTCAAGTTATTTTCAAGAGTTTCCTCTAATTGATAAGCCATTCGGCTATTATTTTTTGAAATGCTGAATTTTGGCTGAAGTAATTTATCTATCATCGCATCGGTAAGAAAGTCAAATTCAGGACCGGGATAAACTTCGATCGCTTCAGAAGCATACTTTTCGGCCTCGTATTTCAAATGTGCAAAAGTTTTCTCTTTGGTATCACGATATCCAGCAATGTGGAGCAAATCGCCTTTTTGTAAAGAGCTTGTTTTCGTAATAGGTTCATACATACTTCTGCTTTTCAACTTCATATCAGTTTGAAATCCGCTATTCACAGCTAAATATAAACGTATTCCTTTCGTGATTTGCTTTATTTGAAGTACATCTCCATTTTTAACTTCAAAAGGTCTTAAAAGCTCTATTTTCTTATCATTTAAAGTTACTGAAGCTTCTAAACCTGAAAGTGCCACTAACATTTCTTCTTCAAAAACTAAGGTTGGTCCCATCATCGTGATTTCTAGAACGGCTTCATATTCGGTATTTCCCACCAATAGGTTTGCAATTTTGGCAGAATAACGATCCATCACACCACTTTGTGGAACTCCGTAACTCGCAAAACCGGTTCTCCCAAAATCTTGAATGCTGGTTAACAATCCCGGTTGTTTCACTTTAATGCTCATAAACTTCTTTTTTCAATTGATAGTTTTCTTCTTCGACCTGATTTTTGATCTCTTGATATTCTTCTAAACTTACCGACTCAAATTTAAGTTTATCGCCCGCTTGAAATGGAGAAGGTTTTTCGTTTTCTACATCAAAAATTGAAACCGGACAATTCCCAATAAGTTGCCAACCACCGGCAGAAATTTGCGGGTAAATTCCGGTTTGTTTTTCACCGATACCAACCTCTCCTTTTTCAACCTTTAGACGGGGTGATTTTTTACGTGAAATGTGAAGCTTTTTATCGAGCCCGCCGAGGTATAAAAATCCGGGTAAAAAACCGGTAAAGAAAATCGTATAATTAGGTTGGGTATGCAGTTGAATTATTTCTGAAATTTCTAAGTCATTCTGCTTACTTAATTCCGCTAGATCTAAACCAAATTTTTCATCGTAACATACCGGAAGTGTAAACTGATGGAGTTGAAGTTTTTGCTGCTCATAATCGACAAAAATTAGCTTCTCAACTACCGGAATTTCATCATAAATATTATTTATAGTTGATATGTAATTTATTAATAATGAATTGTATGTATTAATTACTTCAACCTCAACTTCAATATAATAATTTTGAATATTTTTCTTCACCTGAAGCAAGTAATATAGTAAATCTTCTTCAATTATTTCTTCCCAAGACAATAAAATAGCTTGATTACCGAATGCTTGAATACTTGGTTTTTGGTACTTCATCTTCTATCCTATTTTAATATTTTTCAATGCTAATTGTTCTCTCAAATACCTCAAAATTTCAACTGAATTTTGAGTGTCGCTATGCACACAAATGGTATCAAAATTTGCTTCTAAAAATGTATCATTTTCAAGCTGAATTTTTCCTTCAGAAACCATTAAAAATACGTGCTGAAATACGGCTTCTTTTTCGTGTAAAACAGCATTACTTTTTGAGCGTGAAACCAAACTAAAATCAGCCTCATAATTTCGATCTGCAAAGCCTTCTTTCCAAGTGTGTAATTTTGTTATAGCGATTGCTTCTACCACAGAGTTCGGCGGTACAAAAAGTATTAATTGCTCATCGATCTCTTTTACAACATCTACGACCAAGCGAGCTTTTTCTTCATCTTTAGCAATTTCATTATAAAGCGCTCCGTGTGGTTTTACGTGATGTAGCTTCCCTCCTAGCCTTTCGGTAATGGTTTTAACCGCTAAAATTTGAGTTTTGAGCGTGTTTTTTAGCTCGTCTAATTCAATATCCAGCTTTTTTCTTCCGAAGTTTTCAGGATCGGGATATGAAGGATGCGCACCAATATTTACCTGATGACTTAAAGCTAAACGAACAGCTTCAGTAATCGTTTTATTATTCCCAAAATGACCACCGCAAGCAATATTACAAGAAGAGATTAATGGCATTAGCGCAGCATCGAACGCTCCGCCTTCTGCCAAGTCACAATTTAAATCTATATGTTTCATAAATAATAGGTTATTTACGCTGACTTAAAGCATAAATTGAGAAAGTTCCTAACCAATGACCGCCTTCGTAAGAGTCACCAAAAAGGTCTTTAAATGAGTGAGAAACGTGCTGATCGCCGATTAATTTTAAGTGTTTAAAATCGTCTTCATACTTGTTCGCCAAATTATAAAACACCCAAGCACGACTGTAATTTAAACCATCTAAATGCACTAGTTTTCCATCGGTTCTATCGGAAACTTCACCGGGTGTTAATTCAAAATCTTTTTGCATTAAACCGGGCATAAAGTCTTTTAACCACATTTTAAAAGTCTGCTCTGCCAAGACGCGTTGCATTAAATCTACCTCTTCTAAACAAGGCGAAAGAAAGTCGAAACCACTTGGCTCCCATCCCATCGGGCAATTATCATCACCTAAGTAAAAATCTTTTGCTCGAGAAGTGATAAGATTGATCAGTTTTTCATTTTCTGTGGTTTTTGCATAATCGTAAGCGAAAGTCATCCCAAATGCGGTGTTTTCGTGCTCTCCTACGCGAATCGGATAGTTTAATTTAGGTAGAAATTCCATATAATTTTCTACTACTTGATCTGCTAAAGGCTGAAGATTTTGCTGTAAAGGCTTCGCAATAGAATCGTTCCAGGTATGTAATTCTTCCGAGAGTTTAAGCAACCAAGCCCAACCGTAAGTACGTTCGAACGATTTGTTTTCTTTCTTCTTGAAATACTTTAATTCTTGCTGAATATTCTCTTCAGAAAGATGTAACTGAAGCTGTTCTTTAATCGCATCGGCTTCTTCTAGATCTGGAAATTGTTTTAATAAATTTACCAACGACCAATGCGCGTGAACCGCAGAATGCCAATCGAAACATCCGTAAAATGCCGGATGCAACGAATCTGGTGTTTTTAGATCTTTTTCAGAAGTCAAAGTTTGTCCCAATCGATAAGGGTATTTGGTACTTATACATTCTAAAGGAAGCTCTACCAATTTATTAGCCTTGCTTAAAGTAAGCTGAATATCTTCTAGAGGCATTAATTCACCCTTAATATCTTCTACAATACTGGTGTCTTCTTCTGTGATTTCGTTTACAGGCTGTATATTATTTTCTTGCTCATTTTTGCAAGCAATAAAAGCTAATCCTAAACTTAAAAGTATAATCTTTTTCATCATTTTTTTTCTTATCCTAACCATCCGTCGCGATCTAAACTTCGGTACTGGATGGCTTCACTTATATGTTTTCCTATAATTTTTTCTGAATTTTCTAAATCGGCAATCGTTCGGGATACTTTCAAAATACGATCGTAAGCTCTAGCAGAAAGGTTTAAACGCTCCATTGCGGTTTTTAATAACTGCTTAGAAGCTTCATCTAACTTACAAAACTCTCGAATTTGCTTCACCCCCATTTGTGCGTTATAATGTACATTTTTTAAGTTTTTAAACCGATTGGTTTGTAATTGCCTTGCTTTAGTTACCCGCTCTCTAATCACAACACTACTTTCGCCTTTTCGCTCTTCACTAAGCTTGTCGAATGGCACCGGAGTCACTTCTATATGAATATCGATACGATCTAAAAGCGGTCCGCTAATCTTACTTAAATACCGTTGCATTTCTGCAGGTGAAGATGTTACCGGCGCATCGGGATCATTAAAATAACCACCCGGACTCGGATTCATACTCGCGACCAACATAAAACTTGACGGATAAGTCACCGTAAACTTAGCTCTGGAAATCGTGACTTCTCGATCTTCCAGCGGTTGTCGCATTACCTCTAACACCGAACGCTTAAATTCTGGTAATTCATCTAAAAACAAAACGCCATTATGCGACATCGATATTTCTCCCGGTTGCGGATATTGACCGCCGCCGACTAGCGCGACATCAGAAATCGTGTGATGCGGACTACGAAACGGCCGTTCTGCCATTAATCCGCCTAAATTAGAAGTTCTCCCAACAACACTATGAATCTTTGTGGTTTCTAGAGCTTCGTGCAACGTCATTGGTGGTAAAATACTCGGCAATCTCTTGGCGAGCATCGTTTTTCCCGATCCCGGCGGACCTATTAAAATAATATTATGACCTCCTGCTGCAGCAATTTCCATACAACGTTTGATCGATTCTTGCCCTTTTACATCGGCAAAGTCGAATTCAGGATGTTCTAAATTCTCGTAAAACTGCTTTCGGGTATCAATTTCGGTTCGTGCTAAAGCTTCGCCTTTATCAAAAAAATTAATAACTTCAGTAATATTTTCAACCCCATAAACTTCCAAGCCGTTCACGATAGCAGCTTCAGTAGCGTTTTGTTTCGGTAAAATAAAACCTTTAAAACCTTCTTCTTTCGCTTTAATCGCAATAGGCAAAGCTCCTTTTATAGGTTGCAGACTTCCATCTAAAGAAAGTTCACCCATAATAAGATAATCGCTAATATTTTCAGCTTTAATTTGAGAAGAAGCACTTAAAATACCTAAGGCTAAAGTAAGATCGTAAGCAGAACCTTCTTTACGTAGATCTGCCGGCGCCATATTAATGGTAATCTTCTTACCCGGTAGTTTATACTTGTTGTTTTGTAAAGCAGCAGCAATGCGATAACTACTCTCTCGAATAGCGTTATCGGGCAAACCCACCAAATGGTAGCCAATGCCTTTATCGACATTTACCTCTACCGTTATGGTCGTAGCTTCTACCCCAAAAACCGCACTACCAAAAACTTTAACCAACATGAATTAAGTAATTTTCTTAAAAATAGAAATTTATTTTTAACCAACTTCTTTCTTATTAAAGTATTAAGAAAATTCCTGAAAATTTGATGGGTGCACCACCCTTTGGGTCGGGCTTTCACTACTCGATTTTTTAAATTTCTCATTAAAATTTAAAAAGAGCTCAAACACGCCGTTCAATCCCTGGTGCAAGTCTTAAAATAACGTCAAAGTCTTTTTAGAACCTCCATAAACAACTGTTTTGCATAACTTTCAGTTGCGTGTTTTAGTACTAAAAATATTAAAATAACTGATTTTGACGAGCCAACGTCTGTGTCTGCAAGACACAAAAACGAATCAATTGAAGTTATACTTTGTTGGCAACTGGCTTTTATTTTGTCCGTTCTATTTTTATTGGATTTTGTCGAGTATCAAAAACATCATTTATTTCAATTCTACGTTCTTTTTCGTTAATCCAATAAATGATTTTATAATTTTTGTAAACTAAATATCTGAATTCTTGTTTTCTATTCTCTAAAAGTTCCTCTTCTTGTCCAATTCTTGGTTGATTTTTAAGTTTTAGAGTTTCATCGTAAATTACTTTAATTAGTTTTTTAGCAGTTCGAACACCTGCTTTTTCACGATAATGTTCATAAATTTTTTCAAGTTCTCTTTGAGAAAAATCAGTCCAAAATAATGTTAATTCCATTTGTCAATCTTGGCTTTTAAATCTTTTGCCTCAATCATCCGACCGTTTTTTGAATCTTCAATAGATTTGTCAATTCGAGAATTAAATTCCTCAATTGTCATTGGTTTAAAATCATCATTATCGAAATTCTTGTTTTCTTTTCTAAGGATTTTTTCAAGTCGTGAAATAACATCTTCACTTTGAATCTTTAAAAACTCTTGAATAAGTTCCAACTTTCTTGTTTGTAAATCCATTTATTAGCTTTTTATCAAATATACAAAATTAACAAATTAAACCTCTAATTTTCTTGCTCTCACGAATTTTACCGTGTTGCCAACTTCAAATAAGTTAACTTTAAAGAAAAAACAACAATGAACAAGAAACCAATAGCAGAAAAATACGACCTTATTTGTGTAGGCGGCGGAATTATGAGCGCAACCTTAGCCCTAATGCTTAAACTCATCGATTCTTCTGTAAAAATTGCAATTTTTGAACGTTTAGATAAAGTTGCCCAAGAAAGTTCTGAAGCTTGGAACAATAGCGGAACAGGTCATTCCGCTTTCTGCGAACTTAATTACACGCCAAAAAAAGAAGACGGAAGTATCGACATTTCTAAAGCCATTCAGATTTTTGACCAATTTGAAAAATCGAAACAATTCTGGGCGTATTTAGTAGAGCTAAACTTAGTAAAAAACCCGAAACAATTCATTCATAAAGCGCCGCACCACAGTTGGGTTACCGGAAAAGATAAAGTTGAATTTTTAAAAAAACGTTTCGAGAAGATGAGTCAAGAATTTGCATTCAGAGAAATGGAGTTTTCTGAAGATCATTCAACCTTAAAAGAATGGTTTCCGCTCATTATGAAAAAAAGAGATCATTCTTCTGAGCCGATGGCAGCCACAAGAATGGAATTAGGAACAGAAGTTAACTTCGGGAATATCACCGAACAATTCTTCAGTATTTTAGAAGAGGAATTTGATACGCCGGTTTTTAGAAATCACGATGTGCTCGATGTAGATCCCGATCAAGAAGATTGGCTAGTCGAAGTTAAAGATCTAAAAAACAATCAGAAAAAATATTACGATGCCGATCACGTATTTATTGGTGCCGGCGGCGGAGCTTTACCTCTACTTCAAAAAGTAGAAATTGAAGAGAAAAAAGGTTATGGCGGTTTTCCTGTGAGCGGACAATGGCTGGTTTGCAAAAATCGAGAAGTGATCGAGAAACACGATGCGAAAGTTTATAGTAAAGCAGGACCCGACGCGCCACCAATGTCAACTCCGCATTTAGATACTCGCTATATTAATGGTAAAAAAGAATTGATGTTTGGTCCGTTTGCAGGATTCAACACTAAATTTTTAAAAGAAGGGAGTTATACCGACCTCTTAAAATCTATTAAATTAGATAATATCTCGTCGATGTTAGGCGCATTTTGGCACAACATTCCGCTAACCGAATATTTAATTAGTCAAGTTAGTAAAGATCACGAAGACCGAATGAATGATTTGCGAGAGTTTATAAAAGATGCAAAATCTGAAGATTGGGAACTTAAAGTTGCCGGCCAACGGGTGCAAATTATTAAAAAAGATGAAGAAAAAGGCGGAAGTTTAGAATTTGGTACCGATGTCGTACACAATCAAGAAGGAAGCATTACCGCACTTTTAGGTGCTTCACCGGGAGCTTCAACCGCGGTTCATATTATGATCGAAATTATACAATTAGCTTTCCCGGAGTTACTTCAGCAAAAAGAAAAAGCTGAAAAACTTTCAGCAATGATCCCGTTTTGGAATAGAGATTTAACGCAACATCAAGATGAGTTTAAAGAAATTCAACAAAAATGTATGGAAATTCTTCAGCTTAACGATTAGCATTTATCTTTGAAAAATAAAAACTAACATTTATGAAAAAACTATTTTATCTGTGCTTATTTATTTCAGCATTTAGCATTCAAGCGCAGACCACTTACGAAACCAAAGAGAATATTTCGTATTATACCAAAAAACAAATCAAAGGTGATAAATATAAAGCCGATCGATGCGTTTTAGATATTTATTACCCTACCAATAAAGAGAATTTTGCAACGGTAGTTTGGTTTCACGGTGGTGGTTTAAGTGGTGGTGAAAAATTTATTCCGGAATTATTAAAAGAAAAAGGTGTTGCGGTAATTGGAGTAAATTATCGATTACACCCAAAAGTAGAAGCGCCAACATATATTGAAGATGCTGCCGCAGCGGTGGCTTGGGCTTTTGAAAACATCGAAGATTATGGTGGCGATAAATTGCTAATTTTCGTTTCAGGACATTCTGCCGGAGGATATTTAACAAGCATGATCGGGTTAGATAAAAAATATTTAAAAGAATTTGATATCGATGCCAACGATATTGCAGGATTAATCCCGTTTAGCGGACATACCATTACGCATTTTACCGTTAGAAAAGAGCGCGGTATTGACGGTAAAACTCCGATCATCGATAGTTTAGCTCCGCTTTTTCATGTTCGTAAAGACGCTCCGCCTCTACTTTTAATTACCGGAGATCGCGAAAAAGAAATGTTAGGCCGTTACGAAGAGAACGCTTATATGATGCGAATGATGAAAGTAATTGGGCATACTGAAACGACTTTATATGAAATGGATGGTTACGGCCACGGAATGACGCATCCGGCTTTCCCATTATTGCTCAACGAAATCGAAAGAATTACGAAAATGAAGCAGAAATAATTTTTTTAGATATTTATAAAAAATTTTAATTTTTGAATGTTCTATTGAAAATATAAAAGTGTTATCCTTTTTGTCACACTGAGCGGAGTCGAAGTGTTGATTTTAGACTTGCTCTTATTAAATTGTTTTCAAAGCAGTATGAGATTCCGGATCAAGTCCGGAATGACGAAAACACATTCTTACAAATTATGAATCATCTAATTTTATCCATAAAAAAAGCCGAGTTTCTAACTCGGCTTTTTTGTGAGGTAAATTTGTTTTTACGAAAGGTATTCTTTCACCAAACTTTGCGTTGAAGCGTCTTGTGGTTGAGAGAAATCTTTTGTTTCTATCTGTTTTAAAATTCCGTTGGCTAATTGTTTACCTAATTCAACTCCCCATTGGTCGTAGCTAAAAATATTCCAGATCACGCCTTGTACAAATAGTTTATGCTCGTATAAAGCTACTAAACTACCTAAGGTTTCCGGAGTTAATTTATCGATCAATAAAGTATTGGTTGGCTTGTTTCCTTCAAAAACTTTAAAAGGTTTTAAGGTTGAAGCCTTTTCAGCATCAATATCTTTTAACTCTTCTTCTACTTGTGCCGGAGTTTTACCTTTCAGCAAAGCTTCAGTTTGAGCAAAAAAGTTAGCCATTAATTTATCTTGGTGTTCTTTATTACCGTGTAGCGACTTTTTAAAGCCGATAAAATCACACGGTATTAATTTGGTACCTTGATGTATTAATTGAAAAAACGCGTGTTGAGAATTGGTTCCCGGTTCTCCCCAAACAATGGTTCCGGTTTGATAAGGTATTTTATTTCCGTCGCGAGAAACACTTTTTCCGTTGCTTTCCATAATACCTTGCTGTAAGTAAGGTACTAGTTTGTGTAAATATTGTGAGTAAGGAATAATAGCTTCTGTTTCGGCATCAAAAAAGTTATTGTACCAAATACTTAAAAGCGCTAGCGTTACGGGAATATTGTCTTTAAAATCGGTCCATTTTTCCGGCTCCGTCTAATAAGCTTTGATAATTATCAAAACCTACCGCGCAAGCAATAGATAAACCTACTGCGCTCCAGAGTGAAAAACGACCACCAACCCAATTCCACATTGGGAAAATGTTTTGATCTGCAATACCAAATTCTTTTACACTTTCTAAGTTGGTTGAAACAGCTACGAAGTGTTTTGCAACGTCTTCTTTTGCAGCGGGTTTTAAGAACCAATTTCTTAC
>DTTX01000090.1 GCA_012964435.1 Mesonia sp. | reverse complement strand
TTCGAACCCCCGACCCCCTCGGTGTAAACGAGGTGCTCTGAACCAACTGAGCTAATTGCCCTCTGTTGTTGTAATGCGAGTGCAAATATAAGCGTTTTTTACATTCCACCAAATAAAAAAAATATTTTTTTAAATAATTTCTGCAACTGTAAAAGTACTTCCTCCAACATAGATTAAATCGGTATTTTTAGTATTCTCATTAGCAGCTAAATACGCTTTTTCAACAGAAGAAAAAGCTCTTCCAACTAAATTAAAATTTTTTGAAATTTTTTCTAATTCTTTTTCATCAAGTCCACGAGGAACGCTCGGTTTACAAAAATAATAAGTAGCGCTTTTAGGAAATAATGGTAAAATACTTCCTAAATCTTTATCGTTTACTACTCCTAAAACAATATGCAATTGCTCAAATGGTTCTTCTTGCAATTGTTGAAGCACAAACCGTAAGCCCTCTTTATTATGCGCGGTATCGCAAATTGTTTTAGGCTCGGTTTGTAAAACCTCCCAACGCCCACGTAAGCCGGTATTTTTTACAGTATTCGCGATTCCTCTTCTTATGGATTGTTCATCTAATTGCCAGCCAACAGACTTTAGCACTTCTAAAGCAGTTAAGACGGTTCTCTTATTATAAATCTGATAGCTTCCTTTTAGGTCTGAATTTATTTCGGTAAAGTCATTATCTTCTGCAAAAACAATACAACTATTCATTGCATTTGCTTTCTGCTGAAAGACATTTTTTGTTTCCGCTAAAGTTTCTCCTATAACGACCGGAATATTTTTTTTAATGATTCCGGCTTTTTCGTAAGCAATAGCTTCATAAGTATTCCCTAAAAACTGCGTGTGATCTAAACCAATATTTGTAATTACTGAAACTTCCGGAGTGATAATGTTCGTTGAATCTAATCTTCCGCCTAAGCCCACTTCAATTACTGCAATATCTACCTTTTCTTCAGAGAAATACTGAAAAGCCATCCCAACACTCATTTCAAAAAAAGAAAGTTGTTGTCTAGCTAAAAAATCTTGATGTTGCTGAATAAATTCAACTACAAAACTTTCAGAAATCATTTTGCCATTGATCTTAATTCGCTCTCGATAATCTTTTAAATGCGGTGAAGTATACAAACCCACTTTGTAACCGGCTTCTTGCAATACCGAAGCTAACATATGACTGGTTGAACCTTTACCATTCGTACCACCTACATGAATTGTTTTAAATTTTTCTTGCGGTTTTTGAAGTTCTTCTGCAAACTTTAAAATATTTGTGAGATCTTTTTTAAAAGCCGTCTTTCCCTGTTTTTGATACATAGGAAGTTGCTGAAACATCCAATCAAGGGTTTCTTGGTATGAAGCCATGAAATAAAAATTAAATTCTTACTCGGAAAGTTTAAACTCGTATTCGATATAACCGGTTTGCTTTACAGGCGCATCGGCGTCGCTATTAAATTTGGTAGCCAAAGCTGCTCTTCTAGCCGGCTCCATTAAACAACTTGCATTATTAGTGGTTCCTTTAGCTCCCGGAACGGCATTAATTACCTGCCCGCGTTGATTTACTTCAATTTTCACCACAACAACACCAGATTCGTTACAGTCTTGAACAAATTTCTCTTTATTCAAGGCTTTTCTTCCGCCTAAACGATAATTCCCATCACCGTCTAACCCTTTACCTTGTCCGTAATAACTCGAAGCATTAGGATCACCATTGGGATCTCCTTTATCACCGGGTTGATTATCGTTACCTTCTCCTCCGTTGGCTTGACCGTCTTTTTTAGGTCCGTTGATTAAACTATTCAACGCATCTGAAGTATTTTTATCGGGTTTAGGATCAGGCTTTTTAACCTCTTTGGTTTCTTTTACCTCTTTTGGAGTTTCCGTAGTTTCAACAGGATTCTCTTTGGGTTGTTCTTTAGGTTGCTCTTTTTCAACTTTCTTCTCCTCCTCCTTTTCAATTACCGGAGCTGTTTCGGTATCCTGAGTTACAACTTCATCTTTTACTTCGGGAGTAGTTTCTGTAGGTTGCGGCGGCGTAGGCTGAGCGGTATTTTGCTGAGGAGCAGATTGCACCGGTTCTGTAGGCTGAATATCTCCTGAACCGACATCTGATGTTCCAAAATTAACCGCAATCCCATTTTCCGGTGGCGGATCTAGATAGGTGAAACCAAACAAGAAAAGCAGGATTAAGATCAATCCTGAAATCACTGCGGTGATCGTCGCAGATTTTTTCTCGTATTTCGTTTCAAATAAAGCCATAAGGATTACGGTTTAACCGCTAATACAATTTTATATTTATTACGTTTTGCGATGTCCATCACATTAACTGCATCTTGAATAGGCACACTTTGTTCTGCTCTCAAAATAATAGTAGGATCTTCTTCGCCACGTAAACGTTTCTGCAATTCTATCTCTAATTGATTTTTATTGATCTGTTCTGAATTAATAAAAACCTCTAGATCTTTGTTGATGCTTACAGATACATTTTGCTGATTACTGGTTTTTCCTTTCGCTTTGGGCAAAAGTAAATCTAAAGCTTCTGGAGTAACTGCAGGAGAAGTCAACATAAAGAATACCAATAACAAGAATACAATATCTGTCATCGACGACATATTGAATTCTGGACTTACTTTATTTCTTCCTCTTAAATTCATATTAAGCAGGTTCGTTTAATAAGTCTAAGAAATCTACTGCGGTAGCTTCCATTTGGTGAACTACTTTATCGGTTTTTACTACTAAGTGGTTGTAACCAATGTAAGCAATAATCCCGACAATTAATCCTGCTACGGTGGTTGTCATCGCTACGTAAATCCCTTCTGCTAAACTTCCCATTTCTGCTTGCCCACTACTCGATGCTAATTCGTGAAATGCCAAAACCATACCAATTACAGTTCCTAAGAAACCGATCATTGGTCCCGCTCCTGCAATTGTAGCCAAAACAGAAACGTTCTTTTCTAAGTTATAAACCTCTAATCGACCGGCATTTTCGATAGCAGTATTAATATCTTCTAACGGACTACCAATTCTAGAAACTCCTTTAGCGGTTAATCGCGCTACCGGAGAGTTTTCTTGTGTGCATCTAATTTTAGCCGCTTCTATATTTCCGTTAGCTACATGATCTTTAATTTGTGACATGAAATTCACATCGGTTTTCGAAGCTGCCTTAACTGCAAAAAGACGTTCAAAATAAATATATAATGCCACAATAAGTAGAACAAATAGAATGGCAATTACAACCGTACCTGCGATACCGCCATCTAAAATCAATTCTATAAAAGACAAGGTCTTCTCTTCAGGCATTTGCTCGGCTGTTTCTTCAACCGCTTCTTGCAAAAATGTAGCTAGCATAAGTTCTGTTTAGTTTTAAAGAATAACGTTAATTAATTGAATAAATTATATTCTTGTGATAAAGCTAAGTTATTTATTATTGATTACAAAAAAAACCAAATCCCTAAAAAGCCAATTCCTGCTAAAACAATGGTGTAAGGAAGTGCCATTTTCACCATTTTAAAATAAGACAAGTTAATAAGTGGCGCTAAGGATGAAGTTAATAAGAATAAAAATGCAGCTTGACCGTTTGGTGTGGCAACACTTGGTAAATTTGTACCTGTATTAATTGCGATCGCTAATTTTTCGAAATGTTCACGAGAAATATCACCGGCATCAAAAGCATCTTTTACTTCACCTATATAAACCGTAGCTACAAAGACATTATCGCTGATCATAGATAGTAAACCATTTGCCGCATAAAATACGGAAGGTTGTGTTGCAGTATCTAATGAAAGTGCCCAATGAATAATTGGATGGAATAAATGTTGATCGTGAATCATCGCTACGATCACAAAAAATACTACGATTAGACCTGTGAATGGCAGTGCTTCTTCAAAAGCTTTCCCGATACTATGTTCATCGGTAATACCCATAAAAGCAGTTTGCACAATGATTAACCCTAAACCAATAAAACCTACAGGAGCTAAATGAAGTGCCAACCCGATAATTAAAAACACCGCAGAAACCGCCTGAACAATTAAACCATATTTTTGTGATTTAGTTCTTTTACGGTCTTCTTCTTCTGTATAATTTTCAATAATACTTCTTGCTATTTTTGGTAGTTTTTGTCCAAAACCAAACCAACCGGTTGTTTCTAAAATAATAGTCGTTAACAAACCTCCCAACAAAACAGGTAACGTAACCGGAGACATTCTTACGAAAAAGTCGATAAAATCCCAACCCATTTTCTCACCAATCAACAGGTTTTGAGGTTCTCCAACTAAGGTACAAACACCCCCTAAAGCAGTACCTACCACCCCGTGCATAATTAGGCTTCGAAGAAAAGATTTAAATTCCTCTAAGGTTTCTCCGCTTAATTCCTTTCGGTCTAAAACACCGGTATCATTATAATCGGTGTCTGCAGATTGAATTTTATGATAAACTCCGTAGAAGCCTACCGCAACACTAATTAAAACCGCAGTCACGGTAAGTGCATCTAAAAATGCTGAAAGAATAGCCGCTAGAATTAAAAAGAGTAACGATAGAAACAGTTTCGATTTTATTTTAGTGAAGACCTTACTAAAAATAAACATCAGTAAAGGTTTCATAAAATAAATACCGGCTACCATGAACATTAAAAGAAAAATAACCTCAAAATTCTGAATTACTTCATCTTTCGCGGCTTCCGGAGAGGTTAACTTTAAAATGAGAATTTCTAAAGCTAACAATCCGCCGGTTTGTAACGGGTAACATTTTAAAGCCATCGCTAAGCAGAAAATAAATTCTGCTATAAAGATCCAGGCTGTGACGGTTGGTCCTAACAAAAAATTTGCAAAAATATTGAGAACCAAAAACGATAATATGGTATATTTTAACCATAAGGGACTATTCCCCAAAAAATTTTTAAGCATTTTCGTAATAAAGTAGATTAATATTATATTACACTAATTGTTTTAGTGCGATCTCGAAAGCAGTCTTACTAATGTTGGTTTTACTGCTATTATTATCAAATGTATTTTGAATGGCATTTCTAATCGTCATTGAAGTATCGTTAAAGATCGCTTCATCGGTCATTTGCACTCTTCTTTCCATAAAGTAAGCAAACACACGCGCCATCCCGCAATTAGAAATAAAATCTGGAATTAAACTTACGCGCTGGTCGGTATCTTCCATAATACTTCCGAAGAAAATTTCTTTATCGGCAAATGGGACGTTTGCTCCACAAGAAATCACTTCTAAACCGGTCTCGATCATTTTAGAAATTTGTTCTTGCGTGATCAATCTTGACGCTGCACACGGAGCAAAAATTTCTGTTTCTAATGCCCAAACTTTTTCATTCACTTCTTCAAACGGAATCAAGTTTTCAGCAGCCAAGGTATTCCCTTTTTTCTCTAAGAATAATTGCTTGATCTCTTCAAAAGAAAAACCTTCTTCATTTATTAATCCGCCGGCACGATCGATAATTCCTACTACTTTAGCACCCATTTGCGCTAAATAATAAGCTGCAGCAGAACCTACATTACCAAAACCTTGCACTACGGCACGTTTCCCTTTTACATCGCCGCCATAAATTTCGTAATAATGACGAACGGCTTCTGCCACACCATAACCGGTAATCATATCGGCCACGGTATATTTTCTCGAAACATCTGGCGAGTAAGTCGTATTTTCTAACACTTTGATCACTCCTTGACGAAGCTGACCGATTCGATTAATTTTATCGGCGTCTGTCGGTTGAAAATGACCTGCAAAAACACCTTCTTGCGGATGCCAAACTCCACAATTTTCGGTAATTGGGATTACTTCATGAATTTCATCTACATTTAAATCGCCACCGGTACCATAATAACTTTTTAATAATGGCGAAACAGCCTTATACCAACGCTCCAGAACTCCTTTTTTACGCGGATCTTGCGGATCGAAATTAATTCCCGACTTTGCTCCGCCAATTGCCGGACCAGAAACCGTAAATTTTACTTCCATCGTTTTGGCCAAAGAAAGCACCTCGTTCATATCTAAACCTTCGCGCATACGTGTACCACCACCGGCAGCACCACCACGCAAAGAGTTGATCACCGTCCAGCCTTCAGCCTCGGTTTCAGAGTCTTTCCAATTAAAAACGATTTCAGGTTGTTTATTTTCGTATATCTCAAGTAATTCTTTCATATCTAAAAAAATCTTAATTTTCGCTCACAAATATAGTTAAACCTTAAGGTGTTTGTGAATGAAATCTTAATTTTTTAGACTTCGAAAATTTTTCCGGAAGAATGGTTTTTTGAAGCTCCCGTTACACTTGCTAAAACGTTAATTTCATTTTCTAAACGTAAGACTCCTAAAAAGCCAAAAATGAGTGCTTCTTTAAATTCGATAAGATTTTTCTGCGGAAGAATAATCTGAGATTTCGTCTTTTGCTGAAGCAGTTCTATTAGATAAGTATTAAACGCGCCACCACCGGTTACCAATACTTTTTGAGAGGAATGATGCTGAATATTTTCTGAAAGCTGAACCGCCACATGCTCAGTAAACGTGGCAATAATTTCTTCGGAAGTGCTTTCGCTTTTTTCTAAAATTGGGAAGATCACTGAATTTACCCATTCAATTCCCAAGGATTTTGGCGGTTTTTGTTGGTAGAAACTCAACTCAGTTAACTCTTTTAATAAGTCTTGATTTACTTCAGCATTTCGGGCAATTACTCCGTCACTATCAAAGGCAAAACCCAATCGAGAGGCATATTCATTCAACACCGTATTTACCGGACAAATATCATACGCGATCCGCTTGTTTTCTATTTCAGTTGAAATATTTGCAAAGCCCCCTAAATTCAAACAATAATCATAATCCCCAAACAATAAACGATCTCCAATAGGCACTAACGGAGCTCCTTGTCCGCCCAATTCTACATCTTGCACTCGAAAATCGCAAACTACTTTTTGCTGAAGTATTGTTGCCAGCTTGGGTAAATTCCCGATCTGAATGGTAAAACCTTCTGCCGGTTGATGTAAAACCGTATGCCCGTGAGAGCAAACTGCATCAAGTTTTTCTATTTTATTTTTCTGAATGAATTGCTGAATAACTTCTGCTAAGTAATCAGTATATTTTTCATCTAAAGCAGCAATATCAGGTCGAGATAATTCCGCAGAAGTCTTTAAAGCCTCAACCCATTTTTGAGAATACGGAATCGTTTCTGCCTTTAAAATAGAAGCTTTCCAGTGTTCTTCACTTGTAAACGCTAAGTAAGCCAGATCGATACCATCCAACGAAGTGCCCGACATAACTCCTAAAACACGAAATTGTTTTCTTCTCATATTCGCAAAAATAACCGATTATCATTGATAATTTCATTACTTACAGCTATATTTGCGAAGTTTCACTAAAAATTTGACAAACACAAAATATAATGGATTTTAAGCTTACTGAAGAGCATCTAATGATTAGAGATGCAGCAAGAGATTTTGCGAAAGCAGAGTTACTTCCGGGAGTCATCGAAAGAGATAATAAACAAGAATTTCCTGCAGAGCAGGTAAAGAAAATGGGAGAACTTGGCTTTTTAGGCATGATGGTTTCTCCAGAATACGGCGGCGGCGGTATGGATACCATTTCTTACGTCTTAGCTATGGAAGAGCTTTCTAAAATAGATGCTTCTTGCTCGGTAATTGTTTCTGTAAACAACTCTTTAGTTTGCTGGGGATTAGAAACTTTTGGTAACGAAGAGCAAAAACAAAAATACTTAACCAAATTAGCGACCGGAGAATCGATTGGTGCTTTTTGTTTAAGTGAACCGGAAGCAGGAAGTGACGCGACTTCACAAAAAACTACGGCGATCGATAAAGGTGATCACTACATTTTAAACGGTACCAAAAACTGGATCACCAATGGTGGTAGCGCCGATTATTATTTGGTAATTGCCCAAACTGACCGAGAAAAAGGCCATAAAGGGATTAACGCTTTTATTGTTGAAAAAGGTTGGGAAGGTTTTGAAGTTGGTCCTAAAGAAGATAAATTAGGAATTAGAGGTAGCGATACGCATACGCTTAACTTTAACGATGTAAAAGTTCCTAAAGAAAATAGAATCGGTGAAGATGGTTTCGGATTCAAATTTGCCATGAAAACACTTTCTGGTGGAAGAATTGGTATTGCAGCGCAAGCTTTAGGTATTGCTAGTGGTGCTTACGAATTAGCAAGAGAATATTCTAAAATCAGAAAAGCTTTTGGAACAGAAATTTGTAACCACCAAGCAATTGCTTTCAAATTAGCCGATATGTATACAGAAATTGAAGCAGCGCGTCATTTAGTAATGAAAGCAGCTTGGGATAAAGACCAAGGCAACAACTACGATATGTCTGGTGCTATGGCAAAACTCTATGCTTCAAAAACTGCAATGGATGCGACGGTAGAAGCGGTACAAATTCACGGCGGAAACGGCTTTGTAAAAGAATACCACGTAGAGCGTTTAATGCGTGACGCAAAGATCACTCAAATCTACGAAGGAACTTCAGAGATTCAAAAAATAGTGATTTCCAGAGGATTACTTCGCGATTAAGAATCGTTATAAATTATTT
Source organism: Mesonia sp. (assembly GCA_012964435.1). GTDB lineage: Bacteria > Bacteroidota > Bacteroidia > Flavobacteriales > Flavobacteriaceae > Mesonia. The sequence goes on along the minus strand of DTTX01000090.1, from coordinate 67,271 downwards.
AGAAAACCCGACTTATTAAGAATCGGGTTTTTTATTTCTCAATATTTCAGCACTTAAAATTTCAGATTAAGATTTTATCGACTTCTTATTTAGATATTATCAAAAATTCAAGATTTAATTAAAAAAACGTGAAATAATCTGCGATTTTAGGATATAAACCTCTTTTTCTTTACCTTATCGTTTCCTTTAAACTGAAAAATTTAAGCTAAAGAAAAAGACTATATGAAGCCACAACAACAGGGACTTTACTCACCGGAATTTGAACATGATAATTGTGGAGCCGGTTTTATTTGCAACCTTGAAGGGAAGCAAACCAACGACATTATTCACAAAGCCATCGATATTTTAATTCGGCTTGAACATCGTGGTGCCGTGGGCGCCGATGGAAGAACCGGAGATGGCGCCGGGATACTAATTGAAATTCCGCATCAATTCTTCAAAAAAGTATGCGATTTCGATTTACCCGATTTTAAAGAATACGCTGTGGCTATGGTATTTTTACCCAAAAGCAGCAATCAACTTAAAATTTGCAAAGAGATTTTTGAAGAAGAAATCGAAGCTCAAGAACTCGATTTAATTGGCTGGCGAGAAGTTCCGGTAGATCGCTCTTGCTTAGGAAGCATTGCCGAACTTTCTGAACCGAAAGTTTACCAAGCATTTATTGCCAAACCAAAAGAAAATAATTCAGAAGCATTCAACGCTAAGCTATTTGCTGCTCGTAAAATTGCTGAACATCGTATTGATGATTCAGAACTTTCAGAAAAAGATAATTTTTACGTTTCTAGTCTTTCTACGAATACCATTATTTACAAAGGGCTTTTAATGCCTAACGATATTAATATTTACTATCCAGATTTAAATGATGACGATGTAGTTACCAAACTTGCTTTGGTTCACCAACGTTTTTCGACCAATACTTTTCCTACTTGGGATTTAGCGCAACCATTCCGCTATATGTGCCACAACGGAGAAATTAACACCCTTCGCGGAAATTTAAGCCGAATGAAAGCACGGGAAGAGTTATTTGAAAGTGATTTTTTTGGTGAGGATCTCAAGAAGATCATTCCGATCACAATGGAAGGAAAATCAGATTCTGCCTCGATGGATATGGCTTTAGAATTATTATTGCACACCGGTCGTTCGTTACCCGAAGCGATGATGATGATGGTTCCGGAAGCTTGGGAAAAAAATCCGGTGATGTCTGACGAGAAAAAAGCCTTCTATGAATATAACGCTTGTATTATGGAGCCTTGGGACGGTCCGGCTTCCATCCCATTTACCGACGGAAATTACATTGGCGCTTTACTAGACAGAAATGGCTTGCGACCTTCTCGCTACACGGTAACCAAAGATGGTTATGTAATTATGGCTTCAGAAACAGGCGTAACTGATATTAAACCGGGTAACGTGGAGTTTCATGGTCGCTTAGAACCGGGAAGAATGTTCTTGGTCGATATGGTAAAAGGTCGAATTATTGAAGATGAAGAAGTAAAATATGATATTGTTACCAAGCGTCCTTACCGAGAATGGCTGAACGATAATCTACTTCCGTTAGCCAATATTCCGTACACCGGAAACAAAACGCCAATAGAAAAGATTGAAATTAATAAGCGTCAAAAACTATTTGGTTACACCTTAGAAGATATTAAAACCATCATCACGCCAATGGCCACGCAAGGCAAAGAAGCGATTGGTTCGATGGGAGCCGATATTCCTTTGGCAGTTTTATCAGATCAGCCGCAATTGTTATTCAACTACTTTAAACAACTATTTGCTCAAGTTACCAATCCGCCGCTCGATGGGATTCGCGAAGAAATTATTACTGATATTAGTTTAACGATTGGGGAAGACAAGAATTTATTCGACATCGTTCCCGAGCATTGCAAAAAGTTAAGAATTCAGAATCCGGTCATTTCTAATGAAGATCTAGATAAAATTAAATACATCGATCATCCCGATTTTAAAGCGAAATCTATATCGATGTTATATGAAGCTGAAAAAGGCTTGAACGGTTTAGAAGCTCGTTTAGAAGAAATGATTTTTGAAATTAACGATGCTGTCGATGAAGGTTGTAATATCATTATTCTTTCCGACCGTGATGTAAACGACAAACTCGCTCCGATACCTTCCTTACTAGCTTGTTCTTTTGTGCATCACCGTGTAAAAGATCACGATCGTCGCTCTTCATTCGGGATTGTGATTGAATCTGCTGAACCACGAGAACCCCATCATTTTGCGTTACTATTTGGTTACGGAGCCAGTGCGATTAACCCATATATGGTGAATGAAATTATTTTCAACCTCGCTAATGAAGATGAAATCGAAGAAGAACCTGAAGTGGCGATTCAAAATTTCAACAAAGCCATCGGAAAAGGAATCGTAAAGATCATGAACAAGATCGGAATCTCTACGCTACTTTCTTATCGAGGTTCTCAGATTTTCGAAATACTCGGGCTCAACAAAAAGTTTGTCGATAAATATTTCTGCAACACGCCTACCCGAATTGAAGGAATCGGTCTTTATGAAATTGAAAAAGAAATTCAGAAACGTTACCATAAAGCCTTTCATCCCAAAACAACAGAAGTTGGTTTAGACTTAGATATTGGTGGTGATTACCGCTGGCGAAGAAATGGTGAACGCCATATGTTTAATCCGGCAAGTGTAGCAAAATTACAACAAGCCGTTAAACAAAATAATCCCACAAGTTATAGTGAATATTCTAAGCTCATCAATGAACAGAATGAACGCTTAATGACACTTCGCGGATTATTTAAATTCCGCGATCTTAATCCGATTCCTATTGAAGAAATTGAACCGTGGACAGACATCGTAAAGCGTTTTAAAACCGGTGCGATGTCGTTTGGTTCCATCAGTAAAGAGGCACACGAAAATTTAGCCATTGCGATGAACCGCTTGAAAGGAAAAAGTAATTCGGGTGAAGGTGGTGAAGATGCCGATCGTTTTCACAAAGACCTCAACGGAAACTGGCGAAACAGTGCCATTAAACAAGTCGCTTCCGGAAGGTTTGGTGTTTCCATTAATTATCTGAGTAATGCGCAAGAAATTCAGATCAAGATGGCGCAAGGTGCAAAACCAGGAGAAGGCGGACAATTGCCCGGTGCGAAAGTGAATCCGGATATTGCAAAAACGAGAAATTCGACACCTTATGTTGGATTAATCTCGCCACCTCCGCACCATGATATTTATTCGATAGAAGATTTAGCGCAATTGATATTCGACTTAAAAAATGCGAATCGCGAAGCGAGAATTAATGTAAAGTTGGTTTCTAAAGTTGGTGTTGGGACGATTGCTGCCGGAGTTGCAAAAGCGAAAGCCGATGTCGTACTCATTTCTGGTTACGATGGTGGTACCGGAGCTTCACCACTAACTTCTTTGCGTCACGCAGGTTTACCTTGGGAATTAGGAATTGCAGAAGCGCAGCAAACTTTATTACTCAACAACCTTAGAAATAGAATTACTGTTGAATGTGACGGACAGTTAAAAACAGGTCGCGATGTTGCGATTGCCGCTCTATTAGGAGCCGAAGAGTTTGGCTTTTCTACCGCTCCGCTTGTCGCCTCAGGTTGTATTATGATGCGCGCTTGCCATTTAAATACGTGTCCGGTTGGGATCGCCACCCAAGATCCCGAGTTGCGTAAAAACTTTAAAGGAACACCGGAAGACGTGATCAATTATATGTATTTCGTCGCGCAAGAACTTCGCCAGATTATGGCAGATTTAGGTTATAGAACTTTAGATGAAATGGTCGGGCAAAGTCAGAAATTAGATATGAATCGAGCCATTAAGCATTACAAAGCGCAAGGCATCGATCTATCGAATATTCTTTACAAGCCAAACATCCCGGAAGATATGCCGCTTTATCGAACAGAGAAGCAAGATCATCAATTAGAAAAAGTCTTAGATTTTGAAATTTTAAGCAAAGCCCATCCGGCAATTTACAGAAAAGAAAAAATGAGTCTCGATTTCCCAATTCATAATATGAACCGAACTACCGGAGCGATTGTGAGTAACGAAATTTCTAAAATTCACGGAGAAGCCGGACTACCTGAAAATACCCTGAATATAAATTTCACTGGTTCAGCCGGACAAAGTTTTGGTGCTTTTGCCACAAAAGGACTTAACTTAAATGTGATCGGAAACACGAATGATTACTTCGGAAAAGGACTTTCCGGCGCGAAATTAAGCGTGCGCAAACCTGCTTCAGCAACATTTAAATCGAACGAAAATATCATTATTGGTAATGTAGCGTTGTACGGGGCTATTTCTGGAGAAGCTTACATTAATGGAATTGGTGGTGAGCGTTTTTGTGTAAGAAATTCCGGAGCTAAAGCTGTGATCGAAGGAATTGGCGATCATGGTTGTGAATATATGACCGGTGGTGTAGCGGTGATTCTCGGGAAAATCGGAAGAAATTTTGCCGCAGGAATGAGTGGCGGAATTGCTTACATTTTCAACCCGAAAAATGAATTGGATCATCATAATTTCAACATGGAAATGATCGAATTAGAAAATCCTTCCGAAGAAAATAAAAATGAATTAAAACAGCTGATTAGCAATCATTTCAAATTCACCGAAAGTAAAGTTGCTAAAGAAATCTTAGAAAACTGGGAAGAAACTTCTCAACAGTTTATCAAAGTGATGCCTACAGAATTTAAAAAGGCATTGAAAAAAATTGAAGAAGAGAAAAAGAAAAATAACAAAGAATTAAAAACGGCGTAATGGGAGAGTTAAGAGGATTTATTGAACACGAAAGAAAGACGGAAGACAATATTGACCCCGCAGAAAGAATCAAGAATTATAAAGAATTTGCAAAACCATTAAGTGAAAAAGAACTCAACACGCAAGGCGCTCGTTGTATGGACTGTGGAATTCCGTTTTGCCACAGCGGTTGCCCGTTAGGGAATTTAATACCCGATTTTAATGATGCTGTTTATCAAAATGAATGGAAAAAAGCGGTGCAAATTCTACATTCAACTAACAATTTCCCTGAATTTACCGGAAGATTATGTCCCGCTCCTTGTGAATCGGCTTGTGTTTTAGGGATTATTGAACCGCCCGTCGCTATTGAACTCATTGAAAAATATATTGCCGAAAAAGGTTTTGAAGAAGGCTGGATCAAGCCCGAACCACCACAAACCGAAACGGGTAAAAATGTTGCCGTTGTTGGTTCCGGTCCGGCAGGATTGGCCGCTGCACAACAATTACGAAGAGCCGGTCATACTGTGACTGTTTTTGAACGCGATAAAAAAGTAGGCGGATTATTACGCTACGGAATCCCGGATTTTAAAATGGAAAAACACGTGATCGATCGTCGCGTACAACAACTAGAAGCTGAAGGTGTCAATTTTAAAACTGGAATTTACGTCGGAAAAAACTATGACGCAAAACAACTAGAAGAGTTTGATGCGGTCGTTTTATGTGGCGGTGCTACACAACGTCGTCCGCTTCCTATTGATGGAGCCGACGCTGATGGAGTGGTACAAGCGATGGAGTTTTTAGCACACAATAACTGTGTGGTCGATGGTTTAGCAGAACCTAAAGAAAGACTATCGGCAAAAGGCAAACACGTGATTGTAATTGGTGGTGGAGACACCGGTTCAGATTGTGTGGGAACTTCGAATAGACACGGAGCAAAATCGGTTACTAATTTTGAAATTATGCCGATGCCAACTGAAAATCGAACCAAAGAACATCCTTGGCCGTATTGGCCTTTCTCCCTAAAAACCAGCTCTTCTCACGAAGAAGGAGTTGAACGCAATTGGAGCATTCTTACCAAAAAATTTCTAAAAGATGAAAAAGGAAATTTAAAAGCTTTAAAAACGGTAGAGGTCGAATGGATTAAAAATGAAAATAACCGTCCGCAACTCAAAGAAATCGAAGGTTCTGAAAAAGAATGGCCTTGCGATTTAGCCTTATTAGCTTTAGGCTTCACCGGACCTGAAAAAACCTTAGCACAACAATTAGGTATACACACTACCGAGAGAAGCAACTTCAAAGCCGAAAAAAATTATCAAACCAATAGAAAGAAGTTTTTTACTGCCGGCGATATGCGCCGTGGGCAATCATTAATTGTCTGGGCGATTTCTGAAGGTCGAGAAGCCGCTTACGAGGTAGATAAATTTTTGATGGGGTCTTCAAAATTACCCACAAAAGGACCGGGAGATTTACCTTTAATCTAAAAATTTTACGCTTAATCAAATATATTAGCTTTTAATCGAATTAGGTTGTGAATAATTGATAAATAGATAGTTATATAGTATGTTTGGCGCGGAAATTCAACTGAAACTTATTCATTTTTGATACAATAAGTTAAAGAATTGTTTTTCAAAACCTTATATCAATTATTCACACCTTCCATGAAAAAAAATTACTCAAAATTTAATCAAATACAGTTATTGTTTTTGACGATGATTGTATTTTTCTCAGTAAATGTACAAGCACAGGTTACTGAAATTTACACTAACTATCTTGGTTACTGGAAATCGACAAGTACAAACCAAAATTCTATACTCCCGGAGAATTCGCACGCAGTATTGGCATTTACTGCTTCAGGAACAACTTACTCTACAGGAGTAAATGACGTAATTTTAAATAATCAAAGCGTCACTTATTCTGCTCAAAACTTTAGAGCGTTACCAATTTTAACTTTACCGACGACAGGCGGAAGCTCTTATTGGTTAGGTTTTGGACAATTATATGATGGCATCGATAATGGTGCAGATACAAGCACTACGAATCCATTTAATGCAAACCCTACAGGTGCTGAGCTAGCAAGTTATTTAACTACCGGACCGCATGGTCTTGATCTTGGAACATATTTCACTAATATCCCTAGTGGCACAAACAACCGATTTGAATTAAGTAGTGCTGGATTAGATTTAGCTAATATTGGTGATGGCGTTCCAGATATCTTTGTATCGCAAATCGCTCAACCCGGAGGTGCAGATCAATTAAGATTTGTAAATTCTTCCGGAGCTACGGTGGGTAACTCTGTTAGTTTAACACTTACTAGCGCTCCTTCATTAGGAACTTGGAAAACAGATTTATATCAATTTACAAGTCAGCCAAGCTCTCAAATTAATATTTCAAAAACAATGCGTTTTGCAGCCATTGAACTTTCTCAATTTGGTATTAACGCCTCTAATGTAGCAGACGCAGTAGCGTTAATTTACATTCCTGGAGGAAGCTCTGATCCTGCTTTTATCGCTTATAACGAACCTTCTATACCGGTGGCAAGTAGAATTGATATTACTGCTCAACCAACTACTTCTAATTGTGACGGTACAATGCCATCTTCTTTTACTATCCAAATAACAGATGATGCAAGCAACAGTGTTGCACAAGCTGGATTTAACGTGACTGCATCTATAAAAACAGGTCCCGGTGATTTATTTGGTACAGTTACACAAACTACCGATGCAACCGGACAAGCTACTTTTAACGATCTTGTATTTGAAGTTGGAGGTGATCATACAATTGCCTTTAATAGCTCTAGCTTAGATGAAGAAGTTTCTGCAACCATTTTAGATGCTACCGGATGTGGCGATGCTACTTGGACAGGAGCTATCGACAATGATTGGAATGACGTTGGAAACTGGGATATCACAGAAGTGCCAAATGCAAATTATAATGTAACTATACCTACCGGGTTAACTAACTACCCTATTCTTGATGTAAATACCGGAGCAGATAATTTAATTATGGGTGACGGCGCTACTATTGAATTAAATGGTTTTCTTTTTACTATTCAAGGTGCGATTACAGCGGGTACAGCCGCATACATTGACGGAAGCGTAAGTAATTCAGAATTAAATTTTTCTGGTCAAGCAGCACAAACAATCCCATCTGGTTTTGTTAATGGCGATTTAGCAAATTTAACGATTGCTAATCCAAATGGAGTAATTGTAAATACAACAATCGACATCACTGAAATTTTAGATGTAGATTCCGGACAGTTAACCACCAACGGAAATATTACTCTTAAGTGTGATTTTACAGGTAACGTAGCGCAGTTAGATCAAGTTACCGGTAGTATTTCTGGTGATATTACTACAGAGCAATGCTTTCCTGCAAGAAGAGCATATAGGTTTGTAACTTCTTCTGTAAATACAACTTCTTCCATAAGAGAAAACTGGCAAGAAGATGCAAGCAGTTATACAGACAATCCTAATCCTGGATACGGAACACATATAACAGGTGTTGATTCAAACAGTGATGGGTATAATGGATTTGATTATACTCCATCTGGTCTCCCTTCTATGTATGAATTGAATAACGTAAGTCAAACATGGTTTACTACTCCCAATACAGATGTAACTACATTAACTGCAGGTGAACCTTATCGATTAATGATTAGAGGTGACAGAAGTATAAATGTTACAGATAATGAAACTACTGCTACAAATACTAAATTAAGAGCAACAGGAACTGTAGCTATTGGCACAACAAATTTCTCAAGTGGTTTTAGTAGTACCGAAGGACATTTTAACTTTTTCGGAAATCCATATCAAGCTATTGTAGATATGTCTGCAGTTTTAGCAAACGCAACATCTTCTAATGTAAATACATTATACTATTACATTTGGGACCCAACACAGGGAACTCGTGGAGCTTATTCAACAATCGATGTTTTAACTAATAGCGGAACTGTTGGAGCCGGAAATAAGTTTTTACAACCTATGCAAGCTGGTTTCTTTTTAACAGGAAGCGCCGGAACTACTCCTACCTTATCATTTTTAGAAGAGAACAAAGCAGTTAACCAGGCGACAACTTCAGTATTTAGAAATGCTAATTCTTTAGAAAAAAGTATACATCTAAAATTATACACCGAAGAAGCTTACAATAATGGTGACAATGCATCTGATGGTCTTAAAATTAAGTTTGAAGAATCTGCAGATAATATGTTCAACAATAATGATGCTCCTAAAATGTTCAATTTAGATGAAAGTATTGCTAGAGATATTAATGGTAATCTTTCTTCAATAGAAAAAAGAAGCTTGCCTTTAAACAATGAATCGCTTCAATTATTCACGACTAATTACAAAGTAAATAATTACAGATTCGAAGCAGAATTAAACGGCTTAGAAGATTATGATGTTTATCTAAAAGATAATTTCACAAATACTTTAAGTTTAATAAGCGATACAGAGAATACGTATAGCTTTTCCGTAGAAATTGACAATGAAAATAGTTTAACGGTTGCTAACGATCGTTTTGAACTAGTGTTTGCAATTTCTTCTATGAATAATGAGAACTTTTTTAAAGACCAATTTAGCATTTACCCTAACCCAACTACTGGATGGTTTAATATTCAAAATAGTTCTGATCAAGAAATCAAAGATATTTCTATCTATAACTTATTAGGGAGAAAAGTTTACAATAGCGAAAATATAGAAGACAATAATATAAATATTAGTCAACTTCAAGCCGGTGTTTATTTAGTAAAAGTAAATACAACTAACGGAAATACGATCACAAAAAAAATTATCAAGAAATAATAGCTATGAAAAGTACCTCAAAACAAAAATTATCGACAGTAGTATTTACAATTCTGTTTCTACTACTAGTACTAAATGTAAGAGCACAAATTCCTTTTGAAGATGATGTAAATGATGAAACTGCAGCGCCAATTGGCGGTCTAGTTTGGCTTTTAGGTCTTGCAGGAGCTTCTTTAGGTATTATTAAACTAAAAGGTAAGAAATAAAATTAATTCGTTTAAATTTTAAAAAGGTTACTAGAATTCTAGTAACCTTTTTAATTACTTGATTATATTTACATTAACATTTATTAAATCGAGACTTAAGATTTCTTAATTAAATCACAATAGAGCCAAAAATCCTTTTTTAAAAATATAAACTATTATATATTTGCTTTAACTATCGAAATGTATAACAAATACATTAATAATCTAATTATGAAAAAAATTACACTTTTATTTTTCTTATTGACATTAACGACCACAATTAGTGCTCAGGAAAATGATTACAATGAAGGAGACAACTATAACCATTGGTCATTAGAGCTTGGTGGTGGTTTTTCTGAACCTGGTAGAAGACTTACCACAGGCTTTAACTCAGATCTTTTTAGTTCTTGGGCTGCAGATTTAGGATTAAGATATATGATAAATGATAAGTTTGGTTTTAAACTAAATCTTTTATACACATCCGTTAATGCAGATGATAAATCTCCAGCAGATTTTCAAACAAATTTTTATAGCGGGACATTAGAAGGTGTTGTTAATGTAGGTTCTGTTCTTAACTTTAGAGATTGGACAAAGACTTTTAATATTCTTGGTCACGCGGGTGCAGGTTATACAAATATGACATTAGGAGACGATGTTTTATTTGACGGCGAAAGTAATTCTTCAGCAACTTTAATTGTAGGTATTACACCACAGGTTAGATTAAGTGATAAAATATCTTTGTATGCAGACATGAGCTTCCAAGGCTTAATGAGTCAAAAGTATGCTTGGGACGGTTATTCTGAAAATGATGTTGTAAACGATATCGACGGTAACATCGCTACCTTTACAGCAGGTATTCAAATCTATTTAGGAAACAAACAAAAGCATGCAGATTGGGTTGATGTAACTGAAAAAACTGAGTTAAGAAAGAAAATCGATTCTGTTCAAGACAGAATGGCTAAACTTGAGAATGACTTACAAGATGAAGACCAAGATGGAGTTCCTAATTACTTAGACAGAGAGCCAAATACTATGAATGGTGTGGCTGTCGATTCTAAAGGTGTAGCTGTAGATAAAAATAACAATGGCATTCCTGACGAAATCGAATCATCTTTAGACGAGCGTTATACATCTAAAACTGAATTTGAAAGAGGTAATGCTTCTGCTGCAGGTGTAAAAAAGTTACTAAACGATGGCTATGTTAATGTATATTTCCAATTTAATAGCGATAAGCCTGAGATATATTCTTACGAAGCTATTAACTATTTAGTGAAGTATATGACAGAGAATCCAAACGCTAATGCAGAGTTAATTGGTTATGCTGACGAGATCGGAAATGCTTCTTACAACCAAACTCTATCTGAAAAAAGAGCTAAAAGAGTATACGATATTTTAGTTGCATCTGGAGTTGAAGAATCTAGATTAGAATACAGAGGAGCTGGAGCAGACGATACTGTAGATAAATCTTCATCTGAAGCTAGACAATTAGTTAGAAGAGTAACTTTTAAAGTTCAATAAGAAACTTTTCAATTCATAAATAAAAAAGCCATCATTTAAATGATGGCTTTTTTTTAGTTATTAAAGTGTAATATTATACATAATGAAGTTTACTCATTTTTGAATATAACTCTTTCTTTATGTTTATAGATCACAGTTTCATTATCTCCCACTGATTTATAAATTGTCATACCAGCAGCAATTTTATTATTATCGCCAATCTTCATACCGGGTATTGTACAGGCATTTGTCCCAATCAAATTTTCATTTCCGATAGAAGTATTACCAGCAATTGCAACTTGAGGACTAATAAAATTAAACTCTCCTATTTGAGTATCATGACCTATAGTACATCGAGAATTAAGCATATTAAAAGCACCGATTTTTACTTTTGCTCCAACAGAGGCATTATGCGAGATAACTGTAGTTTTATCAATTTCTGAAGAAGGAGAGATTATTGCCGTTGGATGAATTAATCCTCTAAAATTTGCTCCTTTTGATTGTAGTTTTAAGATCAATTTTTTTCTATAAGACAAATTGGCAATACCCATAATATACGCTGCCGAAGGATTGATAATATGATCATCAATTGATCCTAAATAAGGTTCATTAAACCCATAATGATGATATGATTGTTGATCATCATCTAGAAAACCTATAACGGTAAGCTGCGAGTCTTTATTTGCTTGATTAAAGTGATTTACATAATCTCTAATCTCTGCGGCGTGGCCGCCTGCTCCGACAATTATTACATTACTTTTCATCTATTAAAATTATTTAGAGCCCTTAAATGAACTCGTAGTTGCTTCACCTTTTTTATTAATATCTTTTGATTGAATTACTTTTTGTAAAGTTTTAAAAAGTATAGTTAAATCTAAAAAAAAAGATTGATTTCTTACATAGAAAACATCGAGTTCTAATTTTTTCTCCCAGCTAATATTATTTCTTCCATTAACTTGCGCTAACCCGGTAATGCCGGGTTTTACTAAATGCCTTTTTTTTTGATTTTCATTATACAAATCTAAATATTTAACTAAAAGAGGTCTTGGCCCTACTATACTCATATCTCCTTTAAGCACATTTAGTAGTTGTGGCAACTCATCGATACTCGTTTTTCTAATAAGTGAACCAATTTTAGTTAACCTTATTTCATCAGGTAGAAGCAGTCCATTTTCGTCTCTACGATCATTCATTGTTTTAAATTTAATGATCTTAAATACTTTCTCATTTTTACCAGGCCTCAATTGATAGAAGATCGGACTACCACCAAAAGAAATTGATAAAACTAAATAAGTGATTAAAATTAATGGACTAAATAATAGCAAAAGAACAACGGCAGTAAAAACATCAAAAAATACCTTAATACTATTTTTATAGTGCATACAATAAGTTTAAAATATCATTTTATGAGCGTTATCTTGAGTAAAGTTTAAACTAGCTTTTTTACTATTTAAACTATATTGATCGTATATAGATTTATTCTCTTTCAATTTAATTATAAAATTACAAATATCAATTACATCATTAGCCGAGAAATTTTCACCCATATTATTTTTATTAATAATTTTAGCTAACTCTGAAGTATTATTAGACACTGTAATTACTGGTTTAGCTACAGACATCAAATTAAACAGTTTTGAAGGAACACTTAACTGAGCAGTGTTTTCTTCTAATGTAACCACACCAATATCTATAGCTGCTAACGAATGAGGGAATATTTCTGTAGGTTGAAAATCTAAAACTTTAATATTTTTAAGGCCTTCTTTATTAATGGTATTAGTGATCTTAGATTTTTTATCTCCCTCACCGATTATAAAAAATATAATATCATCATCATATTTTAAATGTCGTGCGGATTCTATTAAAAATTCTATAGGATGAGTTTTTCCTAAGTTACCCGAATAAGCGATAATGAATTTATTAAAAGCTTGATATTTCTTTAAAAAAATGTTTTCACTTTTTGGTATTGATATAAAGAAGTTATTATTAGTCCATACAGGAATAACCTTTACTTTATCACGATAATCCTTTTTAATATTTATTTCATCTAAAAAAACACTTTTCATTCCCTCGCTAATAGTATATATAGATTTTGCTTTTTTTAAGACAATCTTATTTACATAATTCCAAAATCTATATAATACCGAGTGTTTAGAAATTATATTATTTTCACTTAGGGCAGCAGGATATACATCATAAATTAAATATACAAATGATTGTGACTTTTTAAATGCTGCCAAAAAAAGGGTTAGTGGAGGGTTTGAAACAAAATAGAAATTAGACTTTTTAAATTTAAAAAAAACATAAAACCAACATTGCAAATAAAATTTTAACCAACTTATAAATCTAGAAGAGTTATTCTCTCGATCGTATCGCGATAAATATTTAACTTGCACCTTAGGATTTAATGGAGTTTCCCTTGGATTTAAAAATCCTGTTAAAAGAATTATTTCATCATATAAATCTGAGTGAGCATTAATGATATCTATCATCAAGTAACCACTACTTTGGTTTATAAAAACAATAGATTTATAATCTCCCGGCATTCTATTCTGCTTGCTTTAAAATTTTATAGCCGGATTGTTTGAGAGATAGATCTTTCTTAAAAAGTTCTAAATCTGCTTGTATCATTTCCGAGATCAATTCATCAAGGCTATAGTCTGGACTCCACCCTAAATTTGCCTGTGCTTTAGATGCGTCACCTATTAATAAATCTACTTCTGTAGGTCTAAAATACTCTGGGTCTACTTTAATTATTGTTGAATTAATTCTTGCTTCTAAGCTATCTGCCTTCAAACCTGTAAGCAATTCAAATTTATCTTTATTAATAGATAATAATGTACCATACTCATTTACTCCTTCACCAGAAAACTTTAAAGTCAATCCAATTTCTGAAAAAGATTGTTTTATAAAGTCTCTTACAGTTGTAGTTACACCAGTTGCTAATACAAAATCTTCAGGATTATTTTGCTGCAACATTAACCACATTCCTCTTACGTAGTCTTTGGCGTGCCCCCAATCTCTTTTTGCATCAAGATTTCCTATATACATTTCTTCTTGCAAACCTAACGCAATTTTTGCCGCAGCTCTTGTGATTTTTCGAGTCACAAAGGTTTCTCCTCTTAAAGGTGATTCGTGATTAAAAAGTATACCGTTACAAGCATACATATCGTATGCTTCTCTGTAATTAATCGTTATCCAGTAAGCATAGAGCTTTGCAACCGCATAAGGAGATCTAGGATAAAATGGTGTGCTTTCTGATTGCGGTACTGCTTGAACCAAACCATAAAGTTCTGAGGTTGAAGCCTGGTAGAATTTAGTTTTTTTTGTTAACCCCAATAAACGAATGGCCTCTAAGATTCGAAGAGCTCCAATACCATCTGCATTAGCTGTATATTCTGGAGTTTCAAAGCTTACTTTAACGTGAGACATTGCAGCTAAATTATATATTTCATCAGGTTGTGTCTCTTGAATGATCCTTGTTAAATTCATAGAGTCTGTTAAGTCTCCATAATGTAATTTAAAATTTACGTTATTTTGATGAGGATCTTTATATAAATGATCTATTCTATCTGTATTGAATAATGAAGCTCTTCTTTTAATACCGTGAACAATATAATTTTTCTCTAACAATAATTCAGCTAGATAAGCTCCATCTTGACCTGTTATCCCTGTAATTAAGGCTACTTTTCGATTTGTCATTTATTTATAATTTAACCTTTCTTATTTTACTTTTATTTTTTAAATACCACTCGTAGGTAGATTTAATGCCATCTTCTAAATCTATAGAGTACTTCCAACCTTGATCACTCATTTTCTTGGTGTCCATTAGTTTTCTTGGTGTTCCATCAGGCTTAGAACTATCCCAAAATATTTCACCCTTATGACCAATAATTCCTTGAATCGTTTCTGCCAAATTTTTAATAGAGATATCTACACCAGAACCCACATTATATAGATTTTCATCTAATCTGTTCTCTAATGAAAATTGAACTGCAGAAGCTAAATCTTTAACATGTAAAAATTCTCTTTTCGGAGAACCACTCCCCCATAACTTAACACTGCTATGGTTATTCTCTTTAGCTTCATCGAATTTTCTGATCATCGCCGGCAAAACGTGAGATGTTTTTAAGTCGAAATTATCATTTTCACCATATAAATTAGTGGGCATTAAACTAATATAGTCCTTACCATATTGCTCTCTTACAGCTTCACAAGCTTTTACTCCTGCAATTTTTGCAATCGCATACCACTGATTAGTTGGCTCTAACTCATTGGTTAAAAGATAATCTTCTTTTAAAGGCTGATTTGCCATTTTTGGGTAGATACAAGAGCTCCCTAAAAATATAAATTTACTAACATCATTATTTACAGAACCGTCAATCAAATTATTTTGAATTTGAAGATTTTCCATTAAAAAGTTATAAGGGTATTGGCTATTAGCTAAAATACCTCCGACTCTTGCAGCTGCATCTATTACAATATCCGGACGATGTTTTTTAAAAAAATCATCTACTTCTTTTTGTTTTCTTAAATCTAAGTCTTTACTACTAACAAGAATTAAGTTCTTATAGCCAGAATCCTTTAAGGTTTTAGTAATCGCACTTCCTACCATTCCCCTATGTCCTGCAACAAAGATTTTATTTTCTTTATTCACCATTTTGAAGTTTATTTCCTAATTCTGCCGAAGTAATAAATCTTACATCCGGCCATTTTTTTAAAATTCGAGAAATTAAAATCGATAATTGATCTAATCCTGATTTTCTATTATTTTCATCAATAGCTCCAATATAATTAACTCTATGCGTACTAATTACTGCAGGTTTATTCCATTTAAAAGCATAATGAATATCATTTAAGCAAGAATCTACCCAATCTTTATGGGGAGAACTAGGCTCAAAAAATGCATTTCGTGTCAAATATATTTGATTATATTTATTTTTTTGCCCTAACCAGTGAATAACTTTTCTATGTTTCCCTAAACCTAGGGGCTCTGATTGTATTTTAGAGGTACTTATATAATCTATACCAGAAGTTTTTGATATTTTAGCTAAAGAATTATTAAAAGGTCCATTGGGAGGTACAAACACTTTTGCTTTATAATTATGTAAGGTATTAAATAATTCTAAACCAGATGCTATTATTTGCTCTTGATCTTTAATATCTTCTTCAAACTCTACATCGAAAGCAGCCTGATAGGATATATTGGAAGGAGTTTTTACCGGTATACCCCAACATTGATGATCAAATGCTGTTATAGTTTCTTTTTTCTTTTTTTGAAGATCTCGCAACCAAACGTTTACATTTAAGTGCTCACGACCGTGAAACTCTGGGACAAATAATTTTTCATCTATCCCTCTTTTCCAATATTCAATCGCATTTTCTTGATTATATCGATGAAGAGTAGTATGAAAGGATTCAAAAAAATATTTACTAAAATTATTTTCCTTAATTTTTTCAAAATCAGGATTGGCAACAACGCTTACTGCTGTGATTATTGGGTGGTTACCCGCTGTGTCTTTAAATTTTTGAAGCGTTGTAAATAAACAATCAAAATCTTGAACATTGGCTAAAGTATCATACTTATTATATCTAAGACTTTCTGTATTTCCAAATTTAACACCTGATTTCTCTAAACTTTCAAATGTTTTTTTATTTGGCATTCGAATACTTCCCCAATCGTCACTTTCAAAAATTATATATTTCTGTTTTAAAGATTTACCTATTAAATTTTTAAAATTATTTTGCAATAGATTTCTATAAGGTATCATATTTCTTTTTTTTTCAAAATAGAATGATAAAGATTAATGTAATCTAAGTACCGCTCAATTTTATTAAAATGTTTAATTGCCGAATCTCTACACTTCAAGCCTACATCTTCAGAATAACTGAAATTTTCAATTATTTCTGCTATTCTTGAAACATTCCCTTTCTCTACGACATAACCTACCTCTGATTCATTCTTAATTGCCTCAGCACTCCCTCCGGTATCATAGGTAATAATTGGGGTTCCACAGGCAAGAGCCTCTATATTTGTAGTAGGGAAATTATCTACATAAGTAGGATTAATAAAAAAACTTGCTTTATTATACCAATTAACAAGGTCATCTATACTTTCTGTACGCTCAATACCTTTTATATTATTTGGTAAACCTTTAATTTGTTTTTTTGAAAGACCGATAAGTACAATTGAATAGTTTTTATTTAATTGTTTAGACAACTCTATAAAATCTTTCAAGCCTTTTCTTTTATCCCAAGTGCTAGCAACTCCTAGAATAATTTTCTGTTCTGTTCTTTTTAAATTTAAAATTTTGAACTTATCGATATCTATACCATTATGAATTTTTATAATTTTATTATTTTTTAAAAAAGAAGATTCAACTATTGTCTTTAGCCACTTACTCGGAGTAACTATATGCAGATCATAGTTACCATAACTTCCTAATTTATCTTCAAAATTTTTAAAACTTCTATCAGATAAACTTTTGGGATAATGATTAGTTATTGGGCAATTATTACAATGAGTTTTCCACTTTTCACACCCTACACTATCAAAATAAGAACAATGTCCTGTTATAGGCCACGCATCATGAAATGTCCAAACTATCGGCTTAGATTTAGACTTTATGTAATCAAATAATTCTTTATAGTTTAAATAATAACCATGAATATTATGTAAATGAATGATGTCTGGCTTAAAACTCTCAATTTCATTAATAGCTTTTCGGGTAGAAGTTATAGAAGAAAGACCGTGCTTGTCGAATAAAAGTGTAGATAAACCATGTTTATATTGATCAAATTTATTTCCAATTTTTAATAATTTCGAAGAACTCTTTCCTTTACCTCGGCCATAAGCTATGAGGCTTTCGTGATTATTTTGCAATAGCAACTCACCAATTTCTTCTGCAATTCTACCGGTACTTCCAGAATTTACAACAGTATTTATTTGAAGGACTTTCATTAGATATTGGTTATAAAATGAAAATACTTATCGGCAATTTTACTAGCGTTAAATTCTTGTATCGTTTTTTTTGCCTTATCTCCTCTTTTTCTAATTAACATCTCTGAGTCCATATAAGCTGCTAATTCTTTTTGAAATTCTGTAAAATTTCTAACTTCAACTAAACTGCCGTTTTCATGATGCTTAATCATTTCTGA
Source organism: Mesonia sp. (assembly GCA_012964435.1). Taxonomy (GTDB): domain Bacteria; phylum Bacteroidota; class Bacteroidia; order Flavobacteriales; family Flavobacteriaceae; genus Mesonia. The sequence goes on along the minus strand of DTTX01000090.1, from coordinate 48,913 downwards.
AGGACCTGCAATACAATCAAACGCAATAACTGGCAGTCCCGCTGACATTGCCTCACCAATAACATTCGGAAAACCTTCTGAGCTAGATGTAAATGCAAAAATCTTACTTTGATGATAATATTTAAAAATTTCTGCTTTCGAGCCTAATAATTTTACGGTATTCTCTGCATTTAAATTTTTCACTAAAGCATTCAAACTTTCAAAATTAGTTTGATTTAAAGCGTTACCACCAATAATATGTAATTCCCAATTGGGTTTATTAATTTTGACAAAAAGATTTATAAGCTCTTTGTGATGTTTAGTCTTTATTAAACGCCCCACTATTAAAACGATGTTCTTTCTTGGTTTATCATCTTCTTTAGGCATCAAATTAATAGGGTTTCCGATTACCTTAATATTATTATGCTTATAAAGTTTTAAAAAAATGCTTTTAGCCATTTCTGTTTGCGCAATAACTCCAGTAGATTTTGGGTATAAAAATTTTCTTAATAGATCGTGGAATCTACCTAGACTTTTATTAGGCTGACATCTATCTGAAATAAATACCGGAAAGCGAAGACCAATAACTGCTAATAAGAAAAAATTATTCCAATATTCCCCAAAATTCAAAATAGTTTCTGGCGATAATTTTTTCACGGTTTTTCTAATAAAAAAAAGTGTTTTAATCGTAAAATAAACTCTGAATTTATTATTAAATACAAAGGAAGGTTGATGAATTTTCACATTCTTCGGAATAGTATAAAAGACTTCACGTGAAATACCATAGAGCAACAAATGAAGTTCAACATCTGGTTTTTTTGAAAACTCATTGATCAATTGAGACATTACCCTTTCCATCCCACCAACCTGCAAAGATTGAATTGCGCATAGTATTTTTAGTTTTTTTTTCAAGACTTTTATTTAAATTTGAGTAACATCTATACCTAACAAGTTATTGAGTTCATCTATCTTATTATTAGTAAAGTAATTTTCAATTTCTTTATTTCTATTTACTAGCTTATTACTATTTAGATAGTCAAAACAGCTTGAATCTTTTTCTAAGCCGGCAAAATCTAATGCATCTTGTAAGGTTTTGGTTGGTTTCATCACCAAATCTTCATAGTTTATTGAAAATACTTCAAAATCATTATCTCTTATTTCTGCTTCAATTAAATCTATGATTTTCTTAATCTGCAAGGCTGTAAAAATTATAGGGTCACCTGCATACTTAGTTAAAACTTCTTTTTCTTGATCGTTATAAACTCCCCCCCACCAAGGCGTATCAGATTTTCTATTTTGCCAGAAGCTTACTTCTAAAAATGATTTAAGTGTCGGTAAAAATTTTCTTTTAAGCCATATATTTTTGGCTTGAGGAAATATTTGATTTAAAAAATATATTCTTCCGGGACCGGTAATTTTAATAGCTAGCCTATTTTTATTTTGAATATTTACTACCTGCTTAGAATAGGTACAAATACTTTGTTTTAATAAATCTGACGGCTTTGTTTGATATAAAAAATCTCTTGAAAAATCAACTTCATTATTGCATAAATAAGACCATACAGGATATGCTTCTGAAGGTTTAAATATTAGCCTTTCAATAGTAGATCTATTATTAAGTTGCTTTTTTTTTCCAAAAACCCTATAGATATCATTATCAAACACATATCTAAAATAGTTAAGTTGAAGTAAATCGGGTTTTTTTTCTAAATAATTTGAAAAATAAGCAATATCTGGATGCCTAAAAAAAGCCTCCATAAATACAGTTGAACCTGATCTTCCTGTACCAAATAAAATTACAGTATTACTTATGCTCACTTTCTACAATTTCTTTCATCTCGTTAAACACTTTTAATGCTTGGGGATAATTAGGTAAAGCTCGTATTAATTTCTTAACATTTTCTTTTTCTAAATTACGAGTCTTATTGGGAGAACTTGACCTCAGAGATGGTTTTGTTTTTTGATGGCTTTTAAAATCAATTTCGAAGTTATTTAAATCTTCACTTGTGATATTATTGCTCTCAATATTTTTCTCAAAAAATTCTTTTAAAGTTATACTGTTAATAATAGCGTCAAATTCTATAAACTCAATTTTGTTTTTATTTAAAATTAAATATTGATAATAACTTATGTATTCGTTTAAATTATCAGATAATAAAGAATTTGATTCTTTGTTCCATTTACCATAGAAATTTTGCATTATAGCTAATGAAGCAACAGCATCTAATGGATCTCTAAATAATGCAAAACACTTAAGGTTAAATTTTAAGGCGATTTTAAAACCAGCAATTGAATGCAAATGGTGTGAAAAGTTTTTAGTGGGATAAAAGCGCTTAATAAAACTAACACAAAATGTATTACCACTTCTAGGATAACCATCTAAATAAAAATCGTCATTTTTATATGGCAACCTTACTTTAAGCATTTGCTTAAATAAATTTTGCTTTACAAAAAACCAAATTTTATAAAGCTGAACATTCTGTTTGGTATATACTTTTAAACTCAAAGTATTTATATTTTTCTTATTAAAGATTACTTTTTAGTTTGCATTCACATCTCTAATTATGCTAGCGGGGACACCACCTACAGTCACATTTTCTTTAAAAATAGATTTATTTACTGCAGAATTAGCTGCTATGGCTACACTATTGGCAATTCTAATATTACCGTAAATTTTAACCCCCGGTCCAATATATACATTTTCACCAATAATTGGAGCTTTATCACTCCCTCCTGTAGCCCCTATATTAGTACAAACGTGTATTCTACAGTTAGCACCTATTCTTGCATTATGATGAACAACTATGGTCCCTCGATGAACTATCGCTAAGCCAGGACCAAATGTATTTATAGGTATCGAAAAGCCACATATTACTCCTAAAATATTATATTTATATTTAAAACCAAGTGATAAAATTTTATTTATTAATCCATTATTGTTTGAAAAATATTCTGCTATTCTAAGGTTGACTTGAAATAAATATGTAAAATTGAGGTAGACAATTGCTTTTAGATATCCTATAACACCTCCTCTTTTAACATTCAATGCTCTTCTATCTTCTTTTAAATAATATTTTAAGTCTTTGAAATTTTGAATCATATCTTATTTTTACTCTCCCCTCCTAATATTAATGTATTTATCATCCAACCATAAGGATTAAAGCTCGTTTCGTACCATTGTAAATTTTGATCCCAATAACCTGGACACTTATCATATCCGCTAGGAGAAAAACCGTAGCTTATCTCTACAATTAATGGTTTTTTGTCTTCATCAAAAATGAAATCGTATGCTATGCATTGTGATTGAATTTTCTTATTTGCTTCAAAAGCTAAACGCACACAGGATAAATCGAAGTTGCTTCTCTCATAATAAAATTCTCCACTACCTGAAGCTCTAAAGTCACCTTTTCTAACCATTCGCTTTAAAGCAAAAGCTTTATTATCAATTATTATAATTCTAGTATCACTATCATTATTAGGGATAAACTCTTGAAAGTAAACATAACCTATCTCCTTACCGCTAATTTTTGAGAATTTTGGAGGATAAAAGCATCTTGCAAATCCTTTTAAAAGATTTGATGTAGAACTTTTACCATTTTGATACTTATAAATTCTTTCTTTTAATTCTGTCCAAGAATTGTAAAGATTAAACCCTTTATTAAAAGAGTGACGTATTATTTTTTTAGCTTGTTTAGAATTATTAATCAATCTTACATTTGCAGAGCCGGCGCCCTTTCTTAGCTTAAAAACTTTAGGAAAGCTAGTATTACGAATCCATTCAAAAGCTGATTTTTGATCAAAAAAGACATAAGATGGCACTAATGGTAAGTTTAAGGCTTTTAAAAGATATTTTTGGCCAATTTTATCATCAAAATGCCAAGCAGTTTTAAAATTAGGAAAAACTTTAAATCCAGAATGTTCTAAAGCAAAAAGTATTTGCTTCGCAATGACCATATCTTTTGGATTTAGATGATTATAATGCCAAAATAAACTACTACAACCTTTTAATTGATCTATCACAAGATTAGAATAACAATCTACTAATTTATATTCTATATTGTTTTCTTTACAATAATCTATCCATCGAGGATGAAAACCTTGTTTACTATTATGAATTGCTATTTTCATTATTAAGTAATTTCTTTACTACATCTCGGTGGGATTCACAAGTTATTAAATTTCTTAAAATCAATCTTTTTTTTGAATTCCATGAAGAAGGCAATATGTTTCTATTTTTGAGAGCTAATCTAAGAATTATATAATTTACTTTTATTTTTTATAAACGCCTTATAAGATTCATCTAATTTCTTATCGTCTTGAACCTTTTTATTTAGATCTAAAATTTTCTGGTGATATTCGTGTTTAGAGCCTAAAAGGTCAACTTTAGCTTCTTTTCCAAATTGTTCAAAAACATAGGTTTCATAACTCAATTTAGCATCATTGAAATTTAGCATTATTCCTAAGCCAAAATTCCAATCTGTAGATTCATAATTTTGATTATCAAAAACAAAATTTCCTAATGAATAAAATATAGGAGAATTTTTATAAATCTCCATTCCACTTATACAATGAGTATGATGATTAATAACCGCATCTGCTCCTATATCTACAAAAAATCTAAAAAGCTTCTTTAATCTTGGAGCCGGAAGGTTGTAAAATTCATTTCCGCCGTGATGTACTACTAAAATATAATCTACTTCATTTTTCAACTTAGTGATTTGATTATACATTTCGATTTCATCGAGACCATAAGCTTTATAACCTAAGTTTGGCTCTGTAGACCATTCATTCTCGCAAACGTTTATTATTGCTAGAGTTTTTTTCAAAAACTTAAAATATTGTGTTGAAATATCATCATCTACTTTCCCTGCACCTACATAACCTATTTCATTTGAATTTAAAACATCAAGGGTATCTATTAAACCCTCACAACCATAATCTAATATGTGATTATTAGCTAATGTTACAAAATTAAAACCTGCCCCTTTTAAAAGATTTATTGAGAAGGGTTCTACTTTTAAGTTGGGTCCAGACTTCGAAATTTTTTGCTCACTATTGGTTAGCGGGCATTCTAAATTGGTAATCGCTAGGTCTGCAGAGTTGATCAACTCTAAGGTTTCTTCACCAAAAACTTGCTCTGCAGATTTATTTGTTGCTCTTCCTATTGGGCAAAAGTCACCTGTGATTAATATTTTCATCCGATTAGTTTGGTTAATTCTGCAGTGGTTAAATAATGTACACCTGGCCAATTTTTATTTATTCTCTTAATTAGCTCTTCAAATAATTTTAAGTTTTGATCTCTATTTTTTTGATTAAGAAACCCAACGAAGTTTACTCGGTGGCTTGATATAATTGCGGGCTTTCGCATTAAAAATGCAATTTTAATTTCAGACAAGCAACTGTCTACCCAATCTTTATCTTTATTTGATGATGGTTCAAAAAAAGCATTTCTAACCAAGTATTTTTGATCATACTCATTAACATCTCCTAAAGCGTGCCTTCTATATTGAAGTTTTTCTCCTAACCCTCTAGGTAATCGTTGTATATGCGTACCCTGCAAAAACATAACTTTTTCTTGAGCCAGTGCCTTTTCTACTAGAGAATCCCAAATATAATTTGGAGCAATAAAGCTTTCTGGTTTAAAGCCAAAAATTTGATTAAATTCTTGAACTGCCTCTTTTATAATGCTTTTCTTATCGTGAAGATCTACCGAAAAATTCCCATCTAAAGCAGCTTGATAACTAGCACGTCGTTTTTGTACAATATGTGCGCTTACACCAAACATTTTATGCTTAAAAGCAAGTAAAGTTTCTTCATTACCATCTTTTAGATCTTGTAACCACCTGGGAATATTTAAGTGTTCACGACCATGCAACTGAGGGTAAAAAAAACCTTGATTCTTACCCTCAAGCCATAAATTTTTTGCATTATCATGTTTTGGATATCGCTTTACGGTTTCTAAAATAGATTCACTATAATATCTGTTAAAGCCACTTTCTTTTATCTTATTAAAATCTGGATTAGAAGTTAAAAAATTAGCTGTTATTTTGGGAGTATTTTTTTTTGCAAGAATATTAAATAACAATTCTAAATCTTCATTTGAAGCTATTGCATCATTTTGCATATAACTGCAATTATCAACTTTAATGCCGCTATTTTTTAAATCTTCTAAAGCTTTATTAGATGATGATCTTATGCTTCCCCAATCATCACTTTCAATTACTATTACTTTTGAGTTAGTTCGCCAACCCGGAAGATTTATTAAAATTTTTTTTAATTTATCAATCATATAAAAACACCTAAAAATTCTCGAATTGAAAAATTTAGATCCGGATTAAACCAACACATAAACGGAAAGATTAAATTAAATGCACTTGTCATCACTAAAAAATTTGCTATAAAGTAAATTATTTTGGGTATAAATAGAATGACACAAAACCATTTAAAAAACTGTACGTTTCTATAGTTCTTGAGTTCTTTATCTCTAAAACCATCTCTAATCGCGATCATTACAACAGTTGCTAACATAAACGTCACTGCACATGCCATTGTCCTACTATAAAATCCGTAAGCAAAAGAACCTAAATTCGCAAGAACAGCTGTCAAAATACCAGCAGTAAATACTCCACTTTCTGCAATGGTCATACGTTTTCTATAAAACCCGAAAGCAATCAAAAATAACGAAAAAGCATTTCCTCCCCAATAAACTGAATCTGTTTTCCCATATTTTGCATACCAAACACTTTCAGATGAGTCAATCCTTTCTTCAATTACATCAATTTCATTACCATATTTATCTTCTCTATAATAAGATTTCACCTTTCTTTCTGCTAATTCGTTTTGTTTAGACAGATTGATTACTTGATCACCACCAATAGTTCCAAAAAAAGATAATAAATAAACCACAACTATAACTTTAACATTCACTCTATTTGCAAATAAAGCCGCGATTGATGGCAACGCCAATATTAAATATGCAAAATGAAAAAAAGGTGTGATAGCTATTAAGAAAAGATATTTTTTATTTTTTGTTTGAAAATAACCAAGTACACCATTAAAAAGAACCCACATACCCGTCCAGCTTCTAACTGTTTGCATATTTTCAAAACTTCTATGTATTACAAATAAGGCAACCGTAAATATTAAAAAAATAGTTATTTGTCTTTTCTTTTGAAACTTTAAAACCTTCTCTAAGGCACCTGCATAAAAATAACCGTATATAAAACCAACAATCGGATAAAATAGAGCTGAAAAACCAATTAAAGAACCAACAAAATAAGCCAAAAAATGAACATAGAGGTCTGTAGGATAGCCGTAAACCAATTCTAAATTTAGGATACTAAATATATGATCTATAAAATCTGAAAAAGACATTAGATTGTACCTATCGACCATGTCAATATACCTTCCTGCATCTGCTCCATCCTCATAAGTGATCAACGAACCATAGATACAAGAAAAAAGTAGAATTATAAGCTTTCTATTTTTCCAAGTTAAATTTTTTACACCAAAAAATAGACCTAATATTGGGGAAATTAAGAGTAGTAAAATTGACAATCCTTTGGTTTGCTTTTGGTACATTAAATTATCTATTTAAAGAAAATTTCACCAAATAAGGTAAATTCTTTAGAATTATCTTTCTTCTATTCAATTTTTTTCTTTGTAAGTATTGATAGACAGAGTTATACTTCTCTTGTATCTTCTGAGTACCAAAATATTCATCAAAAATTAGTTTTGATTCTTCTGATAAACGCTTGTAGTCCTCCTTATTTTCTATAGCAGACTCTATCTTAGAAATATTATTCTCTAAAGAATCTTGATCTGAAAAATTTCTTTCTGAAAAATTTGTCTTAAAAAAATGTTCGAAATTTTGCTTATCTACTAAGATGGGTTCGTCTGCATTTTTTGCCGGAGTGAGACAAGGCTTACTTAAAGATGCTGCCTCCATAAAACTTCTGCCGGTACCTATTACAAAATCGGCTAAATAAAGAAAGTCACTACCTCTGGATGCCCGTTCATCGGTTATAAATCTTACCGGAATATTTCTTTTAACTGCCTCTTGTTTTAACATATCGAAGCGAGACTTGTTTTGCACTCTCCCCACAACAATTAATTCTGCAGGATTTTTTTTATTTATTTTTTCGATTAAATTATAACTATCTAAAAGTGTCTTTTCGTAAGCTCCACCTAAACGACTAACTCTTAAAAAAGTTGTTTTATTAATAGGTTTTATTTCTAATCTCTGATCTTCTGCAAGGGGTTCTAATTTTCTAACTCTGTTGGGAATTAAAAAGATATCATTTTCTTCGTAATTTGGGTTTTGCAAATACCACGCTTGATTTTCTTTACTAAATACTACGATCGCATCTGCATGAAAATAATTTTTTCTTTTAGGGTTTGGCCCTCCACATTTATTCAGTACAATTGGTATTTTAGAAAATAAATCTAAAAACAAAATACAGTTTAGGGCTTCTGCGTCAAATACATGAATAATATCTGGTTGAAAATTCTTAACAAATTTTGAAAAATTGTCTTTTTGTTTTAAAAGTGGCAGTAAATTGAGTTTAGATTGAAAGTGCCTAGCGAAGTTAGGGTTTTTAGCTATCAACGGACTTATAGTTGTGCCAAAACTTACAATTTTAACTTCGTGTATTTTCGAAACCTCGCGACTTACCTGATCTAATGAATTATAATGACCTCCAACTGCATTACCACCATCGCTTGAGATAACAAATAAAATTTTCATGTTAATTATATTATGCGTTGTTCGACTTCTAAATCTACATTAAATCGCTCTTTAACCTTATCCTGTACTGTTTTTATTATCTGAATGATATCGCCTCCATTTGCATTACCTAAATTCACAATAAAACCTCCGTGCTTTTTAGATATTTGCGCATCACCAATGGTATACCCTTTTAAACCCAACTCCTGGATCATTGGACCCACAAAAAAACCTTTTGGACGCTTAAAAACGCTCCCGGCATTAGGATAATTTTTGGGTTGCTTTGCCCAACGAGCATCTTTTACAGCATCCATTTTTTCTTTAATTTGCTTTGCTGTAGAACTTTTTAAATCGAACCAGGCTTTTAAAACAACTTTATTAGTTTCTTTTTGAAAAAGACTGTTTCTATACTCAAACCCAATTTCTTTATTACTTATTTCTTTAATTTTACCATCATCTAAATCTAAATACCTAACTCTTATTAGAATATCTTTAATTTCTTCACCACTAGCACCGGCATTCATCACTACTGCGCCACCTATAGAACTAGGTATATCATAAAAGATCTCTGCCCCAGATAGCTTTTTATTTAAAGCAAATTCACTAAACGTTTTTGTATTTACACCCGCCTCACAAGAAATTATAGTGTCACTCTCTAATTCTATATTTGCAAAGGTCTCACCAATCACTACAAATTCTTCTTCGTAAAATTCTTTAGACAGAATAATGTTGTAGCCACCACCTATCATAATTTTATTTAATTTTTGCTTAAATATCGTTTGAAAATCTTTTTCGTTTTCAGGAAAATAAGCTTTACTACATTTCGCTTTAATACGATATGAATTACAAGGGGTTAAGTCAAAATTTTCGATGATCTTCAAAGTACTTAATTTATTTTCTTATTAAAGTTCAGCTTCACTTCATTATAAAATTGAATATCTTTTGCTAATTTTTGCTCAAGCTGTTTACGAGTTTCTAGATTCATTTTAGGAGGTCTAACCTCTTCTCTTGTCATATTTAAAGCCTTTCTCCCTAAGGATACAAAACCAAATTTTTGTAAGAAATGAGATAATTTGACCATAAATTTATATTTTGGTATCAAAGCTCTATTTCTTGGTAAATTAGAGTAGCCTAACTCTTCAATATCTGAGATTTTATCGATTTCTAAGAAATCGAGAACACTGTTAATCGACTTTAAAGTATTTTTTGTTAAAGATTCAAAGTCTAAAATTAGCAAATTTGCTTCAGGAACTATTTTTTTTACTTCCTGAAATTGTTGATAGTACTTACTTCTTTCTAAATAAGAAAAATTTTTAAAATTATAGTAAGATTTTTTGATCTTATTAGCTTCAACATCGATTGCTTTTTCAAAAGACTTATGTTCTCTTCCCATACCGTATTGATGCCAATATAAAGAGTAAGCACGATCTATAGGATGTCTTAAAACAAAAATCAATTTGGTATTAGGGTTATAATCCATAATACGCTGTACACTTTGAGGGTTAAAAGCACAGTCGGCGGAAGTTTGACCTACAATTTCATTAGATTTTAAATCCTTTTTAATTTCAGAAAAAAGATTAACATCCCAATTTTCACCATTTTTAAATACTCTATCATCATCAAAGTACGAAAAAGACATATCTCTTTTCAAAACTTTGACTTGTGGATGATTAATTAATAAGTTATGAAGAAAAGTTGTACCACTTTTCATGATACCACCAAGTATAAAATTAGGAATTTTCATTTATTTTAAATTTAGCAGGAACGCCATATGCTATACTATTGCTCGGTAGGTCTGTTATTACCAAAGACGATGCTCCTATTATAGTGTTATCTCCAATGTAAATATTTCCTATAACTTGGGCAGAAGTGAAAATTTTCACATTTGAATTTATTACAGGATATTCCTTTTGTAATTTTCCTTTGCTACCAATTGTGACATTTTGCCATATTTTCACATTATCTTTAATTTTCACATTATTACCTATTACAATACCTATTGGATGAGGAAAAGATATATTTTTTCCAATTTCAGCTGTATAGGATATATCGCAACCAAAATTTTTAAGTTGCTTTTTTTTTAAGATTAATATGAACAGGTTATTTAGAAAATTTCTTTTTTTCTGAAAATGATTACCTAACCTATAGTTTAAAGTTAGAGCAAATGACCTATTAAAGAACAAATTTAAAATCTTATTTTTAAAACTATTTCTTGATAATGAATTTAAATCGTCCTTAATTATATTTAAAATTGTTAACATTACGACGTTAAATTAGAAATCTTCTCTTCGAGATTTTCATAACCTCTATAGATCTGCCACTCATCTTCTATGATCACCTCCTCTTCAGAGGTCATACCCGCTAAAAGTAATGCGATCCCTGCTCTAAGATCTAATGCCTTTACTCTACCTCCAGTAATTTTATTTCCACCATTTATAACCAACATATCTCCTACTACTTTAGAATTCACTCCTATTTTAGATAATTCGTCGGCATAAGCATATCTTCCAGGAAACCTTAAGTCTACAATTTTTGTTTCTCCTAAAGACATAGCTCCATAAACAGCAAACAGTGGTTGCATATCAGAATTTATACCAGGATAAGGGCCTGTACTAATCTCTACGGGATATGGTTGCCCACCCTTAACAATTAAACTCGATTCTCCTCTATAAAACTTCATTCCGCTTTCTCGTAAATAAACTAAAGGAACCTCTAAATGTTGATAAGGAAAGTTTTCAATCTCAATTTCACCATTAGTAATCACAGATCCTATAGCCCAAGTTAATGCCTCCATATTGTCCGGTATCACCTCATGTTTTACAGCTTTTAAAACATCGACTCCTTTAATTTTAATAGCCTGTTGGCCATATACCGTAATTTGAGCACCCATTTTATTTAACATTGTTATTAAATCTATAATCTCTGGCCTTATATGAGGATTATATAAAATTGTTTCTCCTACAGCTAAACTACTCGCAATAATCGTATTTTCTGTGGCTCCCGTAGAGCGTAATGGTAAATGTATCTCTGCACCAATTAACTTTTCTGCTTTAGACTTAGCGCACAAATAACCTTCTTCCTCCCATACTTCTGCTCCTAATTTTTCTAAAAGCATTACGTGCAGGTCATATTTTCTTTCTCCTAATTTACAACCTCCCGGCAATGGCACTTTACCTTCACCATATCTAGAGACTAATGCACCTAAAATTAAAAGTGTATTTCTTATAGACCGCTCTTTCCAAATTAACTTTGTACTAATTTGCTTTTGCGTAGAAATTTGCACCGTATGTACTCCTTCTTTTATAGATTTACCTAAAGCTTCAAGCATTTTTAAATGCACCTTAACATCAAGTAAACCATTAGGAAAATTATGCAGTTCTACCGTTTCTTCTGTTAATAACGAAGCTGCCAAAAGTCGTAATGAGCTATTTTTAGCACCACTAAGCAAAACCTTACCAGATAATTTTGTTTTGGTAACACTTAAAGCCATTATTTTTTAAATTTTGAATTGTAAATTTTTTTGATTGTATTGTAAACAAATAAAAAACTATCGTGGGAAATTAGTTTTATATATAAAATATGAATTAGAATAAATGAAATTGCTAAAAGCCAATTATTTAATTCATCAAATATAAATTTTTCTAATAGAAAAACTACTAAAAATGGAAACATAGGTTTTAACAAACCCCAAAACTGTTTAGAGAAACTTAACTGAAATTTTATATCTAAAATAAAAGCAAAAAGAAAAAAAACTAAGCTTGAAGAGACAACAACTGCTATTGAAAACTCGATAATACCAAAATAGAAACCTATTAATATGGGAGATAGTTTTAATAATCGTTGTACAATACCTACATTAAACTTTAGTTTAGAATATCCTTTTGCTAACATTGCTTTAGCCATCATCCCTATTTGTGGACTAGTTAATGTTGTAAAGAGTAAAATTTGAAAAAATATAATACTCGGCCTCCACTTTTCACCTAATAAAATGATTATAATTTCTTCTGAAAGGAAGTAAATTGGTCCCACTAAGATTATCGTTAGACCAGAAACAATATTAAATGTTTTAAAAAACATTCTCTCAAAGTTTTCTTTATCATCTTGTAAAGCACTTAAAGTAGGAAAAATAACTTTCCGTAAACTATTTGTAGTATAGGTTTGTACTTGAGATCTTAAAGATTCTGCTCTTGAATAAAAACCTAATATAGATGGGCTAAAAACCTTACCAATAAATATTGTATCTATTTTATTAGAAACTTGACGTAAAGCCTGATCAAAAAACACATAACTAGAATACCTCAAAAGACTTTTAGTTTCTCTGTAAGAAAACTCTAACTTAGGTCGCCAACTAGTAGAGAACCAAAGAAGTATAGTACCGGTTAAAACTGTAAATATTTGTTGAAAAACTAAACTATAAACTCCAAATTCGCTAAACGCAGCCACAATACCTACAACGCCACCAACCAATGTAGCTACTATATCTCGAATGGTTAAACTTTTAAAATTTAATGTTTTAGTTAAAATAGCAGAATGCACTAAACCTAAAGCTGCTATCGGAGGAATAATTGATAAGAAATAAAGTATTTTCTCTATTTTATCTATTTCATAAAACTCAGCAATAAATGGTGCTGAAACAATAATTGCCATTGACAATAAAAAGCTGATGAGAATATTTATATAAAAAACAGATGAATAAGTTATACTTTTAGTGTGTTTTTGCTGTACTAAGCCGCTTGTAAAACCAACATCTACAAACACCTGAGAAATACTAACAAATACTAAAGACATACCAATTATACCAAACTGTTTAGGGTCTAACAACCTGGCCAAGGTTACCGATATAAAAAATGCTATAAATTGCCTAAAGAAAGAACCAGACAGATCCCAAAGAAGTCCTATTTTGGTTTTTTTACCAATTTCTTTATTCATCTAAAGAAAATTTTATCAACTCAAAGATTACCAAAATTTGTAGAATGGTTTTTTCTTATCTGTATAAACATAACCATAACCATAACCAAAATTAGTATTTAGACTCGCTCCATTTAACACTAACGATAAATTATTAATTTTCTTAGACCTATTAACGTCTTCTATGTGTTTAAGTAGTTTCTTTTCTGTTAAACCTTCTTTAACCATATATAAAGTTACGTCTGCCTCTTTAGCAATTAAAAAGGTATCTGTAACATAAATTGTAGGAGCTGTATCTACAATAATATAATCATAGTCTTGTTTAGCTTTATGCAATAGATCCTTAAAATTATCTTCTAAAAGAAGCTCTGCAGCATTAGGCGGCACACTACCGGAAAACATAATATCAAGATTTTCGAAATTGGTCATTTGTTTTCTTAAATAGCCTTTATAATCTACATTGTTTTTAGCTATATAATCTGAAAGACCTAAAATATTTCTATCTGTATTAAAGTAAGTATGTATTTGTGGATTTCTTAAATCTGCACCAATCAGTAAAACTTTTTTATTAGAAGAAGCTATTGTTCTTGCCAGATTAATAGCGGTAAAAGTTTTTCCTTCGCCTTTAATAGAAGAGGTAACATATACTACTTGAATAGAAGACGAAGTATTCTTATAATAATGAAATAGATTGGTTCTCAAAATTCTAAAAGATTCTGCAAGAACAGAGTTATCATTTTTCTGAATTAATTTTTCATCTGAATTACTCAACATAGGTATTTCTCCTAAAATCGGTATGCTTGGCAGTTTAGTTTCAATTTCTTCTCGACTAGATACATTTGTATCCAGCAAAAATTTGAGGTATAATAACCCAAAAGGAAATACAAATCCAAAAATTATTGAACCTAAAAAAATAACTCTTTTTCTAGGAGATATTGGCACATCATTGGTAAAAGCATAATCAACAACCTTGATGGTTGGGGCCGTAACTGCAAACGATAAAGCAGCTTCTTCTCTTTTTTGTAATAAAAATAAATACAACCTCTCTTTTACTCCTTGTTGTCTTATTATTTTTCGCAGTTCCTTTTCTTTTTTAGGAAGATTACTTATTTGACCTTTAAAATTACCTTCACGATTTTGCAAATTATTATACGAAATATTTAAACCCCTTAAATAATTATCTAAGCTTAACCTTATATTATTCCTAATATTATCAATTTTATTATTTAAAGACTCAATCATCGGGTTTTTTTCTGTAGATGATACTAAGAGCCTATTTCGCTGTGAGATAATTTCATTATAATCTGCGGTTAATTCATTTACTGTAACACTCTCAATACCAATATTAGCAGGCAAAAGTTGATATTCATTCCCCTCTTCAAGTAATTCTTTAAAAGCATTAGCAACTTCTATTTGAGTAGCTATTGCAAAACGTTCTGATTCTGAAGTTGCTTCTTTAGTAAATAATTGTTCTACGCTAGACTCTACAGTTACAACATTATTATCTTCTTTAAAATCTACAATATCAGACTCTACAGTATCTAACTCTTGCACAAGGAAGTTTAATCTTTCTTCAACAAACTCTTCTGTTCTTTTAGAGACTAGGCGTTTATCTTCAATACCATCTAAATTAAATTGACTCACCAAGGTATTTAATATTGCTTCGTTTCTTTCTTTATTGGTCCCTTTAATGGATGCTTTTAATATATCACTACGATCCCCAACCGGTTCTATTTTAATTTGTTCTGAAAGAATATCAATTAAATACTTATCATCTATAAACTTAAAATAGTATATGTCATTTTTATGATTATTGTAATCTTTAAAATTCACATTTGGAGTTATAGTGAATTTTGAGTTTAAATAGTTAATAGTGTCACCATAATTAACTATTTTACCTTCTGAAGAAGTAGCTCCTAAAAATTTAAATTTTATCTTGTCTAACAATTTTATTTTAGGATAATCATTTACTTCATACGAACCTTCTTTAATCCAATTAACCTGAAACGGCAATGACTTTCCAAATACCACTTGATCTTTAAAGTTTCCGGATTCGTAGTGAAAAGTATTTAAGTTTAGATCATCGATCACTAATTTCAATAACCTTCTTGACTTAAAGACCTGGATTTCATTATCTAAATTTACTTTACTGTAATTAAAAAGAGATTTAGCTCCATTTAAACCAGAAAGATCTATACCTCCCTCATTGTCGTCTAATATTTTAATTTTAGTTGAAGTACTATAAACATACTTTTGATATTTTAAATAAAAATAAGAAAGACAAGCACTAACGAGTATAAAAAACAAAAACAGATACCAATACCTTAGATACCTTAGTATTACAACCTTGATATTATCTCCGTCACCACTATTATTTACTTTAGATTCTTCTAAATTCACCATAATCTTATCTAAAAATCAATACAGCCGTCGTTAACAAAATAGAAATCACAGATACTACACTACCCACATTACCTATAAACCCACTAGATTTAACTTTAGCACTGTTAGGCTCCACATAAACCATATCATTTTGTTGCAAATAATAATAATCAGAATTCATCCAATCTGTATTGGTAAAATTTATTCTCTTAGAGGTTATCACTCCATTATTATGTCTTATCACCAATATATTATTCCTTTCGCCCTGTATGGTTAAATCTCCAGCCATTGAAATGGCCTGAAGCAAGGTTACCGTTTCTTCTGCTACGGTATAAGTTCCTGGCATTTTAACCTCACCTAACACAGAAAATTTAAAGTTTACCAGTCTTACTTTCACCTCAACATCCTTCACAAATTCTCCAATTTCTTTTTTCAAAATAGATTGTACTTCTTGAGTTGTTTTACCTTTCACCATTACAGCGCCTAACCCGGGATAATTAATAGCTCCATCTTTATTGACTAAGTACCCCTGCAACTTTAAAAGTTCAATTTGAGTCATCCCGCTTGTTGGAAGTTTATCAAACTGAAATGGTATTAAGCTCGAAGGCTCCAATGCAGTCAAATCTATTTTAAGTACATCATTAATCTGAATTTTTGGGTGATGATAAATTGAGTCAATTTGTACAGAAGGTAAATTATCGCTATCTTGAAAATAGGTAATATTTTTTTTTGAAGCGCAACTACATAAGCAGATTAAGCTAAGTAAAATCAAAATGTTTTTCATAAAAGCAAATATATATAACTTTTAATATTAAAAAAATGTAGATTTGCCTCTTAAAAACAATCTCCCACAGAAGAACAAAAAACAAAGAAAAGGCTTTTATTTTAAAACTGAATCAAACAAATAATTAATTATTAATTTTTCTTTTGTGGAAAAAATTTTACAAATAAAAATCTCGATTGTAAGACTGGGAAGACGGGTTGTTAAAAACTACGTGCCACGTTGGATTATCTTCTCTATAGATCTATTCCTTTGTTTGATCGCTGCTAACACAGCCTACTTTTTTGTGTCGTCACTTCAACCAAATGGTTTATCTTATAATAATTTATCGCCTGAATTATTTGGAATATTACTGGTCCAAAGCGTTTACTTTTTCATTTTTAAGTCTTTTATTGGTTTAGTAAGATATTCTAGTTTCAAAGATGCTATCAAACAACTACAAGTAACAATGAGTTGTGTGATAACGGTTTTATTGATAAACAGAGTAGACTATTATTTATTTCAACATAAATTAATTGTTGACGCAGGAATTTTTATTTATGGTTTTATTGCCTATTCTTTGTTATTTTTCTTTAGAATTAGCGTAAAAAGAGTATACGAAATTATTAATTCTAGCAAACAACCTTTAAAAAAAGCATACATACTTGGTACATCTGTATCAGATGTTGCAATGGCAGAGGGTCTAGTCTCACAAAATTCTGGTTCATTTAATGTAATCGGCTTCATTAATATTAATGAAAATAAAACTAGAAACAGGATCTTTAATTTACCTATTTATGATCTTGAACAAATTAAAAACTCTACACATTATGCCAAGGCTGTGATTGTAAGTGATGACAGATTACAGGAGATCCAGTCTAATTCTTCGAAAAATTTAGTGTCTCAACTTCTTGAACTAAAAATTAAAATTTACAAACTTCCTAAATTACAAGACTGGGATCACTCAGATTTTAAGAATTTAAAGGAAATTAAAATTGAAGATTTACTCCAAAGAAACCCAATAAAATTGAACAATAATAAGCTCCTAAGTATTTATGAGAATAAAACGATTCTAGTAACAGGTGCAGCCGGGTCAATAGGTAGCGAAATTGTTAGGCAATTAATTAATTTTAATCCTGAAAAAATAATCCTGCTCGATCAAGCAGAAACACCTCTTCACGAATTAAAAGTCGAATTAAATAAAAACTACCCAGATCTTTTATTCAATAGTGTTATAGCGAATGTAAGAGATAAAAAACGCTTAGATGAAGTTTTTAAAACCTATCTACCTGAAGTTGTTTTTCACGGTGCCGCATACAAACACGTACCGATGATGGAAGCAAATCCCGTAGAGTCTCTTAGCGTCAATTTTAAAGGCACAAAAAATATAGCAGATTTATCTATTAAGCATCAAGTAGAGAGATTTGTTTTTGTTTCAACAGACAAAGCGGTAAACCCAACCAACATTATGGGAGCTACAAAAAGAGCTGCAGAACTTTATATTCAATCGCTTGCTTATAACCTCGAAAATAATATCTCATTTATCACCACTCGTTTTGGCAATGTGCTTGGTTCAAATGGCTCGGTCATCCCTCATTTTAAAAAGCAAATAGAAAATAATGGCCCGGTGACTGTAACTCATCCAGAAATTACTCGCTTTTTTATGACGATAGATGAGGCTTGCCAATTGGTACTTGAAGCCGGAGCAATGGGTAAAGGAGGGGAAATTTATGTTTTTGATATGGGCTCTCCTATAAAAATTATTGACTTAGCTCATCATATGATTCGTTTAACCGGATTAACTCCTAATGTCGATATAAAAATAGAATTTACAGGTCTAAGACCAGGGGAAAAACTATATGAAGAATTATTGGCAGATAAAGAATTAACCTTACCTACACATCACGAAAAAATCTTAATCGCCAAAGCCTCACACCAATTTGATAAATCTAAAATTGAGTTACTTACCAACTTAGAAGAGAATATCAAAAAAAATAATGAAAGTTGTGCTTTAGACAATCTTAAGATGTTAGTTCCTGAGTATATTCCTACTAAAAAGAAGTTAATTCAGAATAATTAGGTGCCAAATAAAATACTTCCCTGATAACGAACTATATAGTATATTTGCTTTCTAATTCAACCTTATGAAACAAAAATACAGTTCTAACAGCTATATCCTTTTAGCTTTATTTTTAGCGTTTAACTCTTTCTGTTTAGCGCAAAGCCCAACACTTCCTTCTGAAAATTTCAATGTTTTCATTGAAAATAATGCAACATTAATTACCAATGAAACAGACGGACCTATGGCTATTGGTAAAAACTTGAATCTTCAAGGAAATTATCAAGTAGCAACCAATTATACGGGTGATTTTGAAGTTGGCGGCAACAGAATTGGACTTTTAGTTGGCGGAAAAGTTAACTACAATTCTGGCAATGCGCTTCAAGTTAACCAAAACACTTATATAAAGATTGGCGATAGCCAAAATTCACACGTTTGGTATTACGATCAAAACAATGCAGCTTCGCCCATTAGAATTACACCTAACAGCAACTACAATTCTTCCCCAAGAATTATGTTACAGGCAAATTCAAACCAATTAAATGTTGGAGTAAATAACAATCCGGTATTTGAAAGTGACCTTATAGATTTTGCAAGTGCATTTCAAGAAATGAGAACATTATCGGCTAGCATTTCTCAATGTACCGGTAATGCTCAACTTACCAACCCAAACGGACAACCAATACCCTCAACTAATCTACCAAATCAAGTAAAGATCAACTTACAAAACGGCATTAATTACCTGAATGTTACTGGTTCAGATATGAATAACGTACAGGTTTTCACCTATAATCAGCAGCCAAGTGCTAACAAAATTTTAGTTATTAATGTTGATGCTCCGGGAACTTTCAATTGGAATGTATGGAATCAAGCCGGTATTGGTTTTCAAAACTGTCCGTTTATATTGTATAACTTCTATAATACAACAACGTTAAATATTCAAGGAAATTCTACCATTGAAGGAACTGTTTATGCGCCATTTGCAAATATCGTTAAAACAGTTAACCAATCTAACATAGAAGGTCAAGTTATTGCAAAGTCACTTGTACACGGCGGAGGCGAAATGCACTATGCAGTTTTTCAACCGTCCTTATCTGGTTGCGCACCGGTTGCAGGAGTACCACCAACTGCAGATTTCAACATTAATAGTGCACAACTATGTTTCGCAGATCACGAATTCATTTTTGATAATACTTCTCATACAGGAAGCACCAACCAACCTGAAGCTCCATTTTCTTATCATTGGGATTTTGGTGATGGTACGAGCAGTACATCAATGTGCCCGGTAAAAACCTATAGCGCTCCTGGTATTTATACAGTTACACTAACTACAACCAATGCTTATGGCTCAGACACAGAAAGCATTCAAGTTGAAGTTTTTCCAACGATCGATGCAATTGTTTCTGAAACAACGATAGCTAGTGGTTCTGGAGTAGTAACGAAAGAATTTACGTTAACCAACAGTGATCAATTCAGTAATTTTTATTGGGAGGTTTCTAACGGAGCAAGTAATTTGTTTCCAAATCAAAGTACCGTAGCATTCGACTTCACAACAGCAGGTTACTATGAAGTTACAGTTCACACAACAGATAATAATACTTGTGAGAATTCTACGATCATTCCTATTACCATAGAGTCTGACGAGGTTAATACCGGTAATGACGGAGGTTTAGAAAGTGAAAGTTTAGGAGATGCTGTTTCTAAACAATATATTCAGCGTAAAAAAAGAAGTATTTCCACAAAATTCAAGCTTGAGAATGCTGAAGTCTTTAATAAAAGCGAATTAAGCTCATCAATGACTGCTAGATCACAAAACGGTCTAACCTTATTGGAAATGTTCCCGGAAGAATTAACTCCGGGTAATGTTGCAAACATATCTTCTCCTACAGATATTTTAGATTACACCATTGCTAATGAAGTTTTAAGTGTAGATTTTTCTGTGGAAGGAAAAACAAAAGCAGTGGTTTTAGGTATAAAAACTATTGATGATGTATACAACCACACGAAAGCTTCTTGTGACCGACTTAAAGGCGCAGAAATTTTAAAGATTCAATCTTTAGAGATCAACGGATATCATTTTTTAATGCAAGCTATTAAGCAACGAAATGATGTGACAGAGTATGCTATTTCATTTGCGATCGGTAAAAATGAAAATGAAGAAAATTATAGTCTACAAAGCAACTGGTATGTTAACGGATATTTTAATTCTCAGGAGGTATATAACTTTCAAGTTTGGTCTACAAAACCTGAAAGTACGATTCAGTTAGTTAATGATATTTTAAACAACATTAACAACTATCGCCCGATCATTCAAGATGAGACTAAAAAACTTCCTAGTACGTATGCCGCTAAAATTACTAGAGAGAATACCTTGCTTAACTTAAAACTTAAAAGCCTTCAACAAGGAGAAAGTATAGAGATTTTTATGGATGAAGTATATAGTGAAACCAATGGTTTTGCACTTCGTTACAATCCTTTTAGATCTGAAAAAACTCAACAAGTAACTATAGATATTAAAGATGGTTATGAGTACGACGGAAGAATTTTTGTAAACGGAGAAATTCAAGATGTATTTTATCACGCCGACGGGAACTGGGGCTTAGATTACGATGCTACCTACACCACTATCGAGCAATACACTATTTCTAATAATTTTGATCGAGTTTATGAGGAAGATCGATTAGCCGTACACAGAAATGTAGAGCTAAAAGCGCATAGTGAGTACGATTACCTTACACTTTATAAATCTTTACTTCCCGGTAATTTACCGGCAGATTATAGCAACTACAACTATATTTCATTTACAGCTACCGGTAGCGGATTATTAGAAATTGGCTTATTAAAATCTTCTATCGAAAATTGGGAAGAGCAATATAAAGCAAACATCCAAGTTGGAGAAGACGAGAAAACCTATTACCTACCGTATAATTTCTTTTCTTCAACAGGAACCAACAAAACGCTTTCCGCAGAAGATCTAACTATGCTAACTTTTACCTTTTTACCCGTAGAAGCAGGTACTAACGATCTAGATCTAACAATTAAAAATGTAGAGTTCACTAAAAACGCACCTAATGGTTATGAAGATTTACTGCTAAACTTAAAAAACCAGTTTATTGCCTACCCTAACCCAACACAAGGTGATGTAAATTGTTTATTATACAGTGAAAAAGAAACATCTGCCACTATAAGTTTATACAATATTAATGGGAAAAGAGTTTATACTGTAAGTAAAAAATTAGTTGAAGGAAGAAACGACCTCCTTATTTCTCCTAATCTTAATGCAGGTATATATTTCTTAAAAGTAAATAGTGAGCACACCGATTACGGAGTTTCTAAAATTATTTTTAATTAATAAAGACCATTATTAAAAAGAGCTAGTTATTTCTAGCTCTTTTTTATCTATATAATTTTCTTAAAAAATTATCGCTTCCATAATCATATAGAATAAAAAGGCTATCTTCAGATATCTTGGTAATTTCTGAGGTTAATAAAAGTCTACTTACGCTAAGATTAGCAGAATCTCCTTCTCTTATTTTTTCTGTATGATCTTTATCAAATTCAATTTCAAATCCTTGAATTGAATAACTGCCAGAAGTTAAATAAGTGTCATATTCATTATTATCGCAAGTATTTCCTGAACTAACTTGAGTATAACTACGATCCTCATTTAAAATAAGATAATTATGTTCTGCACAAACTTGAACATCATACTATCTACCGTGAAGCAAAGATTCATCAATCTCAACCCTATCATCATCTGAACAGGATATAAAACCGAGTAAAAACAATACTAATAAATATCTTTTTTTCATAAGGCTAACCTACAAAATATTATCTCAACACTACCCCAACACCTATTTTTTCTAACAAATAAGGATTGTGATCGATCACCAGCAAATCATTAGTTGTACTGAGTTGCTGAAGAATACTGAACAACAAATCGATATCGGCATAATGCAAACCGGTACTCGGTTCATCTAAAATATACAACTGATTTTCTTCAGGTTGCTGAAGCCAATTTAGCAATAACAAACGCTGTTTTTCTCCGGAAGAGAGTGAAGTAACTGCTTGATCGATCGCTAAATGTCCTAAGCCAATTTCGATGAGCTGCTGAAGGAATTTTTCTGTAGTAGATTTAACAGCAAAGTTTTGCAGCCAATCTTTTAATGCTGAAATGCTAAACACAAGAACATCGGCAATACTTTTCGCTTCGACCTTCACAGCTAAAACTTCAGCTTGATAACGCTTACCTTCGCAAACTTCACAAACTTCCACAGCATTAGCCACCACATCTAAACTGGTTTCTACAAATCCTTTACCTTTGCAGTTCGTGCATTGACTGCTCTTAGTTTTATAAGAAAAATAGCGAGACGGTTTTTCGCTATTATCGGCAAATACTTTGGTAATCACTTTCAGGAGATCTAAATAATCGACCAACAAGGTTTTGTGATGCGCGCGTAACTTTTTCGGTTCAAAATAATCAACGCCGGCATAACTAGTAGAAAATTCAATTTGCGTACAATTCACCGGCTTTCCTCTTTCAATACTCGGGATTAAAATTTCTTTGACCAACGTGGTTTTTCCCACGCCCGATTTTCCGGAAATGGCGGTAATTCCGCCCACAGGAATGGCGAGGTGTTCTTTCTTTAAACTGTGTTTTTCTAATTGCTGAAGCTGAATTTGTTTTGTTCCCGGTTGAAGCTGAATCGCCTCAGAAGCTTGCTGTAAAAATGGATGACAATGTTCAGTTTTCAAATATGCTTGCGGACTCCCTTCAAACATCAACTCCCCACCTAAACTTCCGGCTTTTGGGCCAATCTCGTACAATCGATCGGCAGCCAAGATGATATCTTTATGGTGTTCGATCACGATCACCGTATTTCCTTTCGCTACCAATTCTTTCAATAACCGAATTAAATCGGGAATATTAGCTTGCGATAAACCGGCCGAAGGTTCATCTAACAAATAAGTAACGCCTTGCAACGGACTATTTAATTGCTTGATCAACGCGACACGTTGCTGCTCACCGCCACTTAGCGTTTTCGATTTTCGGTTCAACTGTAAATAATCGATATGCAATTGCTGCGCACGTAAAAGAGTGGTTTTTAAATGTTCGGTTAAACGCTTCACTAGATCTTTATCAATCTTACTGAAAGAAGAAGTTTCATTTAAAAATTCAGCAAATTCTTCAAAATTCATCGATTTTAAATCGTGCATCGACTTTCCGCCAATTTCAATTTCCAATCGCTCAGGCTTCAAGCCGCTACCTTGACAATGACTACAAGTTTGTGCAGAAAGTAAAGCCTGCAAAGCTTTTATGTGTTTGTTCTTTCGCGTTTTTAGGTATTCATCACGCAAATAGGTAAACAATCCTTCCCAAACCATCTGCAATTCTTGGGTTCCGGTTCGGGTTTTGGTTTTAAATTCCCAAGTAGCTTTCCACTTTTTATCGGGAATTCCATTAAAAATGAGTTCTTGTTGCGCAGGCGTTAAATCTTCAAAAGGCGTTAGCAAATCGAAGCCATTCGCCTTTCCTACTTCCTTCAACACCGCCATATATTGACTGTCGGGTTGCCCATAATACGCCAGCGCTTTGTTATGGGTAAAAACTCCTTCGGAAATGCTTTTTTTGGCATCGATCACCACTTTTTGCGGGTCAGGCAACTGCTCTTCTCCCAAGCCATCGCAAACCACACATTTACCTAATTCGTGCTGATTAGAAAAGTGACTCGCCGTCCAATCTTTTCCTTCATACTGTGCTTTTCTCGAAAAGGCAAAACGTAAACTTTTATCAATATCGGTTTGCTTAGCAAGATCGGAGCGTTCGGTAAAATTTTTCTCTTTTCGGCTAATGCAAATACTAGGCGTTAAACCTTCGATATGTTCCACTTCTAGCTGAAAATTAACGCCGACGCGAGATTGCTCGTAACTTGAAAATTGCTTGGTCATTTCTTGCAAGCCATAACCGTGCAAGGTATCGATCACCAGTGACGATTTACCTGAACCTGAAATACCGGTCACCACCGATAATTGTTGCTTCGGAAATTCAACATTCAAATCTTTGAGAGCGTGGGTTCGCGCACCTCTTACCGAAATAACATCTTGCTGCTGAACCGCAGGAAGTGCAGGTTCTTCATAAGGAATAGCTTCAGCGTTATCGAGCCAAACATCGGCCGCTTGCTGAAAAAGTTGATGATTCTCCACACAAATAATTCCGGCTGTTTTCGCTTTTAATTGTTGCAAGGCTACCAGTAAGTGGGCTACATTTTGCTGATGCAAACCAATACTGGGTTCTTCTAACCACAACAAGGTTTTCTTTGCCGATTTGGCAAAGTGCTTTGTGAGTTTAATACGTTGCGCTTCTCCTCCCGATAAAGTGTTCGAGGATTGCCCAAGCTTTAGGTAACCCAAGCCCAATTGATGCATTAACGATAAAATGGCTGCTAATTTTTTTTCTTCGGAAAAGAAATCGAGTGCTTCATCGATGCTCAGCTCATAAATATCGGCAATGTTTTTTTGGTTCCAAGTGACTGCTAAAACTTCAGGCTGAAAGCGTTTTCCTAAACAATGCGGACAAGTTTGATTCACCGTTCCCAGCATACTCATCGATAAGGTGATCACGCCGGCGCCTTCACAATGTGGGCATCGCCCGGCTTTATTATTAAATGAAAAGGCACTTTTAGTGAGCTTCGCTTCTTTGGCAGCAGTAGTTTTTGCCAACAAATCCCGAATCTTATCGGCCAAACCGGTATAAGTCGCAGGGTTGCTTCGAGGAGTTTTCCCGATAGGTTGATCGTCGACCTTATGCAATTGAAAATCATTGTTCTTACAAAAAGAAATTATTTTCTCGGTAACCGCTTTCGTTTTTTTACTGATCACATGCAAAGCTTCCACCTGAGGTTGAAAATCTTTTCGCTGTACCGCTTTAACTTTTTCAACAGTCAAACGATCACGCTCAAAAGCCTTTCGAGTTGGAGTAGTTAAATGTTCCGCAGTTAAAAAATCTTTTAATTGACCATTAAACAAAACCTCTCCACCTTCAATTCCCGCTCCAGGACCTAACTCGACCACCCAATCTGCCGATCGAATAAATTTGAGATCGTGCTCAACCACCATCACGGTATTTCCGTTGCGGATGAGTCGGCGTAAAATATGAAGCAAATGTTCTTGATAGGCTTCAGAAAGACCAATCGAAGGTTCGTCGAACACATACAAAATGCCTTGCAAGCTACTGTTCACTTGCTTGATGAGCTTAATACGTTGGCCGTCGCCAGAAGAAATTTCAGTACTCGGCGTAGCTAAACAGTAATGCTCCATTCCCAATCGAATAAAATCAAACAATTGGGTATTCATTTTATCGACCAAAACCTGTTCGCCTGCTGAAAGTTCTAACGTTTGCAAGCGCTCATACAGTTCGGTTAACGGAAGTTGCATCCATTCTTGAAAATTCAATCCGTGCCACTGAAATGCCAAGTGTTCCGGTTTAATTCTGGCTCCGCCACAGTTGGGGCAGATTCGTGAACTCACAAAACGCAAAATACTTTTGTTACGATCGAGCCGAAGAATATTTTCCATAATAGGCATCACACCTTTGTAATAGCCTTCTTCTCGCGGTTTCGCTTTAAAACCTTGCCAACGCAAACGCGATTCGATGCTGTGTTTGCCATAAAACACCTGAAGGCGTTCACTGCCGTAGAGAATTACATTTTTTTGTTCTTCGCTTAAGTCTTTCCAAGGCATATCGACGTGAAAACCGTGTGCTTGGCAAACTTTATTGAGTTCTTCAACGGTAACTTGCGAATACACAATATAACCATTAGGTAAAGTGGTGACAATCGCACCTTCACGCAGGGTTTTATTTTCGTCACCAATTAGTTTGTTGATATCGATATATTCTTCCTCTCCAATTCCGCGACATTGAGCACAAGCCCCTTGAGGATGATTAAATGAAAATAACGATTTACTCATCTTCTCTTTACCGGCATAACGTGCAAATAACACTCTAAAAATAGGCGCGAGTTCAGACAACGTACCAAAAGTGGCTTTGATGGACTGAAAACGTTTAGATTGTTCTACCTTCACTACCGGTGGTAAACCGCTAATCGCATCGACTTCTGCCGTAGGAATGGCAATACTGTTTTGTTGATGGTAAGCCGGTAAACTTTCTAAAAAATAACGATAACCTTCGTTAGCGATCGTACCCATCGCTAGCGAAGACTTACCGGAACCGGAAAGCCCGGTAATCACGATCAACTGGTTTTCAGGGAGGCTTAAAGAAACATTTTTAAGGTTATTCTGAGTAGCGTTTTGAAGGCGCATAAAGCGTAAATTTTCTTGGTGCACTTCAAAGGTAAAAGAATTTGTAGGATGTGAATAAATTCGATTAGGATTGTCTAACGAGTTAACATTATATTTGAATACTATTTTTTCAAAAAAACTTCTCTCTATGAAATTCTATATAAGAATTAATTTATTAATTCTAATTGCTCTTGTACTCACAAACTGCAAACAAAAAGAATCAGAACATAATACCTCTCAAAAAAAAACAATTAAAGATTCTTTATCTCAAACAACTGAAAAACCAACGGATATCGAGACTCCAAATGGAATGGTTTGGGTTTCGAGCAAAACTTTTACTCAAGGCGCTAAAGAAAATGATCAGTTGGCAATGCAACACGAAAAACCTGCACATCAAGTTTATGTCGATGGTTTTTTTATAGACATTCACGAAGTTACAAACAAAGAGTTTAGAGCTTTTGTAAATGCGACTGATTATAAAACTGTTGCGGAAAGACCTATTGATTGGGAAGAAATGAAAAAGCAACTCCCGGCCAATACGCCTAAACCCGTAGACTCTGTCTTACAACCGGGAAGCTTGACGTTTGATAAATCGATCGAAAAGGTAGCCTCAATGAATAATTATACGCAATGGTGGACGTGGCAATTAGGTGCGAATTGGAAACAACCTTACGGCAAAGGAAGCTCTATTGAAAGTAAAGACGATTTACCGGTAGTACATATTGCTTACGAAGATGCATTAGCGTATTGTAAATGGGCTAACCGAAGACTCCCAACTGAAGCAGAATGGGAAGCTGCTGCTCAAGGCACCAACAACAATCAGATTTTTACTTGGGGAGATGATGCTTCTGTACTAAACGATCAAGCCAATACTTGGCAAGGGATCTTCCCTACCCAAAACAAATCAAAAGACGGTTACAGCTATATTGCACCGGTAGCTTCTTACCCTGCAAACAGTATCGGTATTTATGATATGTTAGGAAATGTTTGGGAGTGGACGAGTGATTATTATAATGTAAATTATTATAAAGAATTAGATACAGCACAAGTAATTAATAATCCACGTGGAGCCGAAAAAGGATATAGCCCACAAAACCCTTACCAACAAGAAAAAATTATTAAAGGCGGCAGTTTTCTTTGCAACGCTTCTTACTGTGCAAGTTTTCGAATTTCAGCAAAAATGGGAATGAGTCCGGATTCGGGATCTGACCACGTTGGCTTTAGAACCGTTGCCACTCCGGAAATGTTGAGGTAATAACAATATGCTCATTACAATAATTGCATTAAATCTTTCAATTTAGCTACTCGAAACACCCAATACTGCTCACGAATTTGAATAATTGCAATGGGTTAATAAAATTTACTTAGATTTATCATTTATTTGTAAGCTTGAATATAACATGGAATTATCTCAAGAGTCTTCTGCGATTAAAACTACCTATTTTAGTATTATTGGAAATACACTTTTAGCAATACTTAAATTAGGTTCCGGGTTTTTAGGTAATTCTTACGCCCTGATTGCAGATGGAATTGAGTCTACTGCAGACATATTTTCTTCATTCTTTGTTCTATTAGGCTTTAAATATGCTCAACGCCCACCAGATAAAAATCATCCTTACGGGCATTCTAGAATAGAACCGCTAATCACATTTTTGGTAGTTGCTTTTCTGGTAACCTCTGCAACGATTATTGCTTATGAAAGTATTATTAATATAAGAACGCCACACAAAATACCTGAAGCTTGGACGCTAATAGTCCTTCTATTCATTATTTTATGGAAAGAGGCTTCTTACCGGTATGTGTTAAATAAAAGTAGTAAAACCAATAGTTCTTCGCTTAAAGCAGATGCTTGGCATCACCGTAGCGATGCTATCACTTCTCTTACCGCTTTTATAGGTATTTCAATTGCCTTAATTTTTGGTAAAGGTTTTGAGACTGCAGATGATTGGGCTGCACTTTGCGCTTCGGCTTTCATTTTATATAATGCCTATTTAATCTTTAGACCTGCGCTGGGAGAAATTATGGATGAACATATTTATGATGACCTAGTAGAAGAGATTCGCGATACCTCAAGCTCGGTAAACGGAATAATTGCAACCGAAAAATGTTTTGTTCGAAAAGCCGGGATGAAATATTTAGTAGAATTACACGCAATTGTAAATGCAAATATTACCGTAAAAGAAGGTCATCTTTTAGCGCATGAGCTTCAAGATCATATTCAAAATCAAATTCCAGAAATTTCGCATATAACCATTCATATAGAGCCAAATTAAAATTCTTAAAATTTATATGCTAGTAAAATGAGATATTCCCTACTTATATCGCTATTACTGCTATTTTTCAGTAAAAATTTTAATGGTCAGAACACTACGCCTTCAGATAGTCTCAACAATTATGTTAGCAAGGTAAATAACTCGGCTAAGCCTCAAGAATTATTAGAAGCTTTTAGGTATTTTAATGCAAAAATAAAGAACGATCAATCAGAGCTTTCAGAGGTTTACAACCTCATCTATATTGCCAGAATTCAACAAAAATTAGGGGTTTTACAAGAGAGTGAGGCAACAGCAACAAAGGCGCTTCAGGTTTTAGAAAATACTGCTTCCTCTTCGACTAAAAAAGCATACCAAAACACCTTATACAATCACCTGGGGAAATTATATAAAGAAACCGGCAAGCTTAAACAAGCTTCATATTTTTATAAAAAAGCTGTTTCGAATGCTTCTGCTAAACAAAAAGCGATCCTTTACAATAACCTCGGAAATATCGCACGCGATCAACAAAACGATTCTACTGCCTTAGATTACTATACAAAAGCCATCGCTTTAAGCGAACAAACAGATAATCTAGAAAATTTAGCTCGAGCCAGAGATAATTCAGGCTATCTGTTTCGGGTTTCGCAACCTCAACGAGCCTTAAGCGAAATGCGATCTGCTCTTGAGCTCAGAGAAAAATTACAATTACAAGAAGGCTTATTTACCAGCTACATTCATTTAGGTGAATATTATCAACTTCAGCAACAAAAGCAACTCGCCAAAGCCTATTTTATAAAAGCACAAAGCATCGCCGAGCAATTCAAAAATTTAAAATATAAAGAAAGTGCCCTTCAACAGTTATTACGTATGGCAGATATCCCAATAGCAAAGAATTACCTAACAGTAAAAGACAGCCTTACGCAACTCAACCAAAATGCTGAAAGTAATTATTTGGCATTGAAATATCAACTTGAAAAATCGGAACAAGAAGCAAATTTATTTCAGCTGGAAAAAGAAGCGGAAGCTCAAAAAAAAGTATTTTACCAAATAATTGGGTTATTGGTTATACTCATAGCGATTGCTATTTTTGGGTATTTAAAAATAAAGCACCGTAAAGAAAAGATCCTACAGGTTTTTAATACAGAATCGAGAATTGCTAAAAAAGTTCATGACGAAGTAGCGAACGATGTGTATTATTTAATGACGAAACTACAAAATGCTACCTACCAAAAAGAAGATACCCTTCATCGTTTAGAAGAAATTTACCAAACCTCAAGAAATATTTCTCGAGAAAATAATAGCTTTCCGGAAGATGAAAATTTTTCTGACCTGCTAAAAGAATTGGTAAGTCACTACCAGACAAGCCACACAAAAATTATTGTAAAAAACCTTACCGGCATCGATTGGCAAACAACTTCAACACTAAAAAAAGCAACACTTTACAGGGTTTTACAAGAGCTTTTTACCAATATGAAGAAACACAGCGAAGCTTCTTTAGTGTTACTATCATTTCAGCAAAAAGGAAAAAATCTAGTGATTAATTATACCGATAATGGTAAAGGCAGCGAGCTAAAAAAGAGAAATGGTTTAGTAAATACGGAATCCCGTATGCAGGCTATACAAGGAAAGATTATTTTTGATTCTGAAATCAATAAAGGCTTTAAAGCTCAATTAATTTGCTAAACGATGTACGAGAAAATTATTATTGCTGAAGATTTAGGAAGTATAAATGAAAGTGTTTTACAATTAGGTAAAAAATTACAAATCACAGAAATACACCAAGTACAATACTGCGAAGAGGCATATATGAAAATTAAAAAGGCGCATCAAGAAAATGTCCCTTATCAACTTTTAATTACAGATCTATCTTTTAAACCCGATTATCGCGAGCAATACATCAAATCTGGTAAAGAAATAATTAAGCGGTTAAAAGCAGAGCACCCCGAACTTAAAATTATCGCTTATTCTATTGAAGATCGCAAAGCCAGCATCGAACAATTACTAAAATTGGGTGTCGAAGCCTATGTTTGTAAAGATCGTAATGGCTTGGTAGAATTAGAAGCTGCAATAATTTCAACATTTAAAAATGAAAGCTATATTTCTCCACAGATCGAAAAGATCTTAGATCGTACGACAGATTTTGAAATTGAAGATTATGATATTTTTTTACTCAATAACCTTGCTGAAGGTTTTAGCCAAGAGGCCATCAGCAAACAACTAAAATCAAAAAATATCGCTCCCAATAGTTTAAGTTCTATCGAAAAACGAGTGAGTAAACTTAAAATTCATTTAGGCGCTAAAAACACCTATCAACTCATTGCTTTAAGTAAAGATATCGGACTTATTTAAAATTAAAGCTCTGTTAATCCTAAGGCATAGTTTTTATTTAACGAGTACTTTTATCAAGCATTTTTAGAGGAAAGAATGCTGAAAAACTTCAACAATGATCACAGCATTAGTCGTAATTATAGTTTCTGCCGCGTTAATCTTAGGAGCCGTTTGGGGCATTTATGGGAATATCTCAAAAAAGCTGGAAGGATTTTTAGTGGCTTTAGCCGGAGGAGCGCTTTTAGTTTCAGCAATATTAGAACTTATAAATCCCGCACTTCAAAAAAACAGTATTGGTATTACTTTGGCAGTGGTCTTTGCCGGAGCCATTATTTTTACGGGATTAGATTACCTTATTAAAGAAAAATGGGGTTCTAAAAGTGGCGGCGGCTTATTGGCAGCGATCACTTTAGACGGTATCCCAGAAAATTTAGCGTTGGGCGTAACGCTTATTGGCGCAAGTGCATTATCGGTCGCTGCGTTGGCCGGATCCATTTTTCTGTCGAACTTACCCGAAGCAGCAGGAGGCGCAAAAGAAATGGCAGCAGATAATAATTCGAAGAAAAAAATTCTTTGGTTATGGATTGGGACAGCACTTATACTTTCCGTAGCGGCATTAGTCGGTCATTTTTTATTGGCAGACACTCCGGAAGAATACCTAAATTACATCAAGTGTTTTGCAGGCGGAGCCGTAGTAGCTTCTCTAGCCTTAGAAGTGTTCCCGAAAGCTTTTAAAAATGAAAAATATTGGACCGGTGTGGCTACCGCTATTGGATTAATTTTAGCACTTTACTTAAATTCGTTAGGTGAGTAATATAACTACATCATCTCATAGATCGCATCCATAGCGTACCGCTGAATATTAAAGTGTGAATTTAAATTAAGCTGACTATTGGAAGAAGGTGAATTTAAAAATCGTTCTTCAATTTCATATACCTTTTGAAGAAGAGTCAATGATTTCTGATTTTCTGGCAGACCTAAAATAATCTTTTGAGCTTGCTTAGAGATAGTGATAATATGTGAAATACTATGCTTATCTGCTAATGAAAAAGCTCTCAATTCGTAATATAAAGACTTTAAGATCTTATAATCATCAGAATTTAGCTGGTTTACGGTAGTGTGCTTCATCATTACACCTATTGAACTGAACCTTCGAAGCTACGCTAAACATTTGAATATCAAATGAATTAAACATTAAATTTTCATCTACTAAATTATGGAGCAATAAGGATGTAAAATTTTTTACTTCATAAAATGTCAATTCACAAATTTTAAAGACAAGACCAATAGCACATGGTTTAATTTTAAAATAAAAAATGGTAACCGAAGAGCATTTTTATTATTTAAATCGAGATCCATCAAAAGATGGAAAACGTCACATACATACGTATGAATGTGAATTAAAACCTGCTCCTTTATTTTTAATTCGGTTAGGCTTTTTAAAAACCCACAACACGCGTTATTAGAAGGTCAGAAGTATTTTATAAATGCAAGCTTATGCGATGTATGCGGAAAAGCAACGAACAAATTGGTCACACACGCGCATTTATATTCGAAAAACAAACCGCTAAAAACTAATCCGTAATTTTTTTACTGAAGGGAAAAAAGAAAAAAGCCTCTTAAAAGAGGCTTTCCATTTATTTCTTAGATTCTGCAATAGAAACTTTTCTAAATTCTTTTAAAAGCTTTTCTAAAGCTAAAGAAGATTTTCTAGCTCTTGTTCCGGCAGCTTTATTACCGCTTTCTAATTGTGCTTGAGCATCTTTATCAAAAGCTTCAAATTCAGTTTTAATGTTTTCAATAAGTTCTTTCATAATATAATTTTAATTTAAAAGAGCTAAAATATAATTTTTATAGAAATCGCCTAAGCAATCAGTGGTTTTATATAAAGATTATTCCATTTCTCCTGCAAACTGTAAACTAAATACTGTAAACCGTAAACTTCAAACCACTAACTGTAAACTGAACACTGCTAACAGTCAACTAAAATAAATTACCTTAGTACCTTAGCTTCTAAAAAACAAGCCTGATCTATGTCTAAACTAAAAGACCTTCGCGAGCAACAAAACTTAACGCAAGAAGAATTAGCAACCAGAACGAAACTTTCGGTAAGAACAATTCAGCGCATCGAAGCAGGAAATGAACCTAAAGGTCATACTTTAAAAATTTTAGCGGAAGAGTTAAAGGTAAAACCCAGCGAGTTAATAACTACAAAAGAAAATCCAGAAAATCCTTCAGCATCAGTTATAAAGCTTATTAATCTTTCTTCGATCCCGGGAATACTTTTTCCGCCGTTCAATATCATCCTACCCTTGATCTTGATCAGAATAAAACATCAATTTTCCCCATTAACAAAGCAAATTGTAACACTTCAAATTTTATGGTTTCTTGGGGCAATTTTCATTTTTATGGGAGCCTCCCTTTTAAAAAATTGGTATTCATTATCAAGCAAGTTTATCTTCATCGTGATGATCATTTTAGCGCTCTCCAACCTATTTTTAATTCTTAGAAATGCCATCGAAATAGATAAAAAAGGAAAAATTTATTTTCAGCTCAATTTTAGTTTAATCTAGTTATCACGGAGGCTGTCGGGAAATTGTCGTGCTATTGTCGGGAGAGAATAGTTATTTTAAAGAAGAATAATGATCAATTTTACCAAAAAAATAAAAATGTTGAAACATACCTTCTTAACCATTCTTATCGGGACGTTAACTATACTAAATACGCGTGCCCAATTACCAAAAGAATCTGCATTATTTAAAACATTGCAAGAACAAGACAGCATCTTTTTTGAAAGAGGTTTTAATCAATGTGATCTCACTTACCTCGATCAACATACTTCAGATAAGTTAAGATTTTACCACGATCAAAGTGGCTTCCAGGATAAGAAAACTTTCTTCGAGAATACAAAAAAATACATTTGTACAGAAAACGGTAGTAAACCTATTCGAAAGGTAGAAGTAGAAAGCTTAGAAGTTTTTCCATTAGCTAATCCTCTTCAGGATAATGGGAAAATTTATGGTGCAATCCAACAAGGAGTACATCATTTTTTTCTTAGAAGTGAAGATGGAGAAGAGAAATGGACAAGCACTGCGAAGTTCACCCACGTATGGGTATTAGAAGATGATAGTTGGAAATTAAGTGAAGTTCTTAGCTACAACCACCAAAGTGAAGACCCGGAAGCACATAAGTTCGACATCGAAAAGCTACTCGCAAAAAGTAATGTCCCGGCTTTAGGTTTGGGAATTATAAATGACGGAGAAGTTACTCATCTTGCAACATACGGCACACTAGATAAGCATAGAACCGCACCATACCATACCATTTTTAAAGTAGCTTCTTTAACTAAGCCCGTAGTAAGCCTCTTAACCTTAAAGCTTATCGATAAAGGCTTACTTCAATTAAATGAACCTCTGTATAAATATTGGATAGATCCCGATTTACACAATGATAAAAGAGTTAAATTGCTTACTCCTTATATAATTCTAACGCACCAAACCGGTTTTCCTAATTGGCGCTACAGTAATAAAAATCAGAAATTAGATTTTCAGTTCGACCCCGGATCACAATATCAATATTCTGGAGAAGGGTTTGAATACCTAAGAAGAGCTTTAGAGCGAAAGTTTAATAAAAGTATAGAAGAGTTGGCAGATGAAATGATCTTCGCTCCACTAAAAATGAAAGACACGCATTTCTGGTGGAATAAAGAAGTGGATGAATCTCGATATGCTCAAAATTTCGATTTTGAAGGCACAAAAATTGAACTTGAAAAATACCAAGAGGCGAATGCGGCAGCAAATTTATTAACTACGGTAAAAGATTATAGTACTTTTATAGCATACATCATCAATGGCGCCGGACTTTCAGAAGAGTTATTTAAGCAAATGATCTCACCTCAACTAAAATTAAAAAATGATGATTATTTCGGATTGGGATGGGAAATTCTCACCAATTTTAAAAATGAAGAATATGCATTATTACATACTGGTAAAGATCCCGGTGTAAGCACATTAGCCATTTGGTTTCCGCAATCAAAAAACGGATACATTATTTTTCTAAACGGTGATAATGTAGATGAAATTTATAAGCACCTACTAAATGAAAAACTTTACCTTGGTAAAGAACTCTGGAAAAAAAGATAACTTCGTCTAGCACCGATTTAACTTACCAAAAAACTGCCTACAAAACACTGTAAACTGTAAACCGTAAACTGAACACTGCAAACTGTAAACTGTAAACTGTAAACTACGAATCATAAAAAAAGGCTCTCGTAAAACCGAGAACCCCTTTTCCATTTACAAACTATTTAAAACACATTATAGTTTCTTTAAACCCTTTCGGTCTGTTTTTGTAGCTTCTTTAATACTTATGGCTAAACCGCCACCGCGAGCAATAAATTGTTTTAATTTACTTTTATGGGTAACCACAAATTGCTGTATGGTATAGCTTTGCGGATTCTTATCGAAACTAGCCTCTTTTCCATCGGCATATACGGTAGCGATATAGTTCTCTCCTTTGGGTAAAAAACTAAAATCAACAATAGCGGTTCTTGAATTTTCATCGGTCATACTGCCTACAAACCATTCATTTTTACCTTTTGCTTTTCGAGCTATAGTCACATAATCTCCGGGTTCTGCTTCTAAATACCAACTGTTGTCCCAATCGACAGCAACATCTTTTATAAACTGAAAAGCATCTGGAAAGCGTTGATAATTTTCAGGTAAATCGGCAGCCATTTGTAACGGACTGTACATGGTTACATAATAGGCCAATTGTTTGACAAGAGTAGTATTAACACGCTGATTATTATTGCCGTAATAAGATAAATCGGTTTGAAAGATACCCGGGGTATAATCCATAGGACCGCCAATTAGTCGAGTAAATGCTAAAATACTGGCATGCTCCGGAGCTAAACCTCCCATGGCTTCAAACTCGGTACCGCGTGCAGACTCTTGTGCGATCCAATTAGGATAAGTACGATGTAGTCCCGTGGGGCGAACTGCTTCATGACTATTGATCATAATTTGATAATCGGCAGCTCGTTTTGCCACGTGACTAAAGTGATTTACCATCCATTGCCCATCGTGATGTTCACCTCGAGGTATAATTTGTCCTACGTAACCGGTCTTCACCGAGGTGTATCCGTGCTCATTCATAAATTCAAAAGCGCGATCTAAACGTCTTTCATAATTAGTTGCAGAAGCCGATGTTTCGTGATGCATCATAATTTTTACTCCTTTCGAACGTGCATAATTGGTTACTTCTTCTACATCAAAATCAGGGTAAGGTGTAGTAAAATCAAATACGTTCTCTTTCCAATTACCTATCCAATCTTCCCATCCTATATTCCAACCTTCAACCAATACAGCATCAAAACCATGTTCGGCAGCAAAATCTACATATTCTTTTACATGTGTTGTGGTCGCGCCGTGACGACCATTGGGGGTAAGTTGACTAAAATCGTCTTCTAATTTCACATTGGTTTCTTTACCATAAGCCCAAGTACTTTTACCTTCTACAAAATACTCCCACCAAACCCCAATATATTTTGTGGGCTTGATCCAAGAAGTATCTTCGTAGTCGGTAGGCTCATTCAAATTAATAATCATATGAGACGCCAAAATAGCTCTGGCATCATCACTTACAATTATGGTTCTCCAAGGAGAGTGTGTATTGGTTTGCATATAACCTTTATTACCAACAGCATCGGGCACTAAGTGTGATCGCAACACTTGATTCTTGGCATCAACATTTAACTCCATCGCCGCATAGTTCTGTAATGCTGCTTCATGAATGTTGATATATAAGCCATCTTCAGTCTTCATCATCGATGGCGTTTGTACAGCTAAACTTTCAATAGGTGTTTGCGCATTTATATAAATGGTAGCTTCTTCCATTTTTTCAGGGATTTCTGATATTTTAGAAGTGGTATAAGCATATTCATGCGTGTCGTAATCGCCGGGAATCCAAAAAATTTTATGATCTCCTGCTAAAGCAAATTCACTATATTCTTCTTCGATTACAAAATAGTTAAGCTTCGGTTGCTTCGGAAATTCATAACGAAAAGCCAGACCATCATTAAATAATCGAAAACGTAAACGAATATACCTGCTGTCGAGATCGCTTTGCACTAGCTTCATCACTAATTCTTTATAGTGATTTCTAACGGTTTTTTGCTTTCCCCAAACAGGGTTCCAAGTTTCATCTACAACAGAGGTACTGGTTTCTTCGATAGTGAAACCTTCACGCATCGATGGTGCATTTTTTAATTGAAGCCCAAGCAAACTAGGTTCAATTACTTTTTTCCCTTTGTAGCTTAATTGATATTGAGGTGTTCCATTTGTTGTTAAACTTACTTTTAATTCAAAATTACCGTCAGGTGAAGTCAATTCTTGAGAAAACCCGAGTTGACAGTATATACAAAGTATCGCAACAAACAAAAATTTAATTTGATAGGTAGGTAAGGGCATTGTTTTTAAAGTTTTGATTATTTTTTTAAGATATAGTACTCGTATGGAGACAAAGTGATCTCGTTGACTAAATTTTGAGAGTTATTGGTCATGGTATTTTGCCATTCTCCTGATAATGCTGGTGGAATGATATACGAACTTTCTTGGTTACGCATATTGGCTAAAACCCAAACGCTCTCTTCATCATTGCTCATCGTAAACGAGACTGTATTAGCACTACTATACCCGGTATAATCACCGTGCGTCACCGCAGGACTGTTTGCTCTTATTTGTAAAATTTGCTGATATTCTGCATAAACTTCTTCATTAGCCTGTGACCAATTAATCGGAGTTTTATTAAAAAATGCTAAACGTTGATCGTAACCAATTTCTTGACCATTATAGATAAATGGGGCAGATTTCATATAAGCAGCTACCACGAACGTGGCTGTAGAACCTTCAAGACCACCAAAAAGTTCTTGCGGAGTACCATCGCTTAAATTCACATCGTGATTCGTGGTATAACGAACTACTCGTTTATCGTCATCATAAACTGTACTGTATTCATCACCGTGGGTAAGTTGAATAGCAGTAGCAGGCTCACCGTTATGAATTTCCTTCAAAGTTTCAAAATAATGAAAGCCAAAAATATAATCAAAACCTGAACGTAAATGGCGCTGTTCACCCCCTTCAGCCAACATTAATAACTCTTGATCTTTAATTCCGCTAAGACTAGATACCGCCGCTGTCCAAAAACCTTCGGGCACATAGTCGGCAGCATCACAACGAAAGCCATCAATATTTGCTTGATACACCCAATAGGCCATCGCATCGATCATAGCATGTTGTAAATTTTCATTTTCAAAATCTAATTGTACAACATCGTTCCAGTTGGTGCCTGCCGGTGGAATCATTTCTCCATTTTCATTAGTCACATAATATTCCGGGTGTTCTTCTACCCAGTTATTATCCCAAGCGGTATGATTGGCAACCCAGTCTAGTACGACGGCCATACCACGATCATGAGCCTCTTCAACTAAATTTCTTAAATCGGCTAAAGACCCATATTCTTCGCTTACGGCTTTGTAATCTCTTACCGCATACGGAGAGCCTAATCCTCCGGCAGAATTTTCAATCCCGTTTGGGTAAATTGGCATGAGGTACAAAACATTGGCTCCTAAAGATTGAATATGGTCTAATCTTTCTGTAACCGCATTAATAGTTCCTTCTTCACTAAAAGCTCTTAGATTTACTTGATAGATCACAGCATCTTCCGGGGCTGGCATTTGCTGAAAACTTTCTCCGTATTGCTCGTAATCAAAATTTAACGATGTCGAGGCACGATCATCATCATCTGAAGTATTACAAGCGTTAACGAATAACGATACCATAATGGTAAAAAATATATAGACTTTTCTATTAATCATTGTGTTTTATTTATTGTAATTCTACGGTATAATATGCGATATTAGGGTCGGTAGGATCTATCTGAAAGGTGACATGATAGTTTCCTGCTGCAGCAACGTCGTGAGCTCCGGGATCATCTAGGTAAGCGATAAAATCGGTGCTGTTCTGGGAACCGTAATTAACGTTCCATTGGTCATTCAATCGAAATTTTAAAGCTCCAGCAACTAAACCTCCGGTAAACTCCCAATAATCTTGTTGGTAGTTATAACTCATATCGGTATCGGCATCCCAACCTCCTGGTGTTGCGGTTCCGATAATCCCCCAAGAATACGATTCTGCCATCCAGGTCATAGTATTCATATTAACGGTAATTTGATAAGAGCCTATATTGGGAACTGAAACATTATTCCCTTCAAACACTAAATTTCCATTACCATCTCCCCCATAATTATCATCCCAATTGGGTGCAGTGGTAAACTTAAATTCTAATGCAGCAGGAGCTTCAAAAGTTAGGTATCCTACAAATACTCCGGGAGTTGCAGTCTCTTTTAAAGTAGCCGCACTCGCAGGATCCCATCCTTGATAAGCACCCGGTACGTAAAGCAGGTTATTACCTACAACCACCTCGTAGGGAGTGACTTCGAACGCGGTCGCGTTGGAGAAAACTTCTCGATCTACAAATGCTCTTATTCTCACAGCCATCGTAGCGGTTTCTGCTGGCAATAGACCTAAATCTAAAGCAATAGTGTTTAATTCTTCAACGCTAACTTCTGTACTTAATACATCTTCTCCTACGGTTTTAGTAATTGCACTCTCCCAAGCATTTTCTCCAATAGTGTCAGAAACAACATCAAACTGTACGCTATAAGCTACCGGAGCTTCTGAAATAGGGAAATGAACTTCTTCCCAAGAAATATTGATCGCAGGTTGCGCTTGTTCCTCTTGCGTAAGCTGAACTACTTCTGGGGTAACTTGAGGTTTTGAATTAAAACGCACAGCTTCAAGTGTCGTTAACGTATCATCGTTTTCAGTACAAGACAAGGTGGAAAATAATACCACACTTATCAATATCATAAATACATATACTTTTTTCATCGTTTTCAATTTTAGTAACCGGGGTTTTGAACTAGGTTAGGATTAGCATCTAAAGCAGAAGTAGGAATTGGGAATAATTCTCGATATTCGCCTGAAACTCCTCTGAATTCATTAGCTTCTAAAAAAGTACCAAATCGAATCATATCTTGACGGCGGTGACCTTCCCAATTTAATTCAAACCCACGTTCGTTATAAATAGCTTCTAGGCTGGGGTTGCTTTCTAAAGCAGACAATCCTGCGCGTTCTCGAACGGCATCTACTAAAGGTTTTGCAGCCCCTGCGTTGCCGAGCCTCACCAAACATTCAGCTTTCATCAACATAAAATCGGCATAACGATAGATAGGAAAATCGTTAGACGCTCCACCTCCATCTAAGGGAGTTGCCGGGTAAAACTTTTGATTGCGAACCCCTGCAAAAGGATTAGCTCCCGGATTATCTAGATTACTTACTGCTGCCGTATAGGTAACACCTCCGGGTTGATCTCCTACTAAAAACTGGGCTTTTCTAATATCGTTATCATCATAAGAATTGTAAAAAGCTTCAGGTACAATGGTACCATTCCAGCCGCTTACCCCAAATAGTTCTTGTGCGTGAGGCCCACTAAAACTTCTGATGGTATACACATTTCTAGAAACAATATTCACAGTTGCAAACATGGCTAAAATTGTTTCATCTTCAGGAAGACGATCTCCAAAAAGCTCGTAGTATTGGTATCCTATTGGGCTGGCTTCGTTAGCACTGCCGGGATGTAGAGAAAACCCTCCGTTTTCTAATTGTTCAATCGCATCAATACAAGCTTGCCATTGGGCTGTTCCGGTATAAACTTCTGCATTTAAATAGACCTTAGCTAATAATGCATACCCGGCCCATCGATTAAAACGGCCATAGTATTCACCTCCTTTTGTTTCTGATAATTCAGGAACATTTTCTTCCAACTCAGTAACAATAAATTCAAAAACCTCTTGGCGTGAAGCTTGTGGTAAATCTTCGACGGTAACATTATTTTCGGTATAAAATGGGATATTCCCATAATCATCCATTAATAAATAATAAAAGAAAGCTCGTAAGGTTTTGGCCTCTGCTATTTTTGCCTGGGCTGCTTCAGCATTCTCTAATTGCTCCACCGCTAAATTGGCACTAAAAATAGCCTGATAAAGCCAATTCCACGTATTATTCACAATAAGGTCTGAGGGTAACCATTCATGTTGGTAAAGTCTAGCAAAATCTAATTGCCAAGCACCATCGTTACGATGCGGTATAACTTGCTCATCGGCAGTCATACAGTTTAAATCATACCAACCATTATCGGCACCTGCATAACCTACGCCCCCCCAATTACCGGCTACCTGTGCATAAACTGCCGCTAAAGCTACATCGGCTCCTTCTGGGGTTGAGTAAAACTCGTTAGCTTGATATTTATCATATACATTTTCTTCAACATCACCGGTACAAGAATTTAAAAACATACCGGCAAATACTGCGATTAAGATGATATAGTTATATTTTTTCATATACATTTATTTAAATTTTACTTGTAAACCTAAGGCTACACTAGTGGTTCTTGGATAGATCCCAAAATCTCCTCCAAAACCATTGGCTCCACTAAAATTAAGTTCAGGATCTACTCCGGAATAATCGGTAATTAACCATAGGTTATTACCGGTCACAGATATCCTTAAATTTTTAATATATTTAGAATCATTCATCGGAATATTATACCCTGCTGTCACATTTTCTAGACGAACAAAATCACCATCTTCCAACCAAAGATTAGAAGCATATTGTGACGTATAAAGGTCTAAATCTACAGCACTCTGCAGTACATTTTGATTCCCTATACTTTCCATCAAACTCATGCTTTTACGAAGGCCATTATAGATTTTATTACCTCCGGAACCTCTCCATAACATAGAAAAATCGAAATTCTTATAGCTAAATGTAGGATTAATGGCAAAGTTGTAAGTAGGTAGTGCTGATCCTTGCTGTACACGATCTGGGCTTCTAGTTCCTTGATCGATAATACCATCGCCATTCACATCTTGTACAACCTCTGCACCTACATTATCTATCCCTTCGTGCTGTAAGATAGAATAGGTACCTATAGCTTCTCCTTCAATTAAAAATGAGTTAGATCCCCAAGGAATGTAATTCGTATTTAAATCGACACCGTTAATGCTTCCGCTTAAATTTAATACTTCATTATCGAGTAGAGATAGATTACCGGCCATAGTAAAGGATAGATCTTCAGTATTGATAACCTGATAACTAAGGGCAAACTCAAGCCCACGGTTGCGAATACTTCCTACATTAGCAGCAATAGTATTGTATGGGAATGGTGGCTGCGGCACGGTATAATTAAAAAGAAGGTCATCGGTGGTCGCCGTAAAGGCATCAATAGAACCGCTTAATCTACGTTCAAACAAACTAAAATCAACTCCGATATTGGTTTGCTTTTTACGTTCCCATTTTAAGTCTTCATTTGAATTTTGCGAAATTTGAAAATTTCTAATCTCTTCACCTCCAAAATAAGTGATCCCGCCAGGACTCACTAGCGATAAAGATTGTTGAGGGAATAATCCTTGCTGATTACCCGTGATCCCAAAACCTCCTCGTAATTTTAACTGATCAAAAATACCATCCTGCATAAAATCTTCTTCATCTATTCTCCACCCTACAGAGGCTGCCGGGAAATTCCCCCACTTGTTATTCTCCCCGAATACAGAAGAGCCGTCTCTACGGTAACTTACCGTTAATAAATACTTATCTAATAAAGTATAATTAAGTCTTCCTAAAAAGGAAACTAAACTTCGATCGTTTTTATAGGAGGAAATATCTCCGGTTCTCACATCAGATAAATCTCCTCCTTGCAAAGCATGATAAGTGGTTTCGTTATTAAAAAAACCTCGAGCTTGAGCATAATTACCTTGATAGGTTTGTTGTTGCCATTCGTATAGAGCAAGCGCATCGACTTGATGTACACCAAAGGTATTTTTATAAGTTAAGCTCACATTGGTTAACTTCTCATCTTGATTACTGTTATTAATGTTAGCAAAACCATCTTGATTAATAGCATTCGCGTCGGTAGATTCTACCGGTAAAAAGAAACCAATGGTATTATTGGTTTTTCTCCAACTCCCAAACCAGCCTAAGCTAAGTCCGTCGTAGATGTCTAAATCGGTATCTAAGCTCACAAAGAGGTTATTATTCTCTCGTTCATCAACAGTAGTTTGCGCAACCGCATAGGGGTTAAGGTACTCAAACACGTTAGGGTCGGTATAATAACTCCCATCGGTATCAAAAACCGGATCGGTAGGGCGCATAAAGTAAGAATTGGTAATTAAATTTGAAGTGAAAGCTGCATTACCAATACTTTGAATACTATTGGTGGTTTGTAAAATACCGGTATTTATATTCATCGTAATCGTTAATCGATCATCCAATGCTTTTTGAGTCGCGGAAAGTCTTGCGATATACTTCTCATTATTAGAATTAATTACAACTCCATCTTGCAAAATAGCACTTACCGAACCTCGATAACTAAAATTGTTACTTGCTGAACCAAAAGAAAGCGTGTGATTTTGCGTATAACCGGTTTCGGTTAAAATATCGTACCAATCGGTATTAGCACCATGATTAGCTAAAGCGGTAACACCATAACGTTGGGCTTGTTCCCACCATTGATCTGCACTCAACACCTCTAATTTATTAGATAAAACATCAATAGAAGCGGTAGAAGAATATTCTATACTAGAACTTCCCTTTTTATTGGTCTTCGTAGTCACAATAATTACCCCGGGTGCGCCACGTGAACCGTAAACGGCAGTGGCTGAAGCGTCTTTTAAAATATCAATCGATTTAATTTCTTGAGGAGGAATTTGATTGAGTAAATCCATATTTCCCTGTACACCATCTACCACTACCAAAGGATCATTACCACCAATAAGTGAAGTAATCCCTCGAATTCTTACGCTAGGCGAAGATCCCGGTTCACTTCCTTGTTGACTAATATTAACTCCGGGTGCTTTTCCCGAGATTTGCTGTAACGGATTGGTAATGGCTCCATCGTTAAAGTCTTCTTCAGAAATAGTTGCCACCGCTCCGGTAACATCACGCT
Source organism: Mesonia sp. (assembly GCA_012964435.1). Lineage (GTDB taxonomy): Bacteria > Bacteroidota > Bacteroidia > Flavobacteriales > Flavobacteriaceae > Mesonia. The sequence goes on along the minus strand of DTTX01000090.1, from coordinate 4,157 downwards.
TAGTGGTAGCACCATATCCCACAACAACCACTTCATCTAAAGCGGCTACAGAGGTTTCCATATTTACATCAATGTTGCGTTGATCACCAACCAACACTTCTTGATTGCTAAATCCTACACTAGAATAAACCAAAACCGCATCTGCAGAAGAGACACTTAGGGTATAAAGCCCATCAAAATCGGTCATGGTTCCGTTAGAGGTCCCTTTTTCAATAACATTTACACCCGGTAGAGGCAAACCCTGATCGTCGGTAACGGTTCCCTTAATTTCTAGTTCTTGATCCTGTTGCTGGATTGTCGAGGCAAAACTTTGAGTTGGATGGTAAAAGAAACTAAAACAAAAAAAGACAAACATTAATTGCCAAGAAGTTGAAAATCTAAAAGAAAACCATTTCCTTTTTTCTTCTAATTTTATGCTCATATAAATAGACTTAAGTTAATATGAATACGAAACAGTAATCAAAATGAAAACGTTTTCGTTTTTAAGTTATGTTCAGCAACCAAAAATAGAAGCAGAATATCGACTTTTAATGTGATTCAATAAAAAATCAAGGTGATCTAAAATATAAAAGATTTATATTCAATTAATTAAAACAAAACACATCAAAAAAAATCAAGACTTATTGTTCTAAAAATATTAACTTATTTTTACCTATTCCGTGATATTTCACGCACATTTTTAAGAATTTGCTAAATTAGCTTTCCCTAAGCGTACAGTTGTTGATGAAAAATTTTCACCTTATTACTTTATTATATTTTGCTATATGTTCTCTAAATAGTAAGGGGCAAAATAATGATAGCCTCGTGAGTTTACTTGACGAAACTCTTGAAAAGAGAGAGCAGTATACGCAACAAAAACATCAAAAATTAAAAGCCTTAGCGCTTCAAATGCATAAAACACGCTTAAGCGGAACCAAAGAGGAAATTTACCAAGCCTATATTAAGCTTTATGATGGTTATAATGAATTTAAATACGACTCGGCTTATTTTTATATTGAAAAAGCAAAAGGTATCGCCAAAGAAATAAAATCTACTACACACCTCTCTGAAGCGAAAATTGAAGAAGGGTTTTTACTGCTTTCTGCAGGTTTGTTTACCGAAGCTATAGATACGCTCCAAAGCATCGACACGCTAACCTTAACTCCTTTAAAAAAATATGACTTGTATTTTACGAAAGCTAGATCGTATTTTGATTTAGCAGAGTATAATGACGATAGCAAATTTCAGATAAATTATATACGCAAAGGAATTTTAAACCTAAATAAAGCACTTAACTTAGTGCAAGTAAACTCTTCGCCTTACCTAAAAGCTAACGGACTTAAACACTTGCAACAACAAAACTGGGACCTGGCAAAAGAGAATTACCTTCTTTGGCTAAAAAGCTACGAACTCTCGCCTCAGTTGTATGGAATAGCAACCTCTAGCCTAAGCTATATTTTTAAGCAACTCGATGAACCTGAAAAGTCGAAGTATTACATCACATTAGCTGCAATTTCAGATATTCAACATGCCATTAAAGAAAATGTAGCACTTAGAAACTTAGCAACAAAACTCTACGAAGAAGGAAAGTTAAAAAAGGCAAATACCTATGTTCGCATAGCTTTAGAAGATGCTGAATTTTTCAATGCCCGACATCGTAAAAATCAAATTTCTTCAATACTGCCAATTATCGAAAGTGCTCAACTTTATAGGGTTGAGCAAAAAAACAAATCCCTACAAAACACCGTCATTCTCTTAGCCATATTAAGTTTGATCATATTAGTATTTCTTGGAATCATTGTTAAACAATTAAAAGAAAAAAAAGCAGCAAGACAGGCACTGGCAGAAAACAATAAACAGTTACAACAAATGAACCTCAACTTGGTAGAAGCAGACTCTATCAAGCAAGATTACATTACCTACTTTTTAAAAGCTACTTCACAGCTTATAAATAAAATGGGATCCCTACAAAAAACAACCATCCTCAAAATAAAAACTAAAAAACCGGAAGAGGTCTTACAAACGATCTATAAATACAGTGCGAAAAAAGAAAGAACCGCTCTCTTTCATCAATTTGATGAAGTGTTTCTACAATTATTCCCCTCGTTTATTGAATCTTTCAACCAATTATTTCCGGAGAAGGAACAAAAAACTCCAAAGAAAAATGAACTTCTAAACACAGAATTAAGAATTTTTGCGCTTTACCGCTTGGGTATACAAGACAACAAACAAGTAGCCGACTTTTTAGATGTATCGATCGCAACAGTGTATTCTTACAAGACACGATTAAAAAATAAATCAAACCATAGAGAAAACTTCGAACAAAAAGTTATGGAGATAAGAAAACTAGAAGTCCAACCAGAAAAAGACTAAGCAAGTCTATACATTAGATAATAATCACTATAAACTGAACACTGTAAACTGTGATTTCGAGCCGTGTCCAGAAATTTTTCAATTTCGAATTCGCATTCAATTTCAACTTCCCAACGTTATCCTGAGCCTCTCGAAGGATCAAAAGATGCTTCACTACGCTATCGCTTCGTTCTGCATGACAACTCAAAACACAATTATCCGAACACTGCAAACTGTAAACCGTAAACTACCAACTATAAACAAAAAAAGCCTCTCCTTAAAACAGGAAAAGCTTTGTCAACACCTCTTCGTTATAAGGGAGGATCTTTCGGGTCTCGGTCTTCCAGCATTTTCTTTAATAAATAAGAAATCATAAAACTCGTCACAGCACCCACAGCAGCCAAAGCCACCGTTCGATACACATCTTCGCTGGTTAATTGCGGGAGAATACTCAACAGCATTCCCCCACAAGTACCACTCAAGGTCAGTTGATGATTACTCATCGGTAACTGCCTTTTCTTTGGTAGTGGTTAATTGACTCACCGCCGAGAGGGTTCCTCCGGCTACGGCTACATAACCGCCAATAGTCGTCACTATCGCCGGCAAGCTTACCGGAGCAGTCAAAATAACTCCGCCTATACTCGCCAGCACCAGCCCTATATTCCGCAATTTTTTAAAGAAGGAAGGGGTTTCTTCTTGAACTCTAGTTTTAATTTGCATAGTTTCTTTTTTTAATGGTTAAATAAACAGGGATTCGCTTCGAGAGACTTCGATACACCAACTGTTTGAGTTGATGCATCGCGACCCTCGATTCACTTCCTTTGCCCGGGCCGGTTAACCGACTTACCGGAGCAATACAGCCTTGTAACTCTTGCAAAGCATCATTGGCAGGGTGAATAAGGATCAGTGTTCGACCCTCCACGCCCTTTACCCAAAGGTGCCATCCAAATTTCCGACTATAACGCTTTTCAATAGGATAACGTCCTTCCGGGATGCAGGAGACCTGTACCTGATTGTCTTTCCAGGGCAATTCAATCGTAGCACAAATACGCTGATTCCCGCAGTAAAGTTGCCCATTGCAGCCGCTTATAAAATAATCGCGGACTAACAGCAGTTCCATTATACTTGGTCTACCAAGGTGACGGCTAAGGCATTGTAGGTGCCGTTCTTTAACGGGTACATTTCGCCATTCACCTCTTGAAAAAACTCCACCCCCAACACACCGATGACCGGCAAAACACTATCGGCAGTCAAGGCTACCGTAAGGGTTTGTGCGGCTTGCGAAGCACTATCATAAGGTAAAATAGCACCTTGTTCCATCCCGAACGTGAATACTTTCTCCACAAAGTCAAGTTCAGCACCACCATAATGAATACGGTAATGCGTTGTTCCACCCGGAGCCACAATACGTATGTTTGCCTGATAGGCACTTAGGTTAAGACTCAGTTCTCCCGCACTACGATCAAGACTATTGATAAAGGGCGTAAATAAGGTAGAACCGAGTTTCCCGTTCTGATTAAATTCAAAACCATTCAGCAATTCCATATTCCCATCCTGCACTTGTCGCTCACCACGAATATGAGTTTCATCGGTTTTAATCACCGCCAGTAGGCTACGGGTTAATCGTCCTACGCAACGTTTATCTTTCGCTTGTTGCAAAAGCACCTGTATGGCATTCCTTACGAGCTTACCGGCTTTTCCGGCAGTACCAAATTCCGCATTATTCTCACGGGTACGTTGAAAAGCAGGATCGCTAGCAATCCGTTGCGCACTTACGCCTCCCTTTTCTCTCGCTAAATAACCATCGCCACTTTTGTAAAAAGAAA
>DTTX01000089.1 GCA_012964435.1 Mesonia sp. | reverse complement strand
GTTTATTTTGTGATCAAAGAAGAACAAGCCGATGCTTGGGCGCAAGTCTGGAAAATGTCAGACATTACCATTGAAGGCGATGTAAAAGCCCAGCAAGGTATTCGTTTCAATATTTTTCAGTTGAATCAAACCTATTCCGGGAAAGACGCGCGTTTAAATATTGGTCCGAAAGGATTTACCGGAGAAAAATATGGCGGAAGCACCTATTGGGATACCGAAGCTTATTGTCTTCCGTTTTATATGGCGACCAAAGATCAAGAGATCGCCAAAAATCTATTAGCATATCGTTACAATCAATTGGATAAAGCGATCGAAAATGCTGAAAAATTAGGCTTTACCAACGGTGCGGCACTTTACCCAATGGTAACGATGAATGGTGAAGAAAGCCATAACGAATGGGAAATTACTTTTGAAGAAATTCACCGTAATGGAGCCATTGCTTATGCGATTTTTAATTACCATCGTTTCACCGGAGATTTTTCTTACATTCCAGAGAAAGGTTTAGAAGTATTGATCGGGATCGCTCGTTTTTGGCAACAAAGAGCGACTTTTTCAACACAAAAAAATAAATACGTAATTCTTGGTGTTACCGGACCCAACGAATACGAAAATAACGTCAACAATAACTGGTATACCAATTACATCGCTAAATGGTGTATCGATTATGCCTTAGAAAATATTGATAAAATTAAAGCTGAATTTTCTTCAGATTACGAACGTATTTCAGCAAAAGCAAACATCACTTCAGAAGAATTAGAAAAATGGAAAACCGTTGCAGATCAAATGTATTTCCCATATTCTGAAGAACACGGCGTTTTCTTGCAACAAGATGGGTTTTTAGATAAAGAACAAACTACCGTTGCAGATTTGCCAAAGGCTTTACGACCAATTAATCAGCATTGGAGTTGGGATCGCATTTTACGTTCGCCATTTATCAAACAAGCCGATACCTTACAAGGTTTTTATTTTTTCGAAGAGCATTTCAGCAAAGAAGATTTAGAAAAGCATTTCGATTTTTATGAGCCATTTACAGTTCACGAATCTTCACTTTCGCCTTGTGTTCACAGTATTCAAGCCGCGGTTTTGGGTAGAATGGAGCAAGCTTACGAATTTTATTTACGTACCTCTCGTTTAGATCTAGACGATTATAATAAAGAGGTTGAAGAAGGTTGCCACATTACCAGTATGGCCGGTACATGGATGAGTATTGTAGAAGGTTTTGCGGGAATGCGTGTTCGTAACGGAAAGCTTTCTTTTGCACCACAAATCCCAAAAGAGTGGAAAGGTTATTCATTCAAAATTAACTTTAGAAATCAAATTCTGAAGGTTGAAGTAACCGAAAACAATACCAATTTCACTTTAGATGGTAACGGATCGATGACGATACTTTTAAATGAAAAAGAAGTTGAAGTAAATTCAGCAGTAAAAATATAATTCAATAAAACCAAAAACATGAAATATACATTTGCCCTTATTGGTATATGGTTGTTAAGTTTTTCAGGACTTGCGCAGGAGTTAACTTCTCCTAATCAAGATTTGAAAATGAAGTTTTCTTTAAATGAAAACGGAACACCGGTTTACCAATTAACCTACAAAGATCAAGAAGTTATCAAACCGAGTACATTAGGTTTAGAACTTAAAAATGACGATTTATCGTTAATGAATAGTTTTGAGATCGTCGATACCAAAACTTCAACTTTCGACGAAACTTGGGAACCGGTTTGGGGAGAACAGTCAGAAATTAGAAACCATTATAATGAGTTGGCGGTAACTTTAAACCAGCCTAAAAAAGATCGCCATATCATTATCCGTTTTCGAATGTTTAATGAAGGTTTAGGTTTCCGTTACGAGTTTCCTGAGCAAAAAAACTTGGTTTATTTTGTGATCAAAGAAGAGCATACACAATTTGCAATGACGGGCGATCATACAGCTTTCTGGATTCCGGGAGATTACGATACGCAGGAGTACGATTATACGACTTCAAAATTATCTGAGATCAGTGCTGAGTTTGACGGAGCACTTTCACATAACGAATCACAAGAGCAATTTTCTAAAAGTGCGGTACAAACTTCGTTAATGATGAAAAGTGAAGATGGTTTATACATTAATCTTCACGAAGCAGCATTAAAAGAGTATTCATTAATGAACCTTAACTTAGATGAAGAAAATTTAGTTTTTGAATCTTGGTTAACGCCAGATGCGTTAGGAAATAAAGGTTTCTTACAAGCGCCAACCACTTCACCGTGGAGAACAATTATGGTTAGCGACGATGCGACCGATATTTTAGCGTCTAATATAACGTTGAATTTAAATGAGCCAAATGTTATTGAAGATACTTCTTACATTAAACCAATTAAATATGTTGGAGTTTGGTGGGAAATGATCACCGGAAAAAGCGCTTGGAACTATACTGATGATCTACCTTCAGTAAAAATTGGAGAAACAGATTTTACCAAAGCTAAACCCAACGGAAGACACGCTGCAAACACCGAACACGTAAAAGAATACATCGATTTTGCTTCAGAACATGGTTTTGATGGAGTTTTGGTAGAAGGTTGGAACCAAGGTTGGGAAGATTGGTACGGCCATTCTAAAGATTTTGTGTTCGATTTTGTTACGCCTTATCCAGATTTTGATGTTGAAGAAATTCACGATTATGCAGCGTCTAAAAATGTAAAAATGATTATGCACCACGAAACTTCGGGAGCTATTCGTAATTACGAACGCCATATGGATACCGCTTATGCGTTTATGAATAAATACGATTATCCGGCGGTTAAAAGTGGTTATGTAGGGAATATTATTCCGCGTGGAGAGCATCATTACGGTCAATGGGCGATTAATCATTTCTTATATGCGGTACAAAAAGCAGCAGATTACAACATTATGGTCAATGCTCACGAAGCTGTGAGACCAACAGGTTTACGCAGAACTTACCCGAACTTAATTGGGAACGAATCTGCAAGAGGAACCGAGTTTCAAGCTTTTGGCGGTAACAAACCAAATCACGTAACTATTTTACCATTTACGCGTTTAATTGGCGGCCCGATGGATTATACTCCGGGTATTTTCGAAATGGATATTAGTAAGTTAAATCCAGGGAATAATTCACATGTAAATTCAACCTTAGCCAATCAATTAGCATTGTATGTGACGATGTACAGTCCGTTGCAAATGGCAGCAGATTTACCTGAAAATTATATGCGTTTCCCGGATGCATTTCAATTTATTAAAGATGTAGCGGTAGATTGGGAAGAAAGTGAATATTTAGAAGCAGAACCGGGACAATACATTACCGTAGCGCGTAAAGCTAAAGGAACTAACAATTGGTTTGTGGGGAATGTGAACGGAGTAACACCAAGAACAACCAAAATCAAATTAGATTTCTTAGAGAAAGGCAAAAAATATACGGCAACGATTTATGCCGATGCCGAAGATGCGCATTACAAAACCAATCCGCAAGCTTATAAAATTACGACCAAAACGGTAACCAGCAGAACCAAATTAAAATTAGATTCTGCTCCGGCTGGTGGCTTTGCCATTAGTATTATCGAGAAGAAATAATTAATTAATCGTCATCTTAAACACATTTTAAGGTGACGTTTTTTTTAACCCCTAAAACTAAATATGAAAACCAATTCATTTTTTCAAAAAGCTTCTGTCGTGTTCAGTTTATTTTCATTGCTGAATATTTTTTCTACGGAAGTAAATGCGCAAATAGAACACGTAGAGCCGCCTTTTTGGTGGGCAGAGATGGAAACTTCAGAAATTGAAATTCTTTTCTACGGAAAAGATATTGCAGAATATTCAGTTTCAACCCAAGAAGAAGTTGTGATTAACGGCGTTGTAAAAACCGAAAATCCTAATTACCTGTTTGTAACTATTGAAACCAAGAATCTTCAACCACAAACCTTACATTTCAACTTTTCAAAAAAGAAACGTGTAAAATTTACGCAGGAATATGAGTTGAAAGAACGCAAAGAAAATTCAGCATTAAGAGAAGGTTTTTCTAGCGCCGACGTCATGTATTTGTTAATGCCCGATCGTTTTGCCAACGGAAATCCTGACAATGATTCTGTAATAGGTTTAGCCGATAAATTAAATAGAGAAGCAGAAGGTGGAAGACACGGTGGCGATATTCAGGGAATCATCGATCATTTAGATTATATTGATGATTTAGGAGCGACTGCCATTTGGAGCACGCCGTTATTAGAAGATAACGATAAGGGCTATTCTTATCATACTTACGCGCAAAGTGATGTGTATAAAATCGATCCGCGTTACGGAAGTAATGAAGATTACCAACGTTTAGCTGAAGAAATGCATGAGCGCGATATGAAGCTTATTATGGATTATGTGACCAACCATTGGGGTTCAGAACATTGGATGATTAAAGATTTACCAACTTATGATTGGATTCATCAGTTTCCTGGTTACACCAATTCTAATTATAGAATGGAAACTCAATACGATCCGCACGCTTCAGCAATCGATGCAAAATATTGTGAAAAAGGTTGGTTTGTTAGAACAATGCCAGATTTAAACCAAAGTAATCCGTTAGTACTTCAGTATCTTATTCAAAATGCGATCTGGTGGATCGAGTTTGCAGATTTAGATGGTTTTCGCGTAGATACTTATAGTTATAACGATAAAGAAGGCATCTCGAAATGGACCAAAGCGATTATGGATGAATATCCTAATTTCAACATCGTAGGAGAAGTTTGGTTGCACAATCAGGCGCAAATTTCATATTGGCAAAAAGACAGTGAGATTGGTGCCTTACAAGATTTTAATTCGTACTGTCCATCGGTGATGGATTTTACTTTGCACGATGCGCTAGGCAATATGTTTAAAGAAAAAGCAGGTTGGGGTAGTGGTATGCAAAAAGCTTATGGCAATTTTGTGAACGACTTTTTGTACCCAAATACCAATAACCTTTTAGTGTTCTTAGAAAATCACGATACCGGAAGGTTCAATGAGATTTACGATCAAGATTTCAATAGCTATCAATTAGGGTTGACTTTAATTGCGACGACTCGCGGAATTCCGCAATTGTATTACGGTTCAGAAATTGCGATGCGTGGCGATAAAGGAAAAGGCGATGGAGATATTCGTCGAGATTTTCCCGGCGGTTGGGAAAGTGATGAGCAAAATGCTTTTCAAGCTTCAGATCGAACAGAACTGCAAGAAAACTTCCACAGTTTTACGAAGAAGTTGCTGAATTTCAGAAAAAATTCAAAAGCGATTCACGAAGGAGAATTAACGCATTACTTGCCGGAAAATAATGTTTACGTGTATTTCCGTGAACTAGCAGACGATAAAGTGATGGTGATTTTGAATAATAATGAAAAAGAACAAAACTTAGATTTAAAGCGTTTTCAAGAAAATTTAAAAGGAATTTCAACAGGAAAAGAAGTATTAAGCGGAAAACAGCTTCAGCTAAAAGAAAAACTAAGCATTGCCGGTAAAACGCCAATGGTGATTCAATTATAAAAAAACGTCATGCTGAATTTAATTCAGCATCTCATCAACCTAATGAATTGTTGAGATTGAAAATAACGATTTCCTGTAAGGTTTTTAAAACCTTGTAGATATTTAAAACAATAAATAAAATGAAA
>DTTX01000088.1 GCA_012964435.1 Mesonia sp. | reverse complement strand
AAATAGGAAAATTTAATGTCATAACCGCGTTATCATCTTCATCTCCACGAAATAAAAATGCCCCTAAAATATCTCTTACTTTAGTTCTATTTTTTTCGTTTGCGGCGTCGACCATAGTTTCGTGAATGGTTTTATTTCCATCTAAATATTCAGCTTGATTTTGCGCGAAGTAAGCGATTTGTACGTTGTGTCCTAACTTAAGGTTCCCTTCGTGTTCAAGTTCACCAACAATTATTTTTGCTAAAGTCGATTTTCCTTGTCCGTTTTGACCTACAAAAGCAGTTTTTGTATTTCTTTCGACCATCAGGTCGACATTATTCAACACCTTTTTATCGCCATAAGATTTAGAAACGTCTTCTGCCTCGATCACTACTTTTCCAGGATTAATAGAAATAGGAAAATTTAATGTCATAACCGCGTTATCATCTTCATCTACTTCAATACGATCTACTTTATCGAGCTTCTTGATTAGCGATTGCGCCATCGAAGCTTTACTGGCTTTTGCTCTAAATTTATCGATCAGCTTTTCTGTTTGCTCAATTTCTTTCTGCTGATTTTTCTTTGCAGCTAATTGTTGCTCTCGACGTTCTTCTCTAAGTACAAGATATTTTGAATAAGGTTTATTGTAATCGTAAATCTTACCTAATGAAATTTCTATTGTTCGGTTAGTCACATTATCTAAGAACATTTTATCGTGCGAAACGATCACAACCGAACCCGGAAAGCCTTTTAAAAAGCTTTCTAACCAAATAATACTCTCAATATCTAAGTGGTTGGTTGGCTCATCTAACAGTAAAACGTCGTTGCTTTGAAGAAGAAGTTTAGCCAACTCTATACGCATACGCCAACCAACCAGAAAAAGTATCGGTTTGTTTATTAAAATCTTCTCTTTTAAAACCTAAACCTTGTAAAATACGCTCTGTTTCACCTTGGTAATTATAACCGCCTAAGATTTCATATTGATGCTGAACATCATTTAAATCGATCATTAGTTGATTATAAGCTTCACTTTCGTAATCGGTTCTCGTAGCGAGTTGCTCATTAATTTCAGCTAATTGAAATTCTAACTTTTTGATTTCTTCAAAAGCTTCATAAGCTTCTTCAAGTACAGTTCTGCCCTCTTCAAAATCAATATCTTGTCTTAAGAAACCGATACTTAGATCTTTTTCTTTAGCGATTTGACCTGTATCCGGCTCCAGATCTCCTGCCAAAATTTTAAGCATAGTCGATTTTCCTGCTCCGTTTTTACCTACTAAACCTATACGGTCTCCTGCACCTAAGCGATAAGTGATCTCTTCGAAAAGAAACTCACCTTGAAAAGAAATTGATAAATTATGAATGTTCAACATTTGTGTAACTAAAATTACATTGATTTACTGCAAAGATGCTTAAATTTGTTTGGGTATAAAAATAGTAGAATGAACTTACTTAAAGGAACAAAAATTTACAGCATATTTACCGGAAAATGTCCGGTATGCCAAGAAGAAAGTATGTATAAAAGTAAAAAGCCTTATCAAATAAGTAAGATTTACGATATGCATGAACGCTGTAGTCACTGCGGCACAAAATATAAAATCGAACCTTCTTTTTTTTATGGCGCGATGTATGTAAGTTATGCATTAGGAGTAGCATTTGCAATAGCCACATTTATTATCGCTCACTTCTTTTTAGGTTTTGGTTTATTTGGATCTTTTATTAGTATTATCGTCGTGTTAGTTTTACTTATGCCTATTATTATGAGGCTTTCAAGAAATATTTGGATCAATTTTTTCTTGAGTTATAAGAAGACTAATTAAAACGAGCGATATCTATTTCTTTAGGAAGTTCTTGCTGATACTCAATAAAATTAAAAAGCCATTTTGCAGCCGATGGCGCTAAGAGAATCCCACGGCTACCGTAACCATTATTCACATAAAAATTTTTAATTTCTGAATGTCTCCCAATTAAAGCTCGTCTATCTTTAGTTGTAGGTCTAATACCTGCTTCCTGATGAACTACCTCATAAGGCAACTCTAAAACTTTATCGAGTTTAATTAAGATTTGCTTTTTAGCTGAAGTGCTAGGCTCTCTATCTTTAAATTGACGGTTGTAAGTGGCGCCTACCTTGTATAAATCATTACCTAACGGAATTAAAAATAATGAAAATTTAAGCATTTCTTCTAAATTTAAACCTTCACATTTAATGGTTACATATTCCCCTTTATTTCCGACTAAAGGCAAATCATTAAAAAACGGATTTAAGCTTAATCCATTGCCTTCACAAAAAACAATTTTATTGAAAGTAAAATCTTTGTAGCTATTTTTAGCTGAATTCAATTCGTTATAATTGAAAGCTTCCTCTATAAAATTTCCCTGTTGCTGAAGATAGTTTTTAAAACTTTTAATAAGTAAAACTGTATCTAAATACCCAGTTTTATTTACCTCTCCAAAAGAAAATTCAGATTGAATATAAGGAATAGATTTTTTTAAATCAGTGTTTAAAAATTTCGACAATTGAGATTGATCGCTAGCCGAAAACCAATCATTCTGTTCTTCAACTGAATTAAACCGTCTATAAATGGGTTTTGAATGTAAAAATTTAACTCCTAAAAGCCTTTCTAGTGATTCATATACTTCTTTAGCATGAGTTAACAATAAATCAGCATTCCAAGCCAGATTAAATCGTTTTAAAATAACCGGATTAAATATACCTCCTGCTACTAAAGATGCGTTTTCAGAATTATCGTCAAACACAACAAAGCTTTTGTTTTCATCTATTAGCTTTTTAGCAAAATGCAAACCCGATAAACCAAACCCAACAATTATATAATCAACTTTTTTCATACACAAACATAAAAAAACGCCCTTTAAAAAAGGGCGTTTATAATTTTATAGTAATGAAACATTAGTAATTCCACATATCAGATTCAAAGTTTCTGATGTTTTCTTTAATTCGGTTAGATTCTAACAATTGCATTAAAGAGTTATCAGAAATATAATCATCAACCTCTCTATCTCCCTGAACATTATCTTCTTTATAGATAGTAGCGTCGAAACGTCTAGAATTTAAAAGATGATCAAAAGTGATAGGATTAGCAGAATTTTTTCCATTAAACACATAATTGTCGTGCATAATTTCTCTTACTTCCGGATAGAATACCCAAAACAACTCAACAGCTTCAATCTCTAAATCCGGATTTTCTTGCTGCTGTAACAAGTTTTGTGCTGAATAAACCACAGGAGCGATAGCCAATAAACGATATTTTAATTCTCCTTGTCGCTTATCAAAATACCAATACCCTCTAATTCTATAGGCTTGAACAGCATTAGCATCTGCTTTTGCACTATTGTACATCCAATCTGCAACTTCTTCACCAGCGTTTTGTGCTGCTAAACCAGCTTCACTTAAATCTTTAGCCTCTAAGTTAAGATTAATATCTTCAACAGACATTTTCTGATTGAAATAAGAATCTCTATAAGCTGCAATACTATCTTGAGTAACAGCCTCAACTAAAAGATCAAATAAAGGTCTTCTACCCTGACTAATGTTATCAATTGGATATAGTAAAGGGAAATTAACTCGTTGATTTAAATCGATCTCTTCCCAAGTTGTTTTGGCCCATAAGATATCTCTTTCACCAACATAACCATAAGGAAGTGGTTGATCGTCATTATCTGCTTCGATGGCAGCGTCACTCTTCTTACCTATTTCTTCAGGCTTGGTTGCATTTAAAATATTTAACTGCGCGTAAGTAGAAAATGCAGAAAATAATACAAATGCGAATAAACAACTCTTTTTCATTACTTGTATATTTTTAATCTTAATTAGTTAATTCGATCACAAGCGGGGCAACTTTAGGTAATTTATATGAAGAATTACCGGCAATTTTAGCTTGAATATCAAATATCTGAACTGTAGAACCTCTCTTTGCTCCAGCTAATGCTGCTTTTGCAGAACCTGTTAAACGGTTACCATTAACTTGAACAGCAGGTTTACCTGTTACCTGAAATTTAAATCCTGAAACAGTTAAATTTAAATCGAAATCAAAATCTGGAAGAGTAGCTCCGATAGGGCTAATCTCTACTTGATTTCTTGGCATTCTGATAATACCATCAGAACCATCTTTTACTCCAATTACACCAACTGGCCGTGGAATTTCTTTAATTCTGAATTTCTTACTACTAGAAATTGGTTTACCTCCAGGAAGCTCACCAGAAACATTAATCGTTACTTCCCTAGACTTTACATTGGTAACATCCATTACGTAGCTACCAGCACCACCACTAGGTGATAAACCAGGTGCATTAGCACTTACAGAAGGAACACCAGGAATAGAGATTGTCATCGGGTTTTTAACACCACGATAAACAACGTTCATCTTATCTGCAGAAATAACTGCTGAATTTGGTTCTGGAATTACAGTATAAGAACTCTTAATAGGGATTTTAACGATAGAATCACCTTCTTTAAATTGAAGTTCACCATTAATTTTTTGTTCACCAACATTTCCTGCAGGGAATTCTAAATTAACTTGACCAGTTTGTCCTTCTAATTCATTATCATTAACAATAACTTTATCAAAAGTAAGTGTGTTATCAAAACGACCTAATACAACTTTACCTTGAAATTGCTCTCCACTAAAAAAGGCAGTTTTTGTAGGAACAACAATTGCCTGATAGTTACTCATAGATAACTGGCTAGCTTGCTGACCTTGTAACATTGTTGAAAACACTTCGTTCTCAATAGTTTTAATGTTATTCTGCATTTGCGTTAATTTTGTAATCGACGCAATTAACGGATAGCCTATAAAGTTATAATAAATCCATTCTTTTTTTACACCTTCTCCGTCAGTCACTTTTTCAGTAGAAAATTTACTTTTAACTTCATTAGCAATCTGAGGATAATCTTCACCAATTAATGCAACCATTTCATTACGATAAGCATCAATCTTAGAAACAAATTCTTGACCATCTTTGGTTACTTTACTTTGGTAAAACCTTTCATTAAAATAATTAGCTTTATCCATAGCCTCATAATTCTTAGGATCTTCTTCAGTTGCTAACGCTCCTTCTTTTAATTGAGCGATATAGTTATTTAAATCTGAAGAAATCTCTTGAATTTGTTTAGCTTTTTCTTGTAAAGGCTTATAAGTTTTAGGCTGCTCATTAGCTTTTTCTGCTAAACCAGCCATAAAAGCGGTATTTCTTTCTTCCGCAGTTTGAGTTGCTTCAGTTAGATCTTCATTAATCAAACCAAATGCAACAAGTACTTCCTTAGACATATTTAATGCCATCATCGCGATGAACACCAAATACATCAGGTTAATCATCTTCTGTCTTGGGGTTAACTTTCCTCCTGCCATACTAAGTAATTGTTTTAAATATTAATTATTAGATTAGGCTTGAGGTCTCATTGCAGTTAACATACCTCCGTAAACATTATTTAATGAAGATAAGTTAGATGTTAACGACTCCATTTCAGTTTTAAGTTTTACTGCGTTATCAGCTACTGCTTGATTAACTTCAGCTTGTTTGCTAGCAGATTCAACTTGTACTTTGTAAAGATTATTTAACGATTCCATTTGTGCAGCTGCCAATGTCATTTCTTCACTGTATTTCTTTTGAGAAGCCATTGCATCTGT
>DTTX01000087.1 GCA_012964435.1 Mesonia sp. | reverse complement strand
TATCGGAGCCAAAAATTGTTCTTTGTCTTCCAGTAACTCTTCAGCTTCTAAATATTTTACAACTTCAGGATTTTCACGCTCATTAAGCCAAAAGTAATTATCGACTCTTGTATCACCGTGAATACTTAGTTCTTTCGCTATTTTTTTTGCTTTAGGAGGAAATATTTCTTCTTTTATCATCTTCGTTTACTTCAATTTTGAATGACCACAAAGGTAAAATTTCGCCAGAAATGAGGAAGCATTCTAAGTATTTAATAACTTTGCTCTTATAACCAAAAACAAAAAGCTATGTTTGGAGACATGATGAACAAATTAAAAGAAGCGCAAGCCAAGGTTGAAGAGACTAAAAAGCGCTTAGATACGGTAACCATGCAAGAAAAATCGAGCGACGATTTGCTTAAAATAACTATTACCGGAAATCGAGAAATTAAAAATATTGAAGTAGCTGAAGAGTTACTGGAAGACAAAGAACAATTAGAAGATTATTTAGTCTTAACGCTAAATAAAGCCATTAAAAGAGCTTCTGATATGAATGAAGCAGAATTAGGTGCAGCCGCAAAAGATGGTATGCCAGACATCCCGGGAATGGATATGTTTAAATAAAAAACTTAAAGCCTTGTAAATCGCAAGGCTTTTTTAATTACTTCTTATGAAGAAGATTATTGGCGTCGTCACTTTTTTTGTGATCATAGCTATTCATCTGGTTTTTCTTACCTCTATTTTGTTAGAGAAAGTTGATGAAATTTGGATGATCTTAGGGGTTTTATTAGTTACTTCGATGATCACCTACAGTTATTATCATATTTCTGCCACGCAAGAAGATCATTTTTTAGCCGATCTGCAAGATATTTTTTACATCGCTATTGGTGGAGTTTTTACATATTTTCTGAATGTCGATTTGCAACTAGGAGCGGTAATTGCTGCAGGAATTGTGGGTACTTTAGCAGCACTTCTGCCCTATTTACAACCAAATTCTAAAACCGTAAGAAGAATACCGGCAACGGTGTATTGCGGAGCTTTTATCGGCATGTCTCAACAAAGTGTTGCATCCAATTACAGTTTTGTTTTATTTGCCTGTTTAATTACCGGTTTACTTTTTATCGGAGCCAAAAATTTATTTAATGGTTTTGGCGGAAAATTAGGGACTTTAGCTTTTGGCGGAGTTGCCATCACTTCATTACTCATTTACATCTTTTTATGATTACCTTCTATTTTATCATCATTTTTACCGGAATTGCAGGTAGTTTAATTACCTATTACCTCAATAATCATTTAAAATGGGGAGCGGTTCTAGCATCGGCATTTCCGTCGTTATTGGTGGGGCTTTTCTTTTATTTTTTTCCTTTTTTGGTAGAAGAAAATCTTGCGCAACAAATTCCGGTGGTTTTTATTGGTGCTTCGTTTGTAGGAATGGTTTCTAACAAAGTTTTGCATCACCCGATCTATGTGATTTTAGCCGGATTTATATTTTCTATTATTTATTTAAATAAAGCGCAATTTTTTAATCATTTTGGAGGCTCTTTAGGTACTTCAGCCTGCATTGCAGTCGTTGCAGCGATTGGCTTTGCAACGGTTATTCAGCATAAAGGGTTTAAAAGAAAAAAGCCCTAATATAAATTAGAGCTTTTTTAAAAAAAATTTATGCTTCTCCTCTAGCTGGATAATCTTTATCTAGTACAAAATCTAAAGATTTAAGAAGCTCTTTAAGTTTAGGTCTCGCAAATGGCATAGTTTGTATAGCACCTGCGTATAATGTTTGGTCTGGTTTTACTAAAAACAGTCCTGGTTCAAAAAATTCTTCTGGTTCTGCATCTTTAATGCCTTCAGAAACATATAGATCCCACTTTCTAGCTTCTTCTATATTCATACCGTAACCAATAGTCACATTATCTATATCCCACTGTTCCACTGTTTTTTCTGCAAGCTCCTTTGTGTTTGCGCTTACTGCAATAACTTCTACTCCACGCTCTTTATAATCGTCTAAAAGAGTATTTAATTCTTCGAGATAAGATTTACATACAGGACAGTGTAGTCCTCTGTAAAAAATTACAAGAGAAAAATTTTTAGGTTGTTGTTCTTTTAAGTTAAAGGTAAGTCCATTTACAGTTTCTACTACTAATTCTGGAACTTCTTGTCTTGGTTTAAAATTTTTCATGATTTTTTTATTTCAAATCTAAGCGATGTTTGTATGAATTGAAATAAAATAGCCTTAAGTTCTTGTTAAACTTCAATGTAAATTTTTCAAAATTTTTATAAATGTTTCGTGCATTTCTTGCGTATAACCTAAATGCGTGACAATTCTTAATTTTCCTTGTCCCATTCCGCTAATAATTACGCCACGATCTTCTAAGCGCTTTAAAAAATCTACTTCATTTATTCCTTCAGTTAAATAAAAGATAATGATGTTGGTTTCAACCGGTTCTACTTCTTTCACGTAGGTTTGCTCGCTTAACGTTTTCGCCAATTCTTGAGCGCGTTGATGATCTTCAACTAAACGTTCTACATTATTTTCTAAGGCATACAAACCTGCCGCTGCCATAAAACCTATTTGTCGCATTCCGCCACCAAGAACTTTACGAACTCGCATAGCGTTTTTCATCAATTTTTCATCCCCAATTAAAACAGATCCCATTGGCGTACCCAAACCTTTCGATAAACAAACCGAAATTGTATCAAACACTTCTCCGTATTGTTTTGGGCTTTCTCCTTTAGCTACTAATGCGTTAAATAACCTGGCACCATCTAAGTGTAATCCTAAGTTGTGCTCATCGCAAACTTTTCGAATTTGCTTAATTTCTTCAAAATCGTAACAAGCGCCACCGCCTTTATTTGTAGTATTTTCTAGACAAACCAAAGAAGTTAACGGACTATGATAAAAATCTGGCGGATTAATATTTTCAACCACCTGCTTAGCCGTGATCATCCCACGATGACCGTCGACCAATTTACAAGAAACTCCGCTATTAAATGAAGCGCCGCCACCTTCGTAATTATACACGTGCGCCCATTTATCGCAAATTAATTGTTCACCGGGTTGCGTGTGCAATTTTATCGCTGCTTGGTTAGCCATACTTCCAGTAGGGAAAAACAAAGCCATTTCTTTACCAAATAATTCAGCTAAACGCTTTTCTAACAGGTTTACAGTTGGGTCTTCTTTATAAACATCGTCACCAACATCTGCACTCATGATCGCTTCTAACATCGCCAGCGTGGGTTTGGTAACGGTATCGCTTTTTAAATCTATCATCGCTATTTTTCTATTTTAAAATCAAATTTACAAGAATTCTTTAAGCTGAAAGCACTTTGCAACAATTATCAAATTACTTCAGAAATAAAAGAGCTTGTAAAAGCCTATTTACTAAAAAATATGTTTCTTTATAGGTGAAAGAACATACAATTAATTCAACAGAAAATGGAAATTGCTATCATCGCACACGACGGTAAAAAAGAAGAAATGGTCAAGTTTTTAAAAGAATATGAAGATTTTTTTCAGCAAGATCATATTCAACTTATCGCTACCGGAACCACTGGTAATAAAGTTAAAAATGCAGGTTTTAAAGTAGAACCTTACCTTTCTGGACCCATTGGTGGCGATGCTCAAATTGCCGGTCGCGTCGCGGAAGGGAAATGTAAAATGGTATTGTTTTTTAGAGATCCGTTAGAGAAGCATCCGCACGAACCCGATGTTTTAATGCTGCTGCGTATTTGCGATGTACATAACGTACCATTAGCATCCAATCCGGCTTCAGCAAAACTTTTGGTTAAAGGAGTTTCGGTCGCTGGATAATTTAAAAATTATTCTTCAGAAATTATGCTTAAATCTTTTTCTGAAGTCGCTATAACTTCTATTTTTGTTTCATTCACACTAAAAACTAATTAATGATTACCCAAGATACTTTAAAAGATCTCAAAGAACGTGTCACCTCCCTAAAACAGTATCTTTGACGTAGATGCCAAACGCATCGAAATTACCAATCTCGAAGAAAAAACATTAGCTCCGGGATTTTGGGATAATCCTCAAAAAGCACAAGTATTAGTTCGCGAACTTAATGCTGAAAAAAAATGGGTACAAAGCTATGAGCAAGCCTTAACGCTTTATGACGATCTAGAAGTTATTTTCGAATTTTATAAAGAAGGAGAAGCTTCTGAAGACGACCTTACTAATCGCTACGAAAAACTCAAAAATCTATTAGAAGATCTAGAGTTTAAAAATATGCTTTCTGAAGAAGGCGATGACCTTTCTGCAGTCTTGCAAATTACCGCCGGTGCCGGTGGTACCGAAAGTTGCGATTGGGCGAGTATGCTGATGCGTATGTATTTAATGTGGGCAGAAAAGCAAGGCTTTAAAGTTAGAGAACTTAACCATCAAGAAGGTGATGTTGCCGGTATAAAAACCGTTACTTTAGAGATCGAAGGCGATTATGCTTTTGGTTGGTTAAAAGGCGAAAACGGCGTACATCGATTAGTGCGTATTTCTCCGTTCGACAGTAATGCCAAGCGCCATACATCTTTTGCTTCGGTTTATGTTTATCCGTTGGTCGACGATTCTATCGAGATTGAAATTAATCCGGCAGATATCGAAATTACCACCGCAAGATCTAGTGGTGCCGGCGGGCAAAATGTAAATAAAGTTGAAACGAAAGTACAATTGGTTCACCACCCTACGGGAATTCAAATTTCTTGTTCAGAAACGCGATCGCAACATGAAAACAGAGCGAGAGCGATGCAAATGCTGAAATCTCAGTTGTATGAAATTGAACTTCAGAAACAACTCGAACAACGAGAAGATATTGAAGCCAGCAAGAAGAAAATTGAATGGGGATCGCAAATTCGAAATTACGTGATGCATCCTTATAAATTGGTGAAAGACGTTCGAACTGCTGAAGAAACCGGAAATGTCGATGCAGTAATGGACGGCCAGATCGATCAATTTCTAAAAGCCTATCTCATGATGATGGGGCAACGTGAAGAATAAAGTTAATTAGAAGTTGGAGTTGAATTCGAGATTGAAAACCAATTTTGAAAAATCTTCAACTTCTATTATATTATAGAAAACAAAAAATTATGATCAAAATATATCACAATCCGAGATGTTCTAAATCTAGAGAAGGACTTCAAATTTTAGAAGAATCGGGAAAAGATTTTCTTATCGTGAAGTATTTAGACATTCCGATGAAGAAAGAAGAAATTAAAAAAGTTTTAGAGCTTTTAGATATTTCAGCAGAAGAACTCGTGCGTAAAAATGAAAAAATCTGGAAAGAGAATTACAAAGGTAAAGATCTTTCTGAAGATGAAATTATCACAGCCATGCACGAAAATCCAAAACTTATCGAACGCCCAATTGTTGTGAATAACGATAAAGCTGTAATTGGTCGACCACCCGAAAAAATTAAAGATTTAATATAAGCTTTAGACTCTTTAACCAGTGATTAACAGATAACTTGCTCTCTTTTTCATAAATTGAAAACAAAAAATTATGAAAAAGCTAATATTACTATTTGTTACTGTGTTTGCGTTTCAATTTTCAAACGGTCAATATTTAGTGGATATTGAAAATGCCACACCGGAATTAGAACAACGAGCCGAACAAAAGGCTGAGATGTTAACAAAAAAATTAGGCTTAAATGGAGAACAACCTCTTTTAGTAAGAAATAAAATTTTAGAATTTTTAGTTAAACAAGACGAAATCATTCAGTCTGATCTTTCAAAAGAA
>DTTX01000086.1:76391-77929 GCA_012964435.1 Mesonia sp. | reverse complement strand
TTGTATTTGTCAAGAAAATCAGTAAATCGTTCTGATGTTGCTAGAAAAACTGGGCTAAGTAAAACTAGGTTAAGTGAGTTATCAAATAATAAGAAAACAAAGTTGAAAGTTGATGAACTTTATCTTATTGCTTTAGCATTAGATGTAGACCCTAGTGAAGTAATGAAAGAAATATGTAAAGATTTAAAGCTTGTAAAACTTTAAAAGTAAATGAGCACATTAATAAATAATGAAATACCCGTTGAACTAAATATCAATCAAGATATAAATACATCTATACTTGGTTGTGATATCTTTAGTGGAGCAGGAGGTATGAGCCTTGGTGCTGAAATGGCTGGCATAAATATTTCCTTTGCTGTTGAAAATGATAAGTATGCAGCAGATACTTTTAGCAATAATCATAAGTCATCTAGAGTAATTGTAGAGGATATTAGAAAAGTTAACCCAACTAAACTAATTTCTAAAAACCCGTTTGTCTTGTTTGGTGGACCACCTTGTCAAGGGTTTTCTTTATCAAATACAGTTACACGAAATGCTCGTAATGAAAAAAATAGCTTATTTGAAGAATTCTTGAGGTTTATTGAAGAATTAGAACCTGAATGGTGTGTTTTTGAAAATGTAGAAGGTTTTAGAAGTTTTCAAAAAGGGAAAGTGGTAGAGGTGCTAAAAAAACGACTTGAGAATCTAGGTTATACTGTAAATTTTGATGTGTTAACTGCGTCAGATTATGGTGTTCCTCAAGATAGAAAGCGGTTTTTTATGGTTGGAAATAAAAATGGGATAAAGTTTAAATTTCCAGAAGCTTCAATTAATAAGTATACTGTTGCGGATGCAATTTTAGATTTACCAAATTTAAAAAATGGAGATTTTATTGAATCTTTACCTTATACAAGTTTAGCCAATAATGAATTTGCAGATAAAATGAGAGCGAATTCTAATTTTTCATTCCAAAATTATGTTTCAAGAAATAAAGATTATGTTTTGGAAAGATATAAGCATATTAAACAAGGACAAAATTGGAAAGCAATTCCAGATGATTTAATGAAAAATTATGCTGATAAAAATAATTGTCATTCGGGTATTTACAAACGACTAGATTCTGAAAAACCATCAGTAGTCATTTCTAACTATAGAAAAAATATGCTAATACATCCTTTTGAAAATAGAGGTTTATCAGTTAGAGAAGCAGCTAGGTTACAGAGCTTTCCTGATACTTTTATTTTTGAAGGAACATTAATGTATATGCAACAGCAAATAGGAAATGCAGTACCTCCTTTACTTGCAAAGGCATTATTTGAACAAATAAACGAAATGAGCTAATGTCGTTAAAAAAAGAGAAATCAATTAAATTTAACTTTGATGTTAGTGCTTATAGACTAATTGGTAGAGAACTTATAACTGATAGGATAACTGCGCTGTTTGAATTAGTTAAAACGCATATGATGCAAATGCTGAAAATGTTACAGTAGAATTTATTGATATAAATCCTTTAACTCCAAATTCAAAAATAATCATACCAATATTTATTCTCAACATCA
>DTTX01000086.1:69101-76381 GCA_012964435.1 Mesonia sp. | reverse complement strand
GCATATACATTAATGTTCCTTCAAAAATAATCATTAAAGATGATGGTATAGGAATGCAATTTTCCGATATCAAAAACAAATGGATGGTTATTGGTACAAGTAGTAAAAGGCGAGAACGATTATCTCCATTACCACATAAAAGAAAAGTCGCAGGAAAGAAAGGAATAGGTAGATTTGCGGTTGATAAATTAGGAGATAAATTAGTTCTTAAAACACAGAAAAAGAACAGTTCAGATATTTTATGTTTAGAAACGGATTGGTCATATTATTCTAAACTAGAGGATTCTCAATTAAAATTAAATTTTGAAGATGAAAAACCTTTTTTCACTGATGTTGAGAATAAATATTGGTATGATAACGGAGATAAAGAAGTCCAAGGAACAACATTAGAAATTTCTCAAGTAAATGAAATTTGGACTGAAAATGACATTAACAGAGCATTTAAAGAACTCTCTAAATTAGTTCCACCAAATCCAAGTAAAACAAATGCTTATCCCTTTAATATTACCATAAAGTCTCCATATAAGGATTTTGATAATGTTAAAGTAAAAACACAGTTAATTGATTTTGCTACCAAAAAGGTTGAATTAACATTTGACAAAAAGAAAGGAGTTCAAGAAATTTTACAATATAAGAAGGGAAGTCTTAATAAGATAAAAGTACCCGAAAGACCTTGTGGCTTTTTGAAACTTACGCTTTATTATTTTGATCAACCTGCAAAAAGTAAATATAAAAAACATTTCAATTCAGAAATTGACGGTATTAAAATATATAGGGATGGTATTATTACTACTCCATTTGCTGAATATGTAGCAGACAGAAATAAACAAAAGGACATTTTAGGTATTGACAAAAGAAGATGGTCAGGTTTTTTTGAAAGACTAAGTACTAGAGATTTACTTGGCTATGTAGAAATAACTGATGAAAATAATCCTGATATTGTTGAATCTACTAACAGACAAGGTTTTGTTGAAAATGAAGCTTGGGAGGAATTGAGGAGGTTTATAATTGAACAAATTGTTCAATTAGAATCTTTTTTCAAAAATGCAAAAAATGTAGAGAGAACTAAAACTAAGTCTGGTTTAGGTGCTGCTAATCAAGATTTGAAAATACTTAAAAGAGAGATTGCATCTGTAAAAAAAGAGGCGTCACCAAAAGTGCAGGAAAAACTAAGAAGTATAGAAGCAAATTTAGGTAAGATACAAGGTAGTGTTACAAAGAGTATAAATGACTATTCTAAGTTAGAAAAAGAAAGCAAACAGCAGGAAAACTTGTTTATGAGTTTGGTTTCATTGCAAACCTATGCTGCAATGTTTTCACATATGACAAAACATACATTAGGTCATATTCTAACAGGAGCAGAATATTTTTATAATAATTATCCTAACCCAAATTTAGAAGATAGATTTATTAGTATTTCAAAAAGTATTTATAAGAAAATGCTGAAATTAAGAAAGGGTGTCGATTTTATGCTTAAATATGCTAAATCGGATACTGAACTAGAAGAAATTAACCTAAAAGAATTAATAGTTAATCTGTTTGATAATATTTATGTTGATAGGCTTAATGAAGAAGGTATCAGAACAATTGTAGAAATCAAGGATAATCTAATTCTTAATTACAATAGAAAAGCAATAGAAGATATTTTTGATAACCTGATTTCTAATTCAATTAAAGCTTTAAAAAATAACAATGAAAAAATAATAAAATGTAGCAGTTTAACATCAATCGATGAAGTGACTATACTTTTCTCAGATAATGGAATTGGAATAAAGGAGAAAGATAAGCATAGAATTTTTGATATTTTTTATACTGACACAGCTGAGGAAGGTGGAGCAGGAATGGGGCTGTATATGGTTAAGACTAGGGTAGAAGCTATGCAGGGAAATATTGAAGTAATAGACAATGAGTTTAATCCAACAGGTGCAACATTTAAAATCACATTACCTTTTAAAAAATAATTATCAATGGAAGTAACTTTTGTAATAATAGATGATAATAAGGAGATTGAAGAGCATCCCTTATTATTTACATTAGAAGATAAATTTAAAAATGTTAAGTTTTATTCTAATCCACAAGAGGGACTGGATTATATTAAAAATAATCTAGATATAAATTTGATTGTATTATTAGATATTGAGTTTTCTAAAGATGATAAATTGGATGGTCACGATCTATTAAAAGAGATTCATAATAGCTCTTCTTTGATTCCTGTTATTCTTTGGAGTGGTATAAATCAAACTAATGAAGAATTTAGCGATTTTATTAATAATAGAGCTTTTGGTTTCTTAAGTAAAGATTGTTCTTTGGAAGAAGCTATGCTAATAGTTGATAAAGCATTTAATAACTTAAAAAATAGTCTCGATAATACAATTGAAGATTGGATAATTAGTAATGAATCCGATAAAGACAAGCCTATTTACTTCACATCATCTGGTGAATCCTATACCTTAAATGAAATATTAAAAGAAATTAGACTTCAAACACCCATTGGTAAAGAATTTTCAAGTAAGCTAAATTCACTAACCATCGACTTATTATTGCGTAAAAAGGAGAATTTATAATGGTTGAGATAATTAGTCTTTTTGATAATCAAGACGAAACTTTGGGATTATTTTTTAACCTATGCTATGAAGATTTGAACATATTTTTAAATGATTCAGCATTAAATATTTCATATTATGATAGCCCTAAAATAAATGAAGTTGCAGTTGCTATTATTACAGAACCTTTAGAAAAATTTATTTTATTAGCATATTCACACGGAGGAGAAAATGAGTTAGTGAAAAATGGAAACATTCCATACATATCAACTAAAATTAATATAGATAAATTTAAAAACACACTTTTTTACACTTGTTCTTGTCATACAGGAAAAGTTCTTGGAGAGGAATTAATAAATAATGGAGCTTTAAGTTACATTGGTTATAAAGACAAATTTGAAGTTTGGGGTTTTAATATGAATCCTTATATTGAATGTGCTAATTATGGTATGAAACTATTTTTTGCAAATACATCAACTGATGATATAATACCATTGATGAAATCAAAATATAATGAGCATATTGATAACTATGAGAACGATATATTTGGAGCAGCTATGTTAGTTGCAAATAGAAATGGATTAATTCAAAAAGGAAATAATATATCTATAGCAGATTTGACTTAATTATGTAAAATAGAATCTCGATTTTTACTTGGCCTCATAAAATTTTGGTAAAACAATAAGGTGAAGTGAGCGTGCATATTTTAGGGGTTTAGTAATGCTGTTTCTTAATTATTTCAATTATACAAAGGACTTCAAAACAATCTTAATGAGTTACAATGTTTCCTAAAATATAGCGAATGAGCCGTAAATTGTTTCCAAAATTATATGTAGCCTTGAATTTTTGTTTCTTTTGTTTCAAGACTTGAGCGAGGGAAAATTTTATACTCTTGTGGCAAGCTTACGAGAATCGTCTAAAATTTTTTTTAACGCACATTTTATCGAATACGCGATTTTTAATAATAGCAAAAAGGTTAGCTTTTATTTTGGCGTTGGCTAGCGTTGGATAATTGTGTGTAAAATAAATTGCCAGAGCAATTTGATTTTATAAAACAATCGAGCGCTTGGTAGCGGCTATTTTACATAACGGCTAATTATAGATAAATAATGTTTTAAAAAAAATCTGCGAAGCAAACCGCTTATTAGTTTAATGACCCAAGTACTAAGGTTTCTTATGAAAACCAATGTTTGTGGGATATTTTACATAATAGAGAATTATAGCTTACGAATATAAATTAAACCTAGGTCGTAAAATAGCTGTAACATAATTGTAGATATAAAACACTAGCGTGTTAGTTATATCTACAATTATGTTAAATACGCTGTATTCGCCATTTTACTCATATAATACATTTGTACTATAATTTATATTATGTAAAATAGAATAATTTAAGAACATAGATTTATTCAATTACATATACTTCTACTTAGTTTCTGAAGAATCTAAAATTTTGATATTACCGCTATAACTTATATTATCACGCTGATTGCTTCTCACGTAAGTTTCGGTAGTAAGATTATTAAATAAGGTTATTTTAAAGTTATAAGCTTCCGTTTTATAATTACCGTCAAAAGTAATTACATAGCGGTCTTTTTTATTTTTTTCAATTTTAAAATTTTTTGGTTTACCGGTAAAATCTATAGCTCCAGAACTTCCGTAACCTCCACCAAATTGCCTCACGCCATGATATGGTAAATACACATTAACGCTATCTTTACTATACATCTTAATTTGGTTAGGATTACCAACTAAAGATATTTGATTACCCCGTAAAGGTTGCATCCATAAATTATCGATCTCAAATCTATTTTGTTGAATGATCTTTTCAAGGGTTTGTTCGTTTCTTTGAGTTTCTTCAACAGACGCAGCAGAATTTCCGCAGGAATAAATAATCAAAGAAAATATTCCTATTGCGATTAGATTTAATTGATGTTGAAGTTTCTTGAGCATCTATAGATTATTCAGTTTTTACGACTATAAACGAAGCTTTATAACCGGTCGCTAAATTCCAAATGTTAGAATTAATAATTCTCCCGTTTTCGTCTAACACTTTAAATTCTGCTGTATTTGGACCCGATTGCCCTTGGTTTAACGCTTCAATTTCTATTTTATTAAACCCGTCTTTTAATTCTAAATAAACCGTTTTGTAACGACCTTCTAAGTAAATTTTATCGACAACCACTTCCCCATCTTGATATACTTTTACCATATCACCATCTACCGCTTGATGATCTCGACAAATTATTTTTATCTGTCCGCTATTGGTTTTAAAATCTCCTAAATATTGATTTTGCTTAAATTGATCACTCATTTCTTTTTCAGGCTCTTGTTTAAGATATTTAGGATCGAAATCTATTTCAGGATCAATAAAACCTTCATTTTCCGTTATATCTACCTTCTCCTCTTTTTCTTGTAAACGTGCCGTTTGTGGTCTTTTATAAAAGCTATTATTTTTTTGACTTAAACTAGGAGCTGTTCTCGTGGTTGAATTTAATTGGTTAGGTGTACTTAACGAATTTCCGCCGGTTATAGTATTACCACTATCCAATTGTGCAGAAGCTGAAAGTCCTAAAATTGCGAAAAAAAATAAAATGAAATTTTTCATATTAAAATATGGCATTTGTTGAAAATTCTAATTTAAGAAAATTTTAAAGTTTATAAATCAATAACCTTACCAAAAATAACCATTTAGAGCAGTTGTGTAATATTTCTACAGGTCATTTTTAACAAAATAATAAGTATTTAAAAAGATTTTTTAAGAACCTAAAGTTCTTAATTCGCTTTAACGAAACCGTAAAAATTATAAATTATGAAAAAAGTAATGATGCTTTCAGCAGTTTCTCTAAGTCTTTTATTAGGCTCTTGTGTTTCTAAAAAGAAATATACAGAATTAGAAACGCAACTAGACGACACTCGAAGCGAATTAATGAAAACTCGAGTAGACAAAGAAGATTGTGAAGAGAAATATGCGCAGGTACAAGAAAAAGTATCAAATTACTACGCAAAAATCAATTCGTTACAAGAAGAGAACGATAACAAATTAGAAATGGTCGATAATATTGCTGCGATGTCTATCAAGTCTAAAGAAGCTATGCGTAAAACCCTTGCAAAAATAGATCCTGAAAAATTAAAAGGAGCTAAAACTTTGAGCGATTCTATTGATGTTGCAGTATCTTATAATTTAACTAAATCTTTAAATGAAGGTGAAGATGAAGGTATCGATATCGATGTGAATGAGACTGTAGTACAAATCACGATCTCTAATGCGTTACTTTTTAAAAGTGGTAGCTACTGGGTAAATCCTAAAGCAACTAAACTTTTAGAAAGAATTGCAAAAGTTGTAAAATCTGAACCTTCGATGGAAGTTTTAGTTGAAGGTCACACCGACGACCAAACTATTGTTGAAGATTCTTATTTAGAAGATAACTGGGATCTAAGTGTACGTCGTGCTACTTCTATTGTAAGAGTTTTACAAGATAAATTTGGAGTTGATGGTAAGCAATTAATCGCTTCCGGTCGTAGTAGCTATATGCCTTTAGACGATAATGAAACTGCTGAAGGAAGAGAAAAAAACAGAAGAACTCGTATTTTGATCTTACCTAATTTAGATAAGTTTCTAGCAATGTTAGAATCTTAATATTGATTTTAGCGAACTAAACAAAAAAGGTGCTTTTTCATAAAAGCACCTTTTTTTATTATATGTATTTTATTTAACTCGCTCCTTAAATTTAATATCTAAAGACTTTTCGATGTCTTTTAGCTGCGGCAATTCGTGTGGTAATATGAGAGCCAAAGAAATACCCGAATTTCCCCCGCGAGCAGTTCTCCCACTTCGGTGCGTGTAATAAGCTAAACTTTCCGGTAATTGATAATGAATCACAAAAGCCAGGTTATTAACATCGATCCCACGAGCAGAAACATCGGTAGAAACTAAGTATTGTAATGTTCCTTTTTTGAAAGCACGCATCACTTTTTCTCGATCACGCTGTTGCATATTTCCTTCCAAAGCATCTACCGAAAAACCTTCTTCTTTTAAGCTTTTTGTTAGTTTTTGAGCTCCGGCTTTGGTTCGGGTAAAGATAATTCCGCGTTCTTTTCCGCGCTCATCTAATAAACCTATTAACACATCATCTTTATCTTGTCTAGAAACCTGAATATATTGATGCGTGATATTTTTATTGACTTGATTCGCATTCGGTTCAATACGAATCGCTTTTGGCGACATGTATTTTTTAACTAACTGATTTAATTCAGCAGGCATAGTGGCAGAGAATAACCACGTGTTTTTCTTAGTTCCGGTATATTTCAGAATCTTATCGAGGTCTTCTTTAAAACCCATACTCAACATTTCATCGGCTTCATCTAACACTAAAGTTTTAATGTGTTTCAAATCTAACGCACCACGTTCAATTAAGTCTAGCAATCTTCCCGGTGTTGCTACCACAATATGCGTTGGTCGCTTGAGATTATTGATCTGAATTTGTATTTTTTCACCTCCATAAACTTCTTCTGTAAAAATCTTTCCGTCTACGTATTTGGTGAATTTAAAAAGCTGCTTTTTTATCTGTTGTGCTAATTCTCGGGTTGGAGCTAAAATTAATGCCTGTATTACTTTATTTTCAATTTCAATATCCTGAAGAATAGGCAAACCGTAAGCTGCGGTTTTTCCGGTTCCTGTAGGTGCCAGACCAATAAAATCGGTCGATGTTGCTAAAAGTTGCGGAATGGTTTCTT
>DTTX01000086.1:0-69091 GCA_012964435.1 Mesonia sp. | reverse complement strand
GTAGGGTTAACGATCCCTAATTCTTTTAAACCTTTAATTAAATCTTGACGAATGCCTAATTGCTGAAACGTACTCATAAGTTTTATTTTCTTGGCGCAAAGTTACATTTATAATTATTTCTGAATGCTACTTTTTATAGAGATAATTCAACTTGCTAAAGAAATGATAAAAACTTTTCTAATCTCTGATATTGAACGTACTTTATAGTAAATGCTAATAAAAAAGAAAATTATGTCTATACTAGCTAAAAACGAAAGACAACTTACCGTATTTTATGATTCTAAAAGTGAATTGGGTAAAAAAATAAGAGTGCGTGCAGAAGCATCAGACCTAAAAGTCTTACCAATAGATTTACTTCAAACAAATCTCACAGGGACTGAGTGGGCAGAAGTTGCTGAAATGTTGGGAGTAACCGTCGATAAATTGATCGATCAAGATCATCCTATTTTTAAAGAACTTTATGGTAAAGATCACGTAGATCTAGATGAAAATGATTCTATTAAAGTTTTAGAGAAAAATCCTGAAACCTTAGTATTTCCTATTGGAGTTCGTGGTCAAAGAGCCGTACAAGTTAAACAGCTGAGTGATTTAAATCCTTTATTTGATGCAGATACAGGAGAAATTCCGCAGCCATAAAATTTTAAATTCTAATTGAAAAAGCCTGAATAATTAACTATTCAGGCTTTTTTGTTTGTTGAAGTAAATTCGTAATTAATTCAACTTCTCTTTAAAATCATTAATGATTCCTCCTTTTAGTAACACTCTAATTTGTCGATCACTCATCGAATGTTTTGTAGAAACACTTACCTTATCTCCATTTTCTTTTACAATTTCAACTTCGATCGTATCTCTATTCTTTACGGCTTCTCTTAGATTTGACAATTTGATGGTATCGCCTTGTTCAAATTTTTCATAATCCTCATTGTTTACAAACTCTAACGGAAGAATGCCAAAATTCACTAAATTTTGCCAAGCAATTCTGGCATAACTTTTCGCAATTACTGCTACTTGTCCTAAATATTTAGGTGCAATGGCAGCGTGTTCCCTACTCGATCCCTGTGCATAATTTTCAGCAGCTACAACTATATGTCCGCCAAATTGATCTTTGGTTTCCATCGCTCGATCGTAATAAGTCTCATCGATTACGGTAAACGCATATTTACTAATTTCCGGTAAATTACTTCTGAAGGGTAATACCTCTGCTCCTGCTTTTAAAATTTCATCGGTCGAAATATTATCACCCATTTTTAACAATACCGGAACTTCTGCTGAATCTTTTAATTCTTCAATATGCGGAAGCGATTTAATATTAGGTCCTTTTTGTAATTCTACATTTTCATTATCTTCAACTGGCCCGACCAGCATATCGGTATTGATGATATGGATTTCAGGATCTACATATTCCGGATATTTCATATCATATAATTTTTCCATATCTCGCGGATCAGTAATTTTTCCTGTTAAAGCTGAAGCTGCCGCAGTTTCGGGACTACATAAATGAACTTGGTCGTCTTTGGTACCACTACGATCGGGGAAATTTCTTGGCATGGTTCTTAGACTAATGGTTCCGCTGGCCGGTGCTTGCCCCATACCAATACAACCCATACAACCACTTTGATGAAAACGACCTCCGGCAGTGATTAAATTTCCGAAGGTTTTAATATCGATCATATTTTGAATGATCTGTCTTGAAGTTGGGTTAATGTCTAAACTTACTTCTGCGTGAACCGCTTTACCTTTTACGATCTCTCCGGCAATCCAAAAATCACGTAAACCCGGATTGGCAGAAGAACCGATCACACACTGACTTATTTTTTTACCTGCGACTTCACTAACCGGAACTACATTACCCGGACTTGTAGGTAAAGCGATTAAGGGTACTAATTCATCCAAAATAATTTCATCGTGTAGATCGTATTCGCAACCTTCGTCGGCTTTTAGTTCTTTCCAATCCTCTTCTCGAGTTTGTGATTTTAAGAAACGTTTGGTTTCTTCATCACTAGGGAAAACAGTAGTTGTCGCTCCCAATTCTGCGCCCATATTAGCGATCACGTGACGGTCCATCGCACTTAAATGTTTTAAACCATCACCATAATATTCGATAATTTTACCCACACCGCCTTTTACATCGTGACGTCGAAGCATTTCTAAAATAATATCTTTAGCACTTACCCAATCCGGAAGTTTACCGGTAAGCTTCACGCCCATTACTTGAGGCATTTTTACATAATAAGGCTGGCCGGCAATAGCTGCGGCAACATCTAAACCTCCTGTACCAATAGCCAACATTCCTAAAGAACCGGCAGCACAACTGTGACTATCGGAGCCGACTAAAGTTTTTCCGGGTTTCCCGAAACGCTCCATATGAACGGGGTGACTTACTCCATTACCTGGTCTACTAAACCATAAACCAAAGCGCTGAGCTGCAGATTTCAAAAATAAATGGTCGTCGGCATTTTTAAAATCGGTTTGCAATAAATTATGATCGACATATTGAACGGCGACTTCTGTTTTTGCTCGATCTAAGCCCATTGCCTCAAGTTCTAACTGTACCAAAGTACCAGTGGCATCCTGCAATAATGCTTGGTCTATTTTAATCCCGATTTCTTTACCGGGAACGAGTTCTCCTTCAATTAAATGTTCATTAATCAGTTTTTGGGTAACGTTAAATGCTGCCATTTTTTAATTTTTCTAGTGGTTAATTTTTTTCTATAATTTAAATAATGTTCGCGGTCTAATTATTCAGTTTAACAAGTTTTTAGGCTTGAAAGAATAAATTAGAAAAACTTGCTAAAAGCATATTAAAATTATAGGAATCGATATCTTGAAATTGTATCTTTAAAATGAATTAAAATAATTAACTATGGATACAAACTTTAATTACGTTCACGTAAGTGCGAGCGAGAGATTAGAAGAGTTTACAAAAGAGAAACTTGAAAAATTAAAAGAGCGTTTTGACTTTATTGTTAGCGCCGAAGTATTTTATAAAACCGAAAATTCAACATCGAAAGATAAAGGAAGAATTGCTGAAATACAGTTAAGCGTACCAGGTCCTCGTATTTTTGCTTCTGCCAACGAAGAAAATTTTGATATGGCCGTTAGTAAAACGATTTCTGAATTAAAAACTCAGTTACAGAAAAAGAAAGAAAAGATGCAAACGCATCATTAATATAAAAATTAATAAATAAAAAAGCCGCTGAATTTCAGCGGCTTTTTTTATAGCTTTAATCTTGCAGATTAATTAGTTTGTTGTTCTGCTTCTTCTTTCATCTGTTCATTAGCAACAATAGCTAATTCTACTCTTCTGTTTTTAGCTCTTCCGTCTGCAGTCGAATTATCGTATTTTGGCTGAGTTTCACCATACCATTTGGTGGTAAACCTTCCGCTAGATAATCCGTGGCCGGTTAAATAACTAGTAACCGATTGTGCTCTTTCTTTAGATAGAGTCATATTATAAGCATCTGCTCCGGTATTATCAGTATGACCTTCAACTAACACATTTGTATTAGGATATTCTTGAAATATAGCCACTAATTTGTCTAAAGTTTCTTGAGATTTTGCGTTAATATTCGATTTATTAGTAGCAAAATAAACTCCACTATTTTCATCAAAAGTTACGCTAATTCCCTCTCCTACTCTAGTCACTTCAGCACCAGGAATTTCTTGTTCAATTTCTTGAGCTTGTTTATCCATTCGGTTACCAATGTAAGCTCCGGCAGCACCACCAACAACTCCACCAATAATAGCACCTAAAGCAGTATTGTCTCCATCTCCTACATTGTTACCAATAACACCGCCAATTACAGCACCACCGGTTGCTCCAATTGCTCCTCCTTTTTGAGCGTTATTTGCATTTTTAACAGCATCACAACTGTAAAATATAAGTGATAATGCCATCACGATCACTAAAGATTTATTTGCAATTTTTTTCATAATCTATTTTTTAGTTGAATTAATAACTTGATTTTATAAAACTCATTCGAATTGTAAAAGGTTGTCCTTCGTATGTTACAGTTTGCTCCCAAACCATATTTGTTTCTGTAAGTGAAACTAAATTTAAACGAAAACCGGTATTAATTTTACGTGCATTTTCACCTTCAGCTACCGGCTTCAATGTAAAATCATACAAACCGCTATCTGGTGTTTCTTCTTGAACAGCCCAAACAAAATTTCTTGTACCGCTCATACAGTTTGCACCTGATAGTGTATAAGTTCCTTTATTATTGTTGTTGATAAAGTTCCAAGAAGAGTTTCTAAAGCAATTTGCTGAAGCGTCTTGAAATAATGTTACATCTACAAATCCCGAACTGTTTGGGTAAGAAATATTGGTTAGCGTCCAATCTCCCGAAAAAGTACGTTCGGCTTGTCTC
The DNA here is from genome assembly GCA_012964435.1 of Mesonia sp. GTDB lineage: Bacteria > Bacteroidota > Bacteroidia > Flavobacteriales > Flavobacteriaceae > Mesonia. The sequence continues at coordinate 64,721 of DTTX01000086.1, read as the reverse complement.
TCAATTTTTGTAGTACCACAACTTACGAAAAGTAAACAAACGGCTACTACGGAAAAGATTTTTTTCATAATTTAAAAATGATTGGTTATCAAATATTTTAAAATGATTCCATCAAATTTAAATTCAGCCTCGTTCTTTCTTATGAAAATTAAGAATGTTTAACTATAAATTGTTAAAATTTGCCTAAGAATTAATACGCTAAAAGTTCTTGTATGCTAGTCTCTAAGCGATGTTTAGCCAAATATTTTTCTTCCAAATTTGCTGCAAAAGGTATTGGCGTTGGTAAACTAGCTACACGTTTGATCGGTGCATCTAAATCTTCAAAACAATGCTCTACAATAAGTGCAGAAATATCAGACATAATTCCGCCAAACATCGAATCTTCTTGTAATAATAATACTTTACCTGTACGTTTAACTGAATTAAAAATTGCTTCTTCATCTAAAGGTTGAAGTGTTCTTAGATCGATCACATCGGCATCGATCTGTTCATTTGAAGCTAAATAATCTAACACCCAATGAACTCCGGCACCATAGGTAATAATACTTATAGAATTACCCTCTCTTAAATGAGCAGCTTTGCCAAGTGGAATAGTAAAATATTCTTCAGAAACTTCTTGACGAATACTTCTGTATAAAGCTTTATGTTCAAAAAACAGAACGGGATTTGTGTCTTCAATCGAAGCGGTTAATAAGCCTTTGGCGTCTTGAGGAAAAGCAGGATAAACTACTTTTAAACCGGGAGTTTTAGTGAACCAGGCTTCATTGGTTTGACTATGAAAAGGTCCGGCGCCAACTCCTGCACCACAAGGCATTCTTACCACGACATCTGCATTTTGATTCCATCTGTAATTTACTTTTGCAAGGTAATTCACAATAGGATTAAATCCGCTAGAAACAAAATCGCCAAATTGCATTTCGACGACTGCTTTCATCTTGTTGATGGAAAGTCCCATGCCAGCAGAAATAATTGCAGATTCACAAATCGGTGTATTTCGGATTCGATCTTTTCCGAATTGCTCCACAAAACCTTCAGTAATTTTAAAAACCCCGCCATAATCGGCAATGTCTTGCCCCATCACGACTAAATCATCGTGTTTCTGTAACGATTGTTTTAATCCTTCAGAAATAGCATCGATCAGACGAATTTCTTTTTTAGCGGAAGTAGGTTTTGTTTCGGTAAATTGAAAAGGTGCGTACACATCGTTTAACTCCTTTTCTACCGTAGAGGTTATTGCTTCTTCAGTATTGGCTATTTTCAAATGCTCATTGATCTCTTTTTTTATAGCTTTTCTAAATTGTGCATCTTTTTCTTCGGTTAGGATCCCATTTTCTAATAAATAATGCTGAAAATTAGTAACCGGATCTTTTTTCTCCCAAGTATCCATTAATTCCTGCGGAACATATTTGGTACCACTCGCCTCTTCGTGACCGCGCATTCTAAAGGTTTTAAATTCAATAAGCACTGGTCTTGGGTTTTCACGAACGCTAATCGCGATCTCGTTTATTTTTTGGTAAACTTCTAAGATATTGTTGCCATCAATAATATGCGCTTCCATCCCATAGCCTTTCCCGCGATCGGCAATATGCTCACAGAAATACTGTTCGTTGGTGGGCGTTGAAAGTCCGTAACCATTATTTTCAATACAAAATAAAACCGGTAATTGCCAAACAGAAGCAACATTTAAAGCTTCGTGAAAATCGCCTTCACTAGTACCTCCTTCTCCAGAAAACACGGCAGTAACTTTCTTTTCATTTCTTAATTTATGCGCTAAGGCAATTCCATCGGCAACACCTAATTGCGGACCTAAATGCGAAATCATCCCCACAATTTTGAATTCTTGCGTACCAAAATGAAAACTACGATCTCTACCCTTAGTAAAACCACTCATTTTACCTTGCCATTGCGAGAATAATCGGTATAACGGAATTTCTCTCGAGGTAAAAACACCTAAATTTCTGTGCATCGGTAAAATGTATTCATCACTTTCTAAAGCAGAAGTTACACCTACAGAAATTGCTTCTTGCCCTATACCACTAAACCATTTCGAGATCTTGCCTTGTCGTAGCAACACTAGCATTTTTTCTTCGATCAATCTTGGTTTAAGTAATTTTTTGTAAAGTGCTAATTGAATGTCTTTTGAAACTTCAAATTGAGTGTAGTCGAAAAAGCTATTTTGTGCGGTGGTTACCGATTTCATAAATAATAGAAATGTTTTTTATCAAAATTATAATATTTCGTCATTCAGCCTAATAAAATTTAGAGTAATTTAGTTAAGATGCTTATTTAAAAGAATATTAGCAATTTCGACATTCTTAAAATTGAAGAAAATGCTTAGCTTTGCTTTATTCCAAACAAAACAACATTATGTCTGTAAATAATATACCTAGCGTTGATCTTGCCGACTTTTTATCTGAAGATCCTAAGCGAAAAGAGAAATTTGTAAATGAAATTGGTAAAGCCTATGAAGAGATCGGGTTTGTGTCTTTAAAAAACCATTTTTTGAGTGATAATTTAGTAGATGAACTTTATAAAGAAGTAAAATCATTTTTCGATCTTCCTGTAGATGTAAAACAGAAATATGAAATTGAAGGGCTTGGCGGCCAACGTGGTTATATTTCTTTTGGTAAAGAACACGCAAAAGGTAAAAAAGAAGGTGATCTTAAAGAATTTTGGCACTTTGGGCAAGAACCCGATGAAGATGCCAATCTAATCGAAGATTATCCTGAAAATGTTAAGGTTGAAGAGTTAAAAGACTTTAATCATACCGGGATGGAAGCCTATAGAATGCTTGAAAAAACCGGTATTTATGTACTTCGTGCTTTAGCAATATATATTGGTTTAGAAGAACATTATTTTGATCATTGGGCTAGTAACGGAAATAGCATCTTAAGACCTATACATTACCCACCGATAACCGAAGAGCCAAAAGGAGCAGTTAGAGCAGGAGCTCACGGAGATATCAACTTAATTACACTATTAATGGGAGCATCAACCGGTGGTCTTCAAGTATTAAGAAAAGATGGTGAATGGATCGATGCTAAACCTTCTGAAGACGAATTAGTTATTAATGTGGGCGATATGTTAGAACGTCACACCAATAATAAATTGCGTTCAACTATTCACCGAGTGGTAAATCCGCCAAAAGAGCAATGGAGTGAGCCTCGTTATTCTATTCCATTTTTCATGCATCCAAGAAGTGATATGCGTTTAGATTGTTTAGACGAATGTATTGATGAAAATCATCCAAAACAATATGAAGATATTACAGCCGGAGAATTTTTACATCAACGTTTAGTCGAAATTGGATTAATTAAAGAAGACAAGTAATCTAATGGATTTACAAGACCAGCTTAAAAATCTTTTTCCTGATCACGAGCCAGAAGAAACTCCGCAAGAAGATAATACTCAAGACGATCTTTGGCTACAGGACGATCCGTTAATTTGTAAGTACGAAAAGCGTAAAGGGAAACCTATCACAATTATTGAAGGTTACACCGGCGCCGATGAAGATTTTAAAAAATTAGCAAAAGAAATAAAAACCACCTTAGGAGTTGGTGGTAGCTTTAAGCAGGAAAAAATTATAATTCAAGGAGATTATCGTCCGCAAATTATGGAGATGCTTCAAGATAAAGGTTTTCAAGTAAAACGCGTTGGCGGATAATTTATGCAGAATAAAATGCTTCATATTACCAATGGCGATAGCCTTACCGAGAAAATGAGTAAACTCGATCTTCCGGGTGAAGTAGTAGTTTGGCGAGAAATGCTTTGTGAAGGGCAAACCATTCAAGAAATTGGAAGCGCAGAATTTATACAAGCGCGACAAGTATTTTTAGAAAAATTCTACCAAATCCCACCAGAAGATTATGAAGCAAAATTTGTCTCTCAATTAAAAAAACTAGCTCAAGCCAAAGATTATGATGAGATTATTCTTTGGTTTGAGTTCGATTTATTTTGCCACATTAATATGGTAGCGGCAATTTCTTATTTATTTCAGCAAAAAATAGAAAAACCCATCTATTTAGTTTGCAGCAAAAGACTTAAAGGCGAAAAAAAACTGCAAGGGTTATCGCAACTCACACAAAAAGAACTGCTTAATCACTTCAACCATAAAATTTTACTGAATGAAGATGATCTTGAACTCGCAGAATTAGTCTGGAAACTTTACTGCGGCAATAATCCTTTACGCTTAAAACCTGAGATCAAGAAAAATTCGAATTTTGAATATTTGTCAAGCTGTTTACGTGCGCATATTGAGCGTTTTCCTAATATTCAATCAGGTTTAAATTCATTAGAAGCCAATCTATTAAAATTAATTACTTCTCATAATATCACTAGTCAAAATCAGTTATTGGGTTATGCCTTAGAATATCAAGGTTATTATGGTTATGGCGATACGCAAATGCTTCGTATTATAGATAATTTAAAATCTTTTATCTACTTAGATAATCAAAAATATTCTCTTACAGAAGAAGGGAAAATGGCACTGAACAAATCTCAAAACTTTTACCAAGAACTACAAGATGATCTCTATTTTGGCGGCGCAAGAAAATACGATTTTCTTTACGACCACGAATCACATCATCTACTAAAATTATAAAGAATGCCTATTAAGGAATCTGAATTAATTCTGAACGAAGACGGTAGTATTTACCATCTTCATCTACTTCCCCATCAAATTGCCGATACCATTATAACCGTTGGCGACCCGGAGCGCGTAGATAAAGTTACTCAACATTTTGATGAGATCGGAGTAAAGGTAAATAAGCGAGAATTTCATACCCAAACCGGAATCTATAAAGGAAAACGCATTACCGTAATTTCAACAGGAATTGGTACCGATAATATCGATATTGTGTTTAATGAATTAGATGCTCTTGCCAATATCGACCTTGAAACCAGAGAAGTAAAAAAAGATTTAAAAAAACTTAATTTTATAAGAATTGGTACTTCTGGAGCGATACAGAAAGACATTCCGATCAATTCGTTCATCGCAACAGAAACAGCCATTGGTTTCGATAGTTTACTTCATTTTTACAAGAGTGAAACCATTCAAGATACACAAATGGCATCAGCAGTATTTCAGCAATTAGCCTTAGCCAGTTTTAAAGCAAGACCTTATGTAATTAAAGCTTCTAAAAAATTATTGAAGTATTTCTCTTCTTTTAAAGAAATACAAAAAGGGATCACTGCAACAAACGTAGGTTTTTATGCGCCACAAGGTCGCGTTTTACGTGCAGAATTGCAGGATGAGAATTTTATGCAGAAGTTATCTAATTTTAAATTCGAAAAGCAGAAGATCACCAATTTAGAGATGGAAACCAGCGGTATTTATGGGATGTCGAGACTTTTAAGACATCGTGCTATCTCTCTAAATGCTATTTTAGCCAACAGAATTACAGGAGAGTTCAGTAAAGATCCCGAAGAAGTTGTAAACCGTCTCATCACTTTTACTTTAGATAAAATTGTCGAGTTTTAGTATTTTTATTTAACAGAACTTTAAAAACGCTAAAGACAGCTAATTTGTAGTTTTATCAAAAAAATATTTGATGGCAGAAACGCAAGAGCAAAGGTTTCAACACAGAGATTTAGATTGGCTTAATTTTAATGAACGTGTACTTCAAGAAGCTGCAGACAAAAATGTTCCTGTTTTAGAACGTTTAAAGTTTTTAGCTATTTTTTCTTCCAATTTAGATGAATATTATCGTGTTCGCGTTTCACAGCTGCGCCAAATAAAAAAGATCAAGAAAAGTTTGCGTAAAAAGCTGGCTTTACGACCTAACAAAAAGGTAAAACAAATTATTAAGGAGGTAAAGATTCAGCAAGCAAAATTCGGTGAGATTTTTAAAAATGAAATTTTAATTGAATTAGCAGAAAATCATATTCATCTTATTCAACACGAAGACTTTTCTAAAGACCAAATAGCTCAGGCTAAAGAAATTTATAATTCTCAGATCAAAGAACATTTAAAACCGCAACTGGTAGATTTCAACAAAAAAAATCAGTTATTTTTAGAAAACAATACGGTTTACTTATTTGTTGCCTTTGAGAATTGTGAAGAAGCTGGAGTTGTAAATCTACCTGTAGAGGAAGTTGGTCGATTTATAGAGTTAAAAAATAAAGGCAAAGAACATTTTATTAGTTTTTTAGACGATATTGTTCGTACAGAAATTCATGAGGTATATCCGAAGCGAAAAGTAGAAGGCATTTATCAAGTTAAAATGTCTCGTGATGCAGAGTTATACATTGACGATCAATTTAACGGAGTTTTAGCTGAAAAGATCTATGAGTCGCTCGAACAACGAACCGACGGGCAACCTACGCGTTTGTTGTATGATGCCGAAATGCCTAAAGAACTTCAGAAAAAACTAAGAAAACATTTAGGCTTAGGTAAAATTGATATGATGCCGGGCGGGAAATATCATAATTTTAGTGATTTTTTCTCCTTTCCCGATCCAACTCATAATTCAACATTAAAATATAAGGACCTCACCCCTATTCCGCATAAATATTTTGAAGCAGAAAAAGACTATTTTAAGCTTATTCGAGAAAAAGATCAATTACTTCATTTTCCTTATATGTCTTTTTCTTATGTAGAAAATTTTGTAGAACAAGCAGCAGAAGATGACGATGTAGTTTCAATAAAAATATCTTTATATCGCGTGGCAGATGAGTCTGCGCTTACCAGTTCTCTTTTAAAAGCTTTAGAAAAAGGAAAAGAAGTTACTGTATTTATTGAAGCAAAAGCACGCTTCGATGAAGAAAATAATATTACTTGGGGCCGTAAATTTGAAGAAAAAGGTGCTAATGTAATCTATAGTTACCCTAAAATAAAAGTACATTCTAAAATTTTCTTGATCGATAGGATCGAAAAAGGAGAAAGTGTAAAATATGCTTATATAGGTACGGGTAATTTTAATGCAGAAACAAGCAAGATTTATTGTGATCACGCATTATTTACAGCGCATAAAAAAATTACCAAAGAATTAGATCGAGTTTTTAAAGTTTTAGAAGGAGAATTAATTATACCGAGAGCTAAGAACTTATTGGTTTCTCCTTTTGATACCAGAAGAGAATTCACGCAAATGATTCTTCATGAAATAGATGAAGCCGAAGCAGGTCGAAAGGCTAAGATCACTGCAAAAATGAATAGCCTTGAAGATGAAGAAATGATCGACCTTTTGTATAGAGCTAACAAAAGCGGAGTAAATATTAGGTTATTAGTTCGTGGTTTTACCTCCTTAATTGCAGGAGTTAAAAACTTAAGTGAACACATTTATATCACCAGTATTATCGATCGTTTTTTAGAACACGGAAGAATTTATGTGTTTCATAACGGTGGTGACGAACGTGTATTTATTGGAAGTGCCGATTGGATGAACCGTAACTTAAATCGAAGAATAGAGGTGCTCGCTCCTATTTTTGATGAAGATATAAAACAAGAATTAAAAGAAATTTTACAAATTCAATTAAACGATAATGTAAAAGCGAGAGTCCAAGACTACACACAGAAGAATGAATATGTAAAACACGATAAGAAAAAACCTATTCGTTCTCAATATGAAATTTACAAGTATTTACAGAAAAAACATTCTTAATGACGAAGATCAGAGTTGGTGGCGTACCAGAACATTTTAATTATCCTTGGCATATTGCAATAGAAGAAAAATTATTCAACAAAGAAAATTTAGATGTTGAATGGATAGATTTTTATGGCGGTACAGGAGAATTGAGCGAAGCTTTAAAAAATAATGAGATCGATATCGCCATTATGCTTACTGAAGGTATTGTAAAAGAAATTATTGAAGGAAGTAATTTTAAGATCTTACAAAACTATATTTCTAGTCCGCTAATTTGGGGCATTCACGTTGCGGCAAACTCTTCTTATCAAAAAATTTCAGATCTAGAAAATACCAAAGCAGCTATTAGTCGTTATGGCTCAGGTTCGCATTTATTAGCTTATATAAATGCAAAAAATCAAGGTTGGAATACAGAAGAATTGGATTTTGAAGTAATTAACGATCTTTCCGGTGCCATTGAAGCTTTACCTAACGACGATGCACAATATTTTATGTGGGAGCATTTTACTACCAAACCTTTGGTAGATGATGGCACTTTTAGAAGAGTCGGCGATTGCCCGAGTCCTTGGCCTTGTTTTGTAATTGCTTCAACAGAAAATTATTATCAAAACAATGCTGAAGAAATTAAAAAACTGCTAAGCATTTTAAATGCTATTACTGAAGATTTTAAAGAAATAGAAAACTTGTCTGAAATTTTAGCCGAACGTTATCAGCAAAAAGAAAAAGATATTTCTCTTTGGCTAGAAAAAACAGAATGGGGACAAAAACAGGTAAAAAAAGAAACGATAGAAGAAACTCAAAATCAGTTGTTTGACTTAAAACTTATCGAGAAAAAACTGCCTTATCAAGATTTTGTGGTAAAATCTTAATATTTCTTAAAATAATTTACGCAACCTTTACGTTATATTTGTATCTACTATGTAGAAACCAATCAAAACTAACGTATGCTTACATTTCTAATTATTTTAGCTGTACTGCTCATCGTCAATATTTTACTATTCCTTTTTAGTAGAAATAAAGTTGAAGATGCAAGCGCACCTAAACATAGAAAAGTAAATTACGAAGAAGAAGTTAGAAAAATTAAGACCTCTACCACTCCACAGATGCAAGACGCTTAGAAGTTAAAAACTCATTGGTTTTGCTAAAATGTTTATTTCCAAACCAATACCCTCTATTTGCACTTAAAGGTGAAGGATGCCCGGAAGTTAAAATATGATGTTTATTTTTATCTATGAGATTTGCTTTTTTCTTTGCAAAACCTCCCCAAAGTAGAAATACAACATTTTCTTTTTCTGCTGAAATCGTAGAAATTACCTGATCGGTAAACTGCTCCCAACCTTTACCTTGATGACTCGCAGCTTCATGCGCTCTAACCGTTAGGGTAGCATTCAGTAATAACACACCTTGTTTTGCCCAACGCTCTAAATTTCCGGTTTTAGGAAAAGGCTTTCCAAGATCTTGCTCAATTTCTTTGAAAATATTAATTAATGAAGGTGGCATAGCGATATGATCTTTTACAGAAAAACATAAACCATTTGCTTGATCTATTCCGTGGTAAGGATCTTGACCTATAATCACCACTTTTAATTCATCAAATTTACAATGATCAAAAGCTGCAAAAATATCTTTGCCTTTTGGGTAACACGTATGGTTTTGGTATTCATTTTTTACAAACTCGACCAAGTCTTTAAAATAAGCTTTGTCAAATTCTTTATTTAAATGCTTTTTCCAGCTTTCATCTATGTTTACCTTCATAAAATATTCTTTAAATTTGCGTCGCTACGAATGTAGAAAATTGCTATGATAAAAATAACAGAAAAGACTTTAAAAGACTTAGAATTTCCGACGGTTTGCCAACAAATAAGTGAATTTTGTGTCACCGATCTTGGCCGTGAAAAATGCTTACAAATTCAGCCTTTTCAGAAAGCCTCAGAAATTTTATTTTCTTTACATCAAACCAACGAATATAAATCTTCAGACCTTCAGGAAACCCGAATTCCTAATCACGGTTTTGATGCGATCGATAACGAAATTAAATTTCTAAATATAGAAGAAAGTATTTTAGAAGTTTCGGGCATTCGTAAAATCCAATCCATTTCTAATACTGTAAATGCGCAGATCTTATATTTTAGAAAGTATAAAGAGATTTACCCGAGTCTTTACCAAACTACCGATGAAGTTGAATTTACCAAACATCTGGTAGAGAAGATCGATGAGATCATTAATCATTTTGGGGAAATTAAAGATGATGCTTCGCCGCTACTTCAAAAAACGCGAAGAGCGATTAATTTAGTACGCGGACAAATAAATTCGAGTTTTTCCAGTGCGCTTTCCAGGTATCATAGCGCCGGATATTTAGATGAAATTAAAGAAACCGTTGTTGAAAATATTCGGGTATTGGCCGTAACGGCTATGCATCGCCGCAAGGTAAAAGGTTCTATTTTAGGAAGCTCTAAAACCGGAAGTATTGTTTACATTCAGCCGGAAGCCACTTTGCAACACGCCCGAGAATTAAACAATCTTCAATATGAAGAAAAGCAAGAAGTAAAACGTATTCTAAAAGAACTTACCGAATATATTCGACCGGCTCGCCCGTTATTAATTCAATACCAAGAATTACTAAGCGAGATCGATGTGATTGCTGCAAAAGTGACCTATGCTAAAAAATTAAACGCAGTTTTACCTAAAATTACAAAATCTAGGGAGTTAGAATTAAAAGAAGCTTATCACCCACTCCTCTATTTAACCAATAAAAATTCTAACAAAACAACGCATCCGCAAGATATTTCGTTGATGCCTGATAATAGGATTATTGTAATTTCAGGTCCGAATGCCGGCGGAAAAAGTATTACCCTAAAAACCGTTGGTCTTTTGCAAGCGATGTTGCAAAGCGGAATGTTAGTTCCTGTTCACGAATATAGCAGAATGTGCTTTTTTACGAAAGTCTTGACCGATATCGGTGATAATCAAAGTATTGAAAATCATTTAAGTACCTACTCGTACCGTTTAAAGAATATGAAATATTTTCTTCGGAAATGTGACGACAAAACCCTCTTTCTAATCGATGAATTTGGTACCGGAAGTGATCCCGAATTGGGTGGTGCATTAGCTGAAACCTTTTTAGAAGTTTTTTACGAGAAAAACAGTTACGGAATTATCACAACGCATTACGCTAATTTGAAGAAAATGGCGCAGGAAACCGAAGCGATATCGAATGCTAATATGTTGTTTGATTCTAAAACTTTAGAGCCGGTTTACAAACTACATTTAGGAGAAGCCGGAAGCTCTTTCACCTTTGAAGTCGCTCAGAAAAACGGAATCCCGTATAGCTTAATTAACCGCTCTAAAAAGAAAGTAGAACGTGGTAAAATTAGATTCGATAAAAGTATTGCCAAATTACAACAAGAACGTTCTAAGCTATCTAAAACTACTTCGAGCTTAAAAGAAAAAGAAGAAAAAGCTGCGGAAGAACAACGACGTTTAGATGAAATTAATGCGAAAGTTCAGCAAAAATTGGAAGGTTTTCAAGAGTTATACGACAGTAACCAACGAATGATTTACTTAGGTCAGAAAATAGATGATTTGAGTGAGAAATTCTTCAACAACAATAATAAAAAAGCTTTAATTGGCGAGTTTTTAAAATTGGTAGCAATTGAAAATTCGAAGCGTAAAAAAGAATCGAAAAAGAAAAAAGAAGCCAAGAAAAAGCAAGAGCAAAAAATAAAGCAAGAAGCTGAAAAGAAAATTCAGGTGATTCGTGTAAAGAAGCAAGAAGAGAAGAAAAAACAAGTTGAAGAAGAAAAGAAAGCTGAAGAAAAGAAAATCGTCTCTTTTAAAGTGAATGACCGCGTACGTTTAGAAGATAGTCGCTCGGTAGGAACGATCGATAAAATTGAAAAAGGAAAAGCGATCATCAATTACGGAATGTTCACCACGGAGGCCGATTTAAGTAAATTAGAATTGGTGCAACGCGCTAAAAAATAATGCAGGAACTCCCAAAACATAAAAAAATAATATTATTCGATGGTGTTTGCAATCTGTGCAATAACGCCATCAATATTATTATTGATCACGATAAAAAAGATGTATTTCGCTATGCTTCTTTGCAAAGTGAAATTGGGCAGCAACTTACCCAAGAACGTGGGATCGATACTTCTGAAATCGATTCGATGATCTTGATCGATCCCGGAACTGCTTATTACATTAAATCGACAGCAGCCTTACAAATTGCTAAGCATTTATCGGGTGGTTACAAATTATTAAGTTATTTTCTATTCCTACCGGAAGGCTTTAGAAATATGGTATACGACTTTATTGCTAAACATCGTTACCAGTGGTTCGGGAAAGAAGATCATTGCCGTATCCCTACACCAGAACTTAAAGCTAAATTTTTAGAGTAATTTGGGATTAAAATTTTTCTAATTGTCACATTGAGCGGAGTCGAGATGTCTTACTCAATTATTGAAAAGATCACCCTGAATCAAGTTCAGGGTGATGTTTAATTGATAATTGAATTATTTTTTATAATTATCGTTCCAGTTTTTCACTAATGGAATTTCACGTAGTTTCCCTACAGATTTTGCCACTAACATTGAAACCGAAGCATCTCCCGTAACATTTACCGTAGTTCTACACATATCTAATGGTCGATCGATCGCAAAAATCAAGGCCAATCCCGCTTCCGGAATTCCGGCTTGTGCTAATACAATGACCAACATCACCATTCCTGCTCCGGGAACTGCTGCAGAACCGATCGAAGCTAAGGTTGCTGTAGCAATAATTCCCAACTGTGTTCCAAAATCTAAGTCCATCCCAAAAGCTTGTGCAATAAATACTGCTGCCACGGCTTGATAAAGACTAGTACCGTCCATATTGATCGTAGCACCAATCGGTAGTACAAAACTCGAAACCTCTTTTTCGACACCTAAATGCTCTTCTACTCGTTCCATTGTAACCGGAAGTGTCGCTGCACTCGAACTAGTAGAAAAAGCTAACAATTGTGCTGGAGAAATACCGTTGATAAAGAACGCCGGAGTTTTTTTGGTAAATACCCAAACGAGTAATGTATAAATACCGATCATTATTAATAATCCGCCAATAACACAAAGCGCATACATTCCCAAAGCGGCAAATAAATCGGCGCTTGGTGCTTCCACAACTAATGCCGCTAAAAGTGCAAACACACCAAATGGAGCGGTAAGCATGATGATATCGATCATTTTTAAGATGACTTCATTAAAACCATCAAAAAACTTCTTCACCGGTTCTGCCTGTTCTTCCGGGATTAAAATTAGTCCGATTCCGAAGAAGATCGCAAAGAAAATCACTTGTAACATATTAGCGTTACTTCCTGCTGCGCCTACAATATTACTCGGCACAATATCAACTAAGGCTTGTAAAGGTCCGGCTTCTTTTTGTTTTTCAGCATCTTGGCGTTTTAATTCGGCATCACCACCGTAACTTTCAACTAACTCAGCCCGTGTTTCTTCTGTGATAGTAGAACCCGGTTTTACTAAATTCACGACGACTAGTCCAATAGAAACAGCAATTACAGTTGTAATTATATAAGTTCCAATGGTTCGGAAACCCATTTTAGAAAGTTGCGAAATATCTTTTAAATCGGAAACTCCTTTAATTAACGAAGCTAATATTAACGGAACTGCAATTAATTTTAGGGCGTTAATAAAGATCGTACCAAAAGGTTTGATCCAATCTTCAATAAAATCTGCTCCCCAAGAAAAATTGGTCATAATGAGGGCAAAAACTACCCCTAACGCCATTCCTAATAATATTTGCCAATGTAATGCGAGTTTCTTCATCTATGTTGTTTATGCTTTTGTTGTTCTGTTGATTAATAAAAAATCGGCGATCACTAATGCTGCCATCGCTTCTACGATAGGTACAGCTCTAGGAACGACGCAAGGATCATGACGACCTTTACCTTCCATTTCTACTTTTTCAACTTGGCTATTAATGGTTTCTTGTTTTTGCATCAAGGTAGCCACCGGTTTAAAAGCTACTTTAAAATGAATATCCATTCCGTTAGAAATTCCGCCTTGTACGCCACCGCTAAAATTGGTTTTGGTACTTCCGTCTTTATTAAAATGGTCGTTATGTTCACTACCTCTCATTTGAGCGCCTTCAAAACCACTTCCATATTCAAAGCCTTTTACCGCATTGATCGACAACATCGCTTTCCCTAATTGAGCGTGAAGTTTATCAAAAACCGGTTCTCCCAATCCTACAGGAACATTTTTAATCACGCAAGAAACGACCCCACCAACGGTATCTCCTTCTTTTCGAATTTGTTTGATATAGGTTTCCATTTCCGAAGCTTTTTCAGCATTCGGGCAACGAACAGGATTTTTTTCAATTTCAGCAAAATCGATAGCATCGGTTTCTTCTAGTTGAATTTTCCCTACGGAAGAAACATAGGCCTGAAACTGAATTGATGTTAAGAATTGTTTTGCTACGGCTCCTGCCACTACTCGGCAAGCTGTTTCGCGAGCAGAACTTCTTCCACCACCACGATAATCACGATTTCCGTATTTTTGATCGTAGGTATAATCGGCGTGACTTGGTCGGTAAACATCTTTAATATGCCCGTAATCTTTCGATTTTTGATTGGTGTTTTCAATCACGAAACCAATCGAAGTTCCGGTAGTTTTACCTTCAAAAATTCCTGATAAAAATTCTACGGTATCCGGTTCTTTTCGTTGAGTAACGATTTTAGATTGTCCGGGTTTACGTCTATTAAGCTCATTTTGAATAGCTTCTAGATCGATTTCTATGCCAGACGGACAGCCATCTATAATTCCTCCGATCGCTTTTCCGTGAGATTCACCAAAAGTGGTTACTTTAAATATTGTTCCGAAGGAATTTCCTGCCATAGTGTGATTTTCAACAAATGTAAATTTTTCAAAAGAAATTTAAAAGTTTCGAGGACATTCAATTAATTTAATATTCAAGATTAAAGTGTAATAATTAATTCAACATTGCTTAATATGTAATTAATATAAATCTCTTTCATCTTTTTTTTCTTTGTTAGCAAGAAAAGATGCTATACGAGTGAAAAAGAGAAAGGTTGATTTAGTAGTAATTTCAGATGTGCATTTGGGAACTTTTGGTTGCCACGCGAAAGAGTTACTTCTTTATTTAAATAGCATTAAGCCTAAAAAACTGATTCTAAACGGAGATATTGTTGATATTTGGCAATTTAGAAAGCGTTACTTTCCAAAATCTCATCTAGAGGTAATTAAAAAAATTATCGATCTGTCTGCTAAAGGCACCGAGGTTACTTACATTACCGGAAATCATGACGATTTACTTCGGAAGTTTACCGATGTAGAAATGGGCAGAATTTCGCTAGTTGATAAATTGGTTTTAGAACTTGACGGTAAAAAAGCATGGTTTTTTCACGGTGATGTTTTCGATGCTTCTATCCAAAATGCTCGGTGGTTGGCAAAACTCGGCGGCTGGGGTTATGATATTCTTATTCTTATCAATCGTTTTGTAAATTGGTGCTTAACACGTATGCATCGGGAGAAATTCTCACTCTCTAAAAAAATAAAAAACGGCGTTAAAAAAGCCGTTAAACATATTCAAGATTTTGAGCAAGTGGCATCAGATCTTGCTATAGAAAATGAATATAAATATGTGGTTTGTGGACATATACATCAACCGCAAATGATTCGAAAAGTCAATAAGTTTGGGACTTGTCTTTATTTAAATTCAGGCGATTGGGTTGAAAATTTAACCTCGTTAGAATATCATAAAGGACGTTGGGATTTAAAACACTTCAACAAAGAAGATTATGAACCCGAAGTTAGTGAAGAACAAGATTTTAAAGAAATGCAAAACTTGGTTGCCGCAATTACTATCACTTCAAAAAATCGATAAAAAATAAATAGTATATTTGTTGCAAAACCCAAGCAATGAAGAACTTTAGATTATTTTACCTTTTAATTTTAGTAACTACATTGGTTAGTTGCTCTAGTGATGACAGCAGTAACGATACTGAAGAAGTGGTTTCTAATCATTTCCCTTTAACCGTAGGAAATTCTTGGACCTATAATAATGAAACAGCTTATGAAGATGGGACTTTCGATAACTCTCAAGAAACAATAAGTGTTGCTTCAAGTAATGAAGCTCAAGGTGTAACTTATTATAGCCTAACATCGAATCTGCCTCCTTTACAGCAAGGTTTTGTGACCGGAATACTTACTAATGGTGAATTAACTGCTGCAGACAATCAATTAATCTATAATGGCGAATTATCGATTAACCTATCTGAAATGGGTATTCCCGATGCTGAAAATTTAACGATACCGTTAGTTAATGTAATTATGTTCGATGCAGATGCAAGTACAGGTAATATATTAACCGCAGATTTAGATAACAGTTTCACACAGTCAATCCCGGTTCAAGGAACAGACATTCCCTTTACTTTTGAATATGATTTAGAAACTTTTCAAGGAGATTTTCTCGAAAGCTATACGGCAAATGAAATGAGTTTTGAAGATGTTTTTAGCGCTGATATTATTGTAACTATAGAGATTAATGCAAATTTTTCAGGAATCACTATTCCGGTTTTAGATAGTCAAGAAGCTATACAAATAACCAATTACTATGCAGATAACGTAGGAATGATCTATAGTGAAACTGCTATAAATTATAATTTTGAAGCTATCAATTTACCAACTGTTCCAGAAATACCTGACTACAGTGTAAATTATTCACAAACAATTGAATCATATACTATTGTTGAAGATTAATTAAAGTTTTACTTTAATAAAAAATATTTCAAAATGCTTACCGGATGGTGAGCATTTTTTTGTGTTCCATCCTTAATTTGATGTCTACAGCTTGTACCGTTAGCTACGATAATAGTATTCTTTTCTGCTTTTCTCACTGCCGGAAAAAGGGTTTGTTCACCAATTTGCATACTGACCTCGTAATGCTCCTTTTCATAACCAAAACTACCGGCCATTCCACAGCAACCTGACAGAATAATGGTCACCTTGAAATTTTCAGGTAAGTTTAATAAGTCAAAAGTATGTTTTACGTTAGACATTGCTTTTTGATGACAATGCGCGTGAATTTTGATGGTTTTCTTTTCACTGCTGAATTTTGCTGAAGTAATTTTTCCTTTTTCTATTTCTGCGGAAAGAAATTCTTCAATTAAAAATGTCTTTTTCGCTAATACGGAAGCATCTTCCCTATGTTCAGCTAAACGCAAATATTCATCTCGAAATGATAAAATGGCGGAAGGTTCGATCCCGATTAACGGAATTTCTTCAGAAACTATATCTTTAAAAACTTCAATATTCTTATTTGTTAATGCTTTCGCTTCTTCCAGAAAACCTTTAGAAATATAGCTTCTGCCACTTTCTTCGTGAGCAACGACTTTTACTTCATAGCCTAAACCTACCAATAATTCGATAGCATCGATCCCGATATTGGTATCGAGTAAATTGGTAAATTCATCAATAAATAAATAGACGCTCCCAATTTTTTGCTGCGGAATTAATTGAATCTTTCCTTCATCAATTAACTGTCGTAAACTCTTTTTAGCTACTTTAGGTAACGAACGTTCTGGAGCGACACCCATCATTTTTTTGATAATTCCGCTAGAAATTTTATGGGTAAATAAGCTGTTTGTGATGCCTGAAAATATTGCTCCGAGTTTGTTGGCTTTATTATTATGGGCAAAAATTTTATTTCTAAAACTGAATCCGTTTTCTTTTTGATATTGGTATAAAAACTCTGTTTTATAGGTAGCCATATCTACATTCGACGGGCATTCACTTTTACAACCTTTACAACTAATGCATAAATCGAGTACTTCTTTAATTTCTTGATGATTAAATTTATTGGGCTGATCACTTTGCGTTAAAAATTCTCGAAGCACATTAGCGCGACCACGCGTAGTGTCTTTTTCATTTTTTGTAGCGCGATAGCTTGGGCACATCGTTCCGCCGGCTTCTATACTTTTACGGCAGTCTCCCGTTCCGTTACATTTTTCAATGGCTCTAAGGATTCCGTTTGAATCTGAAAAATCCTGAAAAGTAGAAATTTTAGGTTCTTGACGATCGGGTTGGTAACGCAATGAAGTTTCCATGGGAGCTGCAAAAACAATTTTACCGGGATTTAAAATATGATGCGGATCAAAAATTTTCTTCACTTCTACAAAAAGCTGATAATTCTTTTTGCCCATCATTTCTTCAATAAACTCTGCGCGCACTCTCCCATCGCCGTGTTCCCCACTTAATGACCCGTTATATTTCTTCACTAATTGGGCTACTGCGTGAGTAATTTCTTTAAAGAGTTTGACGTCTTTACTCACTTTTAAATTCAGGATAGGTCGCAAATGCAATTCTCCCGCACCAGCGTGAGCATAATAAACGGCTCGCTGACCGAAGTTTTTCATGATAGCCGTAAACTCGTTGATGTAATTGGCCAAATGCGGAATACTTACCGCCGTGTCTTCAATACAAGCAACGGCTTTTTCATCGCCATCCATATTGCCTAGCAAACCGAGTCCGGCTTTTCGAAGCTCGATTGCCATTTCGATATGTTCTCCTGTTAATACAGGATTTGCATAGCTTTTTGTATATTTTTCAAGTTCTTTTAAAAGCGCTTGTAACTGAATTTCTAAATCTTCAGGGTGATGATCGCGTACTTCTAGCATTAAAATCGCTTGTGGATCTTCAGCTATAAAAAAACGATTGTCTTTATACTTTAAATTGTTTTTTGTGCAATCTAAAATGGTTTTATCCATCATTTCACAAGTGAATAATGAATGTGCCATCACCGGTTCTACGGCTGCCAAACAATCTTCAATAGACTTAAAATGAGCTGCAACCAAAGCAGAATGTTTAGGAGGTAAATCGTCTAATTGTAAGGTGAGTTCTGTGGTAAAAGCTAAAGTCCCTTCGCTTCCGGCTAATAATTTACAGATATTTAATTTTCCGGTAGTTTCAGAAAAAACTTCTGTAGTAATTAATTCATCGATCGCATAACCTGTATTTCTGCGATGAATATCTCCCTTAGGAAATTGCCGATGTATTTCTTCCTGTACTTCTTTCGGCTTCAATAATTCATAAAGTTCTCGATAAATGCTTCCTTCTAAATTCTGTTGCTTGCATTTTTGTTGAAATTCTTCCGGAGAAATAGCCTCAAAAGTTACTTCGCTCCCATCAGAAAGTAAACACTTCATCGCGATAATTTTATCACGGGTAACTCCGTATTTAATAGAAGTGGTTCCACTAGAATTGTTGCCGGCCATACCGCCGATCATACAACGATTAGAAGTTGAAGTATTGGGAGCAAAAAACAATCCGTAAGATTTGAGGTATCTATTTAGATCATCTCGAATAACGCCAGGCTGAAGTTTAACCGTTTTATCTTTTTCATTCAATTGAAAAATTCTGGTAAAGTATTTAGAAATATCGACCACGATCCCATCACCCACACATTGCCCGGCTAACGAAGTCCCTGCTGCTCTTGGAATTAAGCTGGATTTATTTTTTGAAGCAAAGTTAATGAGCTGTTGAAGATCTTCTGTTGTTTTGGGTAAAGCCACCGCTAACGGAAGTTCTCGATATACCGAAGCATCGGTAGCATAAAGTGCTTTTAGCAACGCATCGCTATAGAATTCTCCCTGAAGGTTTTTAGCTAAATCTTGAAGTTTTTCTTTCAAAAGAATTTTTTACTAAAGTACGATTTTACTAATTATTGTATCGTTTTGTTACTTTAACTTTTGTTAAGTAAGATTAACAAATATTTGGCGAAGGCTCTATTTATAGCATATTTCAAAGGATATATATTTGTTTTTAGAAACAAAAAAAAGCAATTTATGAAAAAATTATTTTTTACTTCTATTTTTATAATAGGTACGTTTTTTACCATTCAGGCACAAGAAATAGCAGACAATGCTTTAGGGCTTCGTTTAGGTGGAGCAAATGGCGTTGGAGCTGAAATTTCTTACCAAAGAAAAGTGGGAACCGATAATAATCGTTTAGAATTTGATTTAGGATGGCGTAACGATTCTCATTTCGACTTGGTCAAAACAACCGCTTTATACCAATGGGTTTGGAATATTGAAGGTGGTTTTAATTGGTATGCCGGTGCCGGTGCTGGTTTAGGGATCGTAGATGATAACCACGATCACCACCCAGAAAATCACGGTCACGATGATGGTGAATTTTTATATGTTGCCGGGAATGTGGGTATAGAATACAGTTTTGATATTCCGTTACAGGTTTTTGCTGATTTAAGACCGGAAATTGGTTTTTCTGACTATGAAGTCATCGACGATTTTGTTCCTGATTTTGCCATTGGAGTGAGGTATCAATTTTAAGTTGAAAAAATATTATAAATAAAAAGTCCGACTAAGATTTAGTCGGACTTTTTTATTTTTCTGAAATGATAGAAATCTTATTTAACAGGCTGTAAAGCTTTTTCGTAAACTTCTTCATAAAGAGGAACAATGGCATTGATATCGAATTTAGAAGCCATTTCTTTCGCGTTGTTTTTAAATTGTTGAAGCGTTTCTTTATCTTTTAAAATTGCTAAAGCATTTTTAGCCATATCTTCTACATCGCCCACATCACTTAAATAACCCGAGAAACCATCTTTATTCACTTCCGGTAGCCCACCGGCGTTTGAAGAAATGACAGGAACACCGTTGATCATTGCTTCTAAAGCTGCTAAACCAAAACTTTCAGTTTCTGAAGGCAATAAAAATAAGTCTGAAAAACAAAGAATTTTATTGATCTCATTACTTTCCCCTAAAAACATCACACGTTTGGCAATCCCTAATTCGTTCACCAATTGTTTTGCGGTAGAAACTTCAGGACCTTCACCAACCATAATGAGTTTGGCTTTCATTTCTTTTTGAATGTTATAAAAAATCTTTACCACATCGTCGATACGCTTTACTTTTCTAAAGTTACTAATGTGCGTGACGATTTTTTCATCGCCTTCTGCCATTAAACCACGTTGACATTCGGTAAACGGATTATCGCGTTTAGAAATATCGATAAAATTAGGGATGACCTTAATTTCTTTTTCAATTTCAAATAACTTCAACGTATCTTCTTTTAAGCTTTGAGAAACCGAAGTAACTACATCACTTTTATTGATGCTGAATGTTACTGCGGGTTTATAAAAAGGGTGATTACCCACTAAAGTAATATCGGTCCCGTGCAATGTAGTAACCATCGGGATATCGATACCCTCTTCTCGCAACATTTTTTTAGCCATATAACCCGCATACGCGTGTGGTATCGCATAATGCACGTGCAACAGATCGATACCGTAAAGTTTTATAGTATCTACTAATTTGCTGGAAAGTGCTAATTCGTAAGGCTGGTAATGAAATAAAGGATACTCCGGTACGTTAACTTCGTGGTAATAAATATTTGAAGAAAGTTGTTCGAGTCTAACCGGTTGTTTATAGGTTATAAAATGTATTTCGTGTCCTCTTTTTGAAAGTGCCATTCCCAGCTCGGTAGCTACTACTCCACTTCCGCCAAAGGTAGGATAACATACAATCCCTATTTTCATTTGTATTGATTTAAAATGCTTGTTAACATTTGTCGTAATTAGGTATTTAAAATTACGGTTTTATATTTTCAAATGTGAAGAAATTCAAGTTTAAATAAGACTTAGTACATAATCGATTCATAAATAAGCTCTTGAATTTTGGTTCTAATGTCTTCTGAAATTAATTTTCGATTAGAAGCAAACGGAAATGTACGATTCGACAAGAAAATATAAACGATTTCTTCTTCGGGATCTGCCCAAGCAAAAGTGCCTGTAAAGCCACTGTGCCCAAAACTCGTCATCGAAACGCAACCACAAGTAGGACCAACTTCATCTAACTGTGGTTTATCGAAACCAACACCTCTTCTAACCTCTTGATCACAATAATAACAAGTGTTGAATTTATCGATCGTCTCCGGTTTAAAGTATTGTATACCTCCGTAGCTGCCGTTATTCAAATACATTTGCATCATTTTTGCTACGTCGTTCGCGTTACTGAAAATACCCGCGTGACCACCAATACCACCAAACATTGCTGCACCTTGATCGTGAACTGTACCTTGAATAACGCTAAATCGCCAATAATCATCTACTTCTGATGGAGTGATTTCATTTTTAGGGAACCTTCTTAAAGGTAAATAACCTATATAATTTGCTCCCAAAGATTCGTAGAACCTGTTTTGCGTCAAGTAATCTAATGAAGAGCTGTAATAACGTTCTAAAAACTTTTTCAATAAATAATAAGGCAAATCGCTATACTTGTACTCTTTCTTTTTTCTTAAATCACTATCAATAATTTTTTGATAAATAGAATCTGTATAATCTTTTCTAAGGTAGAAGTTCTCACTTACCGGTACATTAAATAATTCTGTTTTTTCTGAACTATAATATTTGGGTGAAGCGTGCGTACGATCTTCAGAAAGTGTTTTTGTGTAAAATGGGATCCAAGCTTCGAACTTGGCGTAATGACTAAGCATTTCTTTTAAGCTAATATTAGCTTTGTTAGAATTTTTAGCAATAGGAAGTAATTCTTTGAGTTTAGATTCTAATTGTATTTTTTCATCTTCTTCTAACTCCATTACTAAAGGTAAGGTCGCCATAATTTTGGTAAGTGAAGCCAGATCGTAAATCGAAGTATCGGTTACTGGCAAATCTTTTTCATAAGTATGATAACCAAAGTTTTTTTGATAGATCACTTTTCCTTTGCGGGCAACGATCATCTGTAAACCCGGCGTCATTTCTTTCTCTACCGCTAATTTTGCCAAAGAATCTATTTTATGGAGTTTTGCTGAATTTATCCCAACGCTTTCTGGCATTCCATACGATAGGCGGTTTAAATTTTGAGTAGTAAACTTGGTGCCAACAGGAAATTCTTCTCCTAAACTTACGGGTAATTTACCTTTAGCTGGAAGCGCTCCAAATATAATTTGAGCGGTTTTTTGTTGAGCGATCTCACTGTTTTGATAGCCTAGAATAATTCCGTTTAAATTAGTGGTCGATTTAATATCTAAAATAGAATAAGGTCTTGCGAATACACTTAATATGGTCTTATTGGTTCTGGCAATTTCGTGTAACCAGACTAATTCTTTCTCTGTAAATTGGTAAGAAGCCCAAGGTGAAGCATTTGATTTATGGTAACCCACAATTACCAAATTATAATCTTTAAGCTTATAAAGTAAATCTCCCAAATTATCTGATTTGATATGATCTACCTTTGTATATTTTTTTAATTGCTGAAGAAAAGAAGTTTCAGTTAAACTATCTCCCAGATTTACATAAGCAATCTCTGAATTTGATAGATCTTTAACAGGTAATACTGCTTTATCATTTTTTAAAACCGTAACCGCACTCTCAAGTAACTCTTCATAGAGAATATCGTTGTGAATACTGTTTAGATCTTCAATTAAATAATTGGTGTCTACCGGTTGATAATCATTAAGACCTACTTTATATTTTGCAGACAGAATTTTTTTAACCGAATGTGCTAAACGTTTTTCTGAAATTGTATTATTTAAATACGCTTCTTTAATTTTTTCAGCCGCTTTAGGAACGTCTTCAGAAATCAATAAAATATCATTTCCTGCCAAGAATGCTGCCAAATCGATATCACCGGGTTCATCGTAATTAGCGACGCCTTTCATATTTAATGCATCGGTAAAAACTAAGCCTTCATACCTTAATTTTTTCTGAAGTAAATCGGTTACAATCCCTTTAGATAACGATGAAGGAAAATTTACCCTAGGCTCTAAAGCAGGAACATTTAAATGTCCGATCATCACACTTGAAACACCTTCTGCAATTATATTTTTAAACGGGTAAAGTTCTAAACTATCTAAACGTTTTATCGAAAAGTCTAATGTTGGCAGAGATTTATGTGAATCTACATCGGTATCGCCGTGCCCTGGAAAATGTTTTGCTGAAGATAAAACCCCTTCACTATGCATACCTTGCATAAAAGCAATGGCTTTTTGAGTTACATTTTCTTTGTCTTCACCAAACGATCTATTCCCAATGATCGGATTGTTAGGGTTGTTATTAATATCTACATCTGGAGCAAAATTTATATGAACTCCTAGGCGTTTACAATGCTTTGCAATTTGAGCTCCTGTTCTTTTAATAAGTTCGTTATCCTCAATAGCTCCCAAAGTCATATTCCAAGGAAATGCGTATGTTGAATCTAATCGCATCGCCAAACCCCATTCTGCATCCATCCCGATTAATAAGGGAACATTTGCGAGTTCTTGATATTCGTTATTGAGTTTAGCTTGACGCATAGGTCCGCCTTTCGAGAATATTATTCCGCCGATATAATTTTCTTCGATAAGTTCTTTGATCTTATCTGTTTCTGCCTTGCTTTTACTTGAAAAAATATCGACCATAAATAACTGACCAATTTTCTGGTCTAAATTCATGGCTTGATATGTACTATCTACCCAAGCTTGTTGCACACGATAATCTTCCGCTTTTAAAGGAGATTCTTTCTGTGAAAAACTAGATGAGCTTATTAATATAAAAGTAAAAAGGAGAAGAAAATTTATTTTCATTTGTTGTAGCAGAAATTTTATTCTTTAGAATACAAGAATAACGCCATATTTACTAATAAAATTATATTGAGTTAAAGAAAACGACTATGCCAACTATCTTTAAGCGGCACTTCCCAATCGTGAGTAAATTCTTCTTTTGTATTTACCAGATTATTAAAAACAATTGTATTAGCAGACACCGATTTATTTTTAACCAATTTTTTAAAATCGGCTAGATCTTTATGCGCAACAAATTCTCCCTGTTTAAAAGTTACATTTAATTTATCTAATAAATTAAGATTGTATTTTTTTTCTAAAGATTGAATAAAATGTACACTCGCGTCGATAGAACAACCGCTGGCTGCAGCTATTTCTTGATCTAAACCAAAAACGATAAAGCGGTTATAAGGTATTTGATAGCCAGCTTTTAAACTTGAACCATGCGCTGTCCAAGCTGTTAGAAAATTCTCTATTTCTGGTCGCGCTTCATTTAACTCTTCTTCGGTAAAAGGTCTGTTGGCTTGATATATCCAGATTCTTGCTTCTGAAGGTAAGTCTTTAAAATCAATCAGCATATTCGGTATTCTTCAACATTAAAATTTATAAATCGTCTGCGTCGGCAATCATTTCAGCAACATCCATTACTTCAATTTGGCCTTCTTTGTCTTTACCTTTAACGCCATCGGTCATCATGGTATTACAAAATGGGCAACCGGCAGCGATTACTTCCGGTTTGGTTTCGATAGCTTGCTCGGTACGTAAGATGTTAACGTCTTTATTTCCTTTTTCAGGTTCTTTAAACATTTGTCCGCCACCGGCTCCGCAACAAAGTCCGTTAGATTTGCATTTACGCATTTCAACTAATTCGACTTCAAGTTTTCTTAGTAGATCGCGCGGTGCTTCATATTCGTTATTGGCTCTTCCTAAATAACACGGATCGTGAAAGGTAATTCGTTTTCCTTTAAATTTACCACCTTCAACTTTTAAGCGTCCTTCTTCTAAAAGGCTTTTTAAAAATTGTGTGTGGTGCATAACTTGGTAATTTCCGCCTAATTCGGGATATTCATTTTTTATGGTATTAAAGCAATGCGGACAAGCAGTTACAATTTTTTCAATCTCATAGCCATTTAACACTTCAATGTTAGTCACTGCTTGCATCTGAAAAAGAAACTCATTACCAGAACGTTTTGCAGGATCGCCGGTACAACTTTCTTCGGTACCTAAAACGGCAAACTCAACGCCGGCTTTGCTTAATAGTTTTACAAAAGCTTTGGTGATTTTTTTTGCGCGATCGTCGAAACTACCTGCGCAACCTACCCAAAATAAGACTTCGGGCTTTTTGCCTTCTGCCATATATTCTGCCATTGTAGGAACTTTAATTGCTTCTGCCATAAAATTTATTTTTTAGTGAAAAGAATTAATCTTTAAACACTTGAATTTTTACACTTTTTTCTACTAAATCTGTAAACTTACCTTTGTAACGTGTGGCTTTTACCAAGTGATTATCGATCCAATGATAGTTACCACCTCTAGGTTTACCCATTAATAAACTGTGATATTTAAAACCACTATCTTCTAACCACTTTTCTGTGATCTCCCGATGTTCTTCTGTACGAGAAGTAAAGAAGCAAATGCGATGACCTTTATCGTACCATTTATTAATGGTATGCAAAGCATCTTCAAAAGGTTCACAAGTCTTCATACGTTCCGGCTCTTCGTTAGGAACATCTTCTGTAATTGTACCGTCGATATCGATAAGGTAATTTTTAACCTCTTTAGGAAGAACAGGACTTATGAGTTCTCCGTTTTCTGATTTATCTTTAAGTAAATTGTCTAAGTCTTTGTTTTTGTCTTCCAAAATATTTTAATTTTCGTTTGCCCAGTTTAATCTATCCATCTGGTTGTAAGGCCAAGGTGCTCCGTTATTTTCAATATTACCCATAGCAATATTTAATTCGTTTGGTGCAGCACTTTGTTCCATTACCAAATATCTTCTCATATCTAAAATAATCGACAAGGGATCGATACCAATTGGACACGCTTCTGTACAAGCATTACAAGTTGTACACGCCCAAAGTTCTTCGTTGGTAATATAATCTCCCAGTAATTGCTTACCGTCGTCTTTAAATTCTTTATTTTTTTCAATGTTCTTACCAACTTCTTCTAAACGATCACGCGTATCCATCATAATTTTACGCGGAGAAAGTTTTTTTCCCGTTTGATTGGCAGGACATTCTGAAGTACAACGACCACATTCTGTACAAGTATACGAGTTTAATAATTGCACCCAGTTTAGGTCTTGCACATCGCTGGCTCCAAACTTTGCAGGCACGTCATCTTCACCTTCAGAAGCTTCTGGAGCTGCAAAAGGATCTGCATTAGGATCCATCATTAATTTAACCTCGTTAGTCACCGCTTCTAAGTTATCGATCTCTCCTTTTGGTTTTAATTTTGCAAAATAGGTATTTGGAAAGGCTAATAAAATATGAAGATGTTTAGAATAGTATAGGTAATTTAGAAAAAATAAAATCCCTACAATATGTAACCACCACGCGGCTCTTTCAACAATAATTAATGTAGAAACACTTAATCCATCAATTAAAGGAACGATAAACTGACTTATAGGAAAAGATCCCATAATACCGGCTTCACTTGCATAATGATCGGCTCCCAACATTTGTAACTGATAATCTGCGGCATTCATTAATAAAAATAAAGTCATTAAGATCATTTCAAAATAAAGAATGTAATTGGCATCGTTTTTTGGCCAGCCTTTCATTTCTTTTGACCAAAATCTTTTCAGCTTAATTACATTTCTTCTAATCCAGAAAACGATCACTCCTACTAATACCAATAGCGCTAAAACTTCAAAAGAAGCGATAAGTACATCGTAAGTACCTCCTAAAAATGAAAAAATTCGATGCGTACCAAAAATACCATCGATAACGATTTCTAAAACTTCAATATTAATAATAATGAAGCCTACGTAAACCAAGATATGTAAAAAACCGGCGATGGGTCTTTTTACCATTTTAGATTGCCCTAAAGCGACTCTTGCCATATTAGCAAAACGCTCGTTAGGTTGATCTTTTCTATCGACCGATTTCCCTAACTTAATGTATTTAATTAGCTTTTGAATGTTCTTGGTGAAGAAACCCACTCCAAAAACAAGAATGATAACAAATAGAATTTGAGAAACTAATTGCATGAATTTTATTTTAATGAATCTTTAGGCTCCTTGTATTCTCCGGCATTTTTACCGAATACCGAGAAATGAACATATCGCTTAGGATTTAATTTGATATCTTGAAGTAATTCTTCTAACTGCTTGGTCGCACGATCTAAATTATCGTAAACCTTATCGTCTTTTAATAATTTACCGGCAGTTCCTTCTCCATTATTAAGTCCGTCTGCGATGCCTCTAAAATCTTTGATTACGCCTTCAAACTCTCCTACTAAACGATTAACTTCTACTTTAGAAAGTGTATCTGAAAAAGAGTTTAAGTTTGAAGATAATTCATCTAAATTAGTAAATGTACGATCTAATTTACCAGAGTTTTTCTGTAATATACCATCTAAATTATTTGCGGCATTTTTAAATGAAGCCATTGTTTCATTTAAACTGGCAATAGAACCTTTAATATTGTCTCTGGTTTGTGGTTCTAAAACATCGTTAATGCTTGTAATTAAAGAGTCTGCACTAACCACGGCATTTTCAATTTTTTCTTGTAATGGTTTTAATCGGTCGTTTACTAATTCTAATAAACCTTCATCAATATCTCCTTCTAAAGTATCTCCAGATTTAGCCATACTTGCTTTATAATCAGGAATAATAGACATCGATTTACCACCAATTAGATCTCCTCCATAAATTCTGGCTTTACTCTCTTTAGAAAATTGAAAGTCGTTTTGAACATTCATAGTAACCACGATTCTTCCTTGATTATCTAAGAAATCGATATTGGTAACGGTACCAACCTGTAAACCATTAATGGTTACGGGTGAAGAAACTGCGAGTCCTTCAACATCATTATAAACAGCATAAAAATTTCTGTTATTATCTAAAAGGTTATTTCCTTTTAAGAAACTATAGCCAAATACTAAAAGTACAATGGCAACTATAGCTAGTAAAGCAGTTTTAACTTCGTTGGTTAATTTCAAAAGTGTAAATTTTGTTGATTAGCAAATTTAATGATTAAAAATAGAAAAGCATTTTATTTTGTCTTACTTTTTAACGCCTCATTAACGCTAATCTTATTATTATTCTTAAAAGCTACAATATAACAATTTTTATATCCTGCCGCTTTAGCTTCTCTCTGCTTCGCCTGAATTTCTAAATAATCTGAAGTACTTCCAAAATAATACTTATATAGATTCCCTTCTTTATTTCTAGAAACACCATTAAGTCCTTTAAAATTATAAGACTTTGTTTCTATAGCCGTTGAGCCGGCTGCTAGTTGAACTTTAAAAGTAATCCCATTATAAACATCTGTAGATGTTGCTGTTTCTACCGTAGCTTGACTAATTTGATCTTCTTCACTCATTTCGGTGGAATGAAGATTAATACTTTTCTTATAACTTAAAATTCCCTCTAAAATAGCACTAGCCATTTTTTGCTGACCTGCACTCGAATTTAAATATTTACCCTCTGTTTTATTGGTTAAAAAACCGGTTTCTACCAATACGCTTGGCATATACGTTTTTCTAAGAACTAAAAAGCCTGCTTGTTTCACACCGCGATCGGTTCTTTTTAGTTTATTGGTAAATTCTTTTTGTACGTAATCTGAAAGTAGAATACTTTGATCTAAGTATTCTTCCTGCATCAACGTCATACCAATATATGAAGCCGGAGAATTAGGATCAAAACCACCATAGGTTACTTCATAATCATCCTCTAAATAAATTACCGAGTTCTCCTTCATGGCAATTTTAAGATTATCGGCATTTCTATGTAAACCTAACACAAAGGTTTCTGTGCCGTGAGCTTGAGTAGCTTCTGCTGCATTACAGTGTACACTCACAAAAAGATCTGCATTTGCATCGTTGGCGATCTCTGCTCTTTTATCTAAAGTAACAAACACATCGGTTTTTCTGGTATAAACAACTTCAATATCATTTTGTTTTTCTAGCTCTTTGCCGATCTTTAAAATAATATTTAAAGCGATATCTTTTTCTTTATAGCCATTACCGCGGTTTCCCGGATCTTTACCGCCGTGACCGGCATCTAATACTACCACAAATTTCTTTGTAGGCGGAAGATGATTTGCCAATACGCTAAAAGTATTGGTAAACAGCAGAAATGTGAAAGCAATAAATAAATACTTATACGTTTTCATAATGAAATAGTTAGTGGCCTAATTTTTGATAAATTTTCAATTTTATAAAATTGTACGTTTACCTTTCAAAAATATATGTAATTTTGGGCTTTCAAAAAGCAGGCCAAACAATACA
This sequence comes from Mesonia sp., assembly GCA_012964435.1. Taxonomy (GTDB): domain Bacteria; phylum Bacteroidota; class Bacteroidia; order Flavobacteriales; family Flavobacteriaceae; genus Mesonia. Next base: position 35,119 of record DTTX01000086.1, on the reverse strand, counting down.
AAAATAGTACTATTAGCATTGCAACCAAACTTAAAATACATACTTTTAATTTATTTTCTACCCGTATTTTTTTTTGGTAGTTTATGGGCGCAAGAAAGAGATAGCATAACTCCCTTAGACCGAGAACTCAACACTCCGCAACGCATACCAATAAACGATTCTCTTCAATTAAATATTAATGAAACAGATTTAGTTGAATTAGATACGGTAAAACTCGATACGGTAAAACAAAAGAAAGAAAGCTTTCTTACCGATAATGTAGTTTCTACCGCAAAAGATTATATTCGATTTGATCGAAAAAATGGACGAGCCTACCTTTATAATCAAGGTAAGATCGTTTACGGCGATATCACCATCGAAGCCGGACTCATCATTCTTGATAATAATAAAAAGGAAGTTTACGCCTTCGGGATTAAAGACACTAGCGGAACTTACACCCAAAGACCCGTCTTTACGCAAGGTCAAAATGTAGTTGAGCCCGATAGTATTCGATTTAATTTTGAAACTGAAAAAGCCTTAGTTTATAACTCTAGAACAGATCAGGGTGCATTTAAAGTAAAGGGTGAAGTGACCAAGCGACAAAATGATTCGGTGTATTACATGAAAAATGTAAAATTCACCACTTCTGAAGATGTCGATAACCCTGAATATTATTTTTATGCGCGAAAGATAAAAATGGTTCCCGATAAGAAGATCGTCACCGGTTTTGTAAATATGTATATTGCCGATGTTCCTACTCCACTTGGATTGCCATTTGGTTATTTTCCGTTAACAGAAGATCGAGCTTCCGGTTTTATAGTTCCGTCGTTTGGTGATAACAATCAGCGAGGTTACTTTTTACAGAACGGAGGTTATTATTTTGCCGTGAACGATTACTTCGACCTGGCAACATTAGGAAGTTATTACACTAATGGCAGCTACGATTTTAGAGTTCAATCTAATTATAAAGTACGTTATAAGTTTAGTGGTAACTTCAATTTTAGGTATGAGAAACTGTTGAATAGCGAACCCGGTTTTCCCGATTTTTCTGAGCGTTCTGTATATAATATTACTTGGAGTCATTCGCAAGATGCCAATGCGAGTCCAAATTCTCGTTTCTCTGCATCGGTAAACCTAGGTAGTAGTCAATATTACCAACAAACCATTAACCAAACCAATACCGGTAATTTTTTAAATAACACGATGAATTCTTCGGTCTCTTACAATAAGACCTTTCAAGGAGAACCGCAAGTAAATTTAACTGTTGCTGCAACACATACTCAAAATAGTAACACGGGAGATATTAATATGACGCTCCCTACGGTAAATGCAAGTATGTCTAGAATTTACCCTTTTGAACCAAAATCGGGGACTAAAAAAGGAGCTATTCAAAACATCAACTTTCAATACAGCGTTCGTGGTGAAAATAGGTTTAATACCAACGATTCTATTTTCTTTCAACCAGAAATGTTTAGAGATGCAGTTAGTGGTATTCAACACACTATTCCTATCAATACCAACTTTAAAGTTTTTAATTATTTTAGTGTAAGCGCAGGAACTTCTTTTCAAGAAAACTGGGTTTTTAAGACTTTCGATCGTTCATATAATGAGAATTTACAAGAAGTAGTTATCGATACCGTTAGAGGTTTTGATGCGTATAGAACTTACAACTTCAATACTAGTGTTGGAACGACGATATATGGTATTTTTCCTTTTGGTAAAGATAAAAAAATACAAGCGATAAGACATACTCTTAGACCGAGTGTGAGTTACACGATTAATCCGGCATTTGATGAGTTTTACGATACTTATCTTATTCCGGGAACTTCAGGTTTAGAAGATGAGATCGTAGAATATTCTAGATTTCAAGGAACTTTATATGGAGCTCCGGGTAATCGTTATTCAAGTAGCATTGGTTTTAGTGTCACCAACGATTTTGAAGCCAAAATACGATCTAAAGACACTTTAGCCGAAGAACCCGAAAAACGTAAGCTGTTAAGCAACCTATCCTTTAGCTCTTCTTACGATCTTGCGGCAGATACTTTGGCATTAGCTCCTTTTCAGGTTCGCGGTACCTTACCGGTTATTCCCAGCAAATTAGATATTAACTTTAACGCTGCTTTAGATCCTTACGCACTCGATAACAATAATAACAGAGTTGACGAGTGGAACATTAATAACGGCGGAAGTTTATTTAGACTTACCCGTGGTAATGTAAGTTTTGGTTATTCCTTTTCGAATAAAGATTTTGAAACCGGTGGAGATAAAAATACCGATAAAGTAGAAAATGATACCTTTAGACAAGGAGGAAGACCCGATGATCTGTTTGGTAAAGGAATGAATTATGACGGTACTTTTGAAGATGAAGAAGACGATGATGAAGAAACCATTGAAAATGATACTGAACGTTACAATTATAAAATTCCGTGGGATTTGCGCCTCTCCTACACGATGACCTATAACAACTTAAATAGGCAAAACGAGATTTCTTCACATTCTTTAATGTTTTCGGGTAATGTAGAATTATCACCTCGTTGGTCGGTTGGTGCATCTTCCGGTTATGATATTAAAAATAAGGGATTTACTTTTACACAGTTACGTTTTCAGCGAGATCTAAAAAGTTGGCGTATGAGTTTTAACTGGACGCCATTTGGTACACGAGAATCCTGGTATTTCTTTATCGGGATTAAAGCCAGCGTCTTAAGTGACATTAAATACGATAAGAACAGAGAACGAGACAGAAACTTATAAAACTTTTAAGATGAAGAAAATTATCACTACCACCAATGCTCCTGCTCCAATTGGACCTTATAACCAAGCAGTACTTACAGGAAATATGCTTTACACCTCCGGGCAAATAGCGATCGATCCTGAAACCAACGAACTTTTTAAAGGCTCGTTAGAAGAAGAAACCCATTTGGTGATGAAAAATCTTAAAGCTATTCTTACTGAAGCCGGATTAACGTTTGAAAATGTGATTAAAACTTCAATATTTATTAGTGATATGAATAACTTCAGCATTATTAATAAAATTTATGCTGAATATTTTAATGAAGCAACCGCTCCCGCTCGAGAAACTGTTGAAGTAGCAAATCTCCCAAAATTTGTAAATGTTGAAATTAGCGCAATTGCCGTAACAGACATTTAATCTTCAATCTTTTTATTACATTTAGCAACCAAATTAAAAGCGAATGTTGCTATCTACTCTAGACTGGCTATTTATTATAGCCTTTTTTTTAATTAGCTTAATTATAGGAATTGTTGTGGCTCGCCGCAGCGGAAAAAATGCTAAAAACTTTTTTCTTTCCGGTAGAAATATGCCTTGGTGGATTTTAGGCGTTTCGATGGTTGCTACAACTTTTGCTGCCGATACTCCGGGTCTGGTTGCGGGAATTGTGAGAAAAGACGGTGTTTTTGGGAATTGGATTTGGTGGAGTTTCTTACTCACGGGAATGCTTACCGTTTTCTTTTATGCTAAGCTTTGGCGAAAAAGCAACGTCACCACCGATTTAGAATTTTATGAACTTCGATATAGCGGTAAAAGTGCTGCATTTCTTCGAGGTTTTCGAGCATTATATTTAGGCGTATTTTTTAATGTTGTCATTATGGCTTCTGTTTGCTTGGCAGCTATAAAAATTGGACACGTGATGTTTAATTTTTCAGCTTTAGAAACCTTAGCGATAGCTTCTGTAGTAACCGTAATTTATTCGATGTTGGGTGGTTTGCAAGGCGTTTTAATTACCGATTTTATTCAGTTTATTATTGCGATGGTCGGTAGTGTTTGGGCGAGTATTTATATTATTAATCTACCCGAAGTTGGCGGTTTAGATGCTTTACTTTCTCACCCAGAAGTGACAAGTAACACCAATCTTCTCCCCGATTTTTCAAAACCGGAATTGTTTATTCCGTTATTAGTTATTCCGTTAGCGGTGCAATGGTGGAGCGTTTGGTATCCCGGTTCTGAACCCGGTGGTGGCGGTTATATTGCGCAGCGTATGTTGGCTGCAAAAAATGAAAAGCACGCGGTAAAGGCAACTTTATTTTTCAACTTAGCGCATTATGCGATCAGACCTTGGCCGTGGATCTTAATTGGTTTAGCTTCGATCGTGGTTTTTCCTGATCTGGCGAGTTTGCAAACTGCCTTTCCAGATCTCGATAGTTCATTTGTAAAAGATGATCTTTCGTATTCGGCAATGCTTACCTATTTACCACATGGTTTATTAGGTATTGTGGCTACTTCGTTGATTGCTGCTTTTATGAGTACAATATCAACTCATTTAAATTGGGGAAGCAGTTATGTGGTGAACGATTTTTACGCTCGTTTTATAAAACCGGAAGCCACAGAAAAACAAAAAGTAGAAATAGGAAGAATTTCTACCTTTTTAATGATGATCGCTGCAGGATCACTCTCGTTGATTTTAGAAGAAGCACGAGATGCATTTAATCTATTATTACAAATTGGCGCAGGAACAGGATTGCTTTTTATTTTACGCTGGTTTTGGCTACGTATTAATCCGTATAGCGAGATTGCAGCGATGATCAGCTCTTTTGTAGTTGCGATTTTCTTTTTTGTGAATAGTAAATTAACAGAACCTTTTATAAATTGGGAAAGCCATTGGGAATTAGTTTTCGGCGTGGTTTTTACAACCATCGTTTGGGTAGTGACAACGTTAGTAACGCAGCCTAGTGACCAAAAGACTTTAGAAAATTTTCAAAATCTAGTTTTTGATGGTGAAGGAAAATTTCATTATTTCAATTATAAAGTATTGGCTTTTTTTGCAGGAACGGTTGGAGTTTATGCTATTCTCTTCGGAACGGGTTTTTGGATCTATACTGAAATTACTTCAGCAATTATCGCTTATGCTATCGCGACAATTTGCAGTCTATTTATTTGGAAAAACTGGAATAAGATTGTTTAACTCAATTATTTCCCCGGAAAATTAATATAATCGGGTGCTAAAGATTTAGGGTTTTCTTCTACTTCTTTAGGAACTTGCTCAAGTTTCATTTCTTTATTTAAGATCTTATAAATAAGCTCTTTAAAAGTATCAAAATCTACAGTGTAAGATAAACCTATACCTTGCGTATAACCCCATTGTTGACCAATATATTGAATCGTATTTTCTCGATTAAATAAGTTTGCTCGTAAAGTCCCGTCTTCATTCAGTAACATTTCTACTTCAACATTACCTACAACTACAGATTGGGTGACACCGCCAATAGGAACCCCTACTCGACCATTAATCAAGATTTTTTCGCTAATTTGGGTAGATAAGGTTACTCCAAAACGATCGGCTGTATCTTGATCTGGAGTTCTATCTCCTTGTACGTAATCGATACCTACTTTAAACTTCCCGTCGTCGTCTGCAAAAATATCGTCGAATAAACCAGAAGCTCTTTCTGCTAAAAGATTACCCGGCGCATTTTGACCAACACTGTATTGACTGTAAAAGCTACCTTGTGTAATTAACGATAATGCTTGTATTTCTGTATTCTGGCGATCGCTAATTCTATATTCTAACTCAGATTTTACAACAGAACTTAGATTAGGATATTCTAAATTAAAAGTTAAGTCGGTTTCAGTTAATTCTCCGTTTAAATCGATATAAACTTCAACAGGAATATTTCTATTGATAATAGGGTTTTCTAATAAGATCGCAGGGTTAGCATCTACTTTATACAAAGCTCGAACATTTAGATCTGCTCGAGTTGGGCTACCATCCCAAGTGATATTTCCGCCGGGAACTACCTCGAATTCTTTTTGTACTAATCCGGCATATTTAAAATTGTAAACACCATCATAAACAACAAAATCTCCCCACATATTAAATTTTCCGTTGGTATTAATTTCAATAAGTAAAGTTCCCGCACCACTACCTCGTAAAGTACTACCACTGTTTTGATCAACCACAATTTCTACTTCAGCATCATTAGTTACATCTAATTCAAAATTTAGTTCTAAACCTTTTACTTCTTTAATTTTAATTTCTTTGCCTTGTTGTCTAGCTAATTTTTCTTCCGGCGTTAAAAAATAAATAAAAGAGTTGTTACCGATCGTTTCAGCATCATTCAACGGAATTTTAAATACGGTTCCTTCTTGCGTTTCTGCTACAACATCGATCACCAACTCATCTGTAGGACCAGAAATATTGGCATTACCACTAATAAAAGCAGTACCATAATAGAGCGACTCTTCTGTATATTCTGTATCGAGAACAAGCATTTTTTTTGGAGCAATTATATCTAGATCCATACTCCAATCACTAAATCCTTCATGAGAAATTTTACCGTCGATCACTCCTTTGGTATTGTATTTTGTATCGGTCACATCTACGTTGTTAAACACAAAGTTTTGGTTGGTAAGATCGACCACCGCATTATCTTGCAGGTCTAGATCTACATTAAGGTACGGGATTTTAAGTCCCGCATTACTAAGTGTTAATCGACCAGACATATCGGGGTTTCGGTAATCTCCGGTAATTTTAGCATTACCAAAAGCTAAACCTCGAATATTAGAGATCACATCGGCTCCTAAAGCACTAAAAGCATTCAGTTTAAAACTATCTAAATATAAATTTAAATTGATATTCGGGTTGTCGTTGCTCACATTTATATCACCATCGGCTCTTAAAAAGTCATATTCTTTATCGCCTAAAAGCGCTTTAATATTATATTGTGTTAAACTCTCGTTGCCTTCAATATTCAGCTTTAGATCACCGTAGGTAACTTGATTAACAGCTATGCTATCTATTTTAAGCGAAGATGTTGGGTAATAAACTCCGTTTTCTTGATAAAAATCTAATTTACCATTTACGCGACCACTTAAATCTAAGCTATCGAGATCGGGTGTGATCTTAGCTAAATCTACATCTTCAAAATTTAATTTGAAATTTTTGTAGGTAGAATCTCTCGCTTCACCGGTAAGGCTTATTAATTCTTCATTATGATTAAAGGTAAGCGTATCTATTTTAAAACTGCTTAGGTCTTTTTCGAAAACAATCGTTTGATCTTTAGTGTTGTTACGGTTTAAATACCATTTACTTTCTTTAAATCGAATGTTTGATTTTCTTATACCAACAACAGATTTTTGTTGTTCATTAATGGTATGAAAAAGACTAAAATTGAAATTATCATCGTTATTTTTTCCGCCCTTAAATTCAGATCTAATAAATAAGGTATCGTTAAGTGTTACATTAATTAGGTTGAAATCTGATGCGTTATAAAAATTAGTAGAAATACTATCTACTTCAACATAGGTATTAAATAGCGGATTTGAATTATCGATTTGTAAATTCACCTTTTCGAACATATTTTCAAAAACGTTGATCTGTGGTGATCTAAACGTAAGTTCAAAATCAGATTCTTCAGACTCTACACTACCACGAATAAAAGTATTGGGTGCTAATTCTATATCCGGAAAGAATACTTCAACTATTTTATTATAAATATCGAAGTTAAAATCGAGGTATTGATTGCCTTCTACTGAAATAGGTTTGTAATTGGTATATAAACTACCTATCGCATTTTGAAACAATGCCGGTACATCATTTACATTAAAGATCCCCTCTACTTCACCGCTAATTACATCTGGAGAATTGATCTGTATTTTTCTAACTTCATTCTTAAAAGAAGATACTACCGATAATTCTTCAAACTCAAATAATTCATCTTGATTTTTATAAGAAAAATTCTGAAGAAGAAGCTCACCCTTAGCATCATTAAAATTGTTGCCTTCAACATTTAAAACAATATCACCTTTCATAATAGCAATGCTATCACGTTTTACAAAGTTTAACGCATGAAGATCTGCGTAGGTAACACTCGCTCTAAAATCGTAAATGTTATCGGTTTGAGATACATCGGCTAAACCGTTAAATTCAAATTTAAAATTAGGATCTTTACTTAGCAGTTTTCCATTAAAGTAAGGATTATCTAGAACCCCGAGAACTTCAATATTTTTGTAAGTGTAGCCATTAAATCTTAACTTTTTTATGGTTCCCTTAAGTTGCGTATTTAATGTAGCTTGCGTAAAACCAACTCCATCGACGTCTAAATTAAAAGTAGCATAACCTAGAGATTTATTACCCAGCAATCTACCTAAATTAAATTGATTAAATTGAATATTCCCTTTATAGCGAGCAAAGTCCGGATCGTTTAGATCGTCTAACGTAATTGAAAGATTTGCATTTCCAATTTGTGTTGAAATATTTGAGTTAGTGACCACTTTTGTTGGTGTAGCACTCAAAAAGCCGGTTAAATTAACACTACCAACCTCTCTAAGTTTTTCTGGCAATGTATTACCTAATATATTCGGAAGTAAATTGACCAAGTCGTAATAATTGGTAGAAAGTTGCTCGAAGTTTCCGGAGAGTTTAAAGGTTTTTTCTTGATCGATTAGATCGGTAAAAGTTAGATCTCCATTCACAACCGTACGATCCATGCCGGTTAACCTCCAATTTTTTAGTTGAAAATCGTTTAATTTACCTTTTAGATCTCCTTGAAATTCAAAATTTTCTGTAGTACCAAATTCACTATAAAGTTTTTGAAGGTCTTTAGTATCTGCTGAAGATTCTTTGAAGTTTGCCGTAATGATCACATTATTTTCAAAATCTGCTAAACCACCTTCTTCATAATCAAATCTAATATCGCTTACCAATTTAGAGTTTGGTGTTTCAAGCACAAGATTTTCAAAATCCATACTTTCTAGCGTGTAGCGAAAGTTAGTGGCTAAATTGGTAATCTCAATCCCGCGTTGTTCTTTAGCCTTTAAACTTTCAATATCTACCGAAACATTAGGACCTTCAACTACAAGATTACCCGCATTAATATTTAGATCGTTAAAAAATAAAATCTCAGGATTATCAAGATTTTCATCTACATAACTCAGTTCGCTATCGTAAGCTATAATATGGCTAATAGTTAATACAAAAGGCTGTTGCTGAGGCTTTCCTGTATTAAATTTATCACCAAATATGCTTAGATTATCTTTTTCTTCACCTTTGTAATGTCTAATATTTAGTTTTAACCGATCTGCGGTAAGATCGCCAAAATCTAAATGGCTTCCGCTCAAAATTGCTGGTACATTAATGAGAGAGGTATTAATTTCTTTGGCACTAATTAAAGAATCTTGATGATGATCTGCGATAAAAACTTCATCTAAAACCACTTTTCCGTTGTAAGAAATACTAATGGCTTTTACATTAATATCGGTGCCATAAGTTTCATTTAAAGAATTGGTAACTTTTTTTGCGACAGATGTTTGCACTGCCGGTATCGAAAACACAAGTATTAAAACTATAAACAATAGTAAAATAGCTACTATTATTCTACCTAATATTTTAAAAAATCTTTTAATACGATTTAGGGTTTAGTTTGTTTTCTTTAATCTTTAAATTGTCATTAATTTTGCAATATAAAATCTTGATAAGCTCAATTTTTACTGCAATGCAAATTTAAGTAGCTTTGTCAACAATATTAACAATTTCTGTACCTAAAAATACATAATGGCTTCACAAAATATTTACATACTTGGTATTGAGTCTTCTTGCGATGATACAGCGGCGGCTGTACTTTGCAACGGAAAAATAAAAAGTAATATTGTAGCTACACAAAAAATACACGAAGAATATGGTGGCGTGGTGCCAGAATTAGCGTCGAGAGCACACCAACAAAATATCGTTCCGGTGATTGATCAGGCCATCAAAAAAGCAGGAATTACCAAAGAAGAACTTTCTGCGATCGCCTTTACGCGCGGGCCGGGTTTAATGGGTTCTTTACTTGTAGGAACTTCGTTTGCCAAGTCGATGGCGATGGCGCTCGGTATTCCTTTAATTGAAGTGAATCATATGCAAGCGCATTTACTGGCGCATTTTATTGAAGAAGATGGTTTTGAAAAGCCTAATTTTCCGTTTTTAGGATTAACCATTAGCGGCGGTCACACGCAAATTGTAAAAGTAACCGATTATTTTGCGATGGAAGTAATTGGCGAAACTCTTGATGATGCCGTTGGGGAAGCTTACGATAAATGCGGAAAAATGCTGAAACTTCCTTATCCCGGCGGACCTTTAATCGATAAATATGCCCAAGAAGGAAATTCGAAAGCATTTCCTTTTCCGAAGCCTAATGTGAAAAATTTAGATTTTAGTTTTAGCGGACTCAAAACTTCGATGCTTTACTTTTTAGAGCGAGAAGAAAAACTAAATCCTAATTTCATCGAAGAGAACTTAAAAGATATCTGTGCTTCTTTTCAATTTACGGTCGTAAAAATTTTGATGGATAAACTTAAAAAAGCCGTTAAACAAACCGGAGTTAAAGAAATTGCCATTGGTGGCGGCGTTTCTGCCAATTCGGGTGTTAGAACCGCACTTACCGAAGCACAACAAAAATTTGGTTGGAAAACCTATATTCCTAAATTTGAATATACCACCGATAATGCAGCAATGATCGCCATTGTAGGTCATCATAAATATTTGAAAAAAGAATTTTCAGACGCCAGCATTACCGCAAAAGCTCGTTACGCTCTTTAACCTTATCGCTATGCAATTATTTTATAATCCGGCTATTTCTTCAGAAGATAAAGAAGTTATTTTCCCCAACGACGAGAGTAAACATATCGTTAAAGTTTTACGTAAACAAGAAGGAGATAACTTAAACATTACCAATGGCAAAGGGTTTTTATTTTTTGCTGAAATTATTGAAGCTAATCATAATAAATGTAAAGCAAAAATTACAGCTGTTGAGCAAGAACGTGATAAAAAGTATCATATCCATTTAGCGGTGGCGCCGACCAAAATGAACGATCGTTTTGAAACCTTTTTAGAAAAATCTACCGAAATTGGTCTCGATAAGATCACGCCTATTATTTGCGATCACAGTGAAAGAAAAGTAGTAAAAATAAATCGGTTTGAACGTGTTTTGCAAAGTGCGATGAAGCAATCACTTCATTATACAATCCCGGAAATTTCTGAAGCAATATCTTTTCAAGAATTTATTCAGCAAGAACAAAACGAACAGAAATTTATAGCGCATTGCGAGGAGAACGATAAAAAATCATTACAAAAAGAACTAAAACCCGGTAAAAGCTACACGATTCTTATTGGTCCTGAAGGCGATTTTTCTTCCGAAGAAATAGAAAGTGCCATCAAAGCAGGTTTTGTTCCTGTAACTTTGGGGAATACGCGTTTGCGTACCGAAACTGCTGCGATTGTTGCTGCGCATACAGCTGCTTTAATTAATGAGTTTCAGTAATAAAATTCTCGTTATATTTATTGAAATTTTCAACAGCTATGCAAAAGCTTTTTACGATTCTTTTTTGTTTAACTTTTACATTTTTACAAGCGCAAGATATTGCCGTATTAAAATATAGCGGTGGCGGCGATTGGTATGGTAACCCAACGGCATTGCCCAATTTAATTGAGTTTTGTAATCAGAATATTGGTACAAAAATCAATACAAAACCAGAAAGTGTCGAACCCAAAAGCACCGATATTTTTAGCTATCCATTTTTGCATATGACGGGCCACGGAAATGTGTTTTTTTCTGAAGAAGATGCTAAAAATTTACGGAATTACTTAATTAGCGGAGGTTTTTTACATATTGACGACAATTACGGAATGCGACCTTATATTGAAAAAGAACTTAAAAAAGTATTTCCAAACCTAGAATTACAAGAATTACCGGCAGATCACCCCCTATTTTCTTCAGCGTTTAATTTTCCGGAAGGTTTACCAAAAATTCATGAACATGATGGTAAACGTCCGCAAGCTTTTGGGATCACTTACCAAAATCGTTTGGTATTATTGTTTACTTTTGAGAGTGATCTAGGTGATGGTTGGGAAAATCAAGAAGTGCATAATGATCCGCAACAAGTGCGTGAAAAAGCATTAAAAATGGGCGCAAATATTGTAAAATATGCTTTTGAAAATTAGGTTATGAGTGAGCAATTAGATCATTATTCTACAAATTTTTCTTCAGAGAAATTTCCGATCATATTAGTTACAGATCAAGTTAATAGCCCGGCGAATTTGGGCAGTTTATTTCGATTAGCCGATGCTTTTCATATTGAAAAAATTATTTTCTGCGGAATTGAGGAAGAAATCATGAATAGTAACCGCTTAAAACGCACCGCTCGATCTACCCAAAACAGTGTAGCTTTTCAGTTTGAAGAATCTATTGAAACAGTAATTGAAGAGCTTCAACAACAAAAAATAGAGATTTTCGCTTTAGAAATTACCAACGATAGTATTCCGGTAGAAGAAATTCAACTTCAAGAAAATAAAAAGATCGCTTTAATTATTGGTGATGAAAATTTAGGCGTGAATCAAGACTTGCTCGAAAAAACTTCAGCCAACTTACATATAAAAATATTCGGGAATAATAGCAGTATGAATGTCGCACAAGCAACCGGCATTGCATTATATGAAATTACAAAAAAGTTAAGCTCATTTCAGCAGAAATAATATCTTTACACTGTGAGTAAGTCATTAAGCAAATCTGTAGCCTACGGAATATTAAAAGCACTAGCGGTAGTGATTGGGGTGGTAATATTTTGTTATTTCATTTATGAAGTACAATCTGTTATCGTTTACATTGCTATTGCTGCAGTGATTGCATTAATTGGTCGACCGATCGTTATTTTTTTAAAAGAAAAATTAAAGGTTCCTAATCGACTTTCCGTAATTATAGTTCTTTTACTTTTTCTCTGTGTTTTTGTAGGTTTAATTGCCTTATTTGTTCCAATTATAGTACAACAAAGTGAAAATTTAGGTCAAATAGATCTCGATGCTTTCAAAAAAGATCTAAACTCTTTAAATAGACAAGTAAGAGAATTTATTGGGGTTAAGCAAATCGATATAATTCAAGGTTTAAAGCAAACCAGCTTTATTAAAAATTTCGATCTGCAAGTGATCCCGGATTTTATGAATTTACTTTTCGGAGGTTTAGGTACGGCATTGATCGGAGTGTTTTCAATAATTTTTATTTCTTTCTTTTTACTTTCAGATAGTTCTCTGATGCTGAATAGTGTTTTGGTTTTCTCAAATTATGGTGATGAAGAACGTTTTAAACGCGTTTTCGAAAAAATTAAAGTTCTCCTTTCTCGTTATTTTGTGGGATTAACGCTTCAAATTTTAGTATTATTTATTTTATATACCATTTTACTTACCGTTTTTGAAGTCGATAACCCAATTGCGATCGCGTTTATTTGTGCTTTTTTAAATATTGTTCCTTATTTAGGTCCGCTTTTCGCCGGAATTTTAATGATGCTTTTTGTGATCTCTAGTAATTTAGGAGCCGACTTTTCTTCTGTGATTTTACCTCGAGTGCTGTATGTAATGAGTGGTTATGCAATTGCACAATTAATCGATAACTTTATCAATCAGCCGTTAATTTTTGGTAAAAGTGTAAAATCGCATCCGCTAGAAATTTTCTTAGTGATTCTTATCGCCGGACTTTTATTTAACGTCGTGGGAATGATTGTGGCTATTCCTGTTTACACAGCCATTAAAGTGATCGCAAAAGAAGCTTTTAGCGAATATAAAATCGTTAGGAACCTTACCAAAGATTTATAAATGTTGAATAAAGCACTACTTCATCCGGAAGTTCAGGAGTTTATCAACAACAATTTAAAAACAAATCTTCCGCAGTTAATTTTAAAAGGAAGTCCTTTCCCTCAAGTTTCTATACAAGAGATCGCCACACAGATCGAAACCAAGCGAAAAGCCGAAAAGAAAATACCAAAGTGGTTTGCAACAGAAAATATTATCTATCCCAAAAGTCTTAATTTAGAGCAAACCTCTTCTCAAATAACTGCGACTTATAAAGCTGAACAAATTGAAGGCGAATCGTTAATCGATCTCACCGGTGGTTTTGGGATTGATAGCTTCTTCTTTGCTGAAAAGTTTCAGAAAGTAACACATTGTGAACTCAACGAAGAACTTTCACAGCTTGTAAAACATAACTTTCAATATTTATCTAAAAAAAGCAATATTGAATTCTATACCGGCAATGGAATAGATTTTTTGAAAAAATCTAAAAAAATTTTTGATTGGATCTACATCGATCCTTCTCGTAGAAATGAGGTTGGCGGTCGCGTATTTCGCTTAGAAGATTGCGAACCCGATATACTTCAGCATTTAGAATTGTTGCTGAAGCATGCTCGCAACGGGGTTTTTATGAAAACTTCTCCATTACTCGATTTAAGTTTAGGATTAAAAGAACTTCATTTTCAAGTAGAAGAAATTCAAATTGTTGCAGTAAATAACGACGTAAAAGAATTATTATGGAAAATCACGTCAGAAAAAAATGAAGACAAACTTCCTGTAAAATGTATAAATTTTAATAAAGAAACTCCACAAGAATTTCAGGCAGATTTTTATGCTGAAACTACTGCTGAAGTCAATTACAGTGAACCACTTCAATATTTGTACGAACCGAATGCAGCCATTTTAAAAGGCGGATTTTTTAATTCGGTTGCCGATAAATTTCAACTTAAGAAAATCGCTCCACATAGTCATTTATACACTTCTGAAGATAAAATTGAATTTCCCGGTCGCGTATTTAAAATCGAAAAACAACTTACTTTTCAGAAAAAAAGTTTTAAAAAACTTGGTATTACGAAAGCCAATGTTACTACGAGAAACTTTCCGTTAACGGTAGATCAGATCAGAAAAAAACTCAGTATCAAAGACGGCGGAAATACCTATTTATTTTTCACTACAAATTCAACTAACGAGAAATTAATATTGGTTTGTAAAAAGCTTTGATATTACTATTTTAATCGATCGCTTAAAGCTTTGATCAATGCTTTCTTTTCGATCAAATCTACTAAATTGGCTTCAAAAGAGATCGCTTTTCTCAAATTAGGAAAGGCTAATTTTCGTTTTGCCATCGAGTTAGAGTATAGTAAATTGAAGTAATTCATCGATAAAATCAATAACTTTACGCCATCAATTTTACGAATTTTAAAACCTAATTTTTCAGCAGTTCTAGCATTTAAAATATAAGTAGTTCCGGTAAATTTCACTTGCTTGTTTTCTTCGTTTTCATAGGTTTCAATGAGATTCAACAAACCTTCTAAATATTGTTGAAGAATATAATTTGTTCGTTGTTGACCGTTCCATTTAAAATTCAACACAAAATAATAATCTAGCAAAGTTCCTCCGTGAATTTTCACCACTCCGTTTTTCTCTTTTTCAGTAATCAAAAAATTAGAATAGTAAATCAATCTTCCAGTTTTTTGATTGGTCGGCACATCGATAAACGGAGCGATAATCGTAATTAACAAGTAAAAAAAGAATATGGCAATAAAGAAGATCTTGGTTTGCCAAGCAACGATCAAACTCGGCATAAATAAGAGTAATGCAATCGCAACTACCTTAAACTGAATTGCTTTTTTCTCTTTTTCCGTTTTTTGATAAAAAGGATGACTATTTTCTAACTTAAACTTCATCAGCTTTCATTCTTTCATCTAAAAAACGAATAGGTTTACGATGATTCGGGTTAAAAATAGTTTGCTGAAGTTTTTCTGTATTCCAAAAGCTGATTTCCGGCAGAACCCGCAATTTTGCGCGAAGATGAGCTTTTAAAGCAGCTAATTCTTCCTGCTGAAAAGAATCCGGTAAAATAACTTCTAAATGATCGGTACCAACTTCACTGGTTGAAACTTTTACCAAATGCAAATCGATTCCCGGCCAATCGGCCAAGGCCTCGGTAATTTGTGGCGGATAAATACTGGTGCCTTTATATTTAATGAGCTGTTTTTTTCTACCCAAAACCGAACTCAATCGCGCTCCTTCTCGACCACATTTACAAGGTTCTATAATTTTCTTAACCAAATCGCCGGTGGCGTAACGAATAAGCGGCATCGTTTCGATCCCGAGCGTGGTCACAACGAACTCTCCTACTTCACCGTCGTTGACTAAATTACCTTGAGCATCGACAATTTCGGTATAAATGAGATCTTCCAAAATATGATTTCCTTCGTGTGCTTCACATTCGGTAAAAGCGGTGCTCATTTCTGTGGAAGCGTAGGTCGAATACAATTCGATTCCCCATAATTCTTCAATTTTCTTCCCTAAAGCATTGAGTTGAAAATTCTCATCACGTAGAGATTCACCAATGCAAATCGCCGCTTTGATCGAGGAATTTTTACAATCGATTCCGTTGGCTTTGGCATAATTACCTAACTTAATTAAAAAGGAAGGAACCGCTACTAAATATGTCGGCTGAAAGCGATTAATTGAATCCCACTGCAACTCCGGCACTCCCGAACCAACCCGAACCAACCCGGCACCAAGCTTTCGCAAGCCTAGAAAATAAGCCATTCCTGCAATAAAACGACGATCTAAAGTGGTTGTAATTTGCACCACATCGTCTGGAGTAACTCCTGCTAATTGAAAAGATTTTTCTTCATTCGCAGCCAAACGTTGCAAATCGGTTTCGTTTAAAGCAAAAGTAACCGGTGCTCCCAACGTACCGGAAGTAGTAACATAATCGATAATTTCTCTTTTGGGAACGCAAATAAAATCTTCATTTCTTGAAGCTAGATCCTCTTTCGTGGTAATAGGCAATTGTGTGAAATCTTTCGCTTTTAATTTATTGGCAGAAACCCCTAATTGCTGAAATTTTTCCTGATAGAAAGCAGAATTTTCTTCCACATATTTTAATTGCTGTTGAAGTAATTTCCAGGTTGCTGAAGGGATTTGTGTTTGAATAGATTTCATTAAATTTTTCGATAACTTTTTTTAATTCGTTTTTCGAGCATTTCTACATCGGGCAAAGTCGTCACTTCTCGTTGCAAAGCTTGTTTATAGTAAAAAATGGCTTTTTTATAGTTTTTCTCCTGAAAATAATACTCGCCCACCCAATAATAAGCTTTCCAAAAATCAGGGTTTAAAGCGACAAAACTTACTAATTTTTCTTCAGAAATTTCTGCTTTCTGCTGAATTTTATGTTGAATCACACGACTTTCCTTACGATAAAGTTCATAGTTTTTAAATTCATCTGAATCTAAAAATGGATCTTCTTTAATTAATAAAGAGTCAATACTTTTTAACGAATGATCGCCGTTTTCAAACTCTTTAAAAACTTCATCTAGATCGTACGCTACAAATGCTCCTAATTGGTACGGACTTGAAGAAACCCAAACTTTGCGTTCTTCGGGTTGAAAAATAATACCGTGATGTGCTAACAATTGATTGATCGCCAACTCATTGCCGAAACCTAAAGTTTTATCTTTAACTCCTTTTTTATCGCGTAAAATAGCGACTGCTTTTTTGGGGTTGAGTTGTTCATTTTCAGCTAATAATTCTTTCATTCGGTCGTAGCGTTGTTGCGTATGACTATTTTTTATCGCAGATTGATTTCTCGAATCTTCTGCGTAAGCTTCACTTTGAAAGTGATTCGAACAAATTAATTCCGAAGAATTTTCAACCTCATAAACTCCAAAATTTTTAGGCGAAACTTCAATTAAAATTGCTTTATGTTCTTCTGCACTTCCTACCATAATCGATTCTGAAACAAAAACTTCTCGTCTTTTAGCAATAGCTATCGCATCTTCGGTGGTTTTGGCGTATTGTAAAATTTCTCTAGTAACCAAAGAAATCGGCGTTTTGGCGATCAACGGAATTTTAGATTTCCCGGCGTTGATGGTTACGGTAAGCCCGTGTTCATTCATCCCACTTACCGAACCAATAAATCCCGGCCAAGAGTACATCATAAATTTATAACCGGCATCGGGATTAAAAAATTCGATGATTTTTTCTTCGTTAAAAGTATCTCCGGCATAAAAATCAAAATTTCTACCAATCAATAATTGTCCGTTTTCAGTATGCTCATCCCAAGCAGCGAACGATGTACAACCCACCAACATCAAATCGCTCAAGGCGTGACCGATATCGTGAGCACCGTGTAAATACAACGAAAGTACATAAGGCTTGGCAAACTCATCGTAATCATGTGAATTGAAGCGGGAAATTCCATAAATTTCTTGTTTATATTCTTCAGGGATATGCAGGTACATTTTACGATTGTACCACTTCACAATTTTACTAAGAAACTTTTTTTCTTGGGGAGAATCGACAAAATCGTCAAGTTTTCCCATAAAAGCTTTTTCTTGTTTTTTCAGTAAATCCTGACTTAAACTACCAATAGCTAAGCCACGTTCTAACGGATTTCCTTCCACATATAACTCCCATAAACCGTGTTTATTTTTTTGAAGGGAATTATTACCTAAGCGATAATATTCTTCTCCTTGCTGAACGCGAACCGTATCGATCAATTCTATTCCGGTGAGATCGGGTCGGTCTTCTAACGATTTTTTTACTCCGCAAGAAGTGAGAAATACTATGAAAATGAAAGCTAAATATCGCATCGACAACAAATATATAAAACACTTACGCATTCGACTTTCGATAAAGTAATCGAAATAAAAAAGGTTGCACGGTAAACGAAACCAAAACCGCAGAAAATATACCGATCAAAGAAACTGAAGCGATTGACCTCAAAGCCGGATGCTTGGCAAAAATCATCACGCCCATTCCTAATAAAGTGGTGATTACCGAAAGTAAAATCGAGGTTTTATAGCTTGATAAAACTTCATTTTTATGATTCAACTCATACTTTAATCCACTAGTGATAAATATCGAATAATCAACCCCTAAACCAAAAATAAAAGTTGAAATAATGATATTTAATACATTAAATTGAATGCCTAAAATATACATGATAAATAGGGCTAAAACCCAAGTGATCGCAATCGGTATCAAGGTTAAAAAAGTAAGTTTTAGATTTCTAAATGATATGATTAAAATGAAAAAAACTGCGATAAAAGAATACAACAGTAATTCATTAAAATCGTCTTTTAAACTGCCTAAAAAAGATTCATTCATCGCTTTTCGATCGATCGCTAAAACACCTTCTTCCTGATTAAATTTTTCGATCACATCTGCTGAAATTCGTTGAGGAACTTTGATCGAAGAAGTAATCGTCACTAAATTTTCTTCGGAAGATTGCTGAATAAAATCGTCGATAAATAAATTAGAAACTTGCTGATAATCTTGAAGGTTCAAAGTCTTAAAATCTTTCTTTAGTAATTTTTCAAAACCTTGAAAGGCGTTTTTTTTCAATCCTAATGAATCTGAAATGCTTTCTATTTCCTGAAATAATTTTTCTCGTTTAGTAACTGACCAGAAACTTTTCCATTTTTCGATACGTTCCTGCTGCTCTTGTGTCGATAAAACTATTCCGCCAATACTACTAAAACTGGAAATCGCTTCATTTTCTTTCGCTTTTTGAAGCTTTTTATAAAGCATTTGATTGGTAAGCAACGCATCGTTTAAGGTATTGCCATAACTGGCTAAATAAAGCGTTTTGTTTTCGCCTTCTTCCAAAGCTTGCAACTGTTTTTTTGCGGATATTAATGCTTTCGGTTGGTAATTAAGTTGTGCTAAGTCATTATTAAATTCAACTTTATGCATAAAAAATAAACCTACTAAAAACGCTAAGCCAAGACTTCCTAACAATAATTTATTTTTAGAAAATTCATAAGCTCCCAATCGATCTAAAAATGTTTGCTGAGGAAGAATTGTATCTTTTTTTCGATACAAATGCGGGATAATTAATAAAGCCACCATTGCAGAACCAATAACACTTAAGCCGGCAAATAAACCTAAATCTGCCAATGCTTCGGTATTTAAAAATAGTAAACAGAAAAATGCGATCGCCGTCGTAAAACAGCTAATTAAAACCGGTTTTGTAATGGTTTTATATAAAGATTTTACGTCGGGTTGATTGCGATAATGCGTTAGAATATGAAGTGAATAATCCAACGAAATCCCTAAAAGAATAGCTCCAATCCCTAAACTGATCAATGAAACTTCGCCATTCAATAAGTAAATAAATGCCAGGGCAAAAATACCACCAATCAAGGTCGGTAAAAATAAAACGAGCGGAATATAAATTTTTCGGTAGAAGAAAATAAGGATTCCCAGCAAGATGAAAACCGCGATCCCGACAGTAAAAAGGATGTCTTGTTTGATCTGATTGGCATTCGCAACACTATACAATAAACTCCCAAAAAGACTAGCTTTTACTTCGTTATCTTGATTAAGTTCTTCAACTGTTGAATTTAAAAAATCGGTAAAATTGGCTTGATTTGCCGCATCTGAATAATTTGAATTTGGCGTAATTAACAATAAAAGATTTTTACCGTTTTTATGTACTAAAAAGTTCTTGTAAATACGAAAACCGGTTTGTAATTCAAGACTTTTCAACTTCGTTAAACCTAAACTACTTAATTGCAAAGGATCATTTAAAACGAATCTCTTTGTGAGAATACCTGACGGACTCACCAAACTCTTGTAAACTCCTTCTATACTTGATTTTACGCTATCTTTTGCTATTCGTTGCTGATTTATTTTGTAATCTTCGTCGGTTAGGAAAAGTGGTAAATTTTCAAGAATAAAATCGTAGGTCTGTTGTACTTCGCGATCTGCAACTTTCCCTTGTATTTTTTCAATATAAATGGAATCGGGTGATTGCTGAAGTTCTTGCAGAAAAGCTTCCGCATAACTTACCAAACTATCTTCAGCATTTGTTTTTTCAGAAGAAATATTCACCACGATCTTATCTGTAAATTCTACAGTTTTTAAAATTCGCTGTAACCGAGTCGATGCTTCCGTTTTTGGGATAAGTTGCTGAATGTCTTCTTGGAAATTCAACTGCGAAGCGCCAAAGACAAAACATAAAACCAATAAGAAAAATCCCAAAAAAGCGAAAGTTTTATGAGATTGAAAATATTGATAAAGTTGAAACAGCCACTTATGCATCTGCTGAATTTTTCTTGCTAAATAAACTGAAAATTAAGAAAAATAATATTCCTAAAACAATTGCACTCACGGCAGCTAAGGCAAAACTTCCGATTAAATATTGCTTCACGCCCATTAAAATATCGAGCGCATTTTCAATATTTTCGATATTTAAGGTGGCATCAGGCTCGTTTCCTAGAATGATCGCTCCAAATTGATAACTGAAATACAGCAAAAACGGAATCATTGGCGGAATACTCACATTTGAAGCGAAAAATGCCAAGACTTTATTCAGTTTAAAGTATTCTGCAGCAAAAAAAACGATTAATGAATGTAAACCCCAAAATGGCGAAATACCAATAAAAACGCCGAGAGCAATCGCTTTTGCCTTTTGCAGTGGAGTCTCCTGAATTTTCAAAATATCTTCTCGCCAGAAACGCTTCCCTCCTTTTTGCCGAATTTCTTTGAGTTTTCTCACTGGTTTTACAAAGAAAAACGAGACAAAAACAAACCAAATATTTAATAAAGTAATTCGGGTAATATCGATCACCGGGCGAAAATGCGTCACCCGTTCTTTAGGGTCGTATAATACATCGATCGGGATATTTTTTAGCTCGACACCACGCCACGCACTTTTTACCATAATCTCGATCTCAAATTCAAATTTAGGCGTAAATAACTTGATGTTATTCACGATTTCTAGCGGATATAATCGAAAACCGCATTGCGTATCTTTTAAATTGTAACCCGTTTCAATATAAACCCACCAACTCGAAAAAATATTCCCGAAACTATTGCCCTGCGGTACGCCGGGACTATCCATTTGTCGAGAACCGATGATTAATAAAGGTTTTTCGTGAGGTTGCTGTAATTGCTCTATAAATTTTGGTAAATCTTTGGGGTAATGTTGCCCGTCTGAATCTAAGGTAATTGCATATTTAAATCCCAGTTTTTCGGCTTCTTGAAAACCTTTTTTTAGAGCATTTCCTTTCCCTCTATTTTCCTTAAAATGAATCGTATGAATTTGCGGATAATCGGCTAAAATAGTTGGTGTATTGTCGGTAGAACCATCATTAATTACCAACAGATTCTCGGTGTATTCTAAAACGCCGTCGATCACCCGTTTTAACGTGTTCTGATTATTATACGTTGGGATAATCACACAGCATTTTAACGCATTGAAAATAGGTATGTAAGCCGAATTTTCTTTCAATTTCTTGATTTAATGGTCGACAAAAGTCGTGAAAATCAATTTTACTTTGGCAATAACTTGCAGAGAAGTTTTTGCAATAGCTTTTAAAACATACTTATTCTCCTGTTTTTCAATACTTCCGATACAAATTAAAACGTTTTCTTGATTGGGATCGAGCACATTTAAAAATTTAAGATTCGAGGCTTCTTGAAGTTGAAGTTCTTCCGCAGAAAAATCTTCAGCGATTTGCTTAAATAAATGAATCATCACCACGGCCGGCGTTACTTTTTGATCGGGAAAATGACCTTTATATAGTTCGTGATCGGCATTCAGCTTTAAATGAACTTCAAATTGATCTTCTTCAAATTGCTGCTGAAGTATTTCTGAAAAATTTTTAAGCATAACTTTTTACAATGATAATTTTATCTATGGTCACACTGAGCTTGTCGAAGTATAAGTTGGCAATTTTGTAACTATTCCTGAAAATTAATGAAGATGAAATCCTGAAACAAGTTCAGAATAACAAAGATTTTATTTTTCAACTTCAAAAACACTTTCAGCAATCGGTTGATTCACCTTTAGATCATTAAGGCGAATAAGCACATAAC
This sequence comes from Mesonia sp., assembly GCA_012964435.1. Classification (GTDB taxonomy): domain Bacteria; phylum Bacteroidota; class Bacteroidia; order Flavobacteriales; family Flavobacteriaceae; genus Mesonia. The sequence goes on along the minus strand of DTTX01000086.1, from coordinate 12,536 downwards.
TTTCTTCTCCTTCTATCAATTTAATTTGTTCAACTAAATAATCGCTATTAAAATACAATTCAATTTGGCTGAATAGCTGCTGTTGCTGTGAAATTGGTTTTAAAATCGTCTTGGTAAAATCGCCTGCTTTCGTATAGCTAATTTCAAAATCTTGTTGCTGAATAATTTTCCCATTAATACTTTCAGAAATAAGCTCACTTAACTGATCGAACATTTTATAAGCAGAAACATCAATTTCTCTCGCTTTACCATTTTCGGTAAGAAATAATTTGCCATCGGTAAAAAGAATTCCCATCGCAAATGGTTCCAAATATGTCCAGTTTAACTGGTTGTTGGTATTGTAGTAAAATTTGCCGGAGCTTTCTGCGGGTGCACTCAAAAACTCTTCGTGTTTGGTTTGTATGAAATTGCCTTGCAGGTTTTGAAATTCTTCAGCTTTTGCAAAAACTTGTTGTTGAAAGTTTTCTATTTCTGTTGAAGTAAGCTCAGTTTGAGCATTCGAAAAAAAACTAAGAAACAAAAACGCTAAAAAACTAAGCGTAAGCTTTGATATGGAATAATTCATCAATAGTCACAGATTTAAAATTATGTTCTTGTAAAAATACCAATAATCGCTCCAAAATTACCAAGGTATGTTCTTGATTATCGTGCAATAAAACCACGTCGCCTTTTTTTAATCGTTTGGTGATGTTTTTAAATAAAAGATCTTCGGAAGAAAATAACGCATCAAACGACCGTAAACTCCAGCCAATGGGTTGCATTTCTGTGGCTTTTAAAGCTTTTTTAATATTCGGATTCGCTACACCAAACGGAGAACGGAATAATTTTAAATCAACATTCCCGTGTGTTTTTGCCGCTTGGTTACAGGTTTCGATTTCCCGAATGATGGTTTTCGATTTTAGAAATCCGTAATTTTTAGGATGTGCATAGGTATGATTTCCAACCGTGTGACCTTCAGCAATAATTTGTTTAAAAATTTCAGGATGTTCGTCAATACAATGCCCGATGCAAAAAAAAGTAGCTTTGGCGTTGTACTTTTTCAATAGCTTTAAGATCTGAATAGTATTTGGGTGCGGACCATCATCAAAAGTCAAGGCGATTTTGGGTTGAACAACTCCGGGGTTTTTATGTAGCGCAGGATAAAAATAATTCAGTTGAACATTTGTAGAGCCAATTATAGTGAGTAAAAACCAAGTTCCGCCAAGAATTAAAAACCAGTAGATTGGCCATTGGTATTGAAAAACCGCATAGGTTAATAAAACCAATAAAGTGAAAAAAACTGTATTTACCGGTTCACGTTTAAACATGTTCTAATAGGATCCAACTGTGATTTTTGCCTCTAAATTGGTTATAAAGTAAAACTTTTTTAATCGTTTTTTGAGGTTGAACTGTATTTAATCGATAAGCTTCCGGGAGATGTTGCGATTTTAAAATTTTTACTCCTAATTGCATTCCGAAAGCAGAAGCTGTATAAAATTCACCCACCAAATGCTTGTAATATACCTGCGGAATTTCTTTAAATTCTTGCTGAAGCGGCTGAAAATACGCATCAAAATCTACATCGCCATTATTGCCTAAAATAACCAGATCAATATTGGCAATTGCTAGCTTGTTTTCTTCTAAAAAAGCTTTAGTTTTAGGAAAAACTTCTTCTGTTGCTAAACTATTTTCTAAATGAAGATCAAGAAGTTTTGCGTAAGAATTATGTTTTTTTTCTTCTGAAATTACAAAAAAATGAGCCCCTTCTCCAATAATACTTCCTTTAGATTTATAATCGAGTAATTTTAAATTTTCAAGTGAAGTTTCACTTTTAATTTGTTGATCGAGTTGCAACAAACCAATCGTATTTTCTGAAATTTCATCGATCCCGCCTACTAAAATTTGATGTTTTTTTTCTTCTGTAAGGATTGATAATTGCGCATCAAGCAAGGCGCTTTCAAACGAAGCAGAACCTTGTACATACGTAAAATTATAAGCTTTACTTTTCAAGTATAACGCTACCTGGCCGCCAACTGTATTGTGCGTAGATTGTACAAATTTACTGGGAGAAAGCAATTCTTCGTATTGCAAAAGTAAATTTTCTAAGAAAATATCAGAATCTTGCTTGCAACCCATTCCGGTTCCTGTTAAAATGGATGTCGGTTCTTTTACATCAGCATCGATCAACGCAGAAGCTGCTGTAAAAACGCCCATTTTTACCGATTTTGACATGCGGCGCATTGCGGCAGGTTTTATTAATTTCTTATAACCTTTAAACGCAACTTGCAGCACCGGTTTTTCAAAAGTTTGAATTTGCTGAAAATCAAAATTTTCTTCTACAACTGTTGATTGTGGCGACAGCGAACTGATCCCGTTAATGTAGCAAGCTTTTATCATAACGCCGAAAATAGTAAAGAAGAACAATTACCACCAAACCCAAATGAATTTGATAATACTTTTTCGATTTTTTGTGGAACGATCTCTGTTTCCGGAGAAAAGTTTAGTTCCGGCATTTGTACTTTAAAATTCAAGTTGGGCCAGATCTTTTGCTCTTGAATTGCCAATAAAGAAAAAACTGCTTCAATCGCTCCTGCAGCGGCTAAGGTATGACCGGTAAATGCTTTTGTGGAAGAGATTTTTGGTAAATTTTCTTCAAAAATACGTTGAATTGCGACACCTTCAGAAAGATCGTTATTTTCAGTTGCCGTCCCGTGAGCGTTGATATAAGAAACTTCTCTAGCATTAATTTTAGCCGAATTTAAAGCGGCTTGCATTGCTAAAAAAGAACCTTCTCCGGTTGCTGAAGATGCGGTTTGATGGTAAGCATCATTCGCATTCCCATAACCGTCAAGATAACCCAAAATAATTTTGTTTTGAGCTTTTGCTTTTTCTTCTGTCTCTAAAACCAGATACGCGGCACCTTCGCCTAAATTAAGTCCGCTTCGGTGTTCATCAAAAGGTTGACAAAGTTTTTCGGAAAGAATTTTTAAGCTATTAAATCCGTTTAAGGTGAATTTAGAAAGACAATCTGTTCCGCCGGCTAAAACCGTTTCAGCTTTCGCGGCTTTTAGCAATTTTGCTCCGGTAATTAACGCATTAGCTCCGGAAGAGCACGCGGTACTTACCGTGGTTACTAATCCTGTTATTGTTAAATGGTGCGCGATCGTATCGCTGGTAAAGCCCGGATGTTGCGCTTCAATATATTTTGTGGTATGCGGATTTTTAGAAAAATCTTTATACAATTTCTCTGTGTAATCCATTCCGCCAACACTGGTGCCGTTAACGAAAGCTATTTTATTTTTAGATGTAATTTGCGCTTGTTGCAAGGCTTCTTCCGCAGCTTTCACCCCTAACAAAGCCGCTCGAGTAAAGGTTTCATCTTGTTTCACCTTTAAGGCTTCAACTAAATGATTATTAGTTAATTTAATTTCGCCACAAGGAAAATTTTGATGTATAGTTTCAAGCAATTCTAGTTGACCAATCCCCGATTTTTGCTGCGCTAACGCCAACAAATTTTCTTGCACATTATTTCCAATAGCAGAAACAATGCCCATCCCGGTTATGGCAATACGAGAAGACATCTTAACGGTTTTTTTCGATGTAAGTCGCCATCGTTTCTACGCTATAAAAAACTTCTTTTCCTTCTTTAGGATCGGTGATTTTTATGCCGTAATCTTTTTCTAATAAAACGATCAATTCTAAAGCATCGATGGAGTCGAGCCCAATTTCATCACCAAAAAGCTCATCGTTATCGTTAATATCTGTAATTTCTAAATCTTCAAGATTTAATTGTTCTATAATTTGTGCTTTAAGCTCTTGTCTTAAATTGCTCATAGTTTTCTTTTAAATTTTCGGCAGTCAAGGCCTTGCCTTTTTCATCTTTCGTTATCAGGCTCAAAAATACATTATATCCTTCTTTATCCAAATCTAACCATCCACAAATTGCAGCGTTTGCCTTATTTGTACTGAATAGATTTTGCAAATAAACAATTAAAAATGAAGCGTCAAATTTTTCAGAAATAAAAAAAGCATTTTCTGTTTGTAATTGGTGCCGAATGCTCAATTCTCCCAACACGATATTCGGTAAAGTGTACACGAAAACAGAAGGCGAAGCAAAAGCATTTTCATCTAAAATGCTTTCTTGATAATCAAGATCGGTTTCTAAACTTCCCGCGCTATTTTGTAGAATCAGGGCGGTTTCTGCGTTCAGTTTTCGATCTTTTGCTAGATATTCTGAAGCGATAAATCCTAATTTAGAAAGTAGATCCATTTTATAGAATTTAGCATAGTCGATTTTTAAATCTTGATAGCAAGCTTTTAAAAATGCCGGTAATTCTAGATCTTCAGCAGTTTCAAAAATAACCTTTCCGTTAAAGATCACCTGATGATTTCTAAGGATGATCGATGCCGAAATTTGATGATTTTTATGCATACTTTAAGTTTTTAAAAATCATCGCAAAATTACAACCTCCAAAGCCTGAGGCGGTTTTTAAGGCGTATTTTAATTTTTTTTCTTCTAAATTCTGCTGAATATTTAATGACGGCTCCACTCCTATTTTCTCACAACCCAAGGAGGGAAATAACAGATTTTGTTGAAGAGATTTGATACTCAAAATACTTTCGATCAAGGCTGAAGCTCCAAAAGTATGTCCGTAATAAGCTTTATAACTGGTCAAGGGTTTTTGCTGAAGATTTAATCTGCCAAAAGCTTGCGCTTCCATCGCGTCGTTGTAAAGTGTTGCTGTTCCGTGCGCAGAAATGCAATCGATCGCTGAAGCTTCTAAGTGAGCTTCATTTAAAGCTGAAGAAATTACTTTAACCAAACCTTCTCCTGTTCGCGACGGACCCGAAATATGGTTCGCATCATTTGCCGTGGCTTCACCTACAATTTGAATTTTTGAATTTTGTTTTTCTGTACTCAATAAAACTCCGGCTGCAGCTTCACCCAGATTAATGCCTTTGCGGTTTTTGTCGTATGGTTTACAAATTTCACTATCCATCGCTTGTAATAACTGAAAACCGGAACGTGTAAATTTAGAAACCACATCGCCGCCTAAAACCAATGCATTTTTATAAGCATTTTCTTCTAGCAAACGTTTCCCAACACTTAACCCTAAACCACCGGAAATACAAGCGTTAGAAAGTGTGATTGGTTCATTTTTGAGGTTGAAATATTTCTGAACAGTCTTCCCTAAACTGTATAATTTAGATTTTTCAGGAATAGAATTTTCAGCTTTTTCAAGTAATTCTACATTTCCTTTGGTCGTTGAAATAATTAGAACAGTTTCCTCTAAATTTATAGGATTTCGTTCTAATAAATGATGAACCGTTAATAAGAATAGCTTTTCTAATTTGGTAAAATCTTCTGCTTTAGAAAAAGATAAATTATCAAAATTCTGCTGAATTTTTTCTTCTTCAAAAAGTGCTGCGTAATAAAAATTTTCCACAGAAATTTTATGCTCTTTAATAGCAGTTTGTCGCTGCTTAATTTGAGTTAAATTAGCTGAAGTTCCCCAACCTAGCGGAGCGATAATTTCATCGTCAATAATATGTACAGCGGGTTTCTGTCTCAAATTGATGGCGTTTATTTAAGACGAAAGTACAGTTTTTATTTCAGCCCAAGCTAAAAGTTCTTTAGAAGAATTAAAGACTTCCACCTTAGCTAACTGAATACCAATCGCTTCGTATTGTTTTTCTACTTTGCCAAAAATCTGCGTGGTTACATTTGGTAATGCTACAATCTCTGCTTTTTTTATAGCGCCAATAAATCCGACTTTTGCCTCATTTTGAGCTTCTTCCATAAATGAAGAAGAAACCGCAATGCTTTGCGCCATAAATTCAAGTAAACCAGCTTCAGAAAAGTGATTTTTATTGACCAACAAATTATCTTCTTTAATCGTCAAAGTTGAAAATGCTTCCCTATTTAATTCAACTAAACCATCAACCATCGCGAATGGACCTTTTTGAGGCAAAAGGTTTTCAACCTGAGATTTAGTAAGAAGTGTTTTCATAGCGAATTAGCTAATTTAACTTTTTGTCACCCTGAACTTGATTCAGGGTCACATAAAGATTTTCCTATTTTGATGAGATGCTGAAATCGAAGATTCAACGGAGTTAATCAAGTTCAACATGACTTTTGGTTTTCAATTAAAAAATCAATCCCAAAAATCGTAAAAATTAAACCATTGTGTAGGATATTTTTTTATCATTTTTTCTAAATTCTGTAAATATCCTTGTAGAATTTCTTGTGGTTCGTGATTTTCGACCTCTAATTTTCTGGCGTAAAAATGATAATGATAATGAGGTTCTCGCATAATATACACCATTAAGGTGGGCAGTTTTTTTAAGGCTGCCAATTTAAACGGACCTTCAAAAAAATGCGATTTTTCTCCTAAAAAGTCAGCTTTTATATGTTTACCTTCTCCACTACGATCAGCGGCAAAAACTAGGAGTTCATTATTATTTAAGGCTTCATTAATTTGAAATAAATGCGATAGATCTTCTTTTACCACAATTAAGTTGAGTTTTGTTTTCCCGGTGACTGACTCTAAATAATTTTTAATGTTTTTGTGTTCGTGATCGGTCACCACCATATTAATGGCAGCTTCGTTACCTAACTCTTCAAAAAAAGTTCTCGAAATATTAAAATTTCCAATATGCGCAGTAAATAAAATTCCGCCTTTTTTCTGCTGAATTAATTCTTTTATATGATGAATTCCGTCGAAATTCATGGTGAATTTATCACGTTTCCCTACAGTTACCGCAACTCGATCAATTAAACTTTGCCCAAAAACATAGTAAGTTTGAAAAATTTTGAAAACTGAAGTTACTACTGAATATTCTAATCTTCGATGAAAATAGTAAAATAAGGCTTTGGTCGCTTTTGGAGCAGCGATCACAAAATAAGGAACCGGTAAACTTAATAAAAGGTAAGCTGCTCGAAGTCCGAAATTTTTGATAAAAAACACAAAAACCCTGATGCCAGAAACGCTTCCGCGAGATTTACCGTTCCACTTAGCCATAAGTTAATTTTAATGAAGACCGCCGTTAATGTTAATTACTTCTCCGGTAATGTAATTGGCTTTTTTTGAAGCTAGAAAACTTACCAAATCTGCCACTTCTTGAGCTTCACCAAAACGATTTGCGGGAATAATTTTCTTTAATTCTTTTTCATCTAGATCTTGCGTCATATCAGAATTTATAAATCCGGGCGCGACGGCATTCACGGTTACTTTACGTTTAGCAATTTCTTTCGCTAAAGCTTTTGTCGCTCCGATAATTGCTGCTTTTGCAGCAGAATAATTGGTTTGTCCGGCTGTTCCTTTTACTCCGGAAACCGAAACAATATTGATTACGCGCCCAAAACGTTGCCGAATCATCGGCGTGATGAGTGATTTGGTGATGTTATAAAAACCCTGAACGCTCGTATTGATCACTTGATCCCAATCATTTTCATTCATCGCCATAAATAAACCATCACGCGTCACTCCGGCATTATTCACGATCACTTCTATGATCGAATCTGGATGATTTTCTTGCCAGTTTTCTAAAACCTTTTGAGTTTCATTTCTGTTAGCAACATCGAATTTTAAAGTTTCACAACTAGCCTCAGTTTCAGCTTCAATTTCTGCTTTGGTTTGAGCTGCCGCTTCATTATTACTTACATAAGTAATCAAGATATGATAACCTAAATCTTTAGCAATTTGCTTGGCGATTGCTTTCCCAATTCCGCGTGAACCCCCGGTAATTAACGCATATTTAGTTTTCATAAGGATCGTGATTTTTCAAATAATGGATGGTTTCTTCAATTAACGAATACAAAGGCTGATCTTCTTCAATCTTCGGAATAAAGTTTTGTAATTGCTGAAGAATGCTTCTTGTTTTTGGAGCTAATTTTTCTACTTCCTCTAAATAATACGCCGCTTGCACTAAGCTAATCACTTGCACCGATAAAACTTCAAAAGAATTATTGATTACACGTTTGGTTAGCGTTGCCGCGTTCGTGCCCATACTCACAATATCTTGATTGTCGTTATTGTTAGAAATGCTATGAATGTACATTGAACTTGACAAAGTTTGGTTTTCTGCCGTTGTAGAAACCGCGCTAAATTGAGCGCCTTGCATCCCGAAATTGAGTCCGAGTTTTCCGTGATTTAAAAACGGCGGAAAAATATCGTTCAGCTTCGCATTCATTAAATAATTGAGTTGTCGCTCCACCAACATCGAAAGTTTAGTTGTTGCCAAACGCATTTTATCCATTTCTAATGCAATGTAATCTCCGTGAAAATTACCACCGTGATAAACCTGTTGTTTTTCAGCATCGACAATTGGGTTATCGTTGGCAGAATTTACTTCATTCAACAAGACTTTTAATACATTTTGATACGTATCTTTTATCGGACCTAAAATCTGTGGTACGCAACGTAAACTATAATATTCTTGTACTTTTTCTTTAAAAAATTCTTCTTCAACAGACTTGTATAAATGTGCCTCGCGTTTTTTTATGAGTTGACTTCCCGTTAAAAATTCACGCATTTGTTGAGCGACTTCCTGTTGGCCTTGATGTAATTTCGCTTCATTTAATTCAGCTGAAAAATGATCGTCATAAGCGCTTACCAATTCATTAATCAAACTACTTGTGAAAATTGACCAATTCAGTAAACGTTCAGCGTAATAAAAATTGAGTAAACCAATTCCCGTCATTACCGAAGTACCATTAATTAAAGCCAAACCTTCACGCCCTTGAATAGAAATTGGTGTTAAATTTTCAGCTTTAAAAACTTCTGAAGTCGAGGTTCGATTTCCTTCATAAAACACTTCGCCTTCACCAATTAACACCAAGGCTAAATGCGCTAATTGCACTAGATCTCCGCTCGCACCAACGCCACCATGTTCAAAAATTACCGGATAAATTTCTCGATTAATGAGCTCTTTCATTAATAAAATAACTTCTGAAGAAATTCCAGATTTTCCTAAACTCAGTGTCTGCAAACGAGCCAACATAACCGCTTTTACTTCATCTTCAGCTAAAACATTTCCGGTACCTGAAGCGTGACTTCTAATTAAATTATATTGAAGGTCTTTTAAGCTTTCTTTCGGAATTTTATATTGTGCCATCGGCCCAAAACCTGTGTTTACGCCATAAATCACTTTATCTTCAGCAAAACTTTTGAGAAACTGAAAACTCTCTTCCATTTGTTGAAGTGTAGCTTCTGCGATTTCAACTTCTTTCTGCTCAAAAATAATGGCTTTAAATTTTGAAAAACTAAACGAATATGGAGCTTTCGGCATTAAAAATTGCTTAAGGTTTACCCGACAAATGTAGTATATTTACCTAGCAAAAAAAATTAGATGAATACAGAAAAGGTAGATGTTTTAATTATTGGCGCCGGACCTTCGGGTTGTGTTTCTGCTGCATATCTCGCTCAAAAAGGTTATCGAGTTACGATTTTAGAGAAAAGTAAATTTCCTCGTTATACGATCGGAGAAAGCTTGATCCCACGTTGTATGGATAATTTTGAAGAGGCAGGGCTTCTAAAAGATTTACAACAACAAAATTACCAAAAAAAGCACGGAGCTAAGTTTATAAAAAACGGAGTTGTGGGCGCATTCGATTTTGCTGAAAAGTTTGGTGAAGGTTGGGATTGGACCTGGCAAGTACCTCGAGATGATTTTGATCTGGTTTTAGCTGAATCTTGTCAGAAAAAAGGTGTCAAAATTCTTTTTGAAACTGAAGTAACTGCGGTAGATTTTTCTGCGGAAGAAGAAATAACGATCTCCTATCGTTCTAAAACTATTTCTGAAACAATAACTGCTCGATTTATAATTGATGCCAGTGGTAACGGAAGAGTTCTTGCCAAACAGCTTGGTTTAGAAGCTGAAGCGAAAGTAAGTTCACATTCTTCGATTTTCACTCAGGTGAAAGATATAGATCGAGAAAACTTTAAACATCAAAATACGATCACTTTCGATATTATAGAACAAGAAGTTTGGATGTGGTATATTCCTTTTTCTAACGGAAATACAAGTTTAGGCGTAGTTGCTCCAACCGATTGGTTAGCCCAATTTTCTGAAGATAACGAAACTGCTTTTCGAGAAATATTAGCTTTAAGTCCAGAATTTAAAGAACAGTTTGAGAAAGTAAAATTTAACTTCTCTCCTATTCAAATTAAAAATATTGCTAAAAATGTAACTCAGCTATGCGGTGATCGCTTTGTATTGACCGGTAATAGCGCCGAATTTTTAGATCCGGTATTTTCTTCTGGAGTTTCTTTTGCGACCGAAAGTGGTTTATTAGCAGCAAAATTGATCGATAAAGAATTGCAAGGAGTACAAATTAACTGGCAGAAAGACTACGTAGATTATATGAATGCCGGGATCGAAGTTTTCTCGACTTATGTAAAGGAATGGTATACAGGTAATTTACAAGAAATAATTTTACATCAACAACCTAACTTAGAAATAAAGAAACAACTTTGTGCAGTTTTGGCCGGATATGTATGGAATCAAGAAAATCCGTTCGTAAAAAAACACCACCGAATCGTTAAAAATGTAGCGAAACTAATAAGCTTAGAAAAAAGTTTGAAATAAATATTGATTATAACTATTTGCGCTTAAGTAAGATATAATTTAATTCAAAAAAAGCTTATTTTTTGTTTGGTGAGAACGTAAAGAGGTTATATATTTGCATCCGCAAAATGATTTGCAAAGTTCATAATTTTTTGGAGAGGTGGCAGAGTGGTAATGCAGCAGCCTGCTAAGCTGTCATCCTTCTTGGATGCCCGGGTTCGAATCCCGGTCTCTCCGCCACAAAAAAAAGTGTTTGGTAGTTTAAAAATTAATTTTATATTTGCCGCTCCAATCACAAGACGATTACCACTCGGGGTGTAGCGTAGCCCGGTCATCGCGCCTGCTTTGGGAGCAGGAGGTCGCAGGTTCGAATCCTGCCACCCCGACAATTACGGTGTCAATAGACACTAAAATATAGCTAATCTTATGAAAATCAATGATTTTCATTTTTCTTGAAATCATAAGATTGGCTTTAATATCAATTCAAAGGTTACCTATTCGGTTACCTAAATTGTTACCAGAATTTTCACTACATTGGTAATTCAATAGACTTGACTTTCGCAGCGATTTGACTTTCGTAAACAAATCGATTATTAACTTAAAGCGAGAGTTTATGCAGACTTCCAAGACTTTTACCATTCATTTTTGGCTGAGTATGGCCAAAGCAAAAGATGATTTTGCACCTATTTATGCCCGTATTACGGTCGATGGAAAACGTGCCGAAATCAGTTTAAAACGATCTACATCGGTTACCTATTGGGATACCCGTTCCAAGAGGTCAACGCTAAGGACTTCCGATGGAAAGTCATTAAACGTTTACCTTGACCAGGTGTACTCTGATTTATTGGAATGCCACAAACAGCTTCTGGGCGAAACCAAATACGTTACCGCCCAGGCCATCAAAGCCCGATATCTTGGGGAAGATGAACAGCACAAAACGCTGCTTCAACTGGTTTTCTATCACAATAAGAATATGGTTTCGGTACTCAAACCCGGCACCTTGAAAAATTACTTCACTACGGAACGCTATATCAAACGGTATCTGAAGCACAAACTAAAGACCAATGACGTTTTCCTGAAACAACTGTCCTATAAATTCATCATTGATTTTGAACAGTTCCTACGTAACGGAAAATCCATAAACCGTTCACAGCCCCTAAAGAACAATGGGGTTATGAAACACTTGGAACGCTTGAAAAAGATGATGAACCTTGCCCTTCGGTTGGAATGGATCGAAAAAGACCCTTTTGTAAGGTTCTCGCTGAAGTTCACAAAACACCAACGGGCATTTCTGTCCCAGTCGGAACTTGAAGTTTTGGAATCTGGTCAGCTTTCAAAAGTGATGCACCAGAAAACGAGGGATGTATTTGTTTTTGCCTGTTATACGGGACTGTCCTATATCGATGTAAAATTACTTTGCGATGACCATATTGTACGAGGCATCGATGGAGATTACTGGATATTTACAAAAAGGGAAAAGAACGATGAAGCCGTAAAAATACCACTGTTGGATAAAGCCCTTGACATACTGAAAAAATATGACCAAGATCCTAAAAGCAAGCAAGAAAAGCTGCTTCCGGTATTTTCCAATCAGAAAATCAACAAATATTTGAAGGAAATAGCGATAATTCTAAAAATCAATAAAAAGCTTACGTTCCACGCGGCCAGACATACGTTTGCCACTACAGTTACGCTTTCAAATGGCGTACCCATTGAGACCGTTTCAAAATTGCTAGGTCATACCAAGCTTTCCACAACGCAAATCTATGCCCGGGTTATCGAGCAAAAGGTATCATCGGATATGCGTTCGTTACGCACTAAATTAAACACCAAGGACACGGCCGAAACAAGGGTGCATTATCAATAATTCGGTTTGGAAAACAGCTTTTAGGTTCTAATCCAGTCGGCACTCTTATTTTTTCTCGTCAAATCCTTTGCAGATTTTGGTTTTTTATTGAGCCATAAATTTCTGCGTTAAGTCATTTTTT
>DTTX01000085.1:25986-26216 GCA_012964435.1 Mesonia sp. | reverse complement strand
GATGGTGACCAGATGGCGGTTCACTTACCGTTAGGGCCAGAAGCTATTTTAGAAGCACAGTTATTAATGTTGGCTTCTCATAATATCTTAAACCCGGCAAACGGTTCACCGGTAACGGTTCCTTCTCAGGATATGGTTCTTGGTCTTTATTATATGACTAAAGAACGTAAATCTACACCAGAAAGAATTGTTAAACGTGAAGGTCTAACTTTCTACTCTTTTGAAGAAGT
>DTTX01000085.1:0-25976 GCA_012964435.1 Mesonia sp. | reverse complement strand
CGAGAAGAAGGTAGAATTAAACGCTTCAATTAAAGTAAGAGCAAAAGATTTTAATGAAAATGGTGAATTAGTTTACCAAATCATTGAAACTACTGTTGGTCGTGTACTATTCAACGAAGAAGTACCAGAACAAGCAGGATATATTAACGAAGTACTTACCAAGAAATCTTTAAGAGATATTATTGGTAATATTTTAAAAGTAACAAGCGTTCCAGAAACCGGAGAATTCTTAGATAAAATTAAGGGTCTTGGTTATGGTTTTGCATTTAGAGGTGGTCTTTCATTCTCATTAGGAGATATTATTATTCCGCAAGAAAAACACGGAATGATCGATGAGGCCAACGAGCAAGTTGAAGGTATTATGGCTAACTATAATATGGGTCTTATTACCAACAACGAGCGTTACAACCAGGTAATTGATATCTGGACGGCTACCAATGCTAATTTAACTGAATTAGCGATGAAGCGAATTAGAGAAGACCAGCAAGGATTTAACTCGGTATTTATGATGTTAGATTCTGGAGCTCGTGGTTCTAAAGAGCAGATTCGTCAGTTAACCGGTATGCGTGGTCTGATGGCGAAACCTAAGAAATCGAACTCAGGAGGAGGAGAGATTATTGAAAACCCAATTCTTTCTAACTTTAAAGAAGGTCTTTCGATTCTTGAATACTTTATCTCTACTCACGGTGCGCGTAAAGGTCTTGCCGATACCGCATTAAAAACCGCAGATGCAGGTTACTTAACACGTCGTTTAGTAGATGTTTCTCAAGATGTAATTGTAGGTGAAGAAGATTGTGGTACATTAAGAGGTATCGATATGAAAGCGCTTAAGAAAAACGAAGAGATCGTAGAGTCTCTAGGTGAGCGTATTTTAGGTCGTACCGCACTTAATGATGTGATCGATCCTATTACTCAAGAAGTAATTGCAAGATCTGGAGATGAAATTACCGATGCTATTGTAGCAAAAGTAGAAGCTTCAGCTTTAGATTCTGTAGAAGTAAGATCTGCATTAACTTGTGAGGCGAAAAAAGGAATTTGTGTGAAATGTTACGGTCGTAACTTAGCTACCGGTAAAACGGTTCAGAAAGGTGAAGCTGTTGGTGTAGTTGCTGCTCAGTCTATTGGTGAGCCGGGAACACAGTTAACCTTGCGTACCTTCCACGTGGGTGGTATTGCAGGAAACATTTCAGAAGAAAATAAATTAATAACCAAGTTCAACGGTATTGCAGAGATCGAAGATCTTAAAACGGTTCAAGGTGAAGCGCCAGACGGTAGCGAAGCTGAGATTGTAATATCTAGAACATCAGAACTTAAAGTTGTAGATCCAAATACAGGAATTACCTTAAGTAATAATGTAATCCCTTACGGTTCTCAATTATTCATCAAACCTGGTGATAAGATCGAAAAAGGAACAACTGTTTGCCAGTGGGATCCTTATAACGGTGTAATTATTTCAGAGTTTGCTGGTAAAATCAAGTTCGAAAATATTGAACAAGGGGTTACTTATCAAGTTGAAACCGATGAACAAACAGGTTTCCAAGAGAAAGTAATTTCTGAGTCTAGAAATAAAAAGAAGATTCCTACACTATTAATTTTAGGTAAGAAAGACGAAATAATTCGTTCGTATAACTTACCAGTAGGAGCTCACTTAATGGTAGATGACGAAGAAAAGATTAAAGTTGGTAAAATTTTAGTGAAAATTCCTCGTAAATCTGCAAAAGCAGGTGATATTACTGGAGGTTTACCTCGTGTAACCGAATTATTCGAAGCACGTAACCCTTCTAACCCGGCTGTAGTAAGTGAGATCGATGGTGTAGTTTCTTTTGGTAAGATCAAGCGTGGTAACCGTGAGATTATCGTTGAATCTAAATTAGGTGAAGTTAAAAAGTACTTAGTAAAACTTTCTAACCAGATCTTAGTGCAAGAAAACGATTATGTAAGAGCGGGAATGCCATTATCAGACGGTTCGATAACTCCGGAAGATATCTTGAATATTAAAGGACCAAGCGCTGTACAACAGTATTTGGTAAATGAAGTTCAGGAAGTTTATCGTCTACAAGGGGTGAAAATTAACGATAAGCACTTTGAGGTAGTTGTACGTCAAATGATGCGTAAAGTTAAAATTCAAGATCCGGGAGATACTATTTTCTTAGAAAATCAGCTTATTCATAAAGATGATTTCATCGAAGAAAATGACGATATCTTTGGTAAGAAAGTAGTTGAAGATGCAGGTGATAGTGTAAACTTAAGACCTGGTCAAATTGTTACGCCTCGTGAGTTAAGAGATGAAAACTCTATTTTACGTAGAGAAGATAAAAATCTTGCAACTGCTAGAGACGTGCAACCGGCAACGGCAACACCGATCTTACAAGGTATTACCAGAGCATCGCTTCAAACAAAATCGTTTATTTCTGCTGCATCATTCCAGGAAACTACCAAAGTACTGAATGAAGCTGCGGTGAGCGGTAAAATAGATACTTTAGAAGGTCTTAAAGAGAATGTAATTGTAGGTCATAAAATACCTGCAGGAACAGGACTTAGAGAGTACGATAACATTATCGTAGGTTCTAAAGAAGAGTTTGACGAGATGATGGAAGAAAAACAAGAAGTTAATTATAACTAATCGTAAAAGCCCGATTCAGCAGAGTCGGGCTTTTCTTTTATATTAAAGATATGAGTGAAGAAAAAGATAAAAAAGCTAACCAAAAGCAATTAAATATTGAGTTAGATGAAGCTACCGCACAAGGAACTTACAGTAACTTAGCGATCATTAATCATTCTGCTTCAGAATTTGTGGTAGACTTTGTAAATATTATGCCGGGAGCACCAAAAAGTAAGGTGAAGTCTAGAATTATTCTAACTCCGCAACATGCTAAACGACTTTTAAAAGCTTTAGGAGATAATATTAATCGTTTTGAGCAAGCTCACGGCGAAATTAAAGATTACGATAAGCCACCAATTCCATTAAATTTTGGACCAACAGGTCAGGCTTAATTAATTCAACATTTATAATAAAAAATCCCTGAAGAGTATTCAGGGATTTTTTTATGCTTAAAACTGAATTTATTTTAAAATTCTGAAGTGAAATGAAATTTGATCGAAGGATATTTTTGTTGAGTCATTTGTAAACTAAACATCGAATCTGCTAAAAATACAAGCTGCCCGCGTTTATCTTTCGCTAAGAATTTGTTCTTTACACGTTTAAATTCTTTAAACTCTTCACTTTTTTCATTTTCAGGTTCTATCCAACAAGCTTTATGCACATTTAAAGGTTCGTATGTACATTTCGCTCCGTATTCGTGTTCTAATCGATATTGGATTACTTCATACTGAAGTGCACCAACGGTCCCGATTACTTTTCTATTATTCAATTCTAAACGAAATAACTGCGCAACTCCTTCATCCATTAATTGATCGATCCCTTTTTCTAATTGCTTAGATTTCATCGGGTCTGCATTGTTAATGTATCTAAAATGTTCTGGTGAGAAACTTGGTATTCCTTTGTATTGTAGCTCTTCACCTTCGGTAAGGGTATCGCCAATCTTGAAATTTCCGGTATCGTGTAGTCCTACAATATCTCCCGGGTAAGAAACATCAACAATTTCTTTCTTTTCAGCAAAAAAAGCATTCGGACTACTAAATCTTAATTTCTTATTGTGTCGTACGTGCAAATACGGTACGTTACGTTCAAATTTACCTGAAACGATCTTTATAAACGCTAAACGGTCGCGGTGTTTAGGATCCATGTTTGCGTGAATTTTAAAAACAAAACCGGTAAAACCTTTCTCTTCAGGATCTACAACTCTGGTGTCACTTTCTTTAGGTCGTGGTGAAGGAGCAATGTCTACAAAACAATCTAGTAATTCTCTAACTCCAAAATTATTTAAGGCAGAACCAAAAAATACAGGTTGTAAATCTCCGTCTTGATAAGCTTTTTTGTCGAAATCAGGATAAACACCTTGAGTTAATTCTAATTCTTCTCGTAAAGTATTCGCTGCTTTTTCTCCGACTAGATCGTCTAATTCACTATCGTTTAGATTAGAAATTTCAACCGTTTCTTCGATATCTTTTCTAGGGTCGCCGGTAAATAAATTTACGTTTTTCTCCCAAATGTTATAAATCCCTTTGAAGTCGTAACCCATTCCTATAGGGAAACTTAGTGGGCACACAGTAAGGTTTAATTTTTGTTCAATTTCATCTAAAAGATCAAATGCATCTTTACCTTCACGATCCATTTTGTTTATAAAAACGATCATTGGGATCTTACGCATCCGGCAAACTTCAACAAGCTTTTCAGTTTGCTCCTCAACACCTTTTGCAACATCAATCACAACAATTACGCTATCTACAGCAGTAAGCGTTCTAAAAGTATCTTCAGCAAAATCTTTGTGACCCGGTGTATCTAGAATATTAATTTTAATATCTCGGTATTCGAATGCCAGCACAGAGGTAGCTACAGAAATACCTCTTTGGCGTTCAATTTCCATAAAGTCACTAGTAGCTCCTTTCTTAATCTTATTAGACTTTACCGCACCGGCTTCTTGAATAGCCCCTCCAAAAAGTAGGAGTTTTTCGGTTAAAGTTGTTTTACCGGCATCGGGGTGAGAAACGATACCAAATGTTCTTCTTCTTTTTATTTCTTCTATAAAACTCATGCTTGCAAAGATATTGTTTTATTAACCTATGGCAAGAACCAAATTTTATTATTTTTATATCGATTAAAAGTAAATTAAAAAGATTAAAAGTGTATTGTCTGAAATTTAGTGTTAAGTTTTTTTTTATTTCTGTATAGAAAAGTTAAACGTGTTTCAATTATTTGTGTAAATTTAACAATCGAATAATTACCCCTAGATTTATAGCTAATTTATAGGATTCTAGATTATTAAGGTAAATGAAAATAAAACTACTAATTCGTTTTTTCTTCTTTCTATTGCTAGGTTTTTTAAGCCATATAGACTCGTATGCTCAAAATTCAGAAAATGATACTGAAAACTTTTTAGTTTCTCAAGTGAGTAATATTAGTTTAATAGAAACTCAAGTTCATGGTAGAGTTTATAGAGATGTAAATGGTAATGGTACGCAAGACACCGGTGAACCGGGATTGCCAAATATCGATATGATTATTGTCGATATTAGTTTTGTTTCTCAAGCTGTTTCGACAGATGCAAATGGTGATTGGAGTGCTACAGTAGAAGCTGGACCAATTAATATAAACGTTGATAATACAGATTTGCCGCCTGGCTATATTCAAACTGAAGGAGAAGATCCTACAGCGATGATTGCTCTGCCAAATGTAGATAATTATGGAGGCATCGATGGTTATTATTTTGTAGGAGATGTTACAGGGCATTTGTATTTTGACCTTAATGGCAATGGTACACAAGATACCGGAGAGCCCGATATGCCAAATGTAGATGTTGTTGTGACCGATGCATTTGGTGTGCAGCAAACAGTTGTGACTAATGCAGATGGTGATTGGGAGGCAGAAGTGGCAGCATTGAACGCAACTGCAGATATCGATGAAACAGATCCAGATTTTCCTGCCGGTGCAGTGCAAACAGAAGGAGTAGATCCTTCTTCAATAACTGTGATCGCCGGTCAAGAAAATTTTACAGATAACGATGGTTTTTATGAAAAAGGATTTCTGAGCGGACATTTATATTTTGATTATAATGGAAATGGAGCGCAAGATGCGGGTGAACCTAATATGCCAAATATTACGGTAACGGTTACCGATAGTCAGGGGCAAATACTTATTGTTGAAACTGATATCGATGGGTATTGGGAAGTTGAAATCCCAGCCGGACCTGCTACAGATGAAATAGATACTACAGATGTAGATTTTCCTGCTAATGCGATACAAACTGAAGGAACAAATCCTACGACTACTACGGTAGTGAATAATTCTTCAACTTTTTCAGAAAATGATGGGTTTTATCAAGAAGGAGAGCTTACAGGGCACTTGTATTTTGATATTAATGGTAATGGGGTTCAAGATACCGGTGAACCAAATATGATGAATGTAACAGTGCAAGTTACAGATTTTGTAGGTACGCAATATTTTGTAGTTACAGATGTAAATGGTAATTGGGATATTATTGTTCCTGCAGGTGAAACAATCTCAGATATTGATGAAACAGATCCTGATTTTCCTGCTGGGGCTATTCAAACAGAAGGAAGTGATCCTACTTCTACAATTGTTTTAAGTGATCAGACAGTCTTTTCAGAAAATGATGGTTTTTTTGAGCAAGGAGAGTTATCGGGTCATTTATATTTTGATCTAAATGGTAATGGGCTTCAAGATGTAAGCGAACCCGATATGCCGGATGTAGATGTTTTAATTACAGATAGCCTAGGTCAACAGTATTTGTTAGAAACCGATGTGAATGGTAATTGGTCGATACAGTTGCCTATTGGAAATGCTACTTCGCAGATTGATGAAAATGATTCAGATTTTCCTATATCTTCAATACAAACTCAAGGGACTAACCCTACAACAACTTTAGTGTTAACCGGACAATCTGTAAATGAAGAATCAGATGGTTTCTTTGAACAGGGAAGTTTATCTGGTCATCTATTTTTTGATGTTAATGGTAATGGGACTCAAGATAGTGGAGAGCCCAATATGCCAAATGTAGAAGTTTTTGTTACAGATGTTTTTGGTCAAGTTTATACCGCAATTTCTGATGTTGATGGAAATTGGATTGTTAATAATATTCCTGTAGGTAATGCCACTATACTAGTAAATGAAAATGATCCGGATTTTCCTACTGGAGCTATACAAACAGCAGGTACTAACCCGAGTTCTGCGGCTGTAATTATAGATGAAGAAGTTTTTACAGAAGATGACGGATGGTATGAAGTTGGTATTTTAGTAGGTCATTTATACTATGATGCAAACAATAATGGAATTCAAGATAGCGGTGAGCCGGGATTAGAAAACATAGATGTACTTATAACAGATGCTTTAGGAAATACTTTTACAGTAACCACCAATGCTAATGGAGATTGGCAAGCAAATGTACCTTCTGGTCCCACCACTTCAGATATCGATGAGGATGATCCAGATTTTTTATTCGAATTAACAGATCAAACTCAGGGTACAGATCCAACTACAACAACTGTAACTACCGGAAATTCTATAAACGAAGAGCCTGATGGTTTTTATGCCGAAGGCGATTTGTCGGGGCATTTGTACTACGATACTAATGGTAATGGAGTACAAGATGTAGGTGAGCCTAACCTGCCTAATGTTACGGTTACGGTTACAGATGTTATTGGCAATGTATATAACTTAGAAACAGATTTAGAAGGTAATTGGGTTATTACAATTCCTATTGGAGAAGCAACTTCAGAAGTCGATGAAACAGATCCGGATTTTCCGAGTAATGTTATCCAAACAGAAGGTACAAACCCAACACAAAGTACTATTCTAGCTAACGAAACAGTCGAAGAAATTGATGGATATTTTAATGAAGATCTAATTATAGATACTCTTAGTGGTCACGTATATTATGATGTAAACGGAAACGGTCAGCAAGATCCTGGAGAGCCCGATTTGGCAAATATAACTGTGCAAGTAACGACCAGTAATGGAGGTGTTGTTTTAGTTGAAACAGATGCAGATGGGAACTGGTCTGTAAACGTACCTTTAGGTAATACAATTTCTTTAATAGACGAATCTGATCCAGATTTTATTCCGGGAAATACACAAACTGAAGGAACAAATCCCACAACTACTAACGTAGTTGAAAATGGAGATAACTCAGAAGTAGATGGTTTTTTCGAACCAAATATACAAACAGCCGTACTTACAGGGCATCTTTATTTCGATTATAATAATAATGGGGATTTTGATGCAGGAGATGCAAATATGCCTAATGTAGATGTTCAAATTTCAAATACATTTGGTCAGATTTCGATTGTTACTACAGATGATTTTGGAGTGTGGACTCTTATTGTACCTGCCGGTGATGTTACATCGGATATCGATGAAAACGATCCTGATTTTCCTATCGGTTATACACAAACAGAAGGAACCGATCCAACCACAACTACCGTTGTAGCTAATACTTCTGCTGCAGAGGTAGATGATGGTTTTTATAACCCTAATATCGTGATTACAGATATTAGTGGTCACGTATACTACGATACTAATGGAGATGGTGTTCAGCAAGATACAGAGCCGAATCTTGCAAATATTACTATTGAAATTACAGATGTATTTGGAGGAACACAATATGTAGAAACAAATGCAGATGGCGATTGGTCAACCCAAGTACCGGAAGGTAATACAGTTGTTTTAGTAGATGAAACAGATGTAGATTTCCCAACAGGGTCATCACAAACAGAGGGAGCAAATCCAACTACCCAAAACGCTATAAATGGTAACGATAATTCACAAATAGATGGTTATTTTAATCCAAATATTGAAATCACTCAATTTTCAGGTCAATTATATTACGACACAAATGGTAATGGTACTCAAGATGTAGGAGAACCCAATTTACCGAATGTAGAGGTTTTAATTACAACATCTTTAGGAAGCATAATTTCAATTGAAACAGATGAGGAAGGTAACTGGTCTGTTGATGTTCCGGTAGGTCAAACAGTTACTAATATAAATGTTAACGATTCAGACTTTCCTACAGGAGCAATACAAACTGAAGGAACTAATCCAACAACTACTACCTTAACCTTAACCGGTAACGAAGTTGAAGTAGATGGTTTTTATCTTGAAAATATAGAAACAGCTGTATTATCGGGTCACGTTTACTATGATTACAACGGTAATGGTAACCAAGAAAATAATGAAGCCGATATTTCAGAATTAAATGTATTTATTACGAATTCTTTAGGTTTAATTTCAACTATCGAAACCGATGCAAATGGTGATTGGTCAATTTTAGTTCCTGTAGGAAATACAGAGTCTAAATTAGATGAAGCAGATGCAGAATATCCAACAGGTTTTACGCAAACCGAAGGTACAGACCCTACAGTTACGAATGTTATTACTGGAACGAATGTAGAAGAAAGTGACGGTTTTTATGATCCTGATCTAGAATTTACAGATGCAAGCGGTCATGTTTACTACGACTCTAACGGAAATGGTGTTCAAGACACGGGTGAACCTAATTTAGGTAATATTGATATTATTGTCACAGATAATTTTGGTGCAGAAGTAATAGTAGAAACAGATGCAGATGGAAACTGGTCTGTGAATGTACCTGAAGGAAATACAATTGTATTTGTAGATACTTCTGATGAGGATTTTCCAACCGGTTCAACTCAAACAGAAGGTACAAACCCTACCACAATCACGGTTGAGGCTGGAAGCGATAACTCACAAATCGATGGTTTCTATAATCCAAACGTTGAGATCACTCAACTATCAGGTCATTTGTATTATGATACTAATGGGAATTCATCTCAAAATTCAGGCGAACCAAATATTGCTAACGTAGAAGTGATTATCACTACTTCATTAGGTAATCAAATAATTGTTGAGACAGATGAAAATGGTAATTGGTCTGTAAATGTACCAACAGGAGTAACTGTTTCTGAGATTAATGTAAATGATCCAGATTTTCCTGCGGGGGCCATACAAACACAGGGTTCTAACCCAACTACTACTACAGTAATTTCTGGAGTTAGTAATGAAGAAGTAGACGGATTTTATCTTGAAAATATAGAAACAGCTGTATTAACCGGTCATGTTTACTACGATTATAGTGGTAATGGAAACCAAGAAGATAATGAAGCTGATATTTCTGAGTTAAATGTATTTATAACGAATTCTTTAGGTTTAATTTCAACTATTGAAACCGACGCAAATGGTGATTGGTCAATTTTAGTTCCTGTAGGAAATACAGAATCTAAATTAGATGAAGCAGACCCTGAATATCCTACAGGTTTTACACAAACTGAAGGAACAGATCCTACAATTACAAGCGTACTAACCGGAAATAATGCAGAAGAGAATGATGGTTTCTTTAATCCTGATATTAGCATAGGAACAATAAACGGTCACGTTTATTATGATACGAATGGTAACGGAGTTCAAGATCCGGGAGAACCAGATTTACCAAATATCGATATTTTAATAACAGATGTTTTTGGTGGTAATTTTATTTTAGAAACTGATGAAAATGGTAATTGGACCATAGATCTTCCGGAAGGGGATACCCAAGTAACTGTAGATGTAACCGATGTAGATTTTCCTACAGGAGCAATACAAACCGAAGGAACTAACCCAACAACAATAACAATTATTCCAGGTAATTATAATAGTCAAGTAGATGGTTTCCATTTAGACAATCTAGATTTCGAAACCGCATCCGGCCATCTTTATTATGACACAAATGGAAATGGGCAACAAGATACAGGAGAACCTAACTTGCCAAATGTTACCGTAACGATAACCAACTCTTTGGGAATAGACGTTATTTTAGTAACAGATATTAATGGGAATTGGTCCTTAGTCGTTCCTGAAGGAAATACACAATCTTTAGTAGATGAAAGCGATCCAGATTTTCCAATAGGAGCATCGCAAACCGAAGGTTCCAATCCTACAAACTTTACAATTGTATCTGGTGATATATATGTAGAAGAAGATGGCTTTGTACTTACAAATTTAGATACAGAAGTTTTATCTGGTCATCTGTATTTCGATTTTAATGGCAACGGCGTACAAGATGCCAACGAGTCTGATATGGCAAACGTTGATGTTGTAATTACCACATCACTAGGTTTTACAGTGACAATTTCAACCGATGAAAATGGAAACTGGTCAATATTAACTACAGAAGGGACAACAATTTCAGATATAGATGAAAACGATCCAGATTTTCCAACAGGATTAGTACAAACACAAGGAACAGATCCTACCACTACAGAAGTTACTGCCGGAAGCGATATTTCAGAAGTCCCAGATGGCTTCTTTAATCCAGATTTTACAACAGCAACGCTAAGTGGACATTTGTATTATGATACTAACGGAAATGGAACTCAAGATTCGGGAGAGCCAAATATTCCAAACGTGAATGTAACAATAACAGACTTTTTTGGAGGAGTTCAAACATTAGTAACCGATGCTAATGGAAATTGGTCTATTGAAGTGCCGGAAGGAAGTACAATTTCTAATATAGATGTAAATGATCCGGACTTTCCAATAGGTGCAGTACAAACCGAAGGAACTAATCCAACAACTACAGTGGTTACAGCAGGAGGAGTAAATGAAGAAATAGATGGTTATTCTATACCAACCTTTGAAAATGCAACACTATCAGGCCACCTTTACTATGATACAAATGGTAATGGTGACCAAAACTTAGGAGAACCAGATCTTCCAAATGTCGATGTGGAAATTCTTAATTCACTTGGGCTAACTGTAATTTTAGAAACAGATGCTAACGGAAATTGGTCATTATTGGTTCCTGAAGGTAGTACAGAATCTTTAGTAGATGAAACAGATGCAGATTTTCCTGTTGGAGCTGTTCAAACTGAAGGTACAAATCCAACGGTACATAATTTAGCCGGCGGGCAATCTGTAGAAGAAATAGATGGTTATACCCTTAACAATATCAATACTAAGGTAATTACAGGTCATGTTTATTACGATAGTAATGGTAATGGAACACAAGATCTAGGAGAACCGGACTTACCAAATATAGATGTTGAAGTTATCAATAGCTTTAGTATAAGTTTTATAGTTGAAACCGATGTAAACGGAGATTGGTCATTATTAGTGCCAGAGGGATCAACAACTACTATTGTAGATGAGACAGATCCAGACTTTCCAATCGGCTCAGTACAAACAGAAGGAACTAACCCTTCTACTTACGATGTTGAGGTAGGAATTGATAATACAGATGTAGATGGTTATAATAATCCCGATATTGCTTCAGGAGAGTTATCAGGTCATATTTACTACGATACGAATGGTAACGGAACTCAAGATACAGGTGAGCCTAACTTGCCAAATATAACTGTAACGATTACAGATGTTTTTGGAGCTATATATTTATTAGAATCAGATGTAAATGGAGATTGGATAATTAGTGTTCCAGAAGGTAACACCACATCAGAAATAGATGTTTTAGACGTAGACTTTCCGATAGGGGCAACACAAACAGAAGGAACTAATCCAACTGTTTCAGCTGTAACTGGAGGTACCTCGATTTCAGAAACAGACGGATTTACAAATCTAAGCTTAGGAACAGGTGAAATTACCGGGCATTTGTATTATGATATAGACGGTAATGGTACACAAGATTCAGGAGAACCTAATCTTCCAAATATAGATGTTGAAGTAACTAATGCATTAGGTATTATTCAAATAGTTGAAACCGATATAAACGGAGATTGGCTATTGATCGTACCTGAAGGTTTAACTACTTCCTTCATTGATGAAACAGATCCAGATTTTATAGTGGGAGCAGTACAAACAGAAGGTACAAACCCAACTACATCTAATGTATCTGCGAATGCTACAGCATCAGAAATTGACGGATACACTGTTCCGGTAAGTAGTTTAGGAAATATTACCGGGCATATTTATATTGATGCTAATGGTAATGGTGTTCAAGATGCAACTGAGCCAAATATGCCAAATGTAGATGTGTTGGTTACAGACTTTTTAGGTGGCCAACAAATTGTTACTTCAAATGCAACTGGAGATTGGACGGTAAATGTAATTCCTGGAGAAGTAACTACAGATATAGATGAAGCAGATCCAGATTTCCCGGAAGTATATATACAAACAGAAGGAACAGATCCAACAATTACAGAAGTAACGTTAGGAGGTAGTTTTACCGAAATAGATGGATATTTTGTACCGGAGTTTTCAACAAATACTGTAAATGGTCATATTTATTTTGATACCGACGGTAGCGGTAATCAAGATGTAGGAGAAATAGATTTAGCGAATATCGAAGTAGAAATTACAGATGAATTAGGTTTAGTACAAGTTGTAATCTCAGATAGTAATGGTGATTGGACTGCCGGTGTACCAATTGGCGAGATTTCAAGCTTAATTTTAACTCAAACTTCACCTACATTAAATGGTTTATCACAGTCAGAAGGAACTAACCCGACAATTACTCAAGTAGATGAAGGAGAAGATTATTTTGAAGTTGACGGTTTCTATATTGACGAGGTAGAACCAAATGAATTAGAAATATTTAATGCGGTAAGCCCTAATGGAGATGGTCAAAATGATTATTTTAGAATTGAAGGAATTCAAAATTTCCCAGATAATAAAGTGATGATTTTCAATAGATGGGGAACTAAAGTATATGAAGTTTCTGGATACGGACAAAACGAAAAGTATTTTAGAGGCTACAGTGAAGGTAGAGTTACTATTCAACAAGATGCTAAGCTACCATCAGGAGTTTATTTCTATATATTAGAAGTAAAATCGAGTACGGGTGAAATTCTTAAAAAAGAAGGATACTTATATATCAACTAAGCAAAGGCACTTAAATGCATAGAAAAATTATTAAAACTATACTATTTGTCTTATTTGCAATAAGTTGTAAAACTATTTTTGCACAACAGGACGCTCAATATACGCAATACATGTACAATACCTTAAGTGTTAATCCGGCTTATGCAGGATCTCGAGACATGTTAAGTGCAGTACTTTTATATCGTTCACAATGGGTTGGAGTAGATGGAGCACCAAAAACTCAAACTTTAAGTGGGCACACTCCATTAAACGAGAAGGTAGGTGTAGGTTTAAATATTGTAAACGATCAAATTGGTCCAGCAAAAGAAACCTATTTTGATGCTAACTTTAGCTATAGTTTAGAAGTTTTTGATGAAGCAAAATTAAATTTCGGATTAAAAGCTGGAGCTCATCTTTTAGATGTTGATTATAGTAAATTAAATATCTTTGACGAGACCGATAATAATTTTCAACCTAATAACGTAGATAAAAAAATTTCGCCTCAGGTAGGTTTAGGAGTAATGCTATATTCTGAAAATTTTTATGTAGGTTTAAGTGCGCCAAATATTTTAGAAACTAAACATTTTGATGAGTCTGAAAATGCAAGTGAGTCTGTAGCTAAAGAAAGAATAGGTTATTACTTAATGTCTGGTTATGTGTTTGAAATGTCTAATGATGTTAAATTTAAGCCGGCGATCTTAACTAAATTAGTAACCGGTACTCCTTTACAGGTAGATATTTCTGCTAACTTCTTATTTTACGACAAATTTACATTAGGTGCGGCATATAGATGGAGCTCTGCAGTAAGTGGTTTAGCTGGTTTTCAAATCACAGATTCATTAATGGTAGGTGTTGCTTACGATGCAGATACAACAGAATTTAGTGAATATAGCGGCGGAAGTTTCGAAGCCTTTTTACGTTTCGATTTATTCAAAAGCTATAATAAAATGGTTACCCCAAGATTCTTTTAATTTTTATTTATATGAAGTTTCATAACAATATAAAATTTACATTTTTACTCTTAATTCTTTTATCAGCTCAGATTTCTTTTAGTCAAGAAGATAAGCTTGAAGAGGCAGATAAAATGTTCGATAGATATGCTTTTATCGATGCACGTGAAGTGTATTTAGAAGTAGCAGAAGCAGGTTACAAGTCTGAGAATTTATTTAAAAAGCTAGGAGATTCTTATTATTTTAATGGAGATCTACCAAAGTCTGAAAAATGGTATGATGAGCTTTATAAATTGAAAGAAGGAAATTTAGAAGAAGACTACCTTTTTAGATACGCAATGGCATTAAAGAGTAATCAGAAATACGATAAATCTGATGAAATTATGTTAGAGTTTGAAAAAATCAAAGGATCAGATTCTAGGGTGAAAATGCTAAGAGGAGAGCGTAATTATTTAGAGTTAATAGAACTGCAATCTGGAAGATTCTCTTTAGAAAAAACAAAGTTAAATTCAGAATTGTCAGATTTTTCACCTACTATCTATTTAGATCAATTAGTTTTTGCTTCAAATAGAGAAACAGGCTCTACCGTAAAAAGAGTACACGAATGGAATAAGCAACCATACTTAGATCTTTATCAAGTAAAACTTAATGAAGACGAAAAAATTGTTGGCGAACCTTCAAGTTTACCAAAAATTATAAATTCTAAATTTCACGAATCTTCAGCAACCTTTACTAAAGACGGTCTTACCATTTACTTCACTAGAAATAATTATAATAAAAAGAAGTATGGAGAAAGTGAAGAAGGTATAAACTTTTTAAAGATCTATAAATCGACAAGAGCTAATTTAAAAGCAGAATGGTCTGAACCTAAAGAATTACCTTTCTCAAGTGATAATTATTCTATAGCACATCCTGCCCTAAATCCCGATGAAACACAATTGTATTTTTCATCAGATATGCCCGGGACTTTAGGTTTATCAGACATATTTGTGGTCGATATTAACGAAGACGGTACTTATGGTATACCACATAATTTAGGAGAAAATATTAATACAGAGGGTAGAGAAAACTTTCCTTTTATAAGTCAAGATAATGAACTGTATTTCTCCTCAAATGGCCATATTGGGCTTGGAGGTTTAGATATATATGTTTCGGTAATTCAAGAAGATGGTAATTATGGTGAAGTTTTTAATTTAGGAAGACCCGTAAATAGCTCTAAAGATGATTTTAGTTTTATAATTAATAATCAATTAAAAAAAGGTTTTTTTGCTTCCAATCGGGATGGTGGTAAAGGAGAAGATGATATTTATGTAAGTAAACAAATTGAAGAGTTAATTACATCTTGCCAGCAATATGTAAATGGTAAAATTACTTCTGCTAATTCTAATACTACATTAGATGGAGTTAAAGTTGAATTATTTGACGAGAATCTAAAAAAAATAGACTCTACATTAACCAATAAAGATGGTGTCTATAAATTTACATTAGATTGCGATAAAAAATATATCGTAAGAGTTACAAAAGATAATTTTGAGACTACAGAAGAAATAGTAGAATCCGGATCCGAGTTTGAAAAAGATATGGCTTTCCCTCTAACTTTAGATGAAGGTGATAATTTAGGGATCGAAAAAGCAGGTATGGGAGACGATTTAAGTGATCTTCTTCAATTAGACCCAATTTATTTCGACTTAGATAAATCTAATATTAGAAGTGACGCAGCGGTAGAATTACAAAAAGTATTGGCAGTTTTGAAGAAATACCCTTCGATGAAGATCGATATTCGATCTCACTCAGATAGTCGAGGCAAAGACCAGTATAACTTACATCTTTCAGATAAAAGAGCAAAATCTACTGCTCAATATTTAATCGATAATGGTATAAGTGCAAGTAGAGTTTCAGGTAAAGGTTATGGAGAAACACAATTGATTAACGATTGTGCTAATGGAGTAGATTGTACAGAAGAAGAACACTCTCTAAATAGACGTTCTGAGTTTATCATTTTAAACGAAAATCAAACACCGGAGGAAGTAAGAACACTCATAGCTAAACAAAATGGTTTTAAAGAAGTAAGTGGTAATAACGCCAGCCCATCTTTAAAAGAACCTTCAGCAGTTGTTAATGCTGGTGTTTATGATTTTAATGCAGAAAATCCCGAAGAAGTTTATACGGTACAAATCGCTGCAACAAAACTTAATCGAAATATTATAACTTTTGATAAGTTAGATAATGTATTTCATTACAAATATGTAAACGATGGTTATACTCGCTATTATTCGGGGCAATTTCAGACCAAAGCAGAGGCTAATCGTTATAAAAAAGAAGTATTAGCTAAAGGTTTTAAAGGTTCATTTGTAATCAAATTAAAAGGAGATAAAAGAATTTATTAAGTAAGAAATTAACGTTTGATTTTGTAGTTTTGAAAACTATGAAAGAAAAAGTAATTCTTGTTAACGAAAAGGATGAGCAAATTGGCTTAATGGAGAAAATTGAAGCCCACGAAAAAGCTCTTCTTCATCGCGCATTTTCAGTATTTGTTTATAATGAAAAAAATGAGGTAATGTTGCAACAACGTGCCTTATCTAAATACCACTCCCCGGGATTGTGGACCAACACTTGCTGCAGCCACCAAAGAGAAGGCGAAAGCAATATCGATGCCGGTAAACGTCGCCTAATGGAAGAAATGGGCTTTACAACAGATTTAGAAGAAACTATTTCTTTTATTTATAAAGCACCATTCGACAATGGTCTAAGCGAGCATGAATTCGATTATATTCTTATAGGGAAGTATGACGGAGAACCAAATATTAATCCGGATGAAGTCGCCGCTTGGAAATGGATGAGCCTAGAAGATGTAAAAAAAGATCTACAAGAAAATCCCGATCATTATACCGCTTGGTTTAAGATCATATTCGATAAGCATTACAATACCATAAAATAATGAGTCAAGTAACCGTTCATAGAAAGGCTCATTTTAATGCTGCACATCGTTTATTTAAAAAAGAATGGAGCGATCAAAAGAATGAAGAGGTTTTTGGTAAATGTAGTAATCCTAATTACCACGGTCATAATTATGAATTAATCGTTGCCGTTACAGGAGCTGTAGATCAAGAAACTGGTTTTGTAATAGATATGAAATTACTCAAAGATTTAATTTATGAAAAAATTGAGAAAGAATTCGATCATAAGAATTTAAATTTAGAGGTAAAAGAGTTTCAAGATCTTAATCCCACTGCAGAAAATATTTCGATTGTTATATGGGAAAAACTAAGAAAAGAGATACCTTCAAACTTATCTTTAAAAGTGACACTTTATGAAACTCCCCGTAACTTTGTAACTTATGGTAAATAGCTTATGAAACTAAATATTGGCGATAAAATACCATCATTTACGTTAACCGATGGTCAAGGAAATCTTTTTAAGTCGAGTCAAGTTATAGGTCAAAAAGTGCTTGTCATTTATTTTTATCCTAAGAATTTTACACCGGGTTGTACCAAAGAAGCTTGTAGTTTTCGAGATAATTATGAAGAATTTCAAAAACTAGGAGCAGAGGTGATTGGTATAAGTTCAGATTCTGTAGAATCTCATCAAAAATTTAGCAATAAATACGAACTTCCATATATTTTTCTTTCAGACCCAACCGAAGATATTCGCAAAAAATTTGGTGTAAAAGGTCATCTTTTAGGGTTAATTCCCGGTAGAGAAACTTTCGTAGTTGATAAGAAAGGAATAATTCAATTTAAATTTAATAGCCTAAGTGCTTCACATCATATGCAAAAAGCATTAGAAATTGTAAAAGAAATTAATCATGAATCATAAAGAACTACATCCTTTAAAATTTACACCAATCCTAAAAGATAAAATTTGGGGAGGTTACAAACTTAAAACCTATTTAAATAAAAACACTAATTCTACACAAGTTGGAGAGAGCTGGGAAATTAGTGATGTAGAAGGTGATTGCTCAATTGTGACTAATGGTAATTTAAAAGGAAAATCTCTTCGCGAACTGTTAGAGAATTTTAAATATGAATTAGTAGGTAAAACGATTTACCAAAATTTCGGGAATAAGTTTCCGTTGCTCATTAAATTTATTGACGCCAAAGAAAACCTTTCGGTACAATTACATCCAGATGATGAATTGGCAAAAGAGCGTCATAATTCTTTCGGCAAAACAGAAATGTGGTACATTATGCAAGCCGATCAAGACTGCGGAATTATCGTAGGATTTAAAAACGGAATCGAAATTGAAGATTACAACCAAGCGCTTCAACAGAATAATATTGAAGAAATTCTGAACTTTGAAGTTGTAAAACCGGGTGATACTTTTTTTATTAAACCAGGGTTAATTCACGCCATTGGTAAAGGTGTTGTGCTAGCAGAAATACAGCAAACCTCAGATATTACCTATCGTGTTTACGATTACAAACGTAAAGATAGTGAAGGTAACGAGCGCGAATTACATACAGAAGAAGCAAAAGCAGCGATCGATTTTGATGCAAATAATGAATATAAAGTTTCATATACTTCCGTAGAAAATAAAAAAACCTCTTTAGTAGAAAATCAATATTTTAAAACTAAAGAGATCAAACTAACCCAATCGTTAACATTAGATTACTCTGCTACCGATAGTTTTGTAATTTATATGAATATAGAAGGTACCACAACTGTAGAAGTTGAAGGTTTTACAGAAACATTAGAATTGGGGGAAACCTTACTCGTGCCGGCTTGTTTTAATGAAGTGAAAATAACTTCAAAAAATGCAACATTATTAGAGGTCACTATATGATTTTAGATTACTTTTGCGCCATCAAATTAGTAAATTATGGCAAGCGTAAGAACTTTAAAGCGTGATCTTAATTATGTAATGGGCGATATTATTGAAGCCACATACATTCATCAGATTGTAAATCCTGAAGAAGATCATTCAAAATCAGATCAAATTGTAGAAGATGCAATTACTTCTTTTAATGGTTTTATTGTAAAAATAAACAATAAAGAGGTTGAAAATAGAGGAGCTCATCTAAAACAAGTTAGCAAAGAATTAGAAACTGAAGCTAAAGATTTAGTAAAACGAGTGAACGAACTTTAATCAAAAAAAAAGCGGAATTTTAAATTCCGCTTTTTTTTATTTCTCAAGATCCTTTTCTTCGGTCTCAACTTTTTCTTCTAAATTTTCTAGTTTTTTTCGCTCCTTGATGTAAGACTTTAATTCTTTCCCGTATTTCGATTTTCTTACTTTCTTCTCTAAAGAATTATAAACAGTATCTAAATATTTAGTATTTGCATCAAAAGCTTCAGTAAGCATTATATATGGTGAAACTTCATACGCTTTATTGTTTATAGCATAATTTACAGTGTAAAGATATTTTCTTCTTAAGTTACTTTCATATTTTTTATTTACTGCAAGAAGTTTTTCTTCATCGTTTTGTTGTTGAGCTTCAAAATTTTCTTTGATCAAATCGAGGTTCTGATTGTTGAAGCGTTTCATCATATCACGATATTCTTTCAGTTTTACGTGATTTTTAGAGCCATTAACATTTGCATCTAAAGTGAAGTTTTTTAAAGTAGTATTTATGGTCATTTCGCCTTCTTCAGCAAAAAACTCTACAATATCGTCATTTTTATCGCCATCAACCTTATCTAAATAAAGAAATAAGATCTGTGGTTCATCGATATTGGCTTGAAGGCTAAACTCAGGATCTCCATCAACCTTTAGAGAATCTATATTAACGATAGAAGTATCTTCAATTTTTTGAAGGTAAAGTGTTCCTTTTTTGAGTCCATCAACTTTTCCAGATAAGTTGAAGTTGGTTTCTTTGCTAGAACAAGCAACGATAAATACGGTAATTAAACCTAATAAAAATAGTTTTTTCATATCTTAAAAATAGGGCTACAAATATCTTATTTTTTTCTACAATTACTAATTTCCGGAGGCGATTTGCATTAAAATTGCACAACCATAAGCAGACCAGGTTCCTACCACATAACCCATCACGGCTAACAATACACCAACGGTAGCTAATGAAGGATGAAACGCCGATGCAACAACAGGCGCAGATGCCGCTCCGCCTACGTTCGCTTGGCTACCTACGGCTAAAAAGAAAAACGGGGCTTTAATAATTTTAGCTACGACAATTAATAAAATGGCGTGAATTGCCATCCAAACTAAACCGATTAAAATTAGGTTGGGATTATCGAAGATCATCGTTAAATCCATCTTCATCCCGATAGTCGCTACGAGAATATAAATAAAAATGCTTCCTAATTTACTTGCTCCTGCACCTTCGTATTGTTTTGCTTTGGTGAATGAAAGTAATATACCTATTAAAGTAGCGATTGTGATCATCCAAAAGAAGGTTGAAGTAAATGATGCCAAGGCAGAACTCTTGTCATTAAAAACTTCAAAATTAGAAGTTAAAAATGAAGAAATATTATCGGCTCCAAAATGAGCAATACCAACAGCTCCTAAAGCTAAAGCCAACATAATCATATAATCGGTAAGACTGGGATTTTTGGTAATACTTTTGGTATAATTTTCAACTTTATCTTTTAAGGCTGTAATTGCTGAAGCATCGGCGTTAAACCATCTATCGATGGCTTTATTTCTTCCAATCCCTAATAAGATAATGGCCATCCATAAATTGGCGACAACAATATCGACAAAAACCATCCCGCCATATTTTTCCGGGTTAAATTTAAAAATTTCGAGCATCGCTGCTTGGTTAGCTCCGCCGCCAATCCAACTACCGGCAAGTGTTGCTAATCCACGCCAAGTTGCATCGGGACCAATGCCGCCAACAGTTTCTGGTGAAAAAGCTGAAATGATTAAAATGGCTAAAGGTCCGCCGATCACGATACCAATAGTTCCCGTAAAAAACATAATCAAGGCTTTTGGGCCGAGATTAAAAATGGCTTTTAGATCGATGCTCAACGTCATTAATACCAATGATGCCGGTAATAGATATCTGCTGGCAACAAAGTAAAGTTGAGAATTTTCAGAATCGATAACGTGTGTAGAATTTAAAATCGCCGGTAATAAATAACACATCAATAACGCCGGAACAAATTTGTAAAACTTTGCCCAAAATCCTGTTTTTATCGATGAGGTATAAAAAACTGCTCCTAAGAGCAGCATTAACATTCCTAAAACTATGGCGTCGTTTTCTATAAAAGGTACTTTTTCCATAAAGTTTTATCGGTTTATTTTAAAAATAATTCTTCTAAAGTTTTTGCCACACCATCATCAATACTTGCGTCGGTAATTTTATTAGCAACTTTTTTGGTTTCTTCTCTGGCATTTGCAACGGCAACACCCATACCAACACCATTAATCATTTCAACATCATTATAATTATCACCAAAAGCAACGGTTTCTTCAATAGAAAGGTTGAAATGATTTTTTAGAAGATATTCTATTGCGGTAAGTTTGGAGATTTGCTTATTGGCAACTTCAATATATGTTTCTTTAGAACGATAAACGTGTAATTTATCGCCATAGTTATTATTCAAAAACTGAAACATTTCTTCAATTCTATCTTCTTCACCCATGCACATAATTTTATGTGCGCCAAGTTCTCGTTTGTCCCAATCATTCATCACAGTGTCAATATGGGTAATCGATGGCGTAACTTTTGTATTGCGCTCTTCGCGTTTTGCCCAATAATCGTAATCTGGTACGTGCCATTCTTCCCCATTATAAAGGCTTAAATGCACATTCGTGTTTTTGTTGAATTTTGCCAACTCTTCAATCGTTTGTACCGGGATCGCCGTAGAACTTACCGGTTGCTCGTCGATAAGCACAAAACCACCATTGTAACAAATAATAGGTTGATTTTCGATACCGAGTTGTTTTTGAAGATGACGCATAGCTTGTGGCATACGTGCTGAAATTAGAACTACTGGAATTTCATCTTTAATTTCGTGAATGGTTTTTATCGTTCTTTCAGATAATTCTCTGTCTTTGTTCAATAAAGTTCCGTCGATATCTGAAAATACAATTTTATAGCTCATAATTTTGGGGCTTAGTTTAATATGAAATTTGAAATTTGCTCTACCATTTCGTTAGAAATTGGTCGTTGAGGCTCATTATAAGATTTTTGGTTCGCAATATCGTCGTTTTTATCTATAATTCGATAAATATGATTCATGTTTTCTATAATAACGAGTTCTGCATCGGGTTTTGCAGCTTTTAATTTTTCAGCTTCATTGGTGTTAACTTGTAGATCATTATCACCATTAATAATTAGAACAGGCATTTCTAACTTTTTAATCTCCTGTTGCGGATCGTATTTCATCCAAGAAAACATAAAAGGCTGAATCGATTTTTTAAATAAGGAAGCCAGACCTTGGTTGTAGTCTTTTACTTTTCCGTTTGCTCTTAATTCATTAAATGCGGTTTTAGCACTTTCTTCTAATCCCGGCATTTGTCTGCCAATTTGCTCCACAATTAAATTATCTATAGTTTGCCCGGCTCCGGCGATACTTATAAAACCATCAGCTTTTTCTTGTGCTGCGACCATACCGACTAACGAACCTTGACTGTGACCTATAATATAAACTTTAGAATAATAAGGTAATTCTGAAAAGCGATCGATCACGGCTTTTGCATCATTAATAAAATCATCAAAGCGCATATCTTTTTCATCTATATTAAGCTGTTGTGCTTTTAAGGTTCGTTTATCGTATCTAAACGTGGCAATTCTTTTTTTTGCTAAAGCTTCAGCTAATTTTTTAGTAGCATCATTTTTTACCATCATTTGGTTACCGTTTCTATCGATCGGGCCAGAACCGTTAATGATGATCGCTAACGGAACGGTTTCTTGTCTAGGTGCCAGAAGTGTTCCTTCAACATATTGATTAATTCTTAAATCGTTGGCTATAAAATTGTCTTGCGCTTGAATGCTGAAGAAATTCAACAATAAAAAAATAGGGAATATAAAGACTCTCATAAGTTAGTTTTTTATGGCTACGTAAAAATATAATAAAATAATCTTCTTTATAGAAGTATAACTGTTATACTATTTAATTAATTGTTTAGTAATCTTGAAAAAACAGAAATATTAAATCTTCTTTTGTAGTTTAGCGGCTCTAAAGTTTATATAATGAAATTAAGATTTTTTATATTATTTGTTTTAATAAGAGCGACCACAATAACATTTGCCGGTGAAAAAGATGCTTGGGGTAAAAACGGACATCGAACCACCGCAAAAATCGCAGAAGGTTATTTAAAAAAGAAAACGCTAAAGAAGATCACAGAATTATTAGACGGAGAGTCGTTAGCATTTGTTTCTACTTTTGGAGACGATATTAAAAGTGATCCTGCTTACCGAAAATACAGCAAGTGGCATTATGTAAATATTCCTAGCGGTAAAACCTATGCTGAAGTAAAAGACGAGTTAGGAGAAAACTTAATTTGGGCGATCGAAGAATGTGTGGCAAAACTTAAAGCCGAAAAAACCCCTAGAGCAGATAAGCAATTTTACTTAAAAATGTTGGTGCATTTAGTAGGAGATCTTCATCAGCCATTGCACGTTGGGCACGAGGATGATAAAGGTGGTAATGATATCGATGTAAAATGGTTTAACAAAAGTTCTAATTTACACCGCGTTTGGGATAGTGAAATGATCGAGTTTTTCGATATGAGTTATTCAGATTTAGCGATGAATCAAGAAAAACTTACAAAATCTGAATTAAAGGCTATTCAAAGTGGTTCGGTTGTCGATTGGGCAAAAGATTCTCAAAATCTAGTTGAAAAAGTTTATGATGAAACCAAAGATGGCGATAAACTTTACTATAGATATATGTACGATTGGTTTATACAAACGAGAACACAACTTCAAAAAGGAGGTATTCGTCTGGCAAAAGTTTTGAATGATATTTTCGCGTAAGCTTATCGTTTAGGGATCGAGTTGTGTGTAATGTGTTTTTGTCTAGAAGATTTAAAAGTTTTTACATCATCGGGTCGTAAATTTTGATGTTTCGTCTTTCTGCCTTGTACTCGTTTACGCCACATTCTAAAGCTAGAAGGTTTCATATGTTTCTGCATAAACTTAATCACATCTTTTTCGGTTAAACCAAACTGAAATTCGATCGCTTCAAATGGCGTTCGGTCTTCCCAAGCCATTTCTATAATTCTGTCTATTTCTCGATCTGTAAAATTTTCCATTAATCCTCGATCCAATTTTGAGCTTTCTTTTTTTGGTGCTCTGTAAAATATTTTATTTCAGCATTGCTAAAAGGTTTCATGAGGTGTGTTAACCAATCTTGTAATTCTTTGTTACCGACCATAGCAATTT
Source organism: Mesonia sp. (assembly GCA_012964435.1). Lineage (GTDB taxonomy): Bacteria > Bacteroidota > Bacteroidia > Flavobacteriales > Flavobacteriaceae > Mesonia. Next base: position 1,287 of record DTTX01000085.1, on the reverse strand, counting down.
TATCAAGCTGATTATTATAATCAATATTTATTTTTAGATTTTTCCAAGCAGCAATTGCTTTAGCTCCTTCGACATCTTTCATTTCAAAATACCAATTTATATGGTCGTTAAAATCGGTCTTTCTCTCTAAAAACGGAATCAACTGTCTATAATCTTCCTTATCTAACCTCTTTTCTGCAATGGTATAAATTGTATTTCCTTTCGATTCTAATGATATCATTCAACTCTTTTTTACAAAACTAAACTTAAAGAAGCATTTACTGTCTTAAACAATTTTTAAAACTTAAGGTTGAAAGCGTTAACAATTCTTAAAGCTGAATAAATTAAAAGATTCTGAAAGTTAAGTTAATTCTTTTTTCAACTTGCTTTTGAGTTTTTGGCAGTTGATGCTTCCAAAAATGTTGTGTTTCATCTTTCATTATAAGTAAACTACCATGTTCTAATAGTAATTTATGCTGAAGTTGCGTATCTTTTTTGTGTCTAAACTTAAAAAATCGATTGGCACCTAAACTTACAGAAGCTATAATTGGGTTTTTTCCTAACTCTTTTTCATCATCGGCGTGCCAGCCATTGCTATCTTTTCCGTCACGATATAAGTTGGCAAGGCAAGAGGTGAAGTTAACACCTGCAATTTTTTCAACATCTTCTTTGATATTTTTTAAAGTTGAAAAAAACGGATTTGGTACCATTTTCAAAGAAGAATAAGAATAAGTGTTCGTGTTATTCGCGTAAAATGCGGTGAGTCTAGGTTGCCAATGTAGTTTGCCAAACACTTTAATTTGCTCTTCCTTCCAATTAATAGTATTAAGCAACTCGTTGAATAATTCATCCGCTTTTTCTATGGAATAAAAGTTCGGGTAATATAATAAGGTGGGGTCGGGGAGGTTGAGGTCGATTTCTTTCATATTAATAAGACAAGTAATAATAAGCCCAATACATTAGAACAAATTGAAGCGGAACACGAAGTATTAATAACCATTTTGGTAATCCCGCTCCGGCTTTTTCAGAACTCAACATATAAAAATGAACTAGCAAAAAAACAATTAACATCGCAATGATTCCATACAATGAAATGTCTTTAGTAGCAGAAAAGCAAACACCGATCCCAAGAGCGATCTCGAAAATGCCACTTAAATACACCAAAAATTTATGCGCCGGTAAATATCGAGGCATAATTCTAAGATATATTTTAGGTTTTAGAAAGTGATTAATGCCGGCCAATACATATATAAATGCCATCACATATATGTGCCAAGGATAGTTCATATTTTTTTATTTAAAGGTATA
>DTTX01000084.1 GCA_012964435.1 Mesonia sp. | reverse complement strand
GTGAATACCAAACGATTTTTAAGAACTTATTGTTAGAGGCAATTAATTCTGGAGCAATTAAAAAAGGCAATCCGGAATTAATGCTGAATAATATTTTATCTTCTGTGCGTTGGGTTTACAACCAGTATTTGTATAGTAATACTTCAGAAGTTACTCCGCAAGAATTTGAAGACAACATTATCGATTTTGTATTTAACGGAATTGCTAAAAGTTAATCTAAGCTATCAAGATCTAAGTGATGCGTTTGCTTTCCCTTAGATAGAGAAATATAGCTTTGAACGCTTCCCAAATAAGGAATTAAAGTAAGTTTGGTTAAAATAAAATTCTCATAAGCTTCAATATCTTTTACGACAAGCTTGAGCAAGTAGTCAAAATTGCCGCTCACCCGGTGGCATTCTACCACTTCTGGGAAACTATTAATTTGTTTTACGAATTTTTCTAAGTAACTGCGTGTGTGACCTTGTATAGTGATCCCAATAAAAACGGTTTGTTTAAAGCCTAAACGTTGTGCGTCAAGTAAAGCTGCATATTGTTTAATATAACCGGCTTTCTCTAATTTTTTTATTCGTTCGAAGACAGGAGTGGTCGATAGGTTTAATTCTTCAGCCAAACTTTTTGTAGTACGATTACTATCAATTTGTAGCAGTTTTAAAATTTTTTTATCGGTTTTATCTAATTTTAAGTCCATTTGCCTAATTTAATAACAGAAATGATCAAAAATTTCTTTTGAAAAGAATAAAAATAAATCAAATTTAAATATTGAAGAAAAATTTTCTTTAATAAAACCTCGAAGCAAACAAAGGCAATGCTTTTACTTCAAAAACACTTATATTCGTTCTGTTAGAAAATAAATAAAAATATGTCTGCTGTAGAAATAAAATTGCCCAAAATGGGAGAGAGTATTTCAGAGGCTACAGTGATCAATTGGTTGGTTGCTGAAGGTGATGAAGTCGAGCTAGACCAAACTATTGTTGAAGTAGCTACCGATAAAGTAGATTCTGAAGTACCTTCACCTCACTACGGGATGATTACTAAAATTTTAGTGGCTCCAGATGAAGTGGTTGAAGTAGGAAAAACGATTGCGTTAATTGAAGTTTCAGAAAATAACAGCGGTTCAATTTCCACTTCGAAGAAATCTTCTTCTTCAGCGTCAAAAGATTCAGTAAAAGAAACTTCTCAAACAAAGGCTCCAAAAGTTCCTAAAAAGCAAATTCCTTCTGTTTCGAATTCTGCATCCAGTTATACGTTAAATGCAAATCAGAATACCTTTTTTTCACCTTTAGTGGTGAGTATTGCCAAGCAACATCACATTAGTTTTGAAGAGTTGGCAAGAATCCCGGCAACAGGAAATGACGGTCGATTGCGTAAAAGCGATATTTTTAAATACATAGAAGAAGGGCGTCCGGCACAATTTGCGCAACCCGTTGCTGAAGCTTCAGGATTTCAGGTGCCAAATTTGAAATTGGATAAAGGAAAAGGTAAAATTGTCGAGATGGATCGTATGCGCCAAATGATTGCCGATCATATGGTGTTTTCAAAACATACTTCGCCGCACGTAACCGCTTACGTCGAAGCCGATCTAACCGATATGGTGAATTGGCGAAATGCGAATAAAAAAGCTTTTCAGGAGAAATACGGAGAGAAACTTACGTTTACGCCACTTTTTGTTGAAGCAGTAGCCAAAGCGGTGAAAGATTTTCCGATGATCAATGTTTCGGTCGATGGTAAAAATATTATTGTAAAAAAAGAAATTAATATCGGGATGGCAACAGCTTTACCTAGCGGAAATTTAATCGTTCCTGTGGTGAAAAATGCCGATCAAAAGGACTTGAAAACGATCGCTGCGGAAGTGAATGCGCTTGCCGAAAAAGCCCGAAATAATAAACTAAAACACGACGAAACCAGCGGAAGTACCTTCACCATTTCTAATGTAGGAACTTTCGGAAGCTTGATGGGAACACCCATTATCAATCAGCCCGAAGTCGCTATTCTCGCTACGGGAATCATCAAGAAACGAGCAGAAGTAATGGAGTATGAAGATGGCGATAAAATTGAGATCAGACAGATGATGTATTTATCCTTATCGTTCGATCACCGTGTTGTTGATGGATTTTTAGGCGGAAGTTTCTTAAGACGAGTCGCCGATTATTTTGAAGATTTTAAAGCAGATCGAAAAATATAAATCAAATCGTCACCCTGAACTTGATTCAGGGTCTCATCATAGATTAAAAATAATTAGGATGTGATGCTGAAATCTAAGATTCAAAGCAGTTAATCAAATTCAGCATGACGCAAAAATTGAAGTCAGACGTTTTAGACTTCATTTAAATTTAAAAATATAATGATAAACAAAGATATCCTTAAAAAAGCCTTTCGTCACCTTTGTACAGCGAAGGCGATGACCGAGTTATACGAAGAGAACTTTAAGGTAGTTTCTAAATATGTACACGCAACCTCGCGCGGCCACGAAGTCATTCAAACCGCAGTCGGGATGCAGTTGTTGCCGCAAGATTATGTATTTCCGTATTACCGAGACGACTCCATTTTATTGTCGATCGGGATGGAACCCAAAGATTTGATGTTGCAGTTGTTTGCTAAAAAAGACGATCCTTTTTCCGGTGGAAGAACCTATTATTCGCATCCAAGTTTGCGTGATGACGATAAACCTAAAGTTCCGCATCAAAGTTCAGCAACAGGAATGCAGGCTATTCCGGCTACGGGAGTCGCGATGGGAATGCATTACCGCGAAAGCGGTAATCTCTTCGAGGAAGACGAGAAATATGGGTTTTTAGCAAATCCATCAAACAATAAAGATAAAGATTCCCGTCTACACGGGAATATGCCGGTCGTGGTTTGCTCACTCGGTGATGCTTGTGTAACCGAGGGAGAAGTGGCAGAAGCCTTTCAAATGGCGGTGTTGAAGAAATTACCTATTCTTTACGTTGTGCAAGATAATGGTTGGGATATTTCTGCGAACGAGAAAGAAACCCGAGCGCAAAATGCTGCAGAATACGCAAGAGGTTTTAATGGTTTAGAAGCGATTTCGATTGACGGAACTAATTTTGAAGAAAGTTACAGCACGGTCAAAAATGCGATTGAAACGATTCGGGAAGAACGAAGACCAATGCTTATTCACGCGAAAGTTCCGTTACTAAATCATCACACTTCAGGAGTTCGAATGGAATTTTATCGCGACGATTTAGAGGAAGCAAGAACGCGTGATCCTTTTCCGAAGATGAAAAAATATTTAGCTGAAAATGGTTTTACCGAAGATGAATTGGAAGCGATTGAAGCTTTGGCTCGTGTGAAAGTAAACGAAGATTATTTAGAAGCTGAAAAAACCGAAGATCCTTCACCGGAAGATTTATTTACACACGATTTTGCACCTACAACGATTACCGAAGAAAAAGGAGAACGCTCTCCGGAAGGTGGTGAAAAAGTAGTGATGGTCGATTGTGCGTTGCACGCCATTGAAGAGATTATGCACGATGACAAAACCAGTTTATTATACGGTCAAGATGTTGGTGGTCGTTTAGGCGGAGTTTTTCGTGAAGCGGCAACTTTAGCGCAAAAATTTGGAGATAACCGAGTTTTTAACACACCAATTCAAGAAGCATTTATTATTGGCTCGACGGTTGGGATGAGTGCCGTTGGTTTAAAACCGATTGTTGAAGTTCAGTTTGCTGATTATATTTGGCCGGGTCTCAATCAATTATTTACCGAAGTAAGCAGAAGCTGCTATTTATCGAATGGTAAGTGGCCGGTGTCGATGGTGTTGCGTGTACCGATTGGCGCTTACGGTAGCGGTGGTCCTTACCATTCTTCTTCCGTAGAAAGTGTGGTGACCAATATTCGTGGACTCAAAATTGCCTACCCGAGCAACGGAGCCGATTTAAAAGGATTGCTTAAAGCAGCATATCACGATCCGAATCCGGTGGTGATCTTTGAACATAAAGGTTTGTATTGGAGCAAAGTTCCCGGTACTAAAGGCGCAACGTCTATCGAACCTGCAGCAGATTATGTATTGCCATTTGGTAAAGCTTGGGTTTTACAAGAGATCTGGAAACAAGAAGAAAAAGAAACCATTTCTATCGTAACTTATGGTATGGGCGTGCATTGGTCGATGAATGCTTCCGAAGAATTGGGGATGCAAGACCAAATTGAAGTGATCGATCTACGAACACTTGCTCCGCTCGATGAAGAAACCGTGATGAAATCGGTTAAAAAATGTGGTAAATGTTTAGTAGTAACCGAAGAACCTTCTAATAACACGTTTGCCAGAGCACTTTCCGGGAAGATTCAGGAAGAATGCTTTAAATATTTAGACGCTCCGGTGATGACAATCGGTTCAGAAAATATGCCGGCAATTCCGTTAAATTCGACTTTAGAAGAAACAATGATTCCTTCAACAGCAAAAGTGAAAAAGAAAATAGAAGAGCTTTTGTCTTATTAGTTATTGGGCGTGACCCTGCTAAGAAAAGCAGGGTCGGGCTTTCACTTCTCGCTTTTTAAAAATTTTTTCATGAAAAATTTTTAAAAGAGCTCAAACAAGCGTTCAATCCCTCACGCAAACGTTTGTATAACACTTTTTTATAAGTTAAACTAATAGTTTTATTATTTTTAGCTTATATAATAAAATAAATCCTTGAAGTATATGAATTGGGTTTTAGGTGTAATTATCATTTTAATTCTACTTTTTCTCATATCTAACTATAGAAAGAAAAAGTTTTTAGTGAAAATTAAAAATGAATTAATTAATAACTGGGGAAAACTTAAAAAGCAAGATGAGTTTTATTTTGATTCCATCGAAAAATATTTTAAAAACAATAACCAAAAACGAAAAGCTTACCATATAATATCAGATAGGTGTGCAGTCGACTTAGATATTAATGAAACATTCAAAATAATTGATCGAACAATTTCCAAAATCGGTCAACAATTTCTCTACTTCAAATTAAGAACTATAGGGAAAAAAGAAGAACTTTTCATATTTAATAAACTTATCAATCTTTTTGAAAAAGACGAATTTTTAAGATTAAAAATTCAATTAGAGTTAATTAAATTAAACGCTACCAATTCTTATAATTTTGAAGATTTAGTAACTTCAGAGCCAATTAAAAAGTCTAAAATAATATGGCTCATCTATACATTAACCATATTATCCATATCTTTTGTTTTTCTGGGCATATTCTTTCCTATATTTTTTATACTTCTAATACCTATTTTAGCTTTAAACATGGCATTTCATTATAAGAATAAATGGAATGTTTCTAATTATCTTGATGGTGTTATTCAACTTTCTAAAGCATTAACAGTTTCTAAAAAATTGGCAAGTTTTGATGAAGTTAAGAATCATTTTATAGACTTATCATTTATCAAAGAAATAGAAAAAATAAAGCTGAAAACTACATTTATTAGTTTTGAAAAAAATATTGATAATGAGTTTGCATCTGTAATTTGGGTAATTTCAGAGTTTGTAAAAGTGCTTTTTAACTTAGAATATCTAATTTTCTACAGTTTCATAGATTCAATTACCACAAAAAAAGAAGAGCTAAGAAAAATGTTTCATTTTATAGGTGAAGTTGATTCTGCAATATCTGCTGCATCACTTAAAGCAAGTGATTATCAAATATGTTCTCCTGAATTTACCGATGAAAAAAAGATAAAATTTCAACAAATTTCACATCCATTAATAGAAAACTGTGTAGTTAACAATCTAAGTTTAATAAACAAAAGTTTACTTTTAACAGGATCAAATATGTCGGGTAAAACGACATTTATAAGATCAATTTCAATTAATAGTATTTTAGCGCAAACTTTAAATTTATGCTTTGCTAAAGAATATATAGCACCTTTTTTTAAAATATACTCTTCAATTAGGGTTTCAGATGATTTATTAAAAAATACAAGTTATTATCTTGAAGAAGTTTTAACGATTAAAAAACTAATAGATGCTTCTGTTGATAATGATCCTTGTCTTTTCATTTTAGATGAAATTTTTAAAGGAACTAATACCATTGAAAGAATTTCTGGAGGCAAAGCCATACTATCATATCTCAATAAAAATAATAATATAGTATTAGTATCAAC
>DTTX01000083.1:75172-81589 GCA_012964435.1 Mesonia sp. | reverse complement strand
TTCAGGATTATTTGTAGTAGCAACGGTTTCTTCAGGTGTTCCTAAATCGTCTATAGTGTCGTTGGCGTTACCAACAACTTCAATAACCACATCGGTTACGCCAATAGGAACATACCCCAGTTTTTGTGCTGCCGATTTTGATAAATCGATAATTCTTCCACTTACAAAAGGTCCGCGGTCATTAATTTCAACAATAACAGTTTTATTATTGGCTAGATTTGTCACTCTTACTTTGGTGCCAAAAGGTAAATGCCGGTGTGCTGCTGTTGCTTTATTATGGTAATATTTAACTCCGCTGGCGGTTCTTCTTCCTTCAAATTTATCGGCATAAAAAGAAGCTTTACCCGTTTGTACTTGGGCAAAACTAATGAGGCTTACAAATATGAAGCAAAGTGTGATTAAGAATTTCTTCATTATCAAAAAATGGTTGGTTTAGTTTAAAATTTCTATAATTTGATTGGCTAACTCGACACCAATTCTGTCTTGCGCTTCGTTGGTAGATCCACCAATGTGCGGACTTAACGAAATATGCGGACTCATTAAAATCTTAAGTTCCGGCTTTGGTTCAGATTCAAAAACATCTAAACCAGCAAAAGCTAACTTCTTGTTATCTAAAGCTTCAACTAGCGCTACTTCATCTATTACTCCACCACGTGCTGCGTTAATTAAACCGGCACCGTCTTTCATCATTTCAATTTCTTTCTTACCGATCACATATTCTTTTTGCGCAGGAACGTGAAGTGTAATAAAGTCAGCTTGTTTTAATAGCTCTTCTTTGCTAATGGTTTTAATGTTGAAATCTACAGTTTGCCCATCGAAAAAATCTAATTCGATCGTTGCTTCTTCTAAAAATGCATCGGCGGCAATCACCTTCATCCCTAAACCAAGAGCAACTTTTGCGGTAGCTTGACCAATACGACCAAAACCAATGATTCCTAAAGTTTTTCCTTTTAATTCAACTCCTTTAGCGTAGCTCTTTTTAAGCTCTTTAAACTTACTTTCACCTTCTAAAGGCATATCGCGGTTGGCATTTTTAAGAAAACGAACACCGCTTAGTAAATGTGCAACCACTAATTCTGCTACACTAGCTGAAGAAGCTGCCGGCGTGTTGATCACTTTTACGCCTTTTTCTTTAGCATATTCTACATCGATATTATCTAAACCAACACCGCCACGACCAATAATTTTAAGTTCTGGGCAAGCATCGATAATATCTTTTCTTACTTTGGTTGCGCTTCTTACCAAGATTACATCAACCTTATTTTCGTTGAGGTAATTAATTAATTGTTCTTGTGCTACTTTGGTAGTGATTACTTCAAAACCGGCACTTTCTAATTTATCGATTCCGCTTTGAGAAACGCCATCGTTTGCTAATACTTTCATTATAATGTTGTTGTGTTTGTTTAATTTAAGCTTGTGTTTCTAACTCTTTCATCACGTTTACCAATGTCTGAACGCTCTCTAAAGGTAAGGCATTGTACATTGATGCTCTATAACCGCCAACGCTTCGGTGACCGTTAATTCCGTTAATATGCGCAGCTTTTGATAAATCTTCAAAAAGATCTTTATATTTTTCATCTTTTAAGTTGAAAGTGGCGTTCATCATCGAACGATCTTCAGCCGCTGCAAAACCTTCAAATAAAGGGTTTCTATCTATTTCATTATAAATGAGCGCAGCTTTTTCTTCATTTAATTTTTGAATACCTTCAACACCGCCTTTTTCTTTTAACCATCTTAACGTTAACATCGAAACATAAACCGCAAAAACCGGTGGCGTGTTAAACATACTGTCTTTACCAATATGCGTTTGGTAATCTAACATCGAAGGGATTTGGCGAGAAACTTTCCCTAAAATATCTTCTTTAACTACTACCAAAGTTGTTCCTGCAGGCCCCATATTTTTTTGTGCTCCCGCATAAGTAATGCTGAATTGAGAGAAATCTAATTTTCTACTGAAGATATCACTACTCATATCGCAAACCATCGGGATTCCGCCGGTGGTAGGGAAATCTTTGATCTGCGTTCCAAAGATAGTGTTGTTGCTCGTGCAGTGAAAATAATCTGCATCGGCAGGAACGCTATAATTTTTAGGAATATAGTTGAAGTTTTTATCTTTAGATGAGGCAACTTCTTCTACTTCGCCAAAAAGTTTTGCTTCTTTAATGGCTTTAGAAGACCAAGTTCCTGTATTTAAATAAGCGGCTTTTTTTTCTAATAAGTTGTAAGCAGCCATTAAAAACTGAGTGCTCGCACCACCTTGTAAAAATAAAGCTTTGTAACCTTTACCTTCTAAACCAAGAAGTTCGATAGCTAATTTTTGAGCTTCATCCATCACCGCGACAAAATCTTTACTTCGGTGAGAGATTTCTAATATAGATAAACCGGAATTATTGAAATTTAATACGGCTTGAGAGGCTTGTTCAAATACACTTTGTGGCAAGATGCAAGGTCCTGCGCTAAAATTGTGCTTTTTCATAAATTTTTATTTTGTTGTATCATAAGAAAGCTAAAATTACAAAGTATCTCAACTTTAAAAAAGCTTATTCTTATAAATTTAATAGGAATTGTATCGTGTCTACATTATCTGCAAAATCTGATAACTTTGGCTGTTGTGTTTTACCAAATTCGATATGATTTGGCTGTAAATTTTGCGAAACTATACATTGTATATGTTCTTCTTGTTCTGTCAATTTTGAATTTAATTCTTCTAAACTCGAATATTTCTCGTAAAATAATGTAGCAATGGGAGAGGAGAACGACTCGTCTTCTTTCAGAATTAAAAATCCGTTATCAAAAAGTTTAAATTCACTCATTAAATAAACTGCTTTGTTGTAGTCATAATTATTAGCGTATTTATTTTGATTGATAATTGGGTTCCACTCATAAATGGCTTGAAATAATTTTTCAAACTGAAAATCTTCAGGAACAAATATTTTAGAAACATTTCGACAACCTAAACCGTAATACTTAAAAATATCATCACCCAGCGGAGCTAATTCTTCTTTCGTTTCATTACCAGTAATAATAGCAACAGAATTTCTGTTTTTTCGAATAATATGAGGATATTTAGAAAAATAATATTCAAAATAACGCGCGGTATTGTTGCTTCCGGTAGCGATCACGGCATCAAAATTTTCTAATTTTTCTTTCGTAAATTTTATTTTTTCATGGAAAGCCTCGTTTTGCTGAATTAAAAATTCAACCAATACCGGCAATAATTGTTGATCGTCTTTCGATTGTTTGATCAAAATATTATTCCCCGTAATTAACACCGAAAGAAAATCGTGAAAACCCACTAACGGTATGTTTCCCGCCATAATCACCGCGACTGTTTTTGCAGGTTTTTCTTCTAGCTCATAAGCCGCTAACCATTTATTTAAATTTTCAGCCGTAAGTGCTGCTGCCCATTGCTGTAATGAAAAATAAATATTCTCTTTGGTAAACCAACCATTGTAATGAATAGAAACTTCTGTTTTCTCCTGAAGTTGTCGATATAGATCTTTATGTTCTTCGGAATAAATTTCGTTCGTAAAATCGTTTAAAAACTTACCTAATTCAATAAATGCTTCTTTACGTTCTTCTAGCGTCATATTATTTGGTTATCTATGCGAATGGCTTTATTTTTGTGCAAAGTTACGTAAACTAAAAAGAAAAAAATGGCTATAATTATAACAGACGAATGCATAAATTGTGGAGCTTGTGAACCTGAGTGTCCGAATACCGCGATTTATGAAGGAGCAGACGATTGGAGATATGCAGATGGTACCGATCTAGAAGGTGACGTAGTTTTACCAGACGGAAAAGCCGCTAATGCAGAAGAAGCGCAAGAGCCAATTAGCGATGAATTTTATTATATTGTTCCCGATAAGTGTACAGAATGTAAAGGTTTTCACGAAGAGCCACAATGTGCGGCAGTTTGCCCGGTAGATTGTTGTGTGCCCGATGAAGATCACGTTGAAGAAGAAGAAACTTTACTGGCAAAGCAAAGTTTTATGCACCACGAATAAAAATTAGATACAAAAAAAGCCTCTGAAATTTCAGAGGCTTTTTTTATTTAGTTTATATTTTAAATTACTCTAAGTTATATTTCTTTAAGTAAACAGAATCTGAATCTGGATCGTAACTTTCTACGATAAAATTACCGTCATTATCAAAATAACCAAAAGAGTTTTCATTTTCTTTAGCTAAAATGTAAAATTCACGGTCCGGCATTTTTCTAATTTTACCGTACATTTTTTCTTTTCCGTCTTTTTTAGACATCATGGTATATCCATTCTTATCGGGTTGAATGGTAAATATTTCGTTACCGGTACTAAATGTTGTCGATTCAGTAATTTTAACCGGTTTTCTACTTACCGCTTGGTTGGTTTCATTATTATTTTCTACCTGTAATTTTTGATTAGCAGTATATTTTTGCTCTTTAACCGCAACTTCTTCCCCTTGAGAAGATTTTACTTTTGTTTTAGTAATTACAGTTTTTGTCATCTTATCTTCATTTTGGGCAAAACCAAAAGTAAACGATAATATTGCTAAACTTAAGATTAACTTTTTCATTATCAATGTATTTTCTAATTAGTTATATCAAATTTAAAGTTGAATACTGTTAAAATCTGATAATGGAAGACTAATGTTTAGCTAAACTTTATTCGAAGTGCGGCTTATTCATTTAAAAAGTCTAAAAAAATAAATCAAATTGTATATTTGCGGTCATAAAAATTATAAGCTCAATGAAAGCAGGAATTGTAGGATTACCAAACGTAGGTAAATCAACATTATTTAATTGTTTGTCGAATGCGAAAGCACAAAGCGCAAACTTTCCTTTTTGTACGATCGAACCTAATATTGGAGTGGTAAATGTGCCGGATCCTAGATTACGAAAGTTAGAAGAATTGGTAAATCCGGAGCGAGTTATTCCCGCAACGGTAGAGATCGTAGATATTGCAGGATTGGTAAAAGGAGCAAGTAAAGGAGAAGGTTTAGGAAATCAGTTTTTAGGGAACATTAGAGAAACCGACGCTATTTTACATGTGTTAAGATGTTTTGATAACGATAATGTAGTTCACGTAGACGGTAGTGTAGATCCTATTCGAGATAAAGATACGATCGATATGGAGCTTCAGTTAAAAGATCTTGAAACTGTAGAAAAGAAACTCGACAAAGTGAAAAGAGCCGCTAAAACCGGAAATAAAGAAGCGCAAAAAGAAGAAGAAACACTTTTAAAACTTAAAGAAGGTTTAGAAGCTGGAGTTTCGGTAAGAGCAATTGAAATTGAAGAAGAAGCTCGTAAAGACTTCGTCAAACCTTTACAGTTTATTACCGATAAACCGGTAATGTACGTTTGTAATGTAGATGAAAACTCTGCTGTTGAAGGTAATAAATATGTAGAGCAAGTTAAAGAAGCGGTAAAAGACGAAAACGCTGAAGTGATTTTTTTAGCGGTAGGCACAGAAGCCGATATTGCAGAATTAGAAGATTATGAAGAGCGTAAAATGTTTTTAAACGATATTGGTTTAGAAGAAGCAGGATCTGCTAAATTAATTCGTGGCGCTTATAAATTATTAAATCAGCAAACTTATTTTACGGCCGGAGAGAAAGAGGTTAGAGCTTGGACGGTTAACGTGGGAGCAACCGCACCACAAGCCGCCGGAGTTATTCATACCGATTTTGAAAAAGGTTTTATTAGAGCTGAAGTAATCGGGTATGACGATTACGTAAGTTTTGGTAGCGAAGCAAAAGTAAAAGAAGCCGGGAAATTAGGTGTTGAAGGAAAAGAATACATCGTGAAAGATGGCGATGTGATGCATTTTAGATTCAACGTTTAATTACAATTAATATAAAAAAAGCCTGAATAATTTATTCAGGCTTTTTTTTGTGATATAAATTGAATAAATAAGGTGAAAATTTATTAATACAAATCGGACATTATTGTAAATGAATAATTTAACGATAAATAGTATGCAATTTCCTTATTTATATTAATTTGCGGCTTTTAATTAAATTGGAGGTTATTTATATATAAAACTACTCGTGAGAAACATTATTCTCTTCTTTCTACTTCTACTTAACAATATAGCATTTTACAGTCAAAAAACAACAGTTTCTAATGACTCATTGAATGCTAAGCTAAATTTGGTATATACGAACTATGATGAGCTAGATTATCTAAATGCAGTTATCCAAGGGCGCCAATTATTAGAGAAAGCATACGAAAAGAATGATTCTGTCTATATAGCAGAAGCGTATTATGCTTTAGGGATTATCGATGAAACAGTCCAAGATTATAATAAAGCTGAAGAAAAATATACTAATGCATTAAATATAGCTGAAGCTAGAAGAGATTCCGTTTTTCTCGTCGATATATATAATGGCTTAGCAAATATAGCTTCTCTTCAAAAAAAGCATAAAAATCGTTATTTT
>DTTX01000083.1:62676-75162 GCA_012964435.1 Mesonia sp. | reverse complement strand
CTGACGCTTTATATCATAAAGCTTTACATATATCCAACGTAATAAATGATAATACTAATAATCAAGATATAATCTTGAATATTTGTTGGAATTTTTTAGATGAAAACAAATACGAAAAGGTTACACCTTATTTAAACAGTTTATTATCATTTCAACCTAAAGAAAATCAAAAAGATTTTAGTTTAGGTGATTATGTTTTTATTAGTGACCTTAATTTTGTAATTGGTCGCTATTACGGAGAAATTGGAGAATATAAACTCGCACACGAGCATTTTGAAAAAGCGATTAGTATTGCCGAAAATAACGATTTATATGAAGAGCTTAATCAAGCAGCCAAGGCGAACGCAAAGTATTATCAAAAAGAAGGAGACTTTGAGTCCGCATTGTCAAATACTCAAAAATATATTATTAGTAAAGAAAGGTTATTAGATAAAAACCTTCTTCAAAAACTACAGGTAGAAAAAGCAAAATACAGCGTTAACGAATACGAAAGAGCGCTAGAAGTTTCTGAAAAAGAAAAAAAATTAGCCGACTCTATAGCTTCTTCAAAAAATAAACTCAGCTGGCTTTACTTAGTTGTCTGCGTGATTTTAGCGATTTTTTTAGTGATCATCTTTCTTTCAAACAGAAAAAGAAAAAAATTAATTAAAAGCTTAAATCATAAAAATAAACAACTTGTAAAAGCACAAAAAGAAGCAGAGGAAGCTGCCGATATTAAGGCCAATTTTATCTCTAATGTAAGTCACGAACTTAGAACACCATTGCACGGAGTTATAGGGATCACTTCGCTTTTATTAGCAGAAAAAGATATTTCTAAAAATAACCGTAAACTATTAAAATCCTTAAAATTTTCTGGTGATTATTTGTTAGGTCTCATTAATAATGTGTTGTTAATGAGTAAAATAGATAATGGGAAGCTTCAAATAAAACCTTACTTGATCAAAGTTGAAAACCTTGTTAGCACGATTAGAAGCGGGATAGAATTTTCAGCAAAGAAAAAAGAAGTTGAAATAAGCTTTGTGATCGAACCAGAAGTCCCGGAAAAAGTAATTTTAGATTCAAACATAGTTTCAGAAATACTTATTAATTTAATCGAAAATGCCATCAAGTTTTCTAAAGGTGGTAAAGTGATTACAAAAATCGAGGTAAATAATACATATCCTATCACTTCTGAAGATCTTACCCTGAGATTTACCGTAGAAGATAATGGTACAGGAATACCTGAAAATAAAAAAGAGATCATATTTAATAAATTTTCTCAAGTAGCTCTAGAAAGAAATATGTTAGAAGGTACAGGTATTGGTCTCTCTTTAGTGAAAAGTCTTCTGCTGCATTTGGGTAGCGATATTAAGCTAGAAACCGAAATGGGAGTAGGTTCTAAATTTTATTTCGATTTAAAATGTAAACTAAGTGAAGAGGTAGAAATAAGACCTACAATTGCTAAAGAGAATTTAAAGTTTCTTTACGAGAATAAGAAAATTCTTTTAGTAGAAGATAACGAGATCAATATGATGGTGACAAAAAAATTCTTATCTCCTTATCAAATAGATCTAGAAATAATTTCTGATGGTAAAGAAGCCTATGAAGCTTTATTGAAAAATCACTACGATTTAATTTTATTAGATATTAATATCCCGTCGATGTCTGGTTACGAGATTTCTAAAAAGATAAGAGAGAAGGGTATCGAGGTACCAATTGTAGCTGTAACCGCTTCAGAACTTT
The DNA here is from genome assembly GCA_012964435.1 of Mesonia sp. Classification (GTDB taxonomy): domain Bacteria; phylum Bacteroidota; class Bacteroidia; order Flavobacteriales; family Flavobacteriaceae; genus Mesonia. The sequence goes on along the minus strand of DTTX01000083.1, from coordinate 73,440 downwards.
CAGAAATTGAAGAAAAAGCCTATGGCTTAGGGATGGATGATATTATTATCAAACCTTTTCAAAAGCAAAAACTTATTCAAACACTATCAAAATTCTTCAACGATTAGTGTACAAGTTTGTTAATTAATTTCCTTGAAAGAAGTTTTATTTTTTGTTAAATGATGCTATCTTAGCCTAACATCACAAGATTTTATGGCAGAAGAAACAAAGTACACAGAAGATAACATACGTTCGCTCGACTGGAAAGAACATATTAGAATGAGACCCGGAATGTATATTGGTAAACTGGGTGACGGTTCTGGAGCAGACGATGGTATTTACATTCTTCTTAAAGAGGTGCTCGATAATTCTATTGACGAATTTGTGATGGGTTCTGGTAAAACCATCGAAGTTTCTGTGCAAGGCCAAAAAGTAATTGTACGTGATTATGGTCGTGGTATCCCGCTTGGTAAAGTAGTCGATGTAGTGTCAAAGATGAATACCGGTGGTAAATACGATACCAAAGCTTTTAAAAAGTCGGTTGGATTAAATGGTGTTGGTACCAAAGCGGTAAACGCGTTATCTACCTATTTTAGAGTAGAATCTACACGTGATGGTAAATCTGCCTCTGCAGAATTTGAAAAAGGCGAGCTTACCGATCAAGATTTTTTAGACGAGACGTCAAGAAGAAAGGGAACAAAGGTTTCTTTTATTCCCGATGAAAGTATTTTTAAAAACTACAAATACCGTAGTGAATATATTGTAAAAATGCTGAAGAACTATGTGTACCTAAATCCGGGTTTAACCATAGTTTTTAACGGAGAGAAATTTTATTCTGAAGATGGTTTAAAGGATTTACTTTCAGATAGTATTCACGAAGACGACCGAATGTTCCCAATTATTCATTTAAGGGGTAACGATATTGAAGTTGCGATCACTTACAATAGATCTCAATACAGCGAAGAATATAATTCTTTCGTGAACGGTCAACATACTACACAAGGCGGTACGCATCAAGCGGCATTTCGAGAAGCGATCGTAAAAACTATTAGAGAATTCTATGGAAAAAATTACGATCCTTCAGATATTCGAAAATCGATTGTTTCAGCTATCAGTATAAAGGTAATGGAACCGGTTTTTGAAAGCCAAACTAAAACCAAATTAGGGTCAACTGATATGGGGGGTAATTTACCCACGGTAAGAACTTATATTGTCGATTTCGTAAAGCGACAGCTAGATAATTATTTGCATAGAAATGCAGAAACAGCAGAGAAACTTCAGCGTAAAATTTTACAAGCCGAGCGAGAACGTAAGGATCTTTCCGGTATTCGAAAACTAGCTAAAGAAAGAGCTAAAAAAGTAAGTCTTCATAATAAAAAATTGCGTGATTGCCGCGTGCATTTGGGCGATGTTAAAAAAGAAAGAAACCTAGAAACAACCTTATTTATTACCGAGGGAGATTCAGCAAGTGGTAGTATTACCAAATCACGAGATGTAAATACACAGGCGGTTTTCAGTTTAAAAGGAAAACCCTTGAACAGTTTTGGCTTGAGTAAAAAGATTGTTTATGAAAATGAAGAATTTAATTTACTGCAAGCTGCTTTAAATATTGAAGATTCGATCGACGACCTACGTTATAATAATATTGTGATCGCTACCGATGCCGATGTCGATGGGATGCATATTCGATTACTTTTAATCACTTTTTTCTTACAATTTTTCCCTGAGCTTATAAAAAAAGGACATTTATATATCTTACAAACACCTTTATTCAGGGTAAGAAATAAGAAAGAAACCATCTATTGCTATTCAGAAAAAGAAAAGCAAGACGCCATTAGAAAACTCACCGGTAAACCTGAAATTACTCGATTTAAAGGTTTAGGTGAAATTTCTCCAGATGAATTTAAATACTTTATAGGTGAAGATATTCGTCTAGATCCCGTAATGCTAGATAAAGACACCGGTATCGAAGATTTACTAACATTTTATATGGGTAAAAATACCTCAGACCGACAAGAATTTATTATCGATAATTTAAGAGTCGAATTAGATGTAATTGAAGCAGAATAGTCAATGAGGTTTAGTAACTACAACACCATTCGGTACGTGCCGTTTTTATACTTTTTTATTATTACAAGTATAGTGGTGTTGGGTTATTTAGAATTTAAATTTGAGCAGGAAAATTTGTTTTATGCTGAAATTTTATTCTGGATCTTTCTTGCAGTAATGAGTTTTTTGCTTTTATACATCTATAACTTTGGAAAGCTCTTCGAATACGATAGCGATGGTGAGGCATTATGTTTCAGAAATAGTGGCGCAGTACTGTCTGAAAAAATAAATTATAGAGAAAAAAGAGCAGAGTTTCCTAAATACAAACTCAAAAAATTTAAGATAAACGATTACTTAATTTTTAAAAAATTAAGTATTTATGTGAAGTCGAATTATTCAGGTCAAAAACAAATTAAAAAAGTAGTTTTTGATATTACTTTTGTAAAACCCAAACGAGTAAATTTAATGAAGGCTTCTCTTCATAAAGTTGTAAAAACCAATAGCAAAAAATTACATGAGCGAAGATCTAGAAAACAATAATCAAGAACCAATAGACGATCATACCAATCAAGAGGTAATTACTAAAATTACCGGGATGTATAAAGACTGGTTTTTAGATTATGCATCTTATGTGATTTTAGAACGTGCCGTTCCTGCTATCGAAGATGGTTTTAAACCGGTACATCGTAGAATCATGCAGTCTATGAAAGATCTAGATGATGGTCGCTATAATAAGGTTGCTAATATTGTAGGTCACACCATGCAATATCACCCGCACGGTGATGCAAGTATTGGGGATGCGATGGTGCAAGTTGGTCAAAAAGAATTGTTGATCGATACTCAAGGGAACTGGGGAAACATCTTAACCGGCGATCGCGCAGCAGCACCTCGTTATATTGAAGCTCGACTCTCTAAATTTGCTTTAGAAGTAGTTTACAGTCCTAAAGTGACGGAATGGCAAGCTTCTTACGATGGTAGAAAAAAAGAACCAATCAATTTACCGGTAAAATTTCCTCTATTATTAGCGCAAGGAGCAGAAGGGATCGCTGTTGGTTTGAGTACCAAAATTTTACCACACAATTTTAACGAACTTATCGATGCTTCTATTAAACAATTACAAGGGAAGCGTTTTAAATTAGTACCCGATTTTGCCACTGCCGGTATTATGGATGCCAGTAATTATAACGACGGTTTACGCGGAGGTAAAATTCGAGTGCGAGCAAAAATAAGTCAGCAAGATAAAAATACGCTGGTCATTACAGAAATTCCTTTTAGTACAACTACATCGAGTTTGATCGATTCGGTGATTAAAGCTAACGAAAAAGGAAAGATCAAGGTAAAACACATAGAAGATAACACGGCAGAAAATGTTGAAATATTAATACATCTGCCTAATAATATTTCTCCAGATAAAACCATCGATGCACTTTACGCATTTACCAATTGTGAGATCTCGATTTCACCTTTATCGTGTGTAATTATCGATCACAAACCACATTTTATAGGTGTTTCAGAAATACTTCGTTTAAGTACAGATCACACCGTAAAATTGCTGAAAAACGAGCTCGAAATTAAATTAGATGAGCTTCAAGAACAATGGCATTTTTCTTCGTTAGAGAGAATTTTTATTGAAAAAAGAATTTACCGTGATATTGAAGAAGAAGAAACCTGGGAAGGTGTGATTAAAGCCATCGACGAAGGTTTAAAACCACATATTACTCATTTAAAAAGAGCAGTTACAGAAGAAGATATCACTCGACTTACCGAAATTAGAATTAAACGAATTTCAAAATTCGATTTAGATAAAGCACAACAAAAAATTGAAGCTTTAGAAGATGAGATCGCTCAGGTAAAACATCATTTAGAGCATCTTATAGATTTTGCTATTGCTTATTTTGAAAAGCTGAAAAAAGATTACGGTCAAGGTCGTGAACGTAAAACTGAGATCCGACTTTTTGAAGATATTGAAGCAACCAAAGTGGTGATTAGAAATACCAAACTTTACGTAAATCGTAAAGAAGGTTTTATTGGTACGGCTTTAAAGAAAGATGAATATGTAACCGATTGTAGCGATATCGACGATATTATTTGCTTTATGCAAGACGGTACGATGATGGTGACCAAAGTAGATACCAAAACTTTTGTAGGTAAAAATATTATTCACGTTGCAGTCTTCAAGAAAAAAGATAAAAGGACCATTTATAACTTGATCTATAGAGATGGTTCTAAAGGCAATACGTATGTAAAACGTTTTGCAGTAACTTCTATCACGAGAGATCGAGAATATAGCATTGGTAAAGGCGCTGCGGGAACCAAAGTATTCTATTTCTCTGCAAACCCTAATGGCGAAGCAGAAAAAGTCACTGTTTATTTACGACAAATAGGAAGCATCAAAAAACTGAAATTCGAAGTAGATTTTGCCGATCAATTGATTAAAGGTCGCGGAGCTAAAGGAAATATCGTTTCTAAGCACCCGGTGAAAAAAGTTGAATTAAAAGAAGAAGGAGTTTCTACCTTAAAACCTCGAAAAATTTGGTTCGACGATGTTGTACAGCGCTTAAATGTAGATGGTAGAGGAGATCTACTGGGCGAGTTTAAAGGGGAAGATCGAATCTTGTTAGTTACCCAAGATGGAATCGTAAAAACCATTATTCCAGAATTAACCACGCGTTTCGATGAAAACTATGTGTTGATGGAAAAATGGGATCCTAAACGACCAATTTCTGCAGTTTATTGGGAAGGCGAGCGTGAGCGTTACTATGTAAAAAGATTTTTGGTTGAAAATTCAGATAAAGAAGAGGTAATTATTACCGATCATCCTAAATCACAATTAGAATTAATAACTACAGATCTAATTCCGGTATTAGAAATTGTTTACCGTAAACAGCGCAATAAAGAGCAAAAACCAAATGAAGAGGTAAATTTAGAAGAATTTATTTCTGTAAAAGGGATTAAAGCGCAAGGTAATCAGTTAACGACAGAAAAAGTTACGCAACTCAATCTTTTAGAGCCAATTATTCCGGAAATTCCAGATACAGAAGAAGAGGAAGAAGAAGCTCAAAACGAAGAAACAACTTCAGCTTCAGAAGAAAAAGAACAGAATGAATCTTCAGAAGAAAATAAAAATTCTGAAAGTCAAGGTTCGTTATTCGACTAAAATTTATGAGTAAGTTTTTCAAAGAATTTAAAGAGTTTGCCATCAAGGGTAATATGATCGATATTGCTGTTGGGGTAATTATTGGAGCAGCATTTAATAATGTGATCGATACATTGGTTAAGAAAATTATTATGCCGCCAATCTCTTTATTAACCGACGATTTTAATTTTGAAAATAAAAAGTTTGTTTTACGAGAAGCTGTTTTACAAAATGATAAAATAGTTAAAGAAGAGGTTTTTATTGGTTATGGAGAATTAATCACCGTGCTTTTAAACTTTTTTATTATTGCGTGGTGTGTATTTATAGTGGTTAAAATCTCGAATCGTTTACGTACAAAAGCAGAAGATGTTAAGAATAAGCAAGTAACTACTCCAAAAGATATTGAGCTGTTGGCAGATCTAAAAGAAATTATGCAAGAGCAAAATGAGTTATTAAGAAAAAGAAATAATGGCTAAGAAAAATAACCAATATCAACTTACGTTAGAACAAGTTTCTTTAAAAGATGAAAGTCTAAAACAAGAGCAGCCGATAAGCTTTGAGTTTGAAAATCACGATGAAATTTTTCAGGTTATCGAAAAAGTAGAAGAGAAGCAATTATTCGAAAATAAAAACGATTCAAAAGAATTAGTATTAGGCTTAAAACTTTTTACCGAAGTAATGTTGCGTCATAGAAAACATCCTTTGTTTGAAGAAATAGCTCCTGAAATAGCAAAATTCATGAAAAAATTAAAGAGCAGTTAATACTGCTATTTTTTATTGGAACATCACGTGAAAATAAGCTGACTAGGATTTGATCTCTTTATCCAGATCTTTTTCTTTAGCAGTAAGTGATGAGTTCTTCTTCATTTTTAAGTTCAAAAATTCTACCAATAGCGAAAAAGCGATTGCAAAATATAGATAGCCTTTTGGGATTGCACCTATTTCTTGTTTAAAAACCACAGTTTCAGAAAGGTGAGCAGCTTCGGTAATAAGCATAAATCCAATTAAAATTAAAAACGATAAAGCTAATAATTGCATCGAAGGATGCTCGTGAATAAACTCTCTAATTTTATTAGCGAAGATCATCATAATTACAATCGATATAATTACTGCAATGATCATTAAAATAAGTGCATCTTGAGGCTTAGAACCAATACCATTCGTCATTCCTACCGCAGTTAAAATAGAGTCGATAGAAAATATAAAATCGATCACAATAATTTGTACAATCGCCTTAGATAAAGAATTGATCTTCTTTTGATCTTTATTTTCTTCGTGATTGGGTAAATCTATTTTTTCGTGAATTTCACTGGTACTTTTATAGAGTAAAAATAAACCACCGGCAAAAAGAATAATAGCTTGACCACTAACCCCAAAACTAACCCAAGAGCTTTCTACGTGATAAAAAGCCTCTTTTAGCCCTACCAAGTAAGAAACTAAAAAAAGCAGGATTATACGCTGTACCATTGCGAGAAGTAAGCCTAGATTAGTTGCTTTTTTTTGCTGATGCTTCGGAAGTTTATTTGCTGTAATAGAAATGAAAACAATATTGTCTATACCAAGCACGATCTCTAAGAAAGTAAGCGTTAACAAGGCAACCCAGGCATCTGGTGAGGTAAAAATGTCGAACATTATTTTATTTTTTTAGCAGTTCCTTTTTGTTTTCGATCTTCACCAACCACAGAAAATTCAAACGTGTAAGAATTACCATCGGTAGTTAAGATTTTCATATGCAAGGGCTTTTCTTCAGCCATATTTTTCGGATTCAAATTGGTTAAAATATATTCACAATCATTGATCCAACGTATCGAGGAGGAGTCTACCTCATTTCTAAAATAATCTATTTCTAAAGAGTCGTTTCTTACAAAAGTGGTTTTTACCATTTCACCATCTAAATAAGATTCAAACTCGAATGTGCCGGTTTTAAATTTTGTGCAATTACGCTCCGGAGCAAAACAACTTACCAAAAGTAAAGAAGCAAGAGCTCCAATTATTAAGCTTTTCATCAGTCAATAAATTTTAGGTAAAAATAAGATTTAAAACAGACTTAATTCTCAAAAGCTTCAAAACTTCCGTCTTCGTAAAAAATTACAATTTTCTGAATTTTTTTCTTCGATGAAGTAGGTTGATTCGTTTCTGAAAAATTTTTAGCAACAGAAGAATTAGAATTTTCTGTAGAAGGTTGAATTGGTTTTTGAACCGAATTATTTTCAACTTCAGCAGAAGATGGAGTAGAAGTTTCGGTTTTGCTTTTTGGAAATATTCCTTTTCCATTCAACAACCAATATAATTCAACTTCCTGAAATTGCTCGACGATTTTGAGTACAAAATCTAAGCTGGGTTTATTTCTTCCCGATAAAATATGAGAGATAGAAGAGCGGCCAACATTAATCTTATCGGCAAATCCTGCAGCCGATAACTCATAATATTGCATCACCTTTTCAAGACGCTTAGCAAATTCTTTACTGTTTACCATTGTAAACTAATAGGGTTTAAAATCCTTTATACAAATGTAAACATCTTCTTGTAAACAAACAAATAAATGACTGAATACCAACTTAATATATAAACTTTAAGTTTAAATAAATATACTTAAATAGCTAAAAACAAATAAATTATATATTTAAATAAGTGAATTTGGACTTTTTCCTATGAAAGATTCAGAATAAGTGTTAAAGTGGTTTACAATAATAAACATTATGCATACAGAAATCGTTTACAATTGTAAAATATAGATTGTTTACTTTTGTAAACTATGGAAGCACAACAATTACTAAACAACTATTCAGCATTTAAAGTTGAAGAGATCAAGGGGCGTTATTTGTCTTATGAAATGATTGTCGATTACCTTAAAAATTTGCCGGCATATTTCAATTTAAAAATTGAAGGAACATCGGTTTTAAGTGAAAATATTTATTCTATTGAATTTGGAAATGGTCCAAAAAAGATATTAATGTGGTCGCAAATGCATGGAAACGAATCGACCACTACAAAAGCTGTTTTAGATTTATTAGAATATATAGTTACCGATCAAAATGATGATTTTAAAAATTCAGTTTTAGAATTTTGTACGATTAAGATTATTTTAGTTCTTAATCCTGACGGACTCAAAAACTATACGCGTGTAAATGCAAAAGATGTCGATTTAAATCGTGACGCCTCTAACCAAACGCAACCCGAAAGTCAGCTACTTCGTAAAGTGTTTGATGAGTTTCAACCGGAGTATGCATTTAACTTACACGACCAACGCGCGATCTTTAGTGCAGGAAAGCAAAATAGGCCCGCTACCGTTTCTTTTTTGGCTCCGGCTTATAACGAAGTTAGAGACGTTAATGAAGTGCGAGAAAAAGCGATGCAAATAATTATTGCGATGAATAATTATTTACAAACGGTAATTCCTGGTCAGGTAGGTCGTTACGATGATAGTTTTAATATCAATTGTGTGGGCGATTATTTTCAGAATAGGGGAGCGAGTACCATTTTATTTGAAGCCGGTCACTTTGCTAATGACTATGATCGGGAAGAAACCAGAAAATATATCTTCTTGTCGCTGTATTATGGTTTGGTAGAAATTATTACTTCAGACTATAAAAATCAAAATATTTCAGATTATGATAAAATTCCTGAAAATGAAAAACTGTTTTACGATATTATCATAAAAAATGCTGAAGTAAACGGAGCGATAAAAGATGTCGTTATACAGTATGAAGAAAGCCTACGTAGTAATCGATTACACTGGTTGCCTAAGCTTCAAGGAATTGGGGATTTTGCGAATTTTTTTGCACACAAAACGTTAAATGCTAAAAATAAGATTTTACGAATAAATGGTGTTAAAAACTTCGAAAACGAAACTTATATTGAAGAAATCAGCTTAAATAATGAGATTATTTCAATAAAATTAACAAATTCTTAAAGCCTAAATTCGGATAATGCAAATTTTTGTCTTAATTTTGGCGTTTGAATTAGACGAATTACAATTAAACTATCAAAATGGCAAGATTTAGATTAGACGAAGTAGATCATCAAATTCTGGATATCTTAATAGATAATACCAGAACACCTTTCACAGATATTGCAAAAAAATTGAGCATTTCTGCAGGAACGGTACACGTGAGAGTGAAAAAAATGGAAGAAGCAGGTATCATTATCGGTTCTTCGTTAACCTTAGATTATAAAAAATTAGGTTATGCATTTATTGCTTATGTAGGAGTGTATTTAAATAAAACCTCTCAAACAAAATTTGTTTTAGAACGTATTAATGAAATTCCGTTTGTAACAGTTGCACACGTTACTACCGGTAAATTCAATGTTTTTTGTAAAGTAAGAGCAAAAAATACCGAGCACGCAAAACAAATTATCTTTTTATTAGACGATATTGAGGGAGTTTACCGAACAGAAACGATGATCTCGATGGAAGAAAGCTTAAACGATAAAAAACGTTTAATGCATTCGATCTTCAACGAATTGGCATAATTAGCGTAATACATTATAAAAAAAAGAGCTATCAAAACGATAGCTCTTTTTTTATGCTTAAATATTTGAATGAAAGTTTTACTCTTCCATTGTGTGATATACGTTTTGTACATCATCGTCTTCTTCAATTTTCTCAATAAGTTTTTCTACATCTGCAACTTCTTCTTCAGAAAGTTTTTTGGTAGTAGTTGGTATTCTTTCAAAACCTGAAGAAAGTATTTCTATATTACGATCTTCTAATTCTTTTTGAATAGCTCCAAAACTTTCGAAAGGGGCGTAGATTAAAATTCCGTCTTCATCTTCAAAAACTTCTTCGGCTCCAAAATCGATAAATTCCAGCTCTAATTCTTCCGCATCAATTCCTTCTGCATTTATTCTAAAATTGCAAGTGTGGTCGAACATAAACTCAACAGAACCAGAAGTCCCTAAATTCCCGTTACATTTGTTAAAATAAGACCGAATATTAGCCACCGTTCTGGTATTGTTATCGGTAGCAGTTTCAACTAAAATAGCAATTCCGTGTGGTGCGTAACCTTCAAAAAGTACTTCTTTATAATCTCCTTGGTTTTTGTCGCTCGCTCTTTTAATGGCACGCTCGATATTATCTTTTGGCATATTTACAGATTTTGCATTCTGTATAACTGCTCTTAAACGTGCATTAGCATCTGGATCGGGACCGCCTTCTTTAACGGCCATTACAATATCTTTTCCTATTCTAGTAAAGGCTTTAGACATTGCTGCCCACCTTTTCATTTTTCTGGCTTTACGGAATTCAAAAGCTCTTCCCATGTTATTCTCGTTAAATTATCGTGCTCGCAAATTTAATAAAATCTAAAAATTCTAAGGTGTTTTCGCTAAAAATTAGTCAGCCTCAATAATAGATTCAATGGTTTCTGCCATTTTGAAGTCTTTTTCTGTAACGCCACCGGCATCGTGTGTAGAAAGTGTAATACTTAAGGTGTTGTAAACATTTGTCCACTCCGGGTGATGTTGTTGCGCTTCTGCTTCAAAAGCAATTCGCGTCATAATGCTGAAGGTTTCTTTAAAGTTTTCAAACTCAAATTTTGTCTGACTTGAATTATCTTCATATTGACACTAATTTTTAGCGAAAACACCTTAGAATTTTT
>DTTX01000083.1:0-62666 GCA_012964435.1 Mesonia sp. | reverse complement strand
ATATTGCCAACCTTCTAATTTTTCTAATCGTTGATTAATTTCAGCTTCGCTTAATTTTTTCATCACTACTATTTTTGTTGAATTTATAAATTTTGAAATTGAATTCTAGCTGATCAAACTAAATTTAGTACAAGCTTAACATCACGAAACCAGCGTATCTTTTACCACATCTTGAATGGTGATCTGAAGATTTTTAGGCAATAAATTATCTTTGGGCAATAAGGCTAAAAAACGATCCTCGTTAGAATCGTAAACACTTTTAAATAACGGATTCTCAAGCTGAAGTTGCTTACAAATTTCGTCGATCAAATCGATATGATGTACTAAATCTGTGCTTCCTAAATGAAAAACTCCTTCCAAGTCGCGATTAATGATGTAATGTAATTGTTGCGTAAATTTAGAAATACTCGTGGCATTGGTCACCACATTCGGGAAAACCTCGATCGCTTCGTGCAGATCGTGTAAAATTTTTAATTCTTCAATTCTGGGAGATTTGGCGCCATAAACCATCGGTAAACGAGCAATCACATATTTTTCGTTGGGTAAACGAAGTAAAGCGTTTTCAATTTTTATTTTGAATTTACCATAAACACTTAATGAAAGTGTTTTGTCGTATTCGTAAGAAGGGTAATTGGTAAATGCATCAAATACATTGGCAGACGATAAAAAAATGAGTTTCGAATCGTGAGTGAGAATATAATTTATAGCTTCAAAATGAGCGTAAATCTGCGCTTCAAATTCGCCACGCATAGCTGAAATAATAAGATCAGGCTTTAGGTTTTTTAATAAAATTTCTAAAGATTCTGTTTCTGCATCCCATTGATGAAATTTTCGGTTCTTATCGAAAAAATCATTTTCTGTTCTGTAGGTAGCGTGCACATTAAAATAGGGCAGAAGCTCTTTGTAAAGGGCATTTCCTAGAAAGCCGCTTCCGCCTAGAATTAATATTTTTTTTGAATTTTTGATAAACTTGGGGTTTGTACTATAAACGGTAAAAAAAGAAAAACTAGTGCTAAAAACAGAATAAAATTGTCTTCAACACTAGTTAAAATTTATTTTCGAAAAATTATCCTTTGTAAAATGGCGGTTTAACCACTTTTGCCGGAATTGTTTTCTTTCTAATTTGAATAAAAATTTCGGTTTCAGGTTTACTGAATTCAGTTTTTACATAACCTAAACCAATTGCTTTACCGGTTGAAGGTGATTGCGTACCAGAAGTAACTACACCAATTTCATTTCCGTCAGCATCGGCGATTATATAATCTTTACGAGGAATACCACGCTCAGTTAATTCGAAACCGACCAATTTACGTTTTGGTCCTTCTTCTTTTTGTTTCTTTAAATTTTCTGAATTTATAAAGTCTTTCGTGAATTTAGTGATCCATCCTAATCCGGCTTCGATAGGAGAAGTGGTTTCATCGATATCGTTACCATATAAACAGAATCCCATTTCTAAGCGAAGCGTATCACGAGCTGCAAGACCGATTGGTTTAATCCCGAAATCTGCTCCGGCTTCTAATACTTTTTTCCAAACCTGCTCAGCAAATTCGTTTTTTACATAAATTTCAAATCCGCCACTTCCGGTATAACCTGTGGCTGAAATAATTGTATGTGCAGCACCGGCAAAATCTCCAATTTTAAAATTGTAGAATTTTATTTCGGCTAAATCTATATCAGTAAGCGCCTGCATGGCTTCTACCGCTTTTGGACCTTGAATCGCCAATAAAGAATAATCGTCTGAAACATCTTTTAAATCGGCACCCATAGTGTTATGCTGCGAGATCCAATTCCAATCTTTATCGATGTTTGAAGCATTTACAACTAGTAAATACTTTTCTTCATTCATTCGGTAAATAATTAAATCATCAACAATACCGCCGTCTGCGTTAGGCATACACGTATATTGTGCTTTCCCGTCGATAAGTTTAGCAGCATCGTTAGACGATATTTTTTGTATAAGATTTAAAGCTTCTGGCCCAGAAACTAAAAATTCTCCCATATGTGAAACGTCGAAAACACCAAGTTTTTCGCGAACCGTTTCGTGTTCAATATTTACTCCTTCGTAAGAAACCGGCATATTATAGCCCGCAAACGGAACCATTTTAGCACCAAGCTCTTCGTGTATATGTGTAAGTTGCGTATTCTTCATGACCGCGTCTTTTTAATTTTTGGCAAAATTATCAAAAAATAAAGAGTAGCGATAAGAAGTTTTAAAATATTATTGAAATATCGCTGTAATCTTAAAAAAATCCATAAAAAAAGCCCAAGCGATCGCTTAGGCTTTGAGGTTTTAATTCAGCTGAATTTATTCTGCGTTTCCGTACATATTAGATTCACCTCCATCAATTGCAATGGTTTGGCCGCTAACATATCCGTTTTCTTTACTTAGTAAAAACGTCACTAAATTTCCTACGTCTTTTGGGTCTCCTAACGCACGAGTAGGATTTCTTGATGCATATTGCGCTTCAGCAGCTTTAGGATCATCCGGATTTACTTGTTTAAAAGCTTCAGCAACCATTGGCGTTAAAATTGCTCCCGGTGCGATAGCATTGGTTAAAATACCATCTTTACCAAATTCTAAAGCAGCATTTTTCGTCATCCCGGAAACTGCGTGTTTACTGGCAACATAAGGAGTTTGATTTAATACTCCGCGAATACCTCCAACCGAAGCAACGTTTACGATACGACCAAATTTTTGTTTTTGCATTACAGGAATTACGTAACGTAAACCATAATAAACACCCATCAGGTTAATATCGATCACTTTTTTAAATACTTCTAAGTCGTACTCGGTCATCCCGGCTTGTTTACCTTCGATCCCGGCATTATTGTATAAACCGTCGATTTTACCAAATTTTTCTACCGTAGCATCGACATAATTCTTTACATCGTTTTCGTTAGAAACATCTGCTTTAACGGTTAAGATTTCAGTTTGGTAAGCTGATCTTAATTTTTCTTCAGCTTCTTTCAACGCTTTTTTATTGTAGTCTACCAGTGCTAGTTTTGCACCTTTCGAGGCTAAAACTTCTGCTGCAGCATAACCTAATCCCATTGCGGCACCGGTTATAATTATAACTTGATCTTTCATAAAAATTTATTGTTTCTTATTGAAACATAAATTTACGGCTATTCAATATTTCAACCCTTAAAAAAATATTAAATTAATTTTAATTCAAAAGGTAATCTTTTAATGCTAAATAATTTTCTATCCTGATGCTTTTCTTTTCTTTTTGAATTACTTCTTTGATTTGTTTCGGAATAGCTATCTTGGTTGAAAGTGTTTCTTCAACAGTTTCTAAAAACTTTACCGGATGAGCAGTTTCTAGAAATATACCTAAAGCATCAGGAAATTTGTCTTTTACTTTTTGCCAACCTAAATAACCCACAGCACCGTGAGGATCTGTAATGTAATTAGTTTTTGTATAAATTTCTTTCATCGCCTTTTTAGTTTCGTCATCGGTAAAACTAAAGGAAGAAAATGTCTTTTTTAAAGCTTCAGTATCATTGCTATACAATTGCTGAATTCTTACAAAATTACTGGGATCGCCAACATCCATCGCATTAGAAATGGTTGCTATTGAAGGTTTTGCTGAATAGGTTCCTGTCTTTAAAAACTGCGGAACAGTATCGTTCATATTGGTTGCTGCCACGAAAAACTCAATCGGTAAACCCAGACTTTTAGCTAACATTCCTGCACAAATATTCCCGAAATTTCCGCAGGGAACCGAGAACAGTAATTTTTTATGTAAGGGTTTCAATTCTTTATATGCAGAGAAATAATAGAACATTTGCGGTAACCAACGCGCAACATTTATAGAGTTAGCTGAAGTTAAGTTTAAATTATTCAATTCTTCATCTAAAAAAGCTTGTTTTACCATCGCCTGGCAGTCGTCAAACGTACCGTCGACTTCTAAAGCGGTAATATTTTGACCTAAAGTAGTGAGTTGTTTTTCTTGAATTTCAGATACTTTTCCGCTTGGGTAGAGAATAATTACTTCAACGCCTTCCACACCTAAAAAACCATGAGCTACTGCGCCACCGGTATCGCCGGAAGTAGCTACCAATACCCGAATTTTCTGATTTTTTTTATTTCTGTTGAAATAACCTAAACAACGCGCCATAAATCGTGCGCCAACATCTTTAAAAGCCATCGTCGGGCCGTGAAAAAGTTCTAAAGAATAAGTTCGCTTATCAAGTTGAATTAGCGGAAAATCAAAGTTTAAAGTTTCTTCTACAATTTTGCGGAGTTCTTTCTTCGGAATTGATTCGTTCACGAACTGTCGAATTACTTCATAAGCAATTTGTTCATTGCTCATAAACTCAATAGTTTCCAGCATTAATTTATCGAGCGGAATCAAACTTTCCGGGAAATATAAGCCTTTGTCAGGAGCAATTCCGTTAACGGTTGCTTCTTCAAAATTTACGGTTGGTGCTTTATGATTTAAACTGAAATAATTCATTTTGTTTAGTTTTTGTTTTTTTTCGACCTGAGTCCACTCATGATCTTATAATCATTTTCTTTATGATGTGATGCTGAATCAAGTTCAGCATGACGAAACTTATAACGTCATCCCGGACTTGATCCGGGATCTCATCCTTCTAGTGATTGTAAATTCAAATTCATGGCTTTATTCTCTTTATGTGATGCTTAATCGAGTTCAGAATGACGGAATAGTTTTTCATCTAAAGAAGCTTAATCCCGTCACGATTAATTTTAGAAACGTGAACATCGTAGGCTACTTCAAATTTACGATAAACCTCTGCCATCGCAGCAGCGATTTGATTTGCGGTGGCTTCATCTTTACTCAGCGCAAAAATGGAAGGGCCGGAGCCGGAAATTCCGCTGCCTAAAGCTCCGTTTTTCAACGCAGTTGCTTTTACTTCATCAAAACCGGGAATGAGCACGCTTCGTAAAGGTTCGACAATTTCATCGTGTAAACATCTCGCCAACAACTCATAATCGCTCGTATATAAAGCACTAATTAAACCGCCTAAATTTCCCCATTGGGTAATCGCGTTTTTTAAGGAAACGGAATGTTTTAAAACCGAACGCGCATCGGCAGTTTTCACTTCTAACTGCGGATGAATCACCGTTGCCATTAATTGTTCGGGTACGGGAAGTTTAATCACATCAAGCGGATCGTAACTTCTTACGAGCGTAAAACCGCCCAAAAGGGCAGGAGCAACATTATCGGCGTGTAAAGAACCACTGGCTAATAATTCACCTTGCGTCGCAAACGGAATCAATTCTTTAGCTGAAAAAGGTTCATCGAGCAATTGATTAATACCGAAAACCGCTCCGGCTGCGCTTGCGGCGCTACTCCCGATCCCGCTGCCGGGTTTGATGTTTTTATAGATCTCAATTTCGAAACCTGCTTTGAGTTCTTTTAGGTCATTTAATAAAGCTAAACCGGCAACTCCGGCAACATTTTTTTCAGTATCTAATGGTAAATCCTGACCCACAATTTTAGTGATTTGAATACCCGGAGTTTTCGATTTTCTAATGATCATTTCATCGCCGGGTTGTTCTAAACAAAGTCCGAGGACATCGAAACCACAGGAAACATTGGCAATGGTAGCCGGGCAAAATAGTTTAATTTCTTCCATCGCTTAATAATTTCCTATTCGTATAATATCGGCAAAAATTCCTGATGCCGTTACATCGGATCCGGCTCCGGCACCTTTGATGATCAAGGGTTGTTCAACATATCTTTCGGTATAAAATAATACGATATTGTCTTTACCTTCTAGATTGTAAAATGGGTGTTGCTGCGGAATTTCTTCTAAACCAACACTCGCTTTTCCGTTATCAAATTGTGCGACGTATTTGAGTCGGCTATTGTTTTGTTGAGCGCTTTTGAATAATTGATTGAAGTGATCTTTATGTGATTCTAAACTTTTGAAGAATTCTTCGACATTTTCAGTTTTTAAACATTCTTCGGGTAAAAATGATTCATTTTGAATATCGTCTAATTCTAATTGATAACCACTTTCACGAGCGAGAATAAGAATTTTTCGCATCACATCAATTCCGCTTAAATCTATTTTAGGATCTGGTTCTGTATAACCTTCAACTTGCGCTTGTTTTACGACCTCGACAAACTCGTGATCGTCATCAAAATTATTGAATACAAAATTTAAACTTCCTGAAAGAACCGCTTGAATTTTAGTAATCTTATCTCCGGAAGCGACTAAATTTTTTAAAGTATCGATAATCGGTAAACCGGCACCAACATTGGTTTCAAACAAAAATGGAGCATTATAATCGCGCGAGAGTTGTTTTAGTTCTGCATAATTTTGATAAGCCGAAGAGCTTGCAATTTTATTACACGTCACTACCGAAATACTATTTTTTAAATATTGCGCATAAGTAGCGGCAATAAGATCATTAGCTGTGTTATCGACGAAAATACTGTTGCGTAAATTCATCGATTTTATTTTTTGAAAAAATAAATCTTTATCAGCTTTTTCTCCGTTTTCCAGTTGTGCTTCCCAGTTTTTAAGCGAAATTCCGCCTTCTTGAAAATGCATTTTTCGAGAATTAGAAAGCGCGATCACACGAACATTCAGTTTTAAATTTTCTTTTAAAAAGTTCTTCTGTTGCTGAATTTGCTTTAAAAATTTAGCTCCAACATTTCCAACGCCCATCACAAATAGATTAAGTTGTTTGACGTTTTCTTCAAAAAAGCGTTCGTGTAAAGTATTTAGAGCCTTTTTAACGTCTTCCTTTTTGATAACGGCAGAAATATTCCGTTCGGAAGCTCCTTGGGCGATTACCCGAATGTTCACATTATTTTTACCCAAGGCACTAAACATTTTTCCGCTTAAACCTTGATGACTTTTCATATTATCACCTACTAATGCAATAATGGCTTGATCGTTTTCTACAACAACCGGTTTTATGCGATGTAAAGAAATCTCGTAAGTAAAAGAATGGTCGAGCGCTTCTTTTGCTTTTTCTGCATCTTCACTGGCAATAGCTACACAAATGCTGTGTTCTGAAGAAGCTTGTGTGATAAGTACCACGCTAATTTGGTCAACAGACAATACTTCGAAAAAACGTTTAGAAATACCCGGAATACCAACCATTCCCGGACCTTCGAGTGAAAGTAAACTAATATTTTCAATATGACTTATTCCGCGAACTGGACGATTTTTACCGTTAGTGTTTTTGGTAATGAGCGTTCCTTTTTCATCAGGTAAAAACGTATTTTTGATATGAATAGGAATTTCTTTTGCCAAAACAGGTTGAATAGTTGGTGGGTACAAGACTTTTGCTCCAAAATGAGAAAGTTCCATCGCTTCTTGGTAAGAAATCTTTTCAATGGCAACTGCTTGCTTCACTAAACGTGGATTGGCAGTGAACATACCGCTAACGTCGGTCCAAATTTCTAAAACTTCCGCATTTAAAGCAGCAGCAGCAATCGCCGCTGTATAATCTGAACCACCGCGGCCCAAAGTGGTCGAATCTCCAG
Source organism: Mesonia sp. (assembly GCA_012964435.1). Lineage (GTDB taxonomy): Bacteria > Bacteroidota > Bacteroidia > Flavobacteriales > Flavobacteriaceae > Mesonia. Next base: position 55,191 of record DTTX01000083.1, on the reverse strand, counting down.
AAAGGGAAGAAGCCACAAAACCCGGCATTAAACAAACCTGCGCTTCAGCTTCAGCAATATTTTCAATTAAATTTTTCTGAGTGATTTCAAAATTTACTACCGCTTTACCGAATTGATTATTAGTTTTAATAAATTTTCTACTGTCTTTGTAGGCGCATGAAATTCCTTCCGCAGAGAAATAACTATGAATAATTTTTGAAGAGAGCAATTCACCATAACCCAGAATTTTATCTAAAAGTTTCGGAGTGGTCTCGCCAATTAAAAAAGCGCCCTCTAATAAAGTTTCTAACGTATTGAGTTCTCGTTTTAAGAAACTCATCACCGAGCTTTGCTGTTGAACCGGTATTAATTTTTTGACAACCTCTAGATGTTTTTTTTCGATTAACATAAAGGTTTCACGATATTCTTCTTTTTGTTGACTTGCTAAAAATGCGGAGTCTAGAAGTAAATCGGTTACGCCGCCAAGTGCTGAAACCACGACGCATAAGCGCTTAGAGTTTGCTTGTTGTTGAACAATATTTTTTACGAGTTGTATATTTTCTGCATTCGCTACAGAAGTCCCTCCAAATTTGAGAACTTTCATAAGTTTTGCTTTTAGATGAAATGGAAAATGTGATTCGGTTTGTAAAAACAAACCAATATAACCTAAGGATGATATGAATTATTTATACCCCAAACGGGGTAATGGTAGTGATTGTAGAAATAGCAATACTGCCCGAATTAGAAATTTCGGTAAATATTAAAGATATGTTATTGCTATGCATCATAAGAATGTATCCATCTCAAATGTATTACATTTATATAGAGAAACCAAGCGGTTTAGAGAAATTGATAGTTTAATAATTTTTGAAATATATTTTGAATAATGAAAATTTTTAACAAAGAAAAACTCAAGGAAGCTGATGAATTCACAATAAAAGAGCAAAATATTAATAGTGATGAATTGATGGAACGAGCGGCGATTCAGCTTTTTGGATGGTTAAAAACACAATTAAAAGAAAACCGACCAAAAATTAATTTGTTTTGCGGAATAGGAAATAACGGTGGTGACGGATTGGCTTTAGCGCGTTTATTGCTGAATGACGGTTATGAAGTAGAAGTTTATATCGTGAACATTAGTGATAAACGATCGGATGATTTTCTGTTGAATTTAAAACGATTAAAAGAACATCAATTTTGGCCGGAATTTATTAATGAAAATTCAGATCTACCGGAATTAAATCAAGGGGAAATTGTTATTGATGCTATTTTCGGGATCGGTTTAAATCGGCCGGCAGAAGGTTGGATCAAAGAATTAATTCAGCATATCAATCAGTCAAAATCTTACGTAATTGCGGTCGATGTGCCTTCCGGATTATATTTAGATAAAGCGCCCGAAGATCCTGAAGCTATTATAAAAGCAGAAATAACCATTACTTTTCAACTCCCAAAATTAGTTTTCTTTTTACCGGAAACCGCAGAATTTGCCGGTCGTGTAGAGATCGCAGATATTGGTTTAGATCGGAATTTTATTGCCAAAACAGCTTCAGAAGCCTTATTAATTCAGCAACACGATGCGCAACGTTTATATAAACCCAGAGGAAAATTTTCACATAAAGGTACGTTTGGTCATTGTTTAGTTGCCGGCGGAAGTTATGGTAAAATGGGAAGTGTTTTACTAGCGACCAAAGCAGCGTTAAGAGTTGGAGCGGGAAAGGTGAGTGCGTTGATTCCAAAATGTGGTTACAATATTTTACAATTAGGTATTCCGGAAGCGATGGTGATTACTGCTGAAAATGAAAATTTTTTAGAAAAAACGTCTATAGATTTTACACCTGAAAGTATTTGTTTTGGGATTGGCGCCGGAAAAGAAGAAGCGACAAAAGAATATTTAGAACAGCTTTTAAAAGAAAGAACAGCTCCGCTATTAATCGACGCAGACGGAATTAATATGTTAGCTGAAAACCAAGATTTATTAAAACTGTTACCTGAGAAATCAATCTTAACGCCACATCCAGGAGAATTGAAACGTTTACTAGGAGAGTGGGAAGATGATTTTGATAAACTGGAGAAAGCCAAAGCATTTTCTTTAAAATATAAAGTGATTCTAGTGATTAAAGGCGCTTATACGATCACGATCGCCGATAAAAATTTATATATAAACTCTACCGGAAACCCGGGAATGGCAACTGCCGGAAGTGGCGATACCTTGTCAGGAATAATTGCCGGATTGGTAGCGCAAGGTTATGATGCAACCATCGCAACGGTTTTCGGAGTTTATTTACACGGAAAAGCCGGTGATCTGGCAGCAGAAAAATTGGGTTTTGAAGCGGTAATCGCCGATGATCTTATTCAGCATTTGGGAGAAGCTTATAAAAGTTTATTTGAATAATACTTAATAGTTGAGAAAAGACTTGGATATTTTGTAAGATATCTTCAATTTTGAAGCTCAATATTAACAATTGTTTAAAGAAATGAGAGAAACCCATTATATAAGTCGAGAAATTTTAGATTTACCTCAAATTCAGCAGATTCTAGAAGAAAATAAATTATTGGCATTAAGTGACGAAGCAAAATTAAGTATCGATAAAGCCAGAAATTACCTCGATCAAAAAATGGATGCTTCTCAGGAGCCTTTCTACGGAATTAACACCGGGTTTGGTTCTTTGTGTAATGTGAAAATTTCTAGAGAACATTTGGTTCAGCTGCAAGAAAATTTAGTGATTTCTCACGCCTGCGGAACCGGGGATAAGGTAAATTCGAAAATCGTAAAGCTAATGTTGTTGTTGAAAATACAATCCTTAAGCTACGGAAATTCAGGAATTACCCAAGAAGTAGTTTTACGCCTCATCGATTTTTTTAACGAAGATGTGTTACCGGTAGTTTACGAACAAGGTTCTTTGGGAGCATCAGGAGATTTATCGCCATTGGCACATTTATCGCTTCCGCTATTGGGTAGAGGTGAAGTTGAAGTAGATGGAAAAATTTATTCTTCCGCAGAAATTCTTCAGCAAAAAGGATGGGAGAAAATAAATTTACGTTCTAAAGAAGGTTTAGCTTTGTTAAACGGCACGCAGTTTATGAGCGCTCACGCCGTATTTTCTTTAATTGAAGCTTATAAATTATCGTATTTAGCAGATGCGATCGGAGCCGTTTCTGTAGATGGTTTTGATTGTAATCTTTCTCCGTTTGATCCTTTAGTACATTACGTGCGACCACATCGCGGACAAGTAAAAACTGCAGAACGCATCTTAGAATTTTTAGAAGGAAGCGAAATTGCAGAAAAAGTTAAAGAAAGTGTTCAGGACCCTTATTCATTTAGATGTATACCGCAGGTTCACGGAGCCTCAAAAGATACGATTCGGTTTGTACATCAAACGGTAAAAACAGAAATTAATAGTGTAACCGACAATCCGAATATATTTGTTGAAGAAGATAAAATTATTTCTGGAGGAAATTTTCACGGTCAGCCACTTGCCTTAGCGATGGATTATTTAGCAATCGCTTTAGCAGAATTGGCAAATATTTCTGAACGTAGAATTTATCAATTAGTTTCCGGTTTACGTGAGTTACCAATGTTTTTAGTAGATGATCCCGGTTTAAATAACGGGTTTATGATTCCGCAATATACCGCAGCGAGTATTGTAAGCCAAAATAAACAATTTTGTACGCCGGCGAGTGTAGATTCGATAGTTTCTTCAAACGGACAGGAAGATCACGTGAGTATGGGTGCAAATGCTGCTACGAAATTGATAAAAGTAGTAGAGAATTTAAAATCGGTCTTAGCTATTGAATTATTTAACGCTTCACAAGCACTGTATTATCGTGAGCCATTACAATCTTCTAATTTTATTATGCAATTGGTAAATAGCTTTAGAGAAGAAGTTCCTGTAATGAAGCAAGATAAAGTAATGGCAGAAGAAATTGCAAAAGCTAAATTGTATATTACTCAGTTTGGTATCGATCAAGAGATCTTATTTGAAAATTAATAACAATCACTATTTTCTAAAAGCGGTAGGGCATCTTCATAATTTAAAAATGAATAAACCTTAACATTTGTCATTTGTTTGAGGTAAACTAAATTTTCAAAACCTAATTTGTTGGGAGAAATCAATGCATACCATTTTAAATGAGTTTCGAATTCATTTTTAAATTTCATGAAAATTAATGGATCAATTGAATATTGATGAAATTTATCTTTTCTTATCACTAATAATCCTATTGGGAAATCGTAGTGTGTCGTTTTAGTATTTAAAATTTGAAAAAAGTCTTCTGTAGCTAAATGAATATCAGGATCTATAAAGAGTTCTATATGGTTTGCATATAGTCTCATTGTACAATTATTTAAAACAACTTTTTTCATATAAAAACAAAAACCCCATATTTAATATATGGGGTTTGTTCTAATAAATTTAATGAAAATATTTAAGATCCTTCAGTTTTAGCTTCAGATTTTTTCAATTTAATAGTTAATTCAGACTTTTCTTTATCTAAATCCATCACCACTTGATCACCTTCTTCAATCTTAGAAGTGATAATTTCTTCAGCTAAAGCATCTTCAACATATTTTTGAATTGCTCTTTTTAAAGGTCTTGCTCCGTATTGCTGATCGAAACCTTTATCTGAAATAAAATCCTTAGCTTCTTTAGTCAATTCTAAATCGTAACCAAGATCTTTAATTCTTACAAATAGTTTTTCTAATTCGATATCGATGATCTTGTGAATATCTTCTCTTTCTAAAGCGTTGAAAATAACAACATCGTCGATTCTATTTAAAAATTCCGGTGCAAATGCTTTTTTAAGCGCATTTTCAATTACACCTCGAGCATTAGCATCTGCCTGATTTTTCTGAGACTGGGTACCAAAACCAACTCCTTGACCAAAGTCTTTTAGTTTTCTGGCTCCGATATTAGAAGTCATAATGATGATTGTGTTTCTAAAATCGATCTTGCGACCTAAACTATCGGTTAAATATCCATCATCTAAGACTTGTAAGAGCATATTGAAGACATCTGGGTGAGCCTTTTCAACCTCGTCTAATAAAACTACCGCGTAAGGCTTACGTCTAACTTTCTCGGTTAATTGACCACCTTCTTCGTAACCAACATACCCAGGAGGCGCTCCAACTAATCTAGAGATGGCAAATTTCTCCATATATTCACTCATATCGATTCTAATGAGTGTGTCTTCATTATCAAATAATTCTTTAGCAAGAATTTTTGCTAATTGCGTTTTACCAACACCGGTTTGACCTAAGAAAATAAACGAACCAATTGGTTTGTTAGGATCTTTAAGTCCTGCACGATTACGTTGTATTGCTTTTACGACTTTATTTACCGCTTCATCTTGACCAATTACTTTACCTTTTATTAGTTCTGGTAATTTGGCCAATTTGTTGCTTTCTGTTTGCGCAATTCTATTTACAGGAATACCTGTCATCATTGAAACTACATCGGCAACGCTATCTTCAGAAACGGTTTCTTTATGTTGTTTAGATTCTTCTTCCCAGCGCTCTTGAGCGATCTCTAATTCTTTCTCAAGATTTTTTTCATCGTCACGAAGTTTCGCTGCTTCTTCATATTTCTGTTTTTTAACGACAGAATTTTTAGTTTCACGAACTTCTTCAAGTTTTCTTTCTAAATCTAAAATACGCTTAGGTACTTCGATATTCGTAATGTGTACTCGAGAACCCGCTTCATCTAAAGCATCGATAGCTTTGTCTGGTAAAAAACGATCGGTCATATAACGGTTAGTCAGTTTCACACAAGCTTCGATAGCTTCTGGAGTGTAGTTTACATTATGGTGACTTTCGTATTTTTCTTTAATATTGTTTAAGATCTCAATCGTTTCATCAACCGAAGTAGGTTCAATGATTACTTTTTGAAATCTTCTTTCTAAAGCTCCATCTTTTTCAATATGCTGTCTGTATTCGTCTAATGTTGTGGCGCCAATACATTGTAATTCACCTCTAGCTAAGGCAGGTTTAAACATATTACTGGCGTCTAAACTTCCGGTAGCGCCACCGGCTCCAACGATAGTGTGAATTTCATCAATAAAAAGAATAATGTTATCATTCTTCTCTAATTCATTCATTACCGCTTTCATACGTTCTTCAAACTGTCCGCGGTATTTAGTTCCGGCAACTAAGCTTGCTAGATCTAAAGTTACTACACGCTTGTCGAAAAGAATTCTGCTTACTTTTCTCTTTACGATGCGTAACGCTAAACCTTCAGCAATAGCACTTTTACCAACACCAGGTTCACCAATAAGTAATGGGTTGTTTTTCTTACGTCTACTTAAAATTTGAGAAACGCGTTCAATTTCTTTTTCGCGACCAACTACGGGATCTAGTTTCCCTTCGTCGGCCATTGCGGTAAGGTCTCTACCAAAATTATCTAATACCGGAGTTTTAGATTTTTTATTGGTCTTTGTGTTTCCTGTATTGCCACTACCTCCAAAAGGATTGTTTCGAGTAGCATCGCCAGAAGCAGTATCGTCATCAGAAAATGATTCTGAAGTCGGTCCTTCTGTATAATCTTTATCTTGTGTTATCATCGATTTAAATTCATCTTTCACATTATCATAATCTACTTTTAACTTATTTAAAAGTTTAGTAGTTGGGTCATTCTCATTTCTAAGAATGCATAAAAGTAAATGTGCTGTATTAATAGACGAGCTTTGAAATAATTTAGCCTCTAAAAAAGTAGTTTTTAAAGCACGTTCTGCTTGCCTTGTTAAATGCAAGTTTTTCTTATCGTTAGAAACTACTGCGCTTTCAGGATTAGCAGGACTTAAAATCTCTACCTTTCGCCTTAAGTGATCTAAATCTATGTTTAAGGTATCTAATATATCTATGGCTTTACCATTGCCATCACGTAATAATCCAAGAACTAAATGCTCGGTCCCTATAAAATCGTGACCTAAGCGTAAAGCCTCTTCTTTACTATATGTGATTACATCTTTTACTCTAGGTGAAAAATTATCATCCATCTCTAATCTCCTCTAAATATTAAACATTTGAATGGTTTCAAAAACCATGCCTGTTTACAAGCACCAAGCTAATAGACAAAAATATCTGCTAAAATCAAAGCTTTTGCAACTTTTCTTATTAACCGGGCTGTAATAAATTTTTGTTAATAAAATATACGTAAACTTAGCAAGTATGGCTTTAAATTACTCATATTTTACGTAAATTGCCACGTTAGAAATATAAATTAACCAAAATTAATTTTATGGCTGAAGGAGAGAAGTTAATTCCTATCAACATTGAAGATGAAATGAAATCGGCTTACATCGATTATTCGATGTCGGTCATTGTGTCACGTGCGCTGCCAGATGTGCGTGATGGTTTAAAGCCAGTTCATAGAAGAGTATTATTTGGAATGTACGAATTAGGTGTACTTTCTAATCGAGCATATAAAAAATCAGCAAGAATTGTTGGAGAAGTTTTAGGTAAATATCACCCACACGGTGATACCTCTGTTTACGATACGATGGTACGTATGGCTCAAGAGTGGAGCTTACGTTATATGTTAGTCGACGGTCAAGGGAACTTTGGTTCGGTAGATGGCGATAGCCCCGCTGCAATGCGTTATACCGAGGCTAGAATGAGAAAGATTAGTGAAGATATGTTAGCCGATATCGATAAAGATACGGTAGATCATACCTTAAACTTTGATGATACCTTAAAAGAACCATCTGTTTTACCTACGAGAATTCCTAACTTATTAGTGAATGGAGCTAGTGGTATTGCGGTAGGTATGGCGACTAACATGCCACCACATAATTTAGCTGAAGTGGTAGATGGTACGGTAGCTTATATTGAAAATAATGATATTGAGATTGATGAACTTATCGAGCACGTAAAAGCTCCAGATTTTCCTACCGGTGGAATTATCTATGGTTACGATGGCGTAAGAGAAGCTTTTAAAACAGGACGTGGTCGTGTAGTAATGCGTGCAAAAGCCAATATCGAAGAGGTAAATGGTAAAGAATGTATTGTTGTAACTGAAATACCTTACCAAGTGAACAAAGCAGATATGATCAAGAAAACTGCTGACTTGGTGAATGATAAGAAAATTGAAGGGATTTCTCTAATTCGTGATGAATCGGATAGAAACGGTATGCGTATCGTTTATATCTTGAAGAGAGATGCTATCCCGAATATTGTTTTAAACACTCTTTATAAGCATACGGCTTTACAATCCTCTTTCAGTGTTAATAATATTGCTTTAGTGAAAGGGCGTCCGGAAATGTTGAATCTAAAAGATATGATTCAATATTTTGTAGAACACCGTCACGAAGTAGTAGTGAGACGTACCGAGTTTGAATTAAAGAAAGCAGAAGATCGCGCACACATCTTAGAAGGATTAATCATTGCTTCAGATAATATTGATGAAGTAATTGCATTGATCAGATCTTCTAATAATGCTGATGAAGCAAGACAGAAATTAATCGATCGTTTTGAATTAACAGAAGTTCAAGCCAAAGCGATTGTAGAAATGCGTTTAAGACAACTTACCGGTCTTGAGCAAGATAAATTACGTGCAGAGTATGATGAATTGATGGAAACCATCAAAGACTTAAAAGAAATTCTTGCAAGTAAAGAATGTCGTATGCAAATCATTAAAGATGAATTGCTAGAAGTAAAAGAAAAATATGGTGACGAGCGTAGATCGACTATCAATTTTGCCGGTGGAGATCTAAGTATAGAAGATATGATCCCAGATGAGCAAGTAGTAATTTCTATTTCTCACGCCGGTTATATTAAACGTACGCCACTTTCAGAATACAAGAAGCAGAATAGAGGAGGCGTTGGTTCTAAAGCTTCAACAACGAGAAATGAAGATTTCTTAGAATATTTATTTGTTGGTACTAATCACCAATACATGATTTTCTTCACACAAGAAGGGAAATGTTTCTGGATGCGCGTTTACGAAATTCCTGAAGGAAGTAAAACTTCAAAAGGAAGAGCGATTCAGAACTTGATCAATATTGAACCTCAAGATAAAGTAAAAGCCTTTATCTGTACGCAAGACCTGAAAGATGAAGAGTACATCAATAGTCACTATGTAATTATGGCGACTAAAAAAGGTCAGGTGAAAAAGACTTCTTTAGAACAGTATTCACGTCCGCGTACCAATGGTATTAATGCGATTACCATCAAAGAAGGAGATGAATTACTTTCTGCGAAATTAACTACCGGAGAAAGCCAAGTTATGTTAGCGCTTAAATCTGGTAAAGCGATTCGATTTGAAGAAGCGAAAACTAGACCAATGGGTAGAAATGCCAGTGGTGTTCGAGGAATTACTTTAGCACACGACAAGGATGAGGTGGTAGGAATGATCGCTGTTGAAAACCCAGATGAAGAAACGGTGTTAGTAGTTTCTGAAAATGGTTATGGTAAGCGAACTTACATTAACGATCCAGAAACCGGAGATGAAATTTACAGAATCACTAACCGTGGTGGTAAAGGAGTAAAAACTATTTCTGTAACCGATAAAACAGGTGAACTAGTGACCATTAAATCTGTTACCGATAATGATGATTTAATGATCATTAATAAATCGGGTATTGCTATACGTATCGCTGTAGAAGATTTACGCGTAATGGGTAGAGCAACACAAGGAGTTCGATTAATCAACTTAAAAGGTAACGATTCTATTGCAGCAGTCGCTAAGGTGATGAATGAAGATGAGGAAGACGAAGAAATTTCTGACGTAAATGAAGATGGCACAGCTGTTGATAATAGTGGAGAAGAAGAATAAATAATCTTAAACCAAAACAATAAGAAATGAAAACAAAAATTTTAGCAGTAAGCTTAGCATTAGCAGGAACTGCAGTTTTTGCACAAAAAAAGGAAATTAAAGAAGCTGAGAAAGCTATCGATAAACAAAACTTTACTGAAGCTCAGAGTATTTTGAAATCTGTCGAAGCTCAAGTTGCAGGAGAGAAAGATAAAGTTAAGGAAGATTATTATATGGCAAAAGGACTTGCTTATATGGGTAGTCAACCTCAAAAGCAATCTGCTGCAAATCTAAAATTGGCAGGAGAGTCTTTTATTATGGCTCAAGAATTAGGTAATGGTGAAGCACAAGCAAATTTGACCAAAGTTAGAAATGCTTTAGTTAATTCTGCTATTGCAGATCAAAATGCTCAAAAATTTAAGTCTGCTTCAGATAAACTTTATACATCATATAATTTAAATAAGAAAGATACCATTCATTTATATTATGCTGCGGCAAATTCAACAAATGGTCAAGATTATAAAACAGCTTTAGATTATTATAGAAAATTAGCAGATATGAATTATTCTGGTGCGGGAACAGAATTTTATGCTGTTAATAAAAGTACTGGTGAAAAAGAAAAATTTAATGATAAAAACCAAAGAGATCTTTACTTAAAATCTGGTGATTATCATAATCCAACAGAAGAACAAGTGCCTTCAAAAAAAGCTGAGATCACTAAAAATATTGCTTTAATTTATATAGAACAAGGTGAAACAGAAATGGGACTTAAAGCTATTGATGAAGCTATGAAAGAAAACCCAGATGATACTTCTTTGATGTTAGCTCAAGCCGATATATATTATCAATCTGGCGACAAGAAAAAATACGCTGAAATTGTAGAAAAAGTTCTTGAAAAGGATACTAATAATGCTTCTTTATATTATAATTTAGGAGTTACCGCTATGCAAATGGAAGCTCCTGAAAAAGCAATTAATTATTATAAAAATGCAATAGAAATAGATCCTAAATTTACTAATGCATACGTTAACTTAGCTTCTGCAACATTAATGAAAGAGCAATCTATTATTGATGAGATGAATGGCCTTGGAATGAGTAAAGCAGATAATAAGAAGTACGAAGAACTACAAAAAGAACGTACAGCACTTTATGAAAAAGCAGTTCCTTATTTACAAAAAGCTGTTGAGTTAGATGCTAACAATCAGCAAGCTCTTCAAACTTTGGTAAATATTCATTCTCAATTAGGAAATGATGATAAGGCAAAAAAATATAAAGCTATGCTTAAATAAGTTTGTTTTAATTTATCAATAAAAAAGGCTTCGAAAATTCGAAGCCTTTTTTATTGATTTTTTACTTTTCAAATCACCTTCTTGATCACTCTTAAATTATGAGAGTATTGGTTGGTATCTACATTAAAAATTCCGCTATGATCGATGCGGTCAATTCTTACTTTGCCGTGTGCGTGAATAATGTAGTTGTCTTGCATAATTATTCCTACGTGAATTATATCTCCTTCAGCATTATCAAAAAATGCTAGATCACCGGGTTCGCTTTCTTCGATAAAACTTAGCGCTTCTCCTTGTTTTGCTTGTTGCGAAGCATCTCTGTAAAGTTGATAACCATTTAAGCGATACACCATTTGCGTAAAACCGCTACAATCGATACCAAACGGAGTTTTTCCGCCCCATAAATAAGGTGCGTTTAAATAGAGGGAGGCGATTTTAAGAATGTTTTCTTTGGGTTGAAGCCCAACAATACGTTGTCCTTCAAATTCTAATTGAAGATGCTCTAAAAAATTCAATTTAGCTCCTAAAGAAATAGGAGTGAGGGCTTGTGTTTTTGGTTCTACCGCAAAATCGACAAGATCGATCGAAAGTTCTTCTGCAGAAGATTCTAACAAGGCATAATTCTCTTCTTTGAGATCTAAGTATTGTTTATTATCGACCCAACCTTCATATTTATCAAATGCAATACGGATTCTGCTCCATTTTTTTCTTTTTTCTAAGACTTTGAAATGCTCTCCAAATAATAATTGAGAAACCATTTCACTCGTATCGGTAGGTTCTAAACGTACCGGCACAATATTTAGATGACAAATTCCGTATTGCATGAAATCAATTTTCCTGCAAAAATATTAATTTCTTTCAATAATCATTGCAGATGCGCCACCACCTCCGTTACAAATTGCAGCAGCACCTACTTTTGCGTTGTTTTGTTGAAGCACATTCATAAGTGTAATTAAGATCCTAACTCCCGAACAACCAAGCGGATGCCCAAGTGAAACTGCGCCACCATTTACATTTACATTCTCGTCTGATAATCCCAAAATTTTCATATTTGCTAGGCCAACTACAGAAAAAGCTTCGTTAAATTCAAAATAATCTACATCATCAATGGCAATTCCTGCTTTTGCGATAGCTTTTGGTAAAGCTTTAGAAGGTGCTGTGGTAAACCATTTAGGCTCTTGCGCAGCATCGGCATAACTTTTAATCGTTGCTAACGGAGTTAAACCTAACTCGTCTGCTTTTTCTTTACTCATAAGCACAACCGCTCCGGCACCATCATTAATGGTGGAAGCATTTGCAGCAGTAACGGTTCCTTCTTTGGTGAAAGCGGCGCGTAATTGCGGAATCTTATCCATTTTGATGTTCTTAAATTCTTCATCTTGGCTTACCACAACCGGCTCGCCACGACGTTGAGGGACTTCCACAGGAACTACTTCATTATCAAATTTTCCTTCATCCCAAGCTTTTTTAGAACGCTCGTAAGATTTAATCGCAAATTGATCTTGCTCTTCACGAGAGAAACCGTGTTCTTTTGCACATAAATCGGCAGAAACTCCCATCGCTTGATGATCGTAAGCATCGACCAAGCCATCTTTTTGCATCCCGTCTTCCATCGTTTTCGGACCAAATTTTTGTCCGTTTCTTAAATGCATGTAATGTGGGATCAAACTCATATTTTCCATACCACCGGCAACAATAATATCGGCATCACCTAAGGCAATTGCTTGCGCGCCTTGCATCACCGCTTTTAATCCTGAAGAACATACTTTATTTACCGTTGTACAAGGAACACTGTCTGGGATTCCTGCACCTAGCGCAGCTTGTCTCGCAGGAGCTTGCCCAACACCGGCTTGCACCACATTACCCATTAATACTTCTTGTACTAATTCAGGCTTTAAATTAATTTTTTCTAAGGCTCCTTTTATCGCTACAGCTCCTAATTGAGTAGCAGGAATAGTAGATAAACTCCCTAAAAAACTACCTATTGGCGTTCTTGCAGCACTTACAATAACTACTTCTTTATTCATTATTTCTTAATTTTTGTTTTTATTTTTTACGAATTTAATAATTTTAAGCAGAACAGACGATTGGTTTAGAGGTTAGCTTTTAACTTTTTACTACATTTGATTTCGAATAAAAATTTATGAGCAACTTCGTTAATAGTATTTATAAGAATCAGGCTTTAATTTATAAGGTTTTTCTTTATTTATTAACCACGGCCATTATCGTGTATTTGTTTCCGAAGGGAAGTAAATTTAAGTATGAATATTCTAAAGGGCAACCTTGGCAATACGAGAATTTATACGCGCCTTTTGATTTTGCGATTTTAAAATCTGAAGATGAAATTGCTGAAGAAAAAGAAGAGATTCGCAACAAGCATACGCCTTACTACGATTTTAACGAAGACATCCCTAAACAAGTTACCAATTCTCTCGATGCTGAAATAAATTCAGTGTTTTCTGATAGTATTATCGATCGTGATGGCGTACGATTAATAAAATTCACACGAAGAACTTTAGACGATTTATACAAAGACGGTTTACTTCAAGAAATAAAGCCTTTTAAATCGAGTAGAATTGTCTATTTAATGAAAGGAAATGAGGCAGAAGAAGTAGTTTACAGCAGTATTGTAAAACAAGACGGTCTGCGCTCTTACATTAATAGTAAAATTGAAATTGCAGGCTTACAGAAATATGAAAATCCGTTGACCGAATTATTTTTTGACATTGTACAACCTAACGTAAGTTTAAATGAAGAGTTAACCCGACAAGATCTTCAATCTAAATTAAATGCTATCTCTTATACCCGAGGAATCGTCAACCAAGGTTCTCGAATTATCGCTAGAGGAGAAGTGATCGATGGGAATAAACTCGGCATTTTAAATTCACTTAAAAAAGAATACGAGTCTAAAGTTTGGTCAAGTTCCAGTTATTATGTGGTGGTTTTCGGTTATGTATTATTGGTTTCTTTAGCTTTATTGATGCTGTTTTTATTTATTAAAAAATACAGATCAGATATATTCGATAACAATACCAAGGTTACCTTTATATTTTTCAATATTCTGTTGGCTGTTTTAATGACGGTTGGCGTAATGAAATTCAATGTGAAATACGTTTACGTTGTTCCGCTTTGTATTTTACCGCTTACGTTAAAGGCCTTTTTCGATGCGCGATTAGGTCTATTTGCTCACGTAATTACCGTACTTATTTTAGGTTTTATTGTACCGAACAGCTATGAGTATATGTTCTTGCAAATTATTGGCGGTATCGTTACTATTTTAACGGTTTCAGAATTATATAAACGTGCTAATCTATTCGTAAGTGTTGGGCAAATTACGGCAATTTATATTTTTGCCTATTTTTCGTTTACGATCATTCAAGAAGGAGATTTAAGCGAAATTAATTACGAAACCTTCATCATTTTCTTGATTGGCGGTTTTGCAACGCTTTTTGTGCAACCTTTAATTTACGCTTACGAGAAGTTATTTGCCTTAGTTTCAGATATGTCGTTGTTAGAGTTGTCTGATACCAATTCAAAATTATTAAAAGAACTTTCGAACAAAGCACCGGGAACTTTTCACCATAGTTTAAATGTGGCAAATTTAGCCGAAGCTGCCGCTAATGAGATTGGAGCCAATTCGATGTTAGTGCGAGTTGGAGCTTTATATCACGATGTAGGAAAAATGTCGAATCCTACTTTTTTTACTGAAAATCAGACCACTTCAGTTAATCCGCACGACGAGTTAGAACCTAAAGAAAGTGCCAGAATTATAATTAATCACGTAATTCACGGAATTGAAATTGCGAAAAAACACAACTTGCCCGATCGTTTGATCGATTTTATACGAACGCATCACGGGACGAGTTTGGTTTTCTATTTTTATAAGAAAGAAAAGCAACGTTTAGAAGGTACCGATGAAGAAATGAATCCGGAAGATTTTAGATATCCGGGGCCAGAGCCTTTTAGTAAAGAAACCGCCATTTTAATGATGAGTGATAGTGTTGAAGCTGCGAGCAAAAGTTTAAAAGAACCTACCGCAACGCTTATCGATAATTTTGTAGAAAAAATTATCGATAAACAGATGGATGAAGGTCAGTTTTTAAATGCCGATATTACCTTTAAAGAAATTCAGATAATTAAGAAAGTTTTAAAACGAAAGTTGAAAAACATTTATCATCTTCGAATTGAATATCCAGAATAAGCTTCAATTTAAACCAATCTGTTATGAAATTTGGAAAAGTAGAAGATCCCGGAAGTATCGATTTTACGCTTCCGCCAGATCACCCGCAAACAAAAGAAGTACTTCAAAATTTTGCGCCTCAATCTTTTAATAACGTAAGTATTGGTTGTGCTAAGTGGAATCGTAAAGACTTGAAAAACTTTTATCCGCGAGGTACTAAAGAAGAGCTGACTTATTATTCAACCCAATTTAATAGTATCGAGTTAAATGCTACATTTTACCGAATGTGGCCGGTAGAGCAATTTCAAAACTGGAGAGATAAAACGGGCGAAGATTTTAAGTTTTTCCCTAAAGTACCTCGACTTATTAGTCACATTAAACGTTTGGCGAACGCCGACGAATTAGTGACCGATTATACTGCAAATTTATTAGGTTTAGAGCAAAAATTAGGAATGGTTTTTCTGCAAATGCCAGAGAACTTTCAACCTAAATGGATGGAGCGTTTACCGGAGTTTTTCAAAAAATGGCCACGTGAAATTCCGCTCGCTTTTGAAGTCCGCCATCAAGATTGGCATCAGGATGAAGCTGTGAGTGACGAATTAAATTCAATATTAAAAGAATACAATATTGCCAATGTAATTACCGATAGCGCGGGAAGACGAGATTTATTGCATATGCGCTTAACCAGCGACACCACTTTTATTCGTTATAACGGCGCAAACCATGATTCAGATTATACACGCTTAGACGATTGGGTCGATCGGTTAGAAGATTGGTACGAGCGAGGATTAAAAAACGTATACTTTTTTGTGCATCAAAACCTAGAAGAAGCCTCACCGTTACTTTCGGCTCACTTCATCAAAAAAATGAACGAACGTTTTGGTTTATCGATCAAAATACCACAAACCTTGAGCAAATGAAACAAGACCTTGCGATTACTGTAGATGCGGTTGTTTTTGCTGAAGATAATGAACATTTATACTTGTTGGTGATCAAACGAAAAAACGATCCTTATCAAGGCAAATGGGCTTTACCTGGTGGTTTTTTAGAAGAAGATGAATTGTTGCATACCGGATGTTTGCGAGAGTTGGAAGAAGAAACGGGACTGCAACTAAAAGAAATGCAGCAAGTTGGTATTTACGATGAAATAGATCGTGATCCTCGAGGAAGAACTTTATCGATCGCTTTTACGAGAAAACTTCAGCAACGAAAAGAAATTAAAGGAAGTGACGATGCAGAAGAAGCACAGTGGGTTTTATTAGATGAACTTACAGAACTTGCTTTTGATCATCACAAAATCATCAACGACGCCTTAGAGAAATTACAAATAACTTGATAGTTTTTCTTAATTCAATTTGAAGTTATTTCAGCTTAAAAACAGCTAACTTTACCATAAAAAATATGAGATTTCACACGAGAAAATGGGTAAAACCCGAAGATTTAAATCCTAACGGAACTTTATTTGGAGGTCGTTTGTTAGAATGGATCGATGAAGAAGCCGCTTTATACTCAATTATTCAGTTAGAAAACCAGAAAACGGTAACGAAATATATGAGTGAGATCGATTTTCAGAGTTCTGCAAAACAAGGTGATATTGTAGAAATTGGTATTGAAGTGCTAAAATTTGGTACAGCATCGTTAACCTTAAAATGCGAAGTGCGAAACAAAATGACTCGTAAACCAATTATTAAAGTCGACAAAATCGTCATGGTAAGCTTAGACGAAGAAGGAAAAGCCAAACCACATGGTAAAACTAAAGTAGAGTTTGTAAAAGACCGTTTAGCCGACGATGAAAATTAGTTAGACGGTAAATACTTTTTATCGGCGTAAAATGGCCCAAAAGGTAATACCGAACAAAAAATAACGATCGCTAAGGTTTTAAACGACCAGTTGAGTTTTTCGTACATAAAATAGGCGCCAATAATATACGTTACAAATAAAATTCCGTGTGCCATCCCGACGATTCTCACCATTTCTGGAGTATCCCAAATGTATTTTAACGGCATTGCGATGAGTAGAAGAACAAGAAAAGAAATCGCTTCGAGAATACTAATTATTTTAAAGGCTTTTATTTGGTAATCCATCTTAAAAATTTTCAGCAAAAATAATTAAAACCAAGAAGTTTTTGTGTGAATTTAATCAATAAAATAGCCAATTTCTCTTTCTTCAAAACCAATTAATTTTAATTGATTTTTTGAGTTTCTATAAAAAGATTTTTTAGTTACCCAGTTTTGGTTATCATCATAGGTGTATTCAAAACTTTTTTCTTCAATATGAGCTTCATTTAGACTTAAAGAGGTTTCTAAATCCATATCAAAATAACTTTGCTGAAGCTTATGAAAAGTTAAATCTCCTTGAAAATTATATAATCTTTGTTCTATAGTATTTGTTTTTTCATTATTAGAATATTCATCTTCGACGGTTTTAACTATCTCTATTTCTTTCTTTAATCGATGATTGGTATGATATTCATAAGTATTTTCTGTTATTGATTTTGTATCATATTCAATAATAGAATTCTTTTCTTCTGAAATTTGTCCGTTACTATTATAAGTTATAAAAGAAACCTCATAAGGAGTTTCATCATTTTCGAAATATTTTGAAAAATATCGCTTTTCAATCAGTTTTCCAGATTTATCATATTTAAAATGAATACTATGTTGAGAATTTGTGGGGCAATTTTCACATTCAAAATGAATAAACTCTTGTTTAGTAAGTTTATTATTCTCGTTATACTTGTAAAGTATTGTATCTATAGATTCATCGTTATTGTTCGTGATTTTTGAAGAGATAGATTTACTGTAATATTGATAGTTAGAGGTTTTTAATAAAACTAATTCTCCTTCATTTTTTATATAAGTTTCTCGTTTTTTTAGCTGTTGGTTGGGATAATAGAAATTTTTGAAGATTAAAATTTCAGCTTCATATACTCCAGGATATTCTCTCGAAAAGTAATTAGTTTGTAGATTATCGTCATACCGCTTTTCAAAAGTTATAATGCTATCTTGCCAATGATCTTGAATTTTTTGGTTTTCGAGCATATTTAAATCACTTATAGATTCAATAAAAATAAATTCGCCATCTTCTGTTAAAAATGAGGTTAGGATTTCTTCAACCTTAACCAATGAGTCAAAACTATTAAAATGGTAAGTAGAAGATTCTAATGGGAAATTAAAAGAATCTACGTGGGTTTCCTTTTTAATAAGGTTTCCTAATTTATTGAAATTATATTTAGTTTGGTAACTTTCAACACCTACTTTTATAGAATCTAAAATGATATAATTTTTTGTTACAACACTAGAAACCTTATCACGAAATGAATAAGTGTTTTTATGTATTTGAGCACTAAGTTCTGAAAAATTGAAAAAAATGATTACAATAAAATATATTGAAAATTTATTTATTTTAAGGTAAGAATACATAACTTAGACAAAATTATTGTTAATCGAATAAAGGTATTTATAAAGATTATTTTTTCCTATTACTTACAAATCTTAAAATAAGATAAATGAAAATATTAGTTACCGGTGGACTTGGTTTTATTGGTTCACATACTGTTGTTGCACTTTTAAATGAAGGTTTTGAAGTTGTTATTATCGATAATTTATCAAATTCAACGATCTCTGTGTTAGAAGGGATTACCAAAATCACCAATAAATCTCCGGAATTTCATAAAATAGATTTAAGAGATAAAGAACGCGTAGAGCAATTTTTTGAAGAACACCTAGACCTTGAAGGGATCATACATTTTGCCGCTTCTAAAGCAGTAGGTGAAAGTGTTGAAAAACCTCTTTTATATTATGAAAACAATATAAATACATTGGTTCATATTCTTCAAGAGATGAGAAGAAAAGAACTTTCTAATTTTATTTTTAGTTCTTCTTGTACGGTTTACGGGCAGGCAGATGAATTACCAATTACAGAAAACGCTCCGGTAAAGCAAGCAGAATCGCCTTACGGAAATACAAAGCAAATTGGAGAAGAGATCATTAGAGATTTTGCAAAAACCAATGACTCGTTTAAAGCTATTGCATTACGTTATTTTAATCCGATTGGGGCTCATCCAACTGCAGAAATTGGAGAATTACCTATTGGTACTCCACAAAATTTAATTCCGTATATCACGCAAACTGCTGCAGGAATTAGAGCAGAACTATCTGTATTTGGTGACGATTATCCGACACAAGATGGTACGTGTATTCGAGATTATATTCACGTGATGGATTTAGCCGAAGCTCACGTAGTTGCTTTGCAAAGACTAATAAAGAATAACAATAAGAAAAATTATGAAGTATTTAATTTAGGTACGGGTAAAGGAAATTCTGTGCTTGAAGTTGTAAATACTTTTGAAGAAGTTGCTGGTGAAAAACTTCCGCATAAAATTGTAGCTAGAAGAGAAGGAGACGTAATTGCAGCCTATGCAGACACTACTAAAGCAAATTCAGATCTTGGCTGGAAAGCTAGATTTGATATGAAAGATGCTTTAGCAAGTGCCTGGAAATGGCAACAAAAGCAACCGAAATAATTATCTTTTACTAGTTACGTAAAAGGCATGAATTACTCCCGGAAGCCAAAAAATTAAGGTTAAAATAAGGTTGATCAAAAAATCTTTACCTAAACCTTTATTTACGAAAACGCCTAAAGGAGGTAAGATAATGTTTAAAATAATTGTTAGTAAAGACATTGTTTTTATTTTAAAAATAGACAATGTCTTTTTTATGCCCTAAACTTTATAGATAAGTATAACAGCTATTTAACTAAAATGTTAAAGACAACTGAATTCAATATCATAAACAGGATAGCTATACGCCTTACCATAATCGTAATGCCACCATTCAGTTCTAATGATATGAAAACCAAATTTTTCTAAACCTTCGCGCAACATTTTTCGATTAGCTAAAACCTCTGCAGATAATTCTTTAAAATCTTGGTGAGCCTCTTTTCCGAAGTAATCATAAGATGTACCCATATCAATTTGCTTCCCTGTTTTTAGATCTATTAAAGTTAAATCTACCGCAGCACCACGATTGTGTACCGATTTTTTAGTGTAAGGATTGGCAACATAACGAGCATCGGGATAGATCTCCCACATTTTCTTTTGAGCACTCAAAGGTCGATAGCAATCAAATATTTTAATTTGATACCCTAAATCACAAAAGTAATTATTGGCTTTGGCGAGCGCTTCCGCAGCTTGTGGTAGTAATAGACACTTTTCGCAATCGTAAATGGGTTGCTTTAAAAAATTATTCTCTGTCGCATATCGAATATCGTAGGTGAAATTATCATCATATTCTGCTAGATTAACAAATTGGTCGAGTTGCTTATTTTGTGAAAAAACTAAAAGTGGAATAAAATGGAGTAGGAGCTGAAAAATTTTCATACTACGGTTTTACTTTAATTATAAAATTAAAAAAGCCTTCTTAAAATAGAAGGCTTTTTGGATATATATTAAGAGTTTATACAAATGCTAGTCTTCGTAATTTTGAAGCGCTTCGTTGTATTCTCTAATTTCTTCGATATTCATTTGATTATCAGAATTTTTAATAAGGTTAATTAAGTACATAATACTTTCATCAGCGCTAAATTCTTGAGACTCAAATTCTTCTTCTTCACCTTCAATTGGGTCATCTTCAGGAATTGAAATATCAAAAGTAAAATTCTCTTCTAAGTGCTCACAAGTTAAACGTAAAGCCTTGGCAACTACAGGAAGTTTTTCTTCAACAGCATAAGGTCTAAGTTTTTTTAAATCTTCAACCAAAGTATTGGTAATAATACCTGCGTGATCTAAATCGTCTAAGATTTTTTTGATTAGTTTTTGAGCTTTAGGATTATTCAAAATTGAGATTTTTAAAGGTTATCGGATTACAAAAATAAATTTTTAATACTTGCTTTCTGTAAAAATTCCGAAAAATATAGATAATTTTTTCAACTATGATCGGGTATTAAATAATCTTCAAAAAATAGGCTCGATAAGCCTTTGAGAATGAATAATCTAAAATAAAATTAAGATTTAGTGCCTAAATATTTCAATAAACCTTTAAAACTGATTAATTTTGCAGGGTTTAATTTTTATAACATATAAGACTAGTAGAAACGATTTATGGCTGAAAAAGTGGCAGAAAAGAAATTATACGACTACCAAGAAGCAGATTTACAGAAGATATTTAGTTATCTAAATGACGCTCCAGATAACTTTAATTTGTTATATCAACTTCCTACAGGAGGTGGTAAGACAGTAGTTTTCTCTGAGATCGTACGAAGATATATAGAGCAGACAAATAAAAAGGTAGTTATTCTAACCCACCGTATCGAGCTTTGTAAGCAAACTTCTAAAATGCTGAAGGGCTTTAATGTTCGTAATAAAATTATAAATAGTAAGGTAAAAGAATTACCAGATCAAGATGAATATCAATGTTTTGTTGCCATGGTAGAAACATTGAACAATAGACTTAATGATGATAAGCTAGAAGTTTCAGATGTTGGATTGGTAATTATTGATGAAGCTCATTACAACTCTTTTACAAAATTATTTAAATATTTTGAAGACTCTTTTATTTTAGGAGTGACTGCAACGCCATTAAGTTCTAATATAAAATTACCGATGAAGGATAATTACCAAGAACTTATTGTAGGTAATTCTATTCCTTCATTAATTGAAAAAGGATTTTTAGCCCGTGCAAATACTTACAGTTATGATGTAGGTCTAACTTCTTTACAAGTTGGGATTAACGGTGATTATACCGTAAAATCTTCAGAAGATCTCTATACTAACTTTTCGATGCAAGAAAAATTAGTACAAGCTTACGAAGAGCGTTGTAAAGGCAAAAAAACCTTGATCTTTAATAATGGTATTAATACCTCTTGGTATGTTTACCAGACTTTTAAAGATGCCGGTTATGAGATTAGACATTTAGATAATACACACAGTAAAAAAGAGCGTAAAGAAATATTACGTTGGTTTAAAGAAAAACCTGATGCAATTTTAACTTCTGTAAGTATTTTAACCACCGGTTTTGATGAACCAACGGTTGAAAATATTATTCTTAACCGAGCAACAAAATCACTTACCTTATATTATCAAATGATTGGGCGTGGTTCTCGTAAATTACCGGGTAAAGATGAATTTAGTGTGATTGATCTCGGTAACAACGCTGCTCGATTTGGACTATGGGATGCTCCGGTAGATTGGCAATTGATCTTTAAAAACCCGGATTACTTCTTAGAGAATATCACTTCAGATGAAGATATTGAACGTGAGTTTAAATATAAAATGCCTGAAGAAGTTCGTGAGATGTTTAAAAATTCTGACAATATAGATTTCGATATTAAAGAAGCTTATGAAGCGGCTGTAAATAACGGAGAGAAATCGAAAAAGGTATTAGAAGAATCGATCGATCAACACGCGCAAATGTGTGCAGAAAATAGTGAAGATGTTTTTGATGCCAGAATATTAGCCCGTGAGTTGGGCGATGATATTCGTGATCGTGTAAAACGTTATTCTCGTTGTATCATCAATAACACCAAAAACTATAGAGATTGGTTGTTTGAAGATTATAACCGTAAATTAAGATCTAGAATTAACGAAATGTTTCAGGATTAATTAGCGAAGCATTTAATTTATAAAATGAAAAAGCCAGATTTTAGAATCTGGCTTTTTTTATATGTTGAAATATAATTGAAAATTCAAATTAATCGAGTGCGCCAAAAATTGCGACGCCATACAAGAAGAAACGTAAGAAACGTAATAACCCAAATAAAAGATAACTACCAAATGGAAATTTAATAATCCCTGCAGCCATACTCGAAATTGAAAAAGGTACAGGAAGTAATGCTCCAACGATTATTAAAAAACCTCCCCATTTACGCATATTTTTAATATGCTTAGCCATTTTTACTTCTAAGTAAACAAAAACAGAAGGGATGCTGGCAATACCTCTTCCTATAAAATAAGAAATTATACCACCGCAGTAAGAAAGTGTTGCAATAGCTGCTAAATACCATTCTGGATGAGCAGATTTACCTGCCCAAGCAATAAATATTTCCGGCGGAATTAAACCTAATATAGATTCTGAAGCAAAAAATACAGATAAAACTCCCAGTGGAGGAAAGTTATCGGTGATATAAATAAGAATGTCATTAATATCGATCACGAAAAAATGAACACAAATTAAAGCAACAATAAATATTAAAATTGGTACCGCTGCTTTTAATAAACTTTTTCCTACAAAACTATAAAATCCTGTATAGGAGTAATATTGGTGTAGAAGTTTCCACTTAGGTTTTCGGTTTGTTGGGCGCTTGTTCTTCATAGTAATAGGCGTAAAAATAAGAGGTAATTTAACGCCACACAATAATTAAATGGTAAACATTAGTTAATAAAATTAACCTTTGTAGGTCGGGTTCATTTTACTTAATTCTCTAAAATCGTATCCTGTAGGTAGTTCGTATAATTCTAAATTAAAGTAAGGAGTTGCTGCTAATAAATGGTCGAAAATATCTGCAATAATATGTTCATAATTTTGCCAAACTTTATCTTTGCTAAAGGCATAAATCTCTAACGGAATACCTTGCGCAGTTGGGTCTAATTGTCGCGTCATGATCATCATATCTTTATTAATGGCAGAATGCTGATTTAGGTAGGCATCGACATATTTTCTAAAAACCCCGAAGTTGGTCATATTTCGACCATTTAACAATACTTCTTTATTGACATTATTCTTCGAGTTATGAGCATCTATATCGGCTTGTCGTTTATCGATATAATCGCTTATTAATTCAAATTGTCTAAACTTCTGTAATTCTTCATCATTAATATAATGAATACTTGTTGCTTGTATTAAGAGTGCTCTTTTAATTCTTCTTCCACCGGAAACACTCATTCCGCGCCAGTTTTTAAAAGAATCTGAAATTAAATAATAAGTTGGGATCGTTGTTATGGTATTATCGAAGTTTCTCACTTTAACTGAAGCCAGATTAATTTCGATCACATCACCATCGGCACCGTATTTTTCCATCGTGATCCAATCGCCAATTCTAACTGTATCGTTTACAGAAACTTGAATGCTGGCTACAAACCCTAAAATTGTATCTTTAAAAATGAGTAAGATAATTGCAGAGATCGCTCCTAAGGCAGTTAAAAATTCGATGATAGATTTTCCTGTGAGAATGGAGAAAATCACAATAAAACCAATACTCCACGAAAAGATTAAAAAAACCTGTAAATAGCTTTCTATCGGTTTATCTTTAAAGCTATTGAGGGATTTTAAATAATCTTTGATAGTTAGTAAAACACTACGTATTAACCAGATCACAAGAATAACGGTTACTATCCTTAAAAATACAGCAACTTCATCTTTTATACTTTCGTAATCTTCAAGAATCACGGGCATTATTCGTTTCACCACAAATATTGAAAGTAAATGACAAAAATGGAGTAATACTTTATTATGAAATAGATAATCGTCAAATTCAGAAATGGTCTTTTTTGAAATATTACCTAATACCTTTTTAAAAATGTTTCTAATAATTCTATTAAATACATAAGTGATTAGAAGTAGTATAGTCGTATTTAAAATTACATTTACCAAACTGGCAGAACTTTGTGACCATCCCAACTCTATAAATAAGTTATAAAAATACCGGGTAATATTTTCTAGTTCCATTGTTAGAAATTTTTTGCTAAAATAATATCGATTGTTTGTAAAGCCAAGTAGTTCGAAAGATTAAAAAGTTTTTTTTCCTTATAAACTATTCTTAAAGAAACTTAAAAATATGGAGGTTTAAATAACTTTGTCAAAAATTATTGAAAGCGTTTAAATGAATTTTCAGCAGCAAAAAACAAATTTTCTACGATATGTCTCAACCACAGATTTTTCTAAAGGAATGTTGTTAGCATTCGATATCGTTTTAAAAGTTTCAGTAGCTTATTATTTTAACGCAATCCCTATTGGAGTAAGTTTAGCAATGGGTTCTTTTTTAGTAGCTCCTAGTGATGTGCCTGGTAATTTAAAACATAGATTATTTGGTATGCTTTCAGCTTTATTACTTGGGGTAGGAGTTACATTGCTCGGCGGATTCTTACAACAAAATATTTGGCTGGAATTGCCCATATATTTCGTGGTAATTTTCTGTATAGCCTATCTCTCAGTTTATGGTTTTAGAGCTTCTTTAGTCACTTTTACAGGGCTTATTGCATTTGTACTTGGTTTTGCAAATTTGGGTGGTGATCATTTATTAATGCACGTTGGGTTAATTGCCGCAGGTGGTTTATGGTTTATATTTATCACCAGTATTTATTGGATATTAAGACCAGAAAAGCATCAAGAATTATTGTTAGGAGAAACCGCAGAACTTACCGGCAAATTTTTAGCGATAAGAGCAAAACTGGCAAATAAAAATGAACGAGAAAATTTACTTAAAGAACAATTTAACCTTCAAATTTCAATTAATGAACTTCACGAAAGTTTACGTGAAAATTTAATAGGAAACAGAAAGCGTTCCGGTCGATCAAATTCATCTAGAAGAAAGATCTTAGTTTTTATCGAATTAGTAGATATTCTAGAATTAAGCATAGCACATCCCGTTAATTTTAAAAAAGTCGATGAGCTGAATGAAAACTATCCCGAATTTATTTCGGCAATTGAAAAGTTACTGAATTTAATGAGCGGTCGATTACAAGCGATTTCTGAGTTTTTGATCGATGGTAAACAATTTTCAAAAAATAGAGAAGTAAAAGATCTCTTTGAGCATATTGAAGCTTTAATAGATACTTATCGCAAAACAGAACCTTACCCGGAGTCTCGATCGATGCTTCTATTAATGCGAAATTTAATCGATTATGAAGAAAAACAATTAGAAAAAATACAATCGATCGAACGTGTTCTTTTAGCAATAAACGAACGTAATAAAGTGAGTCTAGGGCATAAGAAGATCGAACAGTTTATAACCCCGACAGACTATTCATTTAGAATTCTAAAAGAGAATTTCAGTATTTCATCAACCATTTTTAGACATAGTTTAAGACTTTCAATTTTAATGATCGTAGGTATTTTAATTGGTCATTTTTTTCATCTTCAAAATTCGTATTGGATCTTACTTACGATCGTCGTGATTATGAGACCCAATTACGGGTTAACTAAAGAACGTTCTAAGCAAAGAATTATCGGTACTGTAATTGGAGGTATTTTAGCGCTTGGGATTGTACTTCTTATAGAAAATCAATGGGTTTATGTGGTTTGCGGAGTGATAAGTTTGATCTTGGCATTTTCTATGCTTCAAAAAAATTATGTTGGTGCCGCAACATTTATCACGCTAATGGTGGTGTTTCTCTATGCATTAATACAACCTAATGCTATTAATGTGGTACAATTTAGAATTATAGATACCATAATTGGTGCTGTTTTAGCGATAATTGGTAATAAATTTATTTTACCGGCTTGGGAACATTTAGAAATTGAAAAAACCATCGTTAATACCATTCAAAAGAATATTGCCTATCTTAAAGAAATTGACATTTACTACCATAACAAAGAAAAACTCTCAAACTCCTATAAATTGTCAAGAAAAGAGGCTTTCTTAGCGATGGGAAATTTAAGTGCTGCTTTTCAACGAACTTCTCAAGAACCAAAATCTAACCAAAAACAATATGCTTCAATTTACAGATACACAGTACTTAACTATACTTTTTTAACCTCTTTGGCAAGTTTAGGTACCTTTATTAGAACGCATAAAACAACCGAAGCTTCAATTTATTTTGAAACCTATGTAAGTTATATCTTAAAAAATTTAGAAGAAGCTATGCAAAAACTTAATCAAAAAGTTAACTTAGAATATTCTGAAGAGCTTACTCTAAAAGATGCAGATTCTTATTTAGATAAAGAAAGTAAAAAGTTATCGCTTAAACGAGAACAAGAAATAGAAGCAGGAAAAGACAATATAAGTTCTTCATTAAGAACAAAAATGCAAGAAGTTCAATTAATTTCAGAACAACTAAATTGGTTATATCAAGTGTCTATAAATTTAAAAACCATCAATAATAAAAAATCGTATGAAAGGTTATTTTAAAAGTCCGCCATTTTTTATTACCGTCGGGATCTTAGTCTTTGTAGGTATTATTTATTATTTCTCAAAAGACAAATACTATATAGAATATACTGATTCTAGTCAAATAAAGATTGTAAACAAGTGGCAATTACCCAGGGTTTTAGAAGAAATTTCCGGGATATCTTATTTAGATGAAGAGCGTGTTGCTTGTGTACAAGATGAAGTAGGTGATATTTTTATTTATAATCTAGTAAGTGAAAGAATTGAAAATCGAATAAATTTCGCAGATAATGATGATTTTGAAGGAATTACTACTATTAAAAATAAAGCTTACGTTTTACGAAGTGATGGTAATCTGTTTAAGATCGACGATATTACCGTAAAAAATCCTAAAATTGAACATTTTAAAACTAATCTCTCGTACAAATTTGATTTTGAAGGATTATGTTACGATAAAAAAAATAACCGCTTATTATTGGCAGCCAAAAGTAATGGTCCGGGAAACGAAAATAGATTTAAACCCGTATTTGAATTTAATTTGGCTACAAATACTTTAACCGAACAACCTGTATTTGAACTTACTTATGATAATCCGGTATTTGAAGGCTTAGAAAACGCAGGTAGTGCTAAGATTTTTAGAACTTCAGAAATCAATATTCATCCTAAAACCGGTGAAATTTATATGCTTGATGGAGTAATCGGAAAGCTTTTAATTTTAGATAAAAACTGGAACGCAAAAGATCTTTATATTTTTAATCCGGATGATTTTCCACAACCCGAAGGTTTAACTTTTTCACCTGAAGGTAAAATGTTCATCTCTAATGAAGGAGAATGGGATCCTGCCAATATTTTAGAAGTAGAATTAAAAGGGCCTCCGAAAGAAAAAAATCAGAAAGAATTTGATTCTCTTACTCAGTAACGGCATTACAAGTATTGCAGTAACCCGAAATTAAAAAATTATACATTTTACCATCATAGCCCATAGGTAGATCAACATCTATTCTTTGCTTTAAACATTCTAATTTCCCGCAAGACAGGCATCTAAAATGCAAATGTTTATGAGAATGTTTGTTTTTTATTTTCTTACAATTTTCACAATAGGCGAAATATTGTTTTCCATCGTCGCCAATAATTTTATGCACTTTTCCGTCTTCACAAAAGCTATTTAAAATTCGATAGATGGTTGTGCGATCTATCTTTAGATTCAGCGCTTCAGTAATCATTTCGTGGTTTAAAGCATGATTAGATTGTTGTAATAAGTCGAAAATTTCAGATTTAAATTGTGTATTTCTTCTTTTCATATTATCGCTACTAAGTTGCAATAATAAGGATAATTATTATCTTTGAATAAAATGCGACACTGTTGCGATAAATAAATTCTAGATGAAAAATTATGAAGTAATTATAATAGGAGGGAGCTTTGCCGGTCTTTCTGCAGCAATGGCCTTAGGAAGATCTTTAAGAAAAACCTTAATTATCGATGGAGGTGAACCTTGTAATCGATTTACACCTGAAGCTCATAACTTTATTACCCACGACGGTAAAAAGCCTTCAGAAATTTCAGCAATGGCAAAAGAACAAGTTTTAGCTTATTCAAGTATAAAATTTGAAAAAGGTTTTGCTCATAAAGTTGAAAAAAAGAAAGATTTTTTTACAGTTGAAGTTGATAATGGAGAAAATTATACGGCAAAAAAAATAATTTTAGCAACGGGTGTAAAAGATCAGCTTTTAGATATCAATGGTTTTAAAGAATGTTGGGGTAAAACAATTATTCACTGCCCATATTGTCACGGTTATGAATTTAAAAATGAAAAAACCGCTATTCTCGCAAATACAGATGATGCTTATCATTTGGCCGGTTTAGTAAAAAATCTTACTAATGAACTAAAAATCTTAACCAATGGTCATCAAAATTTTACGGAAGATCAGTTAAAGAAATTTGAAAAAAATAATATCGAGATCATACAAGAACCTATAATTAAATTCTCACAAACAGAAGGAAACTTAGAAAAGGTAATTTTTACAAATCAAGAAGAGTTAACCCTAAAAGCCTTATATGCAAGAATTCCGTTTATCCAAAGTTCATCAATTGCAGAAGATCTAGGTTGTGCATTTACCGAAATGGGGCATATTCAAGTCAACTTTATGCAAGAAACAAGTATAGACGGTGTTTATGCTGCCGGTGACAATACAATCATGTTAAGATCGATTGCTAATGCGGTAAACGCAGGTAATGTAGCAGGTGCTATTGTGAATATGAAATTAGTAGAAGAAGAATTTTAATCCTCATCTTTTTTGCCTTTTAAGAAAGAGAAAATGCCGCCTTTTTTCTTTTTCTCTTTCTTAAATTCTTTTTTATCATCTTCACCACCAAACAATTTCTTAAAGAAACCATCTTCTTTAGAAAGTTCACAGTTTAGATCTTTTAAGACTTCATCATCTGGCGTTTCAAATTTTGCTTGAGTAATCGAGTTAAAATCTTCATCACGATTGAGTACTTGCATAAATTCACCAAAAATCGGTAATGCCGAGTTCGCTCCTTGACCAATACCGGTACTGCTAAAACCAATACGCTGATCGTCGTTTCCTACCCAAGTTACCGTAACTAATTTCGGAGTAATTCCTACAAACCAGCCGTCTTTATTATCTTGAGTGGTTCCGGTTTTTCCCGCAATGTCGTTAGTTAATCCGTAGGTATTTCTAATTCTTGTAGCCGTACCTTCATTAATGGTAGCTTTCATAAACTCTAACATCACTTGTCGCGTATAATCGCTGTAAACCTGTTCAGGTTCTTCTTCTTCAGCTTCCTTTTCAAAAATAAGATTTCCGTTTTTATCTTCAATTTTAGTGATAAACAGTGGAGTAGTGGGTTTACTTTTGTTTACAAAGCTTGTATAAGCCTTAGCAAGTTCTAATAAGCCTAGATTTTCGGTTCCTAAAGCAATCGATGGTACTTCTTCAATTTCACTTTCAATTCCCATTTTATGAGCAAGATCGATAACCTTTTCAATACCAACTTCATTCATCACTTTTACGGCAATGGTATTTACAGAATTACTCAAGGCTTTTTCTAAACTGTAGTTTAGATCAGGGTCATTAAGTCCGCCGGCATTTTTTGGCGTCCAATCATCCATATCGGTATAAGTAACCTCTTTCACCGGAAAATACGTACAAGGTTCCATTCCGTTTTCGATTGCTGCGGTATAAACAAAAGGTTTGAAAGTCGAACCTACTTGGCGCTTGCTTTGGCTCACGTGATCGTATTTAAAGTAACGATAATCGATGCCGCCAATATATGCTCTAACTGCTCCGTTTTCGGGATCTAAAGCGACCATTCCGCTATTTAAAAACTTTAAATAGTGTTGTAAACTATCGATGGTAGAAGCTTGTACGACTTCATTCTTTTTCCACTCAAATAATTCAACTTCCTTTTTTACAGTTAAACTGTCTTTGATCTGAGCTTCAGAAAGACCTCGCGCTTGTAATTGTTGGTAACGCTTCAACTTTTTTAGGTTGCTTTCTAAAATTTTCTTGTCGGTGAGCCAAGGAGCTCGCTTGCCATAAGCATCTTCATAAGTTTGCTGAAGTTTAGCCATATGTTTTTGCATGGCTTCTTCAGCATATTTTTGCATCGTTAAATCTAGCGTCGTGTAAATTTTTAAACCATCACGGTAAATATTGTATTTCGATCCGTCTGGTTTCAAGAAATCTTTTTCTTTAAGAAGTTTTTCAACCTTCTTTTTAATATTTTCTCTAAAATAAGGAGCAACTCCTTGATTGGGCGCGTAATATTGATAATCTAATTCAATTTTAGATTGCATCGCATCGCTACCTTCTTTTTCGGAAAGGTAGCCATACTTTACCATTTGCTGTAGCACGACATCACGGCGCAATTGGCTACGCTCGGGGAATAATCTTGGGTTGTAACTGTGATTTGCTTTTAAAGAACCTACTAAGGTTGCTGCTTCTGGTAAACTGAGTTCTTTGGTGTGTTTGTTGAAAAATTTAAGCGAAGCACTTTCAATTCCGTAGGTGTTATCACTAAAAGGGACGGTGTTAAAATACATGGTTAAGATATCTTTTTTCGAATAAATATCTTCCATTCGTTGAGCAACGATGCTTTCTCTAATTTTGTTCACCAAAATACCTAGCGAACCATAATCTTTTCTTCCGAAGAGATTTTTAGCTAGTTGAAGGGTAATAGTACTACCACCACCGGAAGATTCATCAGAAAGTAAAATGGTTTTAAAGAAAACTCGTAATAAACTTTGATTATCAACCCCATCATGTTCGTAAAATCGAACATCTTCTGTAGCTACTAAAGCATCGATCAAAGGTTTAGGTAAATCGTTGTAAGTAACACTTTGTCTGTCGAATACATAAAATTTACCAATAAGTTTTTCATCTTTATCGAGTATTTGAGTGGCCTGACTTTGTTTAAGATCACTCAACTCTTTTTTGGTGGGAACTTCTCCCCAAAAACCAAAATATATACTGGCGTAAAAACTTGCAAAAGCTATAATAAAAAATAAGAATAAATAGGAAATAGGCTTTACCCATTTATTCTTAAAAAATCTTTTCAACATATACTAAAAATGTTAATCATCAAATTTTTTATGCTTCGATAAAAGCACTACAAAAATACCATAACAAGCCAAACCTGCCGCAACTAAACCTAAAAGAATATCGCCGTAACTTGAACTTTGTAAAAATGAGAACGCATCTTGTGTACCTTTAATTTCATTTTGCCCAGAATATAATCCCGCTTTTAAGAAAAAGAAAGCAATGATCCCAGAAACTACAGCTCTTGCATAGTAACCAAAATACCCCGCGTTTTTGGCTAATTTGTGGTATTTAAGACCTTGTATAGAATATTCATCCATAAACTTTTTCTGGTAGGCCTTTTTAAAATGAAAAATAGCCTTAACCGCTAATGCAATACCAATAATAATAAATATAATCGTTACAGCGGTAGGTCCTAAAACGTCTACATAATTACTTCCTCCAGAAGAGCCGCTTGCTCCAGAAACCACCTTTTTAATTGCCATTCCAGCTAGAGCTAAATAAACTAAACCGCTAATCCCAAAACCGGCACGTTTTAATCTTGCCTTGGTATCGCTACCTTCATTTTCGGGATCACTAAAGCATTGTATAAAACGCCATATCGCGTAAGAAATTAAACCTAAAGCCAATACAATGAGAATAACATTTCCTAAAGGTTGTTTTTCTAAAAAATCGAGTACTTTAAATTTTCCCGATTTTGAACCTCCCATATTCAAAGCAGAAAGTAAAGTTAATATTCCGGAGATAAGGTAAATACTTCCTTTAGCGAATAAACCAAATTTTGCAATTTTTTTAGTAGAATCTTTCATTTTCAGTTGGTTAGTTGTTTTAATCTTGAAATTTACATGAGATCTATAAAAATTAATGTTGAATTGATATAAGTTTAACAAGTGATTTTTTTCTAGGTTAAAGTCTTCCTAAACCTATTTTTATCTCTCTTTTTTTCTTTATTCTACTATATCTTTAAATTTTAAAACAACTTTAAACTTATGAATACTTTAAAAAATAAATCTGCCTTTATTACCGGCGGAAGTAAAGGAATTGGATTTGGAATTGCCCAAGCTTTAATTAACCAAGGCGTAAATGTTGCCATCACCAGTAGATCACTACAAGCGGCGCAAGATGCGGCAGAAAAATTATCTTCAGATAAAGCAAAAGCACTAGGCTTAAAAGCAGATGTTCGAAATTTAATTGATCAGGAAGAAGCGATCAAAGCCACTGTAAAAGAATTTGGTCAAGTAGATTATGTGATCGCAAATGCGGGACTTGGTCATTTTGCTTCTATTGAAGAATTAACCGATAAGCAATGGCGAGAAACTATCGATACCAATCTTACAGGTGTATTTTATACAATAAAATCTTCGGTAGCAGAATTAAAAAAATCTGAAGGTTATTTTATTACCATCTCCAGTTTAGCAGGAACTAATTTCTTCGCTAATGGAGCAGCCTATAACGCGAGTAAATTTGGACTTACCGGTTTTACGCAAGCAGTGATGCTCGATTTAAGAAATGAAGGGGTAAGTGTTTCTACCATTATGCCAGGGTCGGTTTCAACTCATTTTAACGGAAATAATCCTGAAGAAAAGAAAGCCGAGGAAGCTTGGAAGATACAGATTGAAGATTTAGGAGAATTAGTGGTCGATCTATTTAAAATGAATAAGAGAACCTTACCTAGTAAAATTGAAGTAAGACCTTCACAACCCGGAAAAAAATAAAAAGCTCGCTATGAAAAAGAAAAAATTTGGAAACTCCAATTTAGAAACTGATCCGATTATTTTTGGAGGTAATGTTTTTGGGTGGACTTTAGATGAAAAAGAATCATTTAAAATTTTAGATGAACTTTTTGAAAAAGGTTATCGAACCATCGATACGGCCGATGTTTATTCTCGCTGGGCTGAAGGAAATGAAGGTGGAGAGTCTGAAACAATTATCGGTAAATGGATGAAAGAACGCGGTGTTCGTGATCAAATAAGTTTACACACCAAAGTAGGCTCAGATATGGGGCAAGGAAACAAAGACATTTCTAAATCTTATATTCTAAAAGCAGTTGAAGATTCTTTAAAGCGTTTGCAAACCGACTATATCGATCTGTATTACACGCATTGGGACGACGATAAAACTAAAGTTGAAGAGACTTTAGGCGCTTACCAACAACTTATTGAAAGTGGGAAAGTGAATCATATTGGTGCTTCTAATTTATCTCCGCAACGATTGTTAGAATCGTTAGACGCTCATAAAGTTCATGAATTACCGAAATATGAAGTTTTCCAGCAACAATACAATTTAGTGGAAAGAAATGATTTTGAAGGCGATATCAAAGAAATATGTGAACAAAATGGAGTAGGAGTGGCGACTTATTTTTCGTTAGCCAGCGGATTTTTAACCGGAAAATATCGTAAGGAAGAAGATTTTGAAGGCAAAAAACGTAAAGGTTTTGTAGAGAAATACTTAAACCGTCAAGGCTTAGCTATTTTAGATGTCTTAGATAAAATTGCTGAAGAACATCAAGTTACCAATGCAGCGGTGGCTTTAGCGTGGATCATGAATCGACCAGGCGTCACAGCACCAATTGCCAGTGCTACTAAATCTTCACATATTGAAGCATTTGATGAAGCCATACAATTGCAACTCTCTGAAGATGAAATAAATAAACTTAACGAAGTAAGTAAAAAGTAATTTCAATATAAAAACAAAAAAAAAGCGTGATTTAAATCACGCTTTTTTTATATCAATTATCCTAAGTATTTTTTAAGGATTTTATTTTTAGACTGGTGCTTTAAACGTCTAATTCCTTTTTCACGAATTTGGCGAACACGCTCTCTACTTAAATCGAACGTATCTCCAATTTCTTGTAAAGTCATCGCAGGTTGATTACCGATCCCGTAATTTAAACGAATAACATCGGCTTCACGAGTTGATAGCGTATCTAAAGCTCTATTAATCTCAATACTTAAAGAATCTTGCATCAAACTATCATCAGGATTTGGAGATTCACCAGAACTTAAGACATCGTAAAGATTAGAATCATTTTCGCCTTCTTTAAACGGTGCATCCATCGATAAATGTCTACCAGAATTTTTCATTGCGGCTTTTACCTGAGAAACCGGCATATCTAATTCTTTAGCAACTTCCGGAGCAGAAGGCGGTCGTTCTAACGATTGTTCTAAATGTGAATAAGCTTTATTTATTTTATTAATGACTCCAATTTTATTTAACGGAAGTCTTACAACTCTAGATTGTTCGGCTAAGGCTTGTAAAATTGATTGTCTAATCCACCAAACGGCGTAAGAAATAAATTTAAAACCACGCGTTTCATCAAAACGTTTTGCGGCTTTTACTAAACCAACATTTCCTTCATTAATTAAATCAGGAAGTTTTAAACCTTGATTTTGATATTGTTTTGCTACCGAAACAACAAACCTAAGATTCGCATTAGTTAATTTTTCGAGAGCGCGTTGATCGCCTTCTCTAATGCGCTGGGCCAACTCAACTTCTTCGTCTGCAGTAATCAAATCTACTTTACTAATATCTTGTAGATATTTGTCTAAAGACTTCGATTCTCTGTTGGTAACCTGCTTGGTAATTTTAAGTTGTCTCATATATTTTCTTGTTTGTAATTGATATCGATTTTCATTATAACATATTTTATCGGTTTTTCCAAATTATAAGATAGATAAAACTTATAGTGTTATAAATAAAAAAATCACAGGCAATAATTTATCACCTGTGATTTAACGAAATATTTCTGAAAATATTATTTAATCTCTACCACTTCTACGTCGAAGATCAAGTCTTTACCTGCTAAAGGGTGGTTAGCATCAATTACAATAGAATCGTCTTTTACTTCAGCAACTCTTAATTGACGCTCAGAACCGTCAGGATTCTTAGCAACTAAGCCCATCCCAACTTCCGGAGTAATTTCTTGAGGTAATTGTTCTTTTGGTACTTCTTGAAAAAGCTCTTTTTGAACATCACCGTAGGCTTCAGCCTGAGGAATTTCGATAGTTTTCTTATCGTTCACTTTCATGTCGATAAGTCCTTTTTCAAGTCCAGGTATAATTTGACCACCTCCAATGGTAAATTCAATAGGATCTCTTTCTAAAGAACTATCAAATACTTGACCGTCTTGAAGTTTACCGGTATAATGAATTTTTACAGTGTCATTTTCTTTTACTTGACTCATAAATTTGTTTTTCAATTTTAATAAACTGAAAATTAACCAAATAGCTAACTTTCTTTGAGCGCGAAACTACAAAGATGTATTTGGAATGCCATAGATAAAGCGGGTTAATCTATGCCGTTAACTAAATCTTAACATTTAAATTAAAATTGAATAAAATTTAAAGCTATTTCTTAATTTAAATTAAAAGTTATCTTAATTAAGAAAGCCTTAATATAAACTTGGTATATAATTTCTAATTTCATCCCCGAAACCAAAAATGATGATGATGAACACTAGCCAAAACCCTACGACACAAGCTGAAAACTTAGAGGAAAACTCTAAAACCAATTATACATCTTCAATTGCAGTTATATTAATGGTTTTATTAACAATTGCAACCATCTATTTATTACCGGCTTAATTTAAATTCGTTATATTTATAGACTAACTAATACAAAAAATTAATGACCGCTGATCCAAAAAAAAATCAAAATCACAAAGATTATATTTTAAAGGATAATAAAAAGACGAAATTCGGAGCTACTTTCATAATTATAGTTCTCATACTATTGGCAGTAGCTGTAGTATTTTCAGGTTTTTATATGGAATGGTGGTAAAATAATATTACTAATCGATCAACTTAGCGAATAAGCTTCAAAATTCATATTTTGAAGCTTGTTTTTTTATGCGGTGGTTTCTTTTTCGATCGCACTTAAGGCTAATCGAATTTTAAAGTAAGGTATTTCTTCTTTGAAGTATTCAAAATAGGGTTTTAGACTATCTGGTGAATCTAGGGCAGCTTTTGCTTTCTTAATTTGATTGATGGTTGCTTGTTCTACGAAATCTAAGATATTTATGCCTTTATTTTCAGTATATAGTTTTGCGATATGAGAGTAAATAGTAGTTGCTGCCAGGTTTCTTTTTTCAGCAATTTCTTCGACATTGAGACCTTGTTGGTAAAGATCTAAAGTCACTTTATGCGTATTGGCTTTTTTCTTTTTCTGCTGATTAAATTTTTTAATTTCAGCCATAAATAAATCTCCGTAAACTTCTAATTTACGCTCACCAACTCCGCTAATTTTTAAGAAATCATCTTCACTTAACGGGCGTTTGCGTTCAATTTCTTTAAGTGTAGCATCATTAAAAATCAAGTAGGCCGGGATGTCTTCTTCTTGCGAGATTTGATAACGAAGCTGGCGCAACTTTTCAAAAAGACTTTCTTTCTTAACTTTTTTCTCTTTAGCAGTTGGAGCGTTAGATTTTTTAGTTTGCTCTTTAAGATCTTTAGGTTTGGTTAGCCAGACTTTTTCTTTTTCAAATAAAACTTTTTTGGCCACATCGGTTAATTGTAAAGCGTTTTGACGATGAAAAGCAATTTCGCAAAAACCTTGATTGATCAATTGTGTAAGGTAATGCTGCCAATCTCGCCAAGCGGTCTCTTTACCGGCGCCATAAGTTTTAATGTGTTGATAGTTTTTGGAGAGAATCGCTGCATTTTGTGCGCCACGCAATACATCGATCACAATACCTGCGGGTTCACTATTTTGAAGTCTTGCCACACAGGATAATATTTTTTGAGCATAAATGGTTCCGTCAAAAAATCGAGGCGGATTTTCACAAACGTCGCAATTCCCACAATTTTCTTCTAGATATTCGCCAAAATAGCCCAATAAAATTTTTCTTCGGCAATCGGTCGCTTCTGCAAACTCTTTCATCCGATCGAGTTTGGCGTTTTGTAAATCTTCATTAGAAGCACCTTCGGTAAACCTTCTTAGTTGAATCACATCAGCATATGTATGAAAAAGCAACGCGTTAGAAGCTAAACCATCACGACCGGCACGGCCAATTTCTTGGTAATAGCCTTCAATATTTTTAGGCATATTGTAATGGATCACGAAGCGAACATTCGATTTATCGATCCCCATCCCGAAAGCTACCGTGGCACAAACTACTTTTGTTTTATCAAAAATAAAGTCTTCCTGTACTTTGGAGCGATTTTCAAAACTTAAGCCGGCGTGGTAAGCAGTTGCTTTGATTCCTTTATGTTGAAGTTTTTCAGCAAGTTTTTCAGTACCTTTTCTACTTAAACAATAAATTATACCTGATTCTTCACGTCTTTTTTCAACAAAATCTAAGATTTGCTTCACTCGATTTTCTGCAGGACGTACTTCAAGTTTAATATTCTTACGGTCAAAAGAACTTAAAAACTGTTGCGCATTTGGGATATTTAATTGCTCCAAAATATCTTGGCGCGTGGCTTTGTCTGCCGTGGCGGTTAGTGCAATGATCGGTGTTTGAGGTAATGAGCGTTTTAGAAAACCTAATTGTTGGTAACTGGGTCTAAAATCGTGTCCCCAAGAAGAAATACAATGGGCTTCATCGATCGCAATACAACTAATATAACTTTCTTTTAAAATATCGTTTAATGCCGAAAGACTTTCTGGAGCGACATATAATAATTTGAGTTTCTTTTGCGCAACCTGATCTAAAATTTCTTGTTGCTTGAGGCTGTCTTGACTGCTGTTGAAGTATTCTGCTTCAATTCCGTTGGCGTTTAAACCATCTACCTGATCTTTCATTAAAGCAATTAACGGTGAAATTACCAGCGTAACCCCTTCAAACAATAAGGCGGGAAGTTGGTAACAAATTGATTTTCCGCCACCGGTGGGCATAATTACTAAGGTGTCGTTACCCTCGAGTACGTTGGTGATGATCTCTTCTTGCTTTGGTCTAAATTGGTCGTAACCAAAATATTTTTTTAAAGTAGGATAGAGGTATTCATTTAAAGTTGCTTCAGCCATCGTCAAGAAAAAATTTAGGACTTACAAAAGTAGCTAAAATGAAAGGAGCACAAAAACTTAATCGTAGTTTAAGTAATATTTTAAACCGAGTTGAAAACTGTTGGAATAGAAATTTTCAATCGTGAAAAATTCAGCATTTGCATTGACAAATAGATAATCGAATACTGGCATACTTAAAGTCCCTCGATAACGCTGAAAACTATCAGAAAAAGTATCTAAAAACATCGCCGCGCCAATCCCCATATCAATTTGCTTGGTTTCATTTTTAATGTTATATGAAACTCCCAAACCACCATACAAACGTTCTTTGGCCGACCAGTAAGGATAACCTTGCTCCAGATCTGTATTTCCTAACAAACCGGAACCTTCTACGTAAGGATTAAAACTACTAAATTTAGTGACCGGTATGTTATAAGAAAGATTAGCTAAAATCATCGCATCGATCACATTTTTATCGTCGTAATGATTGGTTTCGAGGTTACCAATGGCATTCCAATGCGAATTAATTTTCCATTCTTCATAAATATTTAATTGGGTTTGATAAATATTTAAACTATACGCCGGTCCCGTAATGGCAGGACGATGAAATAATTGGAAAGAACTGAATAAACTATCTTTAGAAACAGAAGCTTCAGCCGTTAGATGATAAAATACATCTTGGTCTTGGTTAAATTCTACTCGAGCGCTACCCCCGTAATTCAATTTTTCATACCGTTCTTTGGTCTTAAAGCCATATTGGACACCGTAGAGATAATGATCTCTATTTACCGATGTAGTGTCAATATTTAAAGCATAAGCATTGTATTGGGTAAGTCCAAACGTATGCGAATTAAGCTTTTTATCTCTTACGCCATAAGCCACGATATTCGTGAGCGATGTAGGTTGTAGTAAATCACTAATTAATTCTGAATTGGTTTCGATAAAATCATTTTGCTG
Source organism: Mesonia sp. (assembly GCA_012964435.1). Classification (GTDB taxonomy): domain Bacteria; phylum Bacteroidota; class Bacteroidia; order Flavobacteriales; family Flavobacteriaceae; genus Mesonia. The sequence goes on along the minus strand of DTTX01000083.1, from coordinate 15,496 downwards.
AATTCGCTTTTTCTTTTCGATGTTTTTACGAACGTCCGGCAGAAAGAAATCGGGTTCCACATCGAGTAAAGCAAACTGGTCTTTTTCCGGGATATTAAGTACTTCTTTATTTAGTTCGGTTTGTAACTGATTTTTTTCAGGTGAATCTTTTAAAGTTGAAGCTAACATCCAAGCTTTATCGAATTTATTGGCATAGAAATATAATTGCGCCATCGTAGCTTTAATGGCTTCGTCTTCAGGATGAGCCTCGATGTAACTGAAATATTCAGCCTCTAATTTTTGAAGATCTCCTAACTCATACAACCACTGCAAACGATCGTTCTCCGGAAAATTTTTAGCACATTCAGACCAAATTAAAGCTTTTCTAAAACTGCCTTGTTCGCCAAACGCGTAAGCTAGATCTGTAGCTTGGGAGTTTAAGCCGAAACCTTCACAAGAATTTAAATTTATAACTTCTTTTAAAGCAAATTTTGGTTTGTTCTGCAGTAAGAATTCGATATATCGAGGGAAATCTTTTTGTTTTAAGAATAAAAATTCTCCATTTGCCAAACGCCATTCGGTTATTTCTTCCTCTGCAATATTTGAGGTACAATTACTCCAAGAAATAGCTTGATCATAATTTTTATGTTGAATATAGTACCAAGCAATAGATTCACTTAGATTATTTCCAAAACCGGCACAAGGAGAAAGTAAGGTTAGCACTTCTTTAGCCAATTCAGGTTGATGTTCAATTAAACCGTAAAGATATTCTTCTTGTGTTTGTTCATTTTCTTCAGCAACAATAATTTCTACCACATTTTCAGCTGATATCGTAAAATTGTCAGGGATAGAATCTTTTTTAAACTGAGATAAATATTGAAGTTTTAATTCCGGTTCTTCTTCAAAATAAATTGCTTGACGCAACATCCAGCGTTTTCGGGTTTCTAAATTTGGGTAATCACTATTTTGGGTGAAAAGCCTAGATAAACTCACATATTGTTTAGACGGATTTTCCTGAAAAGAATTTTCTAATAACGTCCAAATCTCAAATTCACGATTTTCCCAACCTAACAATTTATAGAGATCTTGCCACTCTTCATAAGTTAAAGATGAAGAATTTAATTTTTGTTGTAAAGAGGCGATTCGCTCTTGTGTAGGAATATCTGAATATTCATCCTGTATATCTTCAAAATTGCTTAAATATGTAGCGTAGTTACTTAAAATTTGTTTTTCTACTAAAGAATTTTCAGCATTATTTTTATTACAATATGGAAGGCTTAGTTGTTTTTTGTTAGTTTTGATATTTAATAAATAACCTTGCAGAAACTCTCTTTTAGAAAATTTTAATTTTTTTGAATTTAAGAACTCTTCGGTATTGGTTATTTTATCTTTAGGGATATACGTAAACCAATAGTTTTCATTTACGTTTAAAGTTGAATTTACTTTCACACTATCTTCCTTAAATATATATTCAACTTTACTATTTCTCCAATTCTCTGTATGTTTTGCTGCATTAATAACCGTTTCATATTTAATGAATGGATAAATCTTGTTTGTTTTCTGAATATAATTTCGAAAGATTGGAAGAAAACCTAATTTTTTGTCTTTAGAGTTTCGCCAGCCTAAACGATTTGAGTTACGATAGCCATAATCTCCATGACTCAAATTGTTTTCACTTGGAACTTGAAAAACATCGTCGGGATGTATAAAATGCGACCAGATTCCCGTATATAAATACAAAGAATGCTGTAGAAATTGATTTTCAGAATCTAAATCGTAACCAGAAGTAATTCTCGGGAAATTATAAAAATGAGAATTGTAAGGTTCAGGATCAAATTCTCGACCACCACCATCTTCAAAATCTCCCAGATACAAGCTCGAATTATATCGAATTGTAGGTATCGCTTGCTGTAAAGCGGTAAAACCTAAACTATCGATATGATTTGATGGTGGTACGTAAGTTCTTGGCAATTTACCATAACCGGAAGAGATCCATTTTTTTTCAGCAGAATTTAGTGCCAATACCATAAAGTCTTTATTGGGCCAATCTTCTTTTAATAATGATACGTGGTTGTAGCCGTGCAATCCTATTTCTACATCTTCTTTTAAAGCACGATTCATTAAAAAATCTGGAGCGTCACTAGCATTTTCTTTTAATGTGGTAGATTTATGATCCCATTCTTTATATAAAAAAGGAGGTTCGGTAATATTTCTATAATCAAAACAGGGATAAGTAGAATAAATTAAATTTTCTTCTTTAGCCAGTTTGATCATATCCGGCCACCACACATTTTTATAAAATTGTGCTTGAGAAAGATTCATCTCAGATTTTACAGTTTCTGCATAAATATCATATAGTGGAGCAGGGAAATCGTCTAAAAAAATACTAGAAACGTTTGCAATAGAATAAGGTACATTTTCTAATCCCATTAAAATTGAAGCAAAAAACATCCCGCGATCCTGACGCTCAGAAAATTGAGAACTGTTAAATGCAATTACGTGCCCGTTACCTAGCTGATTATGTATAATTGTAGGATAGTTTGCATCGCTATAAGCAGTTGCCCAAACGTTAATATCTTCTCTAAAATTTTCACGTTTTAAACCAAAATGAGGAATTTTATTTCTAAACACATTATTTTTCATTCCCGGTAAAAAACTCATTTTAAAATTATATCCGGTCGCTTCTTTATCTATATTATAACCGGCGTCTGATTTTACCCCGGCTAAAAATCCGAATTTTTCATCGCTAGAATAATTGGGCAGAAATACGGTACCACCTTTAGCAATAAATTTTAATAGTTTTTGATAAGCTGAATTATTTAATACTCCAATATCAAAAATCACAACAACTCGAGTTGACTTGCTAATTTTCTCTTTTTTATTGAAGTCTTTAAGGTTGATCGCATTAAACGGAATCTTAGCATAATCTAAGGTTTTTCGAATATGATCATGACAATTTTCACTTTCTTCATTTGGTGTATAAAGAATATATTCTACTAACGGATTTTTGCTGTATTCGGGATAGACCACTTGTTTGGTGGGTTCTTTAGATTTAAATTTTGGATAAATATTCTCTTTTTTACAAGACACCAAGCCTAATAAAATTGTAAGACAAAACCATAATAATATGTGAGGGTAGTTTTGCTTCATTTAAAATATTAGATCATTTATTTTGCTTGAATTTGGTTCATTAACGACTTCATAAACTTCAACTAGATTTTTTTTGAAGAATAGATTAACGTCTCTTCCTCGTTTACGAAGAACCTCAAGATTTTCTTTGGTTTCTAATTGTGTTTCTGCATTAGTTACCTCGTTTGCTAAAGGGTTATCTTTGTAGATGAAAACAAATGTGCTTTTAGGTAAAATTACATCAGGATGACTTTTTAAATATTCTTCATCTTTTTTGAATTTATGATATATCGAATCCTGAACTAAATAGTCTTTATTAAAATAAGAATAATCAATAAAAAAATGACTGTTCTTACTAATTGCTACATTTTGATAAGTATTTGCGACAGCGTAAGAATAGGGCAGAAGCTTACTGTCTAATTTATCGTAGGCTTGTATAATTTGCTCCTTCATTACGTTATGTTGATAAGGAACTTTAGAAAGCGGATTTTTACTTAAAAAGAATATAATCGCAGTAATAGAAATTATAGTGATCGCTATTCTAACCGGAAGATTCAACGTGAATTTAGGAATGATAAAAGCTATAAATTTTAATAAAACAAAAAATGTAATACCAAATAAAATAGGTATAAATACAGAGATCACCTGATATACCAAATCTAAGTCTAGTGTTGAATCTTCAAAATAATTGAGTGATAGCAAAATATTAATGTAGATCAAGAACACGATTACCTGCAACCATTTTTTTCGATCTTTTATAAAAAGTACTAATGCGAAAGCTAAAGTAATTGCAGCCAACCACTGGTAATAATAAATTAAATTAGATATTGAAGTAATTAACTGCGGAGTATAAGAATATATATTTAATGAAAATAAATTTGAAGCAAAATAGTCAAGCAGACTTACATTTTTTACAAAACTTGCTATAAAGTTAGAACCTAAGACTACCAATAATGCAATATCGAATGCCGCGAATGTGCGCAACAAGTAATGTTTATTGCATTTAAATGAAAAGATTAATGATAAAAATATGAGAGGTAAAAGCACAACTAACGTAACAAACAGGTCTAGAAAAAAGCAAGCTGTAAAAATGATGGTTATCCAAATAAAATAACTACTCATTTTCTTTCTAAGATAGGTTGGGTTTAGTACAAAAATTACCGTTGGTAAAGCAATTGTAAGTGCTAAAAAACTGGGCTTATGTTGAACCAATAAATTCAAATTTAAAGGTAAAAATGCATATAGAAATAAAAATGAAAGTGATGCGATTAAACCCGGAATAAATTTGGCGTGTGTAATTTTATAAAGTATCCAAAATATAATTACCGCGATAAGAGAAGTTTCTAAAAGACCGAAAGATTCAATAATAATCAAATCACTAATATCGGTAAGTGCACCATAAAAGTTCATAATGGCATAATCGCCCATCATTGTTCCTTTATGAAAAAACCAATTTTGATTACTAATATCTTTAATATTCTCTAAGCTGTTGTACCAAGGATCGGAGAGGGAGTAGGTATCATACCTAAAGAAAAAAAATCTAGATAAAAATCCGGTAATTGCTAATACCAAACCAATCCCAATTTGCCAAATACGCTCTTTATTAGAGATTTTTTCTTGGTCGGTTTTTTCTACATCTTTACGTTTATTAAGATTCTCTCTAGAAATGATCTTTCGACGTTTTTCAAAATTTCTAATGGTATAAATTATTAACCTACTTCTAATTTTTCTGAGCTGATCTAAGTAAGATTTATCTTTTTTTAAGTTGATAAAAGAAAGAAATATAAAAAATAATAATAGTACCAAGATCGTCATTAGATCATAGGCATTTACTTGAGTGAGAAATAAACTTATAATCACCAAAACACTAATAAGCATCGTGTATCTGGGAATAAAATAATCTAAGCCTACTTGGTTAGAAAGTTTTAAAGTAACCAGTCTATTTAGAAAATAAACAAACACTAAGAAAATGGCTATTCTTAATGGTCCTAAAAAAAGATCTGGAGTAAAAAACATATAATTTTATTCTACTTAAACTCAGGTAATTTTTGTAGTTGTATACCTCCAATAAAATAAGGCCAAGAAGTAGGATTTATACGCTCTAAGATCTTACTTCTTAATTTTTTTGTATCTGCATATTCTATTAGAATAATCGGGAGATCATACTGTTCGTGAATTTCTTTTAGTCTTTCTAATTGTTCTTCAAATTCTTTAAAATTCCGAAGTCTATACTTATTTGTTTTAAAATTATAATCTGAAGCTACAGATTCTATCGCCATTGCGTTGATGTACTCTTGAGTTTGATCGGTGATAAAAACTCCTGCATTTTGTAGTAAATAGATTTCAGGATATAATTCTTTTACTTTGACTAAAAATGAAACTAATGCCGGAAGCTTTTCTGGAGTGGGACCGTAGGGTCCATAATTATCTACATTATCTAAGAATAAACCGTCTAGACCTTTGGTTTGCATCGCTTCATTAAAAAGTTTTAATAACACTTCTGAAGTATAGTGATTTTCAAGGTCTAAAATATAACTATCCCAAATTTCATTTTTGCCTAAGGTAAATTCTTTTAAACTATCATAATAAGCCGCATCGGAATTAACTTCACCTAAACTAATATACCCTAATACGGTTTTATTTTGTTTTTTAAGAATTTCTATATCTGCTTTAGAAAAGTGAGATCCTTCTAAAACAACGGTTTGATAGCCTTTAATTTGTTCAGGATAAAAGTCGCCATAACAAAAGAGTACTTCGTTTTTAAATTCTTGTGCAGAGGCAAACCCTCCTAAAAGAAAGCTAAACACCATAACAAAAAGTTTAGTAGGCTGCATAGAAATAGTAATCTAAATTTTTAAAATATGCTATCGTTGTTTTTGTGGTATATAGCATAAAAAATAATGAACCAATTAGCATACCAATCGAGCTATATTCGTAAGAGACAGTTCTACTTAATAAAATGCCTACAAATAAATTTATAAAAAAAGCGATCAAAATTCCTATTAAAGGCTTTTTATGCTGATTAAGTGTGTACAAATATAAAACATTAAGCATCCCTAATGTGAAAAATAAATAACCAAAACTACCAATTAGACATACATTTATACTTACTGCTGATAAATTCTCGTCAAAGCCGGCTTGGTAACCCCAAGGTTTAGTGATTATACCATAAAGTAAAATTCCAATAACCAGGGCACTTATAAAAAATAATCTTAGGTGCTTAAAGTAGAGTTTCTTCATATTTACATTAAAAAGCTCTATTTTATTATACTTTAATTTGCGTTGCCAATAATCCATATTTCTACTAAAGGAGGCTATACTATATTCTAAAACACCTGCAAGTAAAAAGAAAACCAAAATGGCCAAATCCATCCCGATCTCGTAATCTTTTTCATAATAAACAACGTATGGTAAATTTCTATTAAGTGTTGAAGACCAAGCTAAAATACGATCGGTGAAAATGAAAGCATAAATCAAAATTCCGTAGAAGAAATAATTAAAACTTCTATATACAGAAAGCATCATTTTTGGAGTAGCATTGTATAATCCTTTTTTAGTAGTAATCGTTTTTTTGAAGAAATAATGCAAATAAGTTGATGAGATAGCAATAGAAATAACAATACCGATCCAATGTACAAAATAGATCGAAATTGCTGTAAAAAAATATAAACTCAGCGTTATAGCAGTTCCTGCGACTATTGCTACAGAAATTACCCAGCGTTGTTTTATGGTATATAATGGAGATAATACCAAAAGTAAAACACCTATTAAAAAAGAATATATAAAAACGATAAGTACAAATTGATAAGGGTAAAGGTGTATAAAAAAGTTTAAGCCGGCAATTATTAAAAAAGTTACTACTAAGCTTTTAATACCAGTAATAAGAATTTTTTGTGTGGTACGTCGCGTCATTAAATAATCTTCATTGTACCAATAAAAAGAAACTTGCTTGCCAATCACTTGTACAAAACCACCGGTGGTCACTAAACCAATGATTACGCCCAATACAACAGCTGTAGATTGTAAATTATTAAAACCCGTGTACGTCCAAAGAGAAATACCGAAAATTATAATTGAAATAACTTGTAAAAAAACCGGAAATAGATGAAAAATACCCGTACTGTATTCTTTTACAAACATTTTCTGTTTTACAGAAGTATATGCGTTTAACGAAATTTTCTGAAGATTTTTTACATCTGCCGCTTTTTGATATTTATTTTTAAGCTCCGACTGTTGATTAAGTAGATTAAAAATATATTCGGCAATATCAAAAATAGAATCAAAACCATAATCGTTCACGATATCTACATCTCGAATTCCTAAAGATTCAATAGTAGCAGCAACCACTCTTAGGTTTACCGGTTTACCATTTCTTTCTTTGATAGAATTGATAAGCTTATCTAGTAAATCTTCCCGATTCATAGGCATTAAGATACAGTTTCTACTTTACTTACCGCGTTGTAAACCTCTTCATATTGATCGATAAAATTTTTAAGCGTAAAGTTATCTACTACTCGTTTTCTGGCATTAATTCCCATCGATTTTCTCAACTCTTCATTTTGAAGCAATTTTATAACATTTTCTCCAATTTCTTGATGATTTTTAGGTTTACATACAAAACCCGAATGTTCATCTAATGCTTCTTTAACTCCGCCAACATCTGTTGCAACCACAGGAATACCACATCCCATAGATTCTAAGACCGTGTAGGGAAAACCTTCTGAAATTGACGTTAAAATAGAAATATCACCTTCGGGAAAAATAAGATGAGGATCAGATTTTGGCCCCATTAATTTAAAATTCTCTTGTAATTTTAATTCTTCGATCAAGGCAACACACTCTGCAGTATATTCGGGTACTGCGTTATTATCTCCATAAATTAAGTATTGTACATTCGGTATTTTTTCTTTTACCACGGCACAAGACCTGATCATTGTTAAAATATCTTTGAGTTCAAAAATTCTAGCGGCCGCAACCACAGTTGGTATCCCAACTAAATGTTTTGGTTTTTCACGCGGTTTAAAAAGTTCGTGATCGATTCCGTTATAAATTACTTTGATCTTATCTGGATTTGCTCCATAAAGAATTTCCCATTTTTTGTTGAAAAGATTTACAGAAACGATCGCTTCAGATTTATAATACACTAAACGAGAGATCGTTTCTGAAAATTTGATAAGCATATTTTTCAAAAAAAACGGATATTCAGAATTATTAATCGCTAATAATCGTTCTCTAATAAAAACGCCATGTTCGGTAAGCATAATTGGCGTACCGTATTTGTAATTGGCTATTAATGCAGGAATTAACGGGAAACCACTCAACGTTAAGTGAGAAATATCAACTTTAGGAATATCTACGATCGCTAACGGAATTAAAAATCTGTAGATCCATCGCATTCCTACCGTAATATCCATTAAGGCTGCCGATGGATTATTTTTCTTTTGAATATTACCGGAAACAATTTTTACATAAGTATCCCAAACGTGTACGTTACGCATGGTTTCTTTATAATCGTAATCTTCAAAATACAGCCAAATCTGCTTAAATAGATAATCTAACTTTTGCATATTTTGATTTTCATCGTAAATCATTTGCAAAAGTTCTTCAAATAAAGGCACAAATTTTTCTTTGATGCACTTTTCAGTAGTCCATTCTTTTCTTCCTACGGTTTTATAGTATTCTTCTCCGTAACTTATATAATCATAAGGTTCATCGGGAGTCCAGAGTGGTACTTGTATTACTTTTTCTACGTGATCACTTAACTCGTATTTCGATTTTTCTTCAAAAAAAGCATTAATAGAGTATAGGGTGAAGTCTGCGTTATTTACCTGATTACAAAGTATATGTGCCCAAGTAGAAACTCCGCCGCCATTAAACGGGTAAGTTCCTTCGGTAATCAACATCACTTTAATTTTAGGCATTCAGTAAAAGTTTGAATTTCCGAAAATACGAAATTGAATAAAATATTACTTCATTGATTATAAGTGAATTTTCAATTCTTGAAATCCTTATAAGTTTAATTAATTCAATATGAATCAATTATCCTTTACTACTTTTATCTTCTTCTAGATCATTATTATTTCCTCCTTGGCTATACAAGTCATTTTCTTCATCTTTTAATCCGTTAGGACCATTTCCTTTTTTTGCTTTCTCACTGCCGGGAACATCAAGATCGTTACCTGTAAAATCAACATCTTTTTTTCTGTTAGCTAGATTTTCATCGTCGCCACCATCTTGATGAATATTTTCTTGGTCTAGCATTTCTTTTTCTTGCTTGGTAATTTCTGAATTGTAGGTGTCTTTTTGTTTTTTCATTTTTTTATTTTCAATTTAATTCACTTAAAAATTATTCAAAAGACCTTTAACTAGATTTTACCATTGTGAAAGTATTTCTAGCTAAAATTGAAATGGCTTTGAAAAAGAAATCTTATTTTGCTTTAAATTTTTAGGATATGCAATTTTATAAATACTTTACAATAACCTTTTTTGTTTTATTAGGATTTTCTCTAAACGCTCAGAATTTTACGGTAGATCTCTGGCAAAAATCCATTCCAAATTCAATAGAGAATGAAGATTATATTGAAAATTCTGAAATAGAAAATGGTAGAATGCGAAGTGTAAGTCAAGTTTCTACACCCACGCTTACCGCATTTATCCCAACCAAAAATGTTTCTAAAACAGCTGTAATTATCTGCCCCGGTGGTGGCTACACGCATTTAGCGATGGAAAAAGAAGGTTATAAAGTTGCAGAATGGCTATCTGGTTTAGGTATTCACGCTTTTGTTTTAAAATACAGAATGCCGACTTCTCAAACAATGAAGCAAACAGAAATAGGTCCGTTACAAGATATACAAAGAGCCGTTAGAATGGTGAGGGCAAAAGCAAAACAATTTAATATTGAAATTGAAAGAGTAGGGGTTTTAGGTTTTTCTGCCGGTGGTCATTTAGCTTCTACAATTGCCACGCATTACGATGATAAGGTTTATGATCAAGAATTTAAAGAAAGTGCTCGACCAGATTTTTCGATCTTAGTTTATCCGGTGATCTCTATGAAAAAAGGTATTACTCACGAGGGTTCTAAAAATGCTTTATTAGGTGAAAATGCTTCTGCCAAATTAATTGTAGATTTTTCTAACGAAACGCAAGTAAATGCAAACACGCCACCAACTTTTTTAGTTCATGCAACAGACGATCAAGCGGTTCCTGTAGAAAATAGTATCAATTATTACCTACAACTCAAAAAATTTGGTGTAGAAGCAGAGATGCATATTTATAAAGATGGCGGTCACGGTTTTGGTTTAGGTAGAAAAGGCACTCACACACAATGGCCTAATGCATTGGAGAATTGGTTGTTAACCTACAGATTTATTCAAAAGTAAAATAGAATGAAGTCTAAAATACTCTCGCACGTTTTAGAAATTATTGATCTGACTAAAAATCAGCAAGATGAATTTTTAAGTATCTTAAATGAAAAAACTGTAACCAAAAAGTCGTTTTTAGTAAAACCGGGAGATATAGTTACCGAAGAATTTTATGTAGTTGAAGGTTGTTTGGTAGCCTATTATTTAGATGAATTGGGAAATAAACACATTCTTCAGTTTGCGGTAGAGGATTGGTGGATAAGTGATTTTGAATCATTTTTTAATCAAGTACCGGCAAAACTCTATATTGAAGCGATCGAAGATTGTAAATTATTAGGAATTAATAAAGAGGTATTAGAGGTATTGTATCAGCGTATTCCTCAGTTTGAACGTTTTTTTAGAATTAAAACCACCAAAGCTTTTGTCTCTCTTCGATGCCGAATACTTTCAACACTTCAGAAATCTGCCAAAGAAAGGTATTTAGAATTCTGTAAAGATTATCCCGACATAGAAAAACGATTAGCCAACTATCAAATTGCAAATTATTTAGGGTTAAAACCTGAAAGTTTAAGTAGAATTAGAAAAGAATTAGTTTAACATATTTTAACGCCGAAGCCTAACTTACATCATTTCAAAAGAAATACAACTATTCTATTTTTGCTCTAAAAATTACCAATGAGCAAAGATAAAAATCAACCCTTACTAAAGTCGTTTAATCTAAACGGATTAGAGTTGCCAAATCGAGTTGTGATGGCACCAATGACGAGGAGTAGAGCAGATAACGAAGGAAATTTACCCACCACAGAATTACACGGAGAATATTATAAACAAAGAGCATCGGCAGGATTAATTATTTCTGAAGGATCTCAAGTTTCTACAGAAGCCGTAGGATATGTAAATACTCCCGGAATACATACCAAAGAACAAGTAAGCGCTTGGAAAAAGGTTACCGATATTATTCACGAAGCTGATGGAAGAATCTTTATACAGCTTTGGCACGTAGGTAGAATTTCGCATCCAGATTTTCATAATGGAGAGAAACCATTGGCGCCTTCCGCAATAAATCCGGAATCACAATCGTATACTTACGAAGGTTTTAAAGATACAGTTACTCCAAAAGAAATGACTGTAGAAGATATAAAAAGAACCGTTCAGGATTTTAAGAATGCCGCTAAAAATGCAGTTGAAGCAGGTTTCGACGGAATAGAAATTCATTCTTCCAACGGATATTTATTTCATCAATTCTTCAACGGAACATCCAACAAAAGACAAGATGAATACGGAGGAAGCATTGAGAACCGAGCAAAATTTTTATTTGAAGTTTTAGATGAAGTAAAACAAGTGATCCCAGAACATAAAATAGGTTTACGCTTAAATCCTTCTTTAGATGGAGTTTTTGGGATGAAAATGGATGAAGAAACCATACCTACTTTCGATTATATCGTGAATAAATTAAACGAATATGATCTAGCTTATTTGCATTTATCTGAACCATTTACAGACGTATCAGATATTCCTTATGCAGTAACAGAAATTGCTAAACATTATCGTCCAATTTATAAGGGTAACTTAATTATCAATACAAATTTTGATCAAGAGAAAGGAAATAAAGTAATCGAAGATGGTGATGCCGATCTAGTTGCATATGGAAAGCCTTATATCTCTAATCCAGATCTGGTAGAACGCTTTGAGCAAGGCGTAGCTTTAAGTGATTGGGATGAAGATACATTCTACGTTCCCGGTAAAAAAGGCTATTTAGATTATGAAAAGAAAACTGAATAATAATTCAGTTTAATTACCCCACAAAAAAAAGCGAGTTTTAAACTCGCTTTTTCTATTTATAAAATCTTCAATTAAGATTTACGTTTTTTTAATTCTCTTTCTTTGAATTTTGCTCTTACGGCTTTCATTTCTTCTTGCGTAATTAAACCGTCGTTGTTAGTATCAATTTTATCAAAATTTTCAACTAAACGCTTTCTATTCGATTTCTCTGCCTCGGCCTTGCTAATTTGCTTATCGTTATTGGTGTCGATCTCACTAAGTGTAGATCTAACTTTTTCGTGGCGTTTTTGTGCCATTTCACGATGATGCTTAGCACTCATTTTTCTCTTTTTCTTTAATACCGAAGTAACTTCATCTTCAGATATAAAATTATCATTATTAGTATCTATTTCCTCGAATTTTGCAGCCATACGTTTATGATCTTTTAATTCTTCTTTAGATAGCTTATGATCTTTATTGGTATCTAATTTCTCGATAAACCGATCTGCCGGTAATTTCGATTTCTTTTCCTCTTGAGCAAAAGTGGTTGCAGTCGCTACTAAAGAGATTCCTAATACAAACATGATTTTTTTCATAATTCTAAGTTTTAAGTGTTCATATATCGAATACCAATTTTGATGCCAATTTATATTCATAGTATTTATAACCTATAAATCATTAATTTATTTTAATAATAAAATTAAAATACGCAATCGTTTTCGATTATATATGCAAAAGTAATTTAAGTTAAAAATCAAAATAATATTTAATTATTTGAAAATCAGTTTTTTGAAATTATCCTGTATAGTTTTTGTATAGGTATAAATTGAGTAATTGTAAAGGTTAGAAATTCTTATTAAATAATTTTTTTATTGAATTTTAAATAATTATTAGTCCTTATATTTACATAATTGATAATATAACTATTATTAAATTACGAAATTCAAATTAATCTAATTTTAAACATTTTATTTATGAGAAAAACAATTACTCAAGTTTTTATGGGTCTATTATCTATTTTTGGGTTACGGGCGGTAGCGCAAAATGCTCCTATAGACTTCGAAATGGGCGGTAACGGAGCAGAGTGGACTTGGACAGTTTTCGAGAACGATACTAACCCTTCGGTAGAAATTATTTCTAATCCGGATCAATCTGGGATAAATACTTCTTCTACAGTGATGAAATTTACCGCTTTACAAGCCGGGCAAGCTTATGCAGGAACAGAATCTTTACACGGGGCAGATATAGGTACATTTTCTATCACCGAAGATAATAGTGTGATAAAAATTATGGTTTGGAAAACAACTATTAGCGATATAGGAATTAAGCTTGTTACACCATCCGGTGCTGCCGATCCTGAAATTAAAGTAGCAAATACGTTAGTAAATCAATGGGAAGAAATTACAATCGATTATTCATCTAGAATAGGTTCTCCAAACGCTACTAACGTAGATCAGATAGTGATTTTCCCAGATTTTACTGCTAGAGAACAAGATAATATTATTTATATTGATAATATTACTTTTTCTGAAGGTGAAGCTACTACAGAAGATGAGCCAATGACGGCTGCTCCGACACCTACATTAGATCCTGCAGATGTTATTTCATTATTCAGTGATCCATACACAAATATAAACGTTGATACTTGGAATACTGGTTGGAGTGCAGCAAATTATGAAGAAATTACAATTGAAGGTAACCCTACCAAAAAATATTCAATTTTAAATTTTAATGGTATCGAAGCGACTAATCCGTCTATAGATGTGACCACTCCGGGAATGAATAATTTTCATTTAGATGTTTGGTCTCCAAACAGTACGGAATTTAGAGTGAAATTAGTAGATTTTAAAGGGGATGGTTATCAAGGAGCTAATGGAGATACTGAAGCTGAACTAAGTTTTGCCTTGACACCAAATTCTTGGAACAGTTTAGATATACCTCTATCAGATTTTATGAATGCTGGCATGACAGATATGACAGATATAAACCAAATGGTTATTTCTAGCGATCCGGCAGGTGCGAGTACGGTTTATATTGATAATGTATATTTTTCTTCAGAATCTACACCACAAGACGAACCGATGATGGCTGCACCGACTCCGACATTAGATCCTGCAAATGTTATATCATTATTTAGCGATCCATATACAGATGTAAATGTTGATACCTGGAATACCGGCTGGAGTGCTGCGAATTATGAAGAAGTGATGATCGAAGGTAATCCGACTAAAAAATATACAGCTTTAAACTTTAATGGTACAGAAACTACTAATCCGTCAATCGATGCAACCACCCCGGGGATGATGTATTTTCATATGGATGTTTGGACACCAAATAGCAATACATTTAGAGTGAAACTAGTAGATTTTAAAGGTGATGGTTTTCAAGGAGCTAATGGCGATACAGAAGCAGAATTATCTTTTGCACCAAACCAAGGAGAATGGGTAAGTTTAGATATACCTTTATCAGATTTTATGAATGCAGGGATGACAGATATGACCGATATTAATCAATTGGTGATTTCAAGTGATCCTGCAGGGGCAAGTACTGTGTTTATTGATAATGTATATTTTGCTACAGAAGCCTCTTTATCAATAGAAACAAAATCAAATATAATTACGACAGTTTACCCTAATCCATCAACATCTAATTGGAACTTTGTTTCTGAAAAAATTATAGAGCAAGCTGAGATTTTTGATATTACGGGTAAAAAGGTTCTAACAGAAAAAATAGGAAATAAACAATTTACAATTTCAGGATCACATTTACCTAGTGGAGTTTATTTTGCAAAATTGAATACTAACCAATCATTTAAAACAATTAAGTTGATTAAGAACTAAACTTGGGTTTTCATTTGTGTTTCTAAACGCTTCAAGATCTTAAAACATCTTGGGGCGTTTTTTATTTCTTACGCTTAAAGTATACAATTATTCCTATCGGTAAGGCGATAAATACTATTAATACAAATAAGATCAGCAATAATTGAAAATTACCAATAGCTAACATTTCTAATTATTTTTTTTGAATTGATATGATTCCAACATAAAAAAGTAAAAACAGAGGCACTATTACTACATAAAGAAGTTTAAATAGATACAGAAAAATTACATTTATTATACCAAGCAATATGAATAATAATATATATCTAATTCCTTTTTTATAATTGCCCGCATACTTTGCATCTATTAAATATACTAATAATGGGAGCAGTGTGATTAAAATGAATAAAGACTTCAAAATTCTCAAAAAAAATAATTAGAAATGTT
>DTTX01000082.1:1739-27046 GCA_012964435.1 Mesonia sp. | reverse complement strand
CTCCTGGTTCAGAAATATTTATATCTCCTAACATCGCAAAAGATGCCGTTGTCCCACCGGTTGTAGGATCTGTACATAGAGAGATATAAGGTAACTTAGCTTCTGCTAACTGTGCTAACTTCACTGAAGTTTTTGCCATTTGCATTAACGAGTAAACTGCTTCTTGCATTCTTGCTCCACCAGATTTTGAAATAATCATTAATGGTAGTTTATGCTCGATACAATAATCTGCTGCTCTAGCAATTTTTTCACCTACAACAGAACCCATAGAACCACCTACAAATCTAAAATCCATACAAACGACAACGAGGTCTTTTCCTTTAGATTTCCCTACGCCGGTTCTAATGGCGTCTTTTAAACCTGTTTTGTCTTGTGCTTCTTTTAAACGATCTGGATACTTCTTGGTATCTTCAAATTTTAAAGGATCTTTTGCAGTTAAGTTTTTATCTAACTCCTTATATTTTGCATCGTCAAAAAGTATTTCGAAATACTCTTCACTACCAATTCTTACGTGATAACCATCTTCAGGACTCACATAAAAGTTTTTTTCTAGTTGTTCTGCGTCAACTATTTTTCCGGTAGGAGACTTGTACCAAAGACCTTTAGGGACATCTTTTTTATCTTCGGTCGCGGTCTGAATTCCTTTTTTTGTTCTTTTAAACCAAGCCATAAATATTTATTTGGGTTGTATGAGGTTTTATAGAATTTGATTAAAGACTGTTTACGTTGTTTAAGTCTTCGAAGGCTTTTTTAAGTCTGTTCTTAAAAGTGATTTCTCCTTCTCTTAACCATTTTCTAGGGTCGTAATATTTTTTGTTAGGAACATCGTCACCTTCTGGGTTACCAATTTGCGTTGCTAAATAATCTTTGTTCTCTAAGATGTAATCACGAACTCCTTCAGCAAATGCATATTGTAAATCGGTATCGATATTCATTTTAATTACTCCGTAACCAATTGCTTCTCTAATTTCTTCAACAGTAGATCCACTTCCGCCGTGAAAAACAAAATCGATATGATTTTCTTTAACACCGTATTTCTCGGTAATGAACTCTTGAGAATTTTTAAGGATTTTTGGAGTTAATTTTACGTTACCAGGTTTGTAAACACCGTGAACGTTACCAAAAGCTGCTGCGATAGTAAATTGATCACTTACTTTACTTAATTCTTCATAAGCGTAAGCTACTTCTTCTGGTTGCGTGTATAATTTAGATGAATCTACATCGGTATTATCTACACCATCTTCTTCACCACCGGTAATCCCTAATTCAATTTCTAAAGTCATACCCATTTTACTCATACGAGCTAAGTATTCTTTACAGATCTCGATGTTTTCTTCAAGTGATTCTTCACTTAAATCGATCATATGAGAGCTATATAAAGGTTTGCCGTGCTCTTTGTAGAATTTTTCGCCGGCATCTAATAAACCGTCAATCCAAGGTAATAATTTTTTTGCACAGTGATCGGTATGTAAGATTACTGTTGCACCGTAAGCCTCTGCTAGATCGTGTACGTGCTTTGCGCCGGTAACACCACCTAAAATCGCTGCTTGTTGGTTCTCGTTAGAAAGACCTTTACCGGCATTAAAAATTGCACCTCCGTTAGAAAATTGAAGAATTACAGGAGAATTTAATTCTGCTGCAGTTTCTAAAACTGCATTTACAGTGTTAGAACCTACTACATTTACGGCAGGTAAAGCGTAACCATTTTCTTTTGCGTGGTTAAATATCTCTTGAACTTCTTTACCGGTAGCAACACCAGGCTTAATATTATGACTCATGAATTAGTTTTTTAATTAAACGATTTACAAAATTAATAAAATAAAATGGGTTAGAAAGGATAATTAATTCCAACATTATAAACAGCGTGAGCAAAATTATAATTCTGAAACCACTTTTGCCTGTTATAAGCGGGATTGTAAGTTTTAAACCCGACATCAAAACGAATTACAAAAAAGCTAAGATCGTAACGTAAACCTAGTCCAGAACTTACCGCAATTTCTTTTAGGTCTTGGGCAGAGGTAAAGCGTGAACGTTCGTCTTCTACATTGTCAAGCACATTCCAGATATTTCCGGCGTCTATAAAAACGGCAATGTTCAATTGGCCAAATAGGTTAAAGCGATACTCGGCGTTTAATGTAATTTTCATATTCGCCTCATTAAATTCATTTATGCCACCAGAACTTCCCGGTCCAAGATCGTAAGCTTGCCAACCTCTATTGTCGTTAGCGCCACCGGCAAAAAAACTTCGGGCAAAAGGTATGTTGTTCGAATTACCGTAAGGTATGGCGATCCCGCCAAGAGCTCTTATTGCAAAGACGTTCTGGCGACCTAGATCCCAATGTTTAATAAAGTCGGTTTCAATTTTACCGTACTGAGAAAATTCAACACCAAATAGATTATAATTGTCATTTTCATTCTTATCTAAATTGAAAAGTGGTGCAACTAAAGACAATGTGTTCCCGGCAGCTTCAAACTTAAATCGAAACTGAGTGAATTCTTGATCGTAAATATTTTCTCGAGTGTTCTTTATGTAGCTGAAGTTTGAAGCTAATATTAAGTTATCTTGTGTTAATCTGTTTCTACGTTCAATAATATTTCTGGTGATCTGATTTTCTTCTGAAGTTAAACTGTAGCTGTTATTATTATAATCGTTAATAAAACCTCTTGTTCCTTTAGGTATCGATAGGTTAGGCAGGTCTTCATCGGTAGGATCGCTATCTTCATTAAAATATTCCTGATTTACCTGATCGTAATTATTTTGAGCAATTTCATTTAACCTGCTAAAAGAATTTCGATATACGTTAAAGTAATTTCCTGTATTTAGATTTCTTACATACTGAAGATCTAAAAGATCTAATTTATGGGTGAGTTGTTCGCTAGGGTACCAACGATAATTAAACTTTCCGGTAACGTTCTGTTTGTCTAAACCAATATTTTTTTGTGTACTAACTCCTGCACTTAGTGTGGTGAACGGAAACATGGATTTTGGGATGATCCTATCAGTATTGATAGGAAAAGCAATTTTTGGGAAAGATAAATTTACATCTGCACCAATCTCTGATATATTAAAAAAGCGATCTTCACTATCGGCCGCATCGTTTGAAGAACCAATACTACCACGACCTCCGATCTCCAAAGTTTCTGCACCGCCAAATACATTTCTAATTAATAAAGAACCACCAAAACCAATACCAAAATCTTGTATGTTACTACGAGAAACATCAAAATTAAAATCTACTCCAAATTTTGGCTTAGGGGTTAAAAAAATATTGGTAATAAGTTGTGTGCCTGTAGAGTCTCTAGGATCTGGCATATATTGAATGTCGGGATATTTAAAAATCCCTAACTGATTCATTCTTCTGTAAGTAAGTGACCGATCTAGATCTCGATAAACCTCACCTTTTTTAATAAAAACCGCATCGGCAATAGCTTCGGGTTTATACTTTAATTTGTCGAAACTATAAAGTGTATATCCTTTAAAACTTGCAGAATCTGTGATCGATCGTTCTTTATTGGAATACGTATAATCTGTAAAAATGTTTACATCACTAATATAGTGTGCTTTGTAAGGAACAGTATAGGTGGTGTCTTCTTTAACAATATCTCTGTCTGCAATAACCAAATCAATATTAACGTGATGATCGGTGTTAATGGTGTCGGCATCAAAACTTATGTATTCTTGTTCGAAATGGTAAAAACCATTATTTCTGAATAAACTTACAATGCGTTCACGCTCGGCATTAAATTTATCGGTTTCAAATTTTTCGCCTTTTATTACGAGGCTTTCTTCACGATGTTGTTGATATACAGAGTCGGCTTGTGGCGACGCAATACGCTCAGAAATAGAGTCGATAATGTATGGTCGGTGAGGTTTTACAAAATATTCAACCTTAGCCCTTTTATGTTCTAACTTGTTAATTTTATAATCTGTTTCTACATTAAACCAGCCGTGGTTCCAATACCAAGCTTTTAGTCTAGAGGCAGAACGTTCTGTTTTTTCTTTGCTTAAAATTACAGGGGCTTCTCCGGTTTCTTCTAAAAATTCATTAAAACCAACGTAAGATTGCCCTAATTTTTCAACTTGTTTTTTAGAAAGCCAATTAATTAAGCGTTTCTCACGATTTGGTTTTCTATGAAGCCATTGGTAGAATGTAGTGTCTGGATTAGGATTGGCTAAATTGTAGATGTGTAATTTTAAAGGGATCCCAAGTAGAGGAAGTTTTAAATTAGGTTCTTGGTATAGTTGATCGAAAACCTGTCTTTTTTTTATTTCTTCTTCATTTTCAAAAATCTTATTTTCGGTAAGTAAATGCTGGTCATCTTCAACCTTTTTTACGGCATTACAAGAAATTATAAGCAATGCCAACAGAATAAATGATATTTTTGCGGGAGTAGATTTCAAATAAAAAAAATTAAATTTCAAAAATAAATCATTTTATGCTTAGCAAAGGTCAAATAAAGTTAATAAACAGTCTATCTCAAAAAAAATATAGACAAAAAAATGCATTGTTTGTTGCTGAAGGTATAAAAGTGATTAAAGAGCTATTAAATTCTAACTTTGAATTGGAGCTATTATTTTCTGAAACTGATATATTTTTTACCGATAAAAATAAAATTCAGTTACTAGAGGCAAATGAGTTAAAGAAAATCACAAAATTATCTACCGGGCAAACCGCCTTGGCTTTATTTAAAATTCCGCAGAAAAAACAAACCGTTACCGAAGATTTTATTGTGGCCTTAGATGGAGTTCGAGATCCCGGAAATTTAGGAACTATTATTCGCCTTTGTGACTGGTTTGGTGTGAAACAGCTTTTATGCTCAAATGATACGGTCGATTGCTATAACGAAAAAGTAATTCAAGCCACAATGGGTTCTATTGCTAGGGTTGAAGTAATTTATGGCGATTTAGCTGAAGAGATCTCGAAGCTCGATCTTCCTGTTTTCGGTACGTTTATGAATGGTGAAAATATTTATGAATCTTCCCTTTCTTCTAAAGGAATTTTAGTGTTAGGGAACGAAGCTAACGGAATTTCAGAAGAAATAAAGCAATTGAGCGAACATCAAATCTCAATACCGCAGTTTGGTGCAACTAAAAATACCGAAAGCCTAAACGTAGCTACTGCTACTGCAATTTTATTAAGCGAATTTAAGCGTCGCTAATCTTATTGAAAAGTAAAATTAATGAATATCCCACGGGTAGACATTTGATCGATATTACCTGTGTAAGGACTGTTGGGATCTACATCACGCTTTAATTCGTCATTAATTGCAAAAACTCCACGAATAGACGGGGTGAACTTGAAGAAGAATAAGTAAAGATCTATTCCGAAACCTACTTCGTAATAATAGGTATTTTTCATCATTCTAAATTCCCCGGCGCTATTATCATCAGGATTCTCTTCGTTACTCGATAAATTGAATGATGTAGAAAGACCTCCAACAATAAAGGGTTTAAAATTATTGATTCTTTTTGTCGAAAATTTTAATAAAAGCGGTATATGAACATAAGTCGATTTTACCTCTCTAAAATTATCGGTCTCAGGAAGATCCGGATAGGTGAGGTTTCGGTTTGCAAAAATAACTCCAGGCTCTAAACGAAGATCAAAATAGTCGTTTAAACGTAAATTACCGATCAACCCAACGTTGAAGCCTAAGCTTTTTTCAACTAAAATATCGTTTGTGGGATGCTCTTTGTAATCAAATTTAAAATCGTAAGAGTTGAAGCCTAAGTAATAACCCCAAGACCATCTTTTTTGATCAAAATTCTCGAGGTTTCTTATTTTTTCTTTAGAAAAAAGTTGGGCGTTAGTATATTGAAACCCTAATAAAAAGGTTAAAACTAAAATTAATCTCTTCATACAATTATTTTGAAGCCGTGTAAATGGTAGCGACACCAAAAGTTTGAGGCTTATCTTTTGTATTTATAAACCCAATTTTCTTTAAAATATTGTTGAATTTTTCTCCGTAAGGAAAAACAGCAGCACTATCACTTAAATATTTATAGGCAACTTTATCTTTAGAGAATACTTTGCCAATGGTTGGTAAGATGTATTTACAATGAATATTATAACCTTGTTTAAATGGGAATTTAGTAGGAACAGAAGTTTCTAAAACCACAAAAATACCTCCCGGTTTTAATACACGGTAAATTTCTTGAAGTCCGTTTTCTAAAGTTTCAAAATTTCTTACTCCAAAGGCAACGGTAATCGCATCGAAGCTGTTATCTTCAAAAGGTAAATTTTCAGAATCACCTTGTATCATTTCAATTTTATCAGAAAGCGAAGTACCTTCAATTTTCTTTCTTCCTACGCTTAACATTCCTTCAGAAAGGTCTAAGCCAACCACTTTCGGGATGCTATTTTGCGCCATGCTAATTGCTAGATCTCCCGTTCCTGTTGCAATATCTAAAGCATTTTTAGGATGGGTGTCGGTAACTAATTTAATTACTTTTTTTCTCCAAGAAGTGTCGATCCCAAAAGAAATTACGCGATTTAAGCCATCGTAATTTTCAGAAATGGTATCGAACATTTGCTCTACTTGCTTCTTTTTAGTGAGCTTCGAATCTTTATATGGAGTTACGTTTTTAGACATAGCAAAATTTTTTGCAAAGATAAGCTTTCTCGAACAGATATAACTTTTACGATTAAAAAATTGCACCCTAAGCTTTTACTTCATATTTATAATTTAACCTATCTTTGTTACTTTGTGAAAAATTTCATCTTTATATGAAGATCATTATTGCGGGAGCGGGAGAAGTAGGATTTCATTTAGCTAAACTGCTATCTTTTGAGTCTCAAGATATTACCTTAATCGATACCGATAAATATAATCTAGAATACGCCGATACGCATTTAGATATTAGAACCGTAAAAGGAGATGCAACTTCTATAAAAGTTCTAAACGATGCACAAGTAAACGGTGTAGATCTCGTAATAAGTGTAACTTCTAGTGAAACTACCAATATTACGGTTTGCGTATTAGCAAAGCAAATGGGGGCAAAGCGAACCGTTGCCAGAATTTCGAATACAGAATTCTTAGAAAATAAAGATGAAATTGGCTTTAAGCGATTTGGTATTGATGAATTGATCTCTCCGGAAGCTTTAGCCGCAAAAGAAATTAAGTTACTCCTAGATCAGTCTGCTTTTAACGATACTTTTCAGTTTGAAGATGGAGCTCTTACGATGGTTGGTTTTAAACTTTCTGAAAATGCTTCGTTTGTACGTAAAAGCGTAAAAGAAGCTGCAGAAATTTTTCCGGAAGTTCATTTTGTGCCGATCGCTATTCAACGATTTAGTACGCAATACACGTTAATTCCGCGAGGAGATACGCAGTTTAGAGAAGGTGATCAGGTTTATTTTATAACAACGCAAGATGGGGTTGAAGAACTATTCAAACTCACCGGGAAAGTAAAGCAAGACATTAAAAATATAATGATTCTCGGCGGAAGTAAAATAGGGAGAAGAACCGCTAAAGATCTAAGTGAGTCAAAATTCAACGTAAAGCTTATTGAGCACGATAAAGAAAAAGCTTTCGATCTTGCCGATGAATTACCTAAAGTATTAGTGATTAACGGTGATGGTCGTAATGTTGAATTGTTAGAAGAAGAGAATATTCACGATATGGATGCGTTTATCGCACTAACCGGAAATTCTGAAACCAATATCATGTCTTCGTTGGTGGCTAAATCGAAAACGGTAAGAAAAACCATCGCTTTGGTAGAAAATATGGATTATTTTCAGCTGAGTCATTCGATCGGGATCAATACACTTATCAATAAAAAGCTGTTGGCGGCTAACAATATTTTTAGATATGTAAGAAAAGGTGAAGTAGTAGCGATGACCAAACTTAACAATATGAATGCAGAATTGTTAGAGTTTATAGTTAATCCATCTTCTAAAGTTTGTAACAAGAAAATTAAACATATCGACCTACCAAGATCTTCGATTATTGGTGGAGTTATAAGAAACGGAGAAGGATTAATTACCCTTGGCGATTTTAAAATTCAGGAGGGCGATCGGGTAGTGGTTTGTTGCTTGCCAAGATCGATTAAAAAAGTAGAAAAACTCTTCTTGTAATGCCAAAACTCAACTATAAAATTATTCTGCATATTATGGGCTTGCTGTTAGTTTGCAACGGCGGATTCATGATTTTTGCTTGTTTGGTAAGTTGGTATTATGCAGATGGAGTAACCGTTCAAATCTTAGGAGCTGCTATCACGACCATGCTTTCGGGAATGGCACTTATGTTTTTTACCCGAAATCACCGTAAAGAAATGAAAAAGCGTGAAGGTTACATTATCGTAACTTTCGGGTGGATTTTTATGGCGCTCAGCGGAATGTTACCTTATCTTTTTTCTGAAGCCATTCCAACCGTAACCAATGCTTTTTTCGAAACCATGTCTGGTTACACCACAACCGGAGCCACGATTTTAAATGATATTGAAGTAATTCCTGAAGGGATTCTCTTTTGGCGAAGCCTTACACATTGGATAGGCGGAATGGGAATTATCGTACTTGCCGTTGCAATTTTACCGCTGTTAGGAATCGGCGGGATGCAGTTATTCGCTGCGGAAGCACCAGGACCAAGTGCCGATAAACTAAAACCAAGGATTACCGATACCGCAAAGCGTTTATGGTTTATTTACGTAGGTTATACTTTTGCAGAAACTATTTTGCTCAAGGTTGCCGGGATGAGCTTTTTTGATGCAATCAATCATGCGTTAAGTACACTTTCTACCGGAGGTTTTTCAACAAAAAATGCTAGTGCCGCTTATTGGAACGATCAACCAATAATTCAGTATATTCTAATCATTTTTATGTTTTTGGCGGGAACCAATTTTGTCTTGAGTTACTTTAGTTTCAAAGGAAGAGTGCAAAAAGTTTTGCGAGATGAAGAGTTTAAATGGTATTGCATATTTGTTTTTGGTTTTACGGCTATTGCTGCTTTATTAATTTATTTTGAAGCCGATGTTGGTGTGTCTTCGATTGCGCATCCCATGGTTTGGGGTGAAGCAGAAAGCGCTTTTCGTCATGCATTGTTTCAGGTGTTAACCGTTATTACTACAACCGGTTTTGTGTCGGCAGATTTTAGTTTATGGACGCCCTTTCTTACCATATTTTTCTTCGGAATGTTCTTCTTAGGTGGTTCTGCGGGTTCAACTTCAGGCGGAGTAAAAGTAGTGCGACATATCATCATGATTCGTAACGGAATTACAGAATTTAAACGAACCTTGCATCCTAATGCAATTTTGCCGGTTCGCTATAACGGAAGAAGTATTAAAGGAGAAATCGTATTTAATATTCTTGGTTTCTTTATTTTATATATGCTGGCATTTATTATCGGTGCGATTGGTTTAGCCTCGTTAGGTTTAGATTTTCCTACTTCTATTGGTGGTGCCGCATCTTCGTTAGGTAATATTGGTCCGGCGTTTGGGGCTTTAAGTCCGGTGAATAATTTTGATGCTTTGCCTTCTCCCGGAAAATGGTGGTGCGCGTTTTTAATGCTTATCGGTCGTTTAGAACTCTTTACAGTTTTAATTATTCTAACTCCTTTCTTTTGGCGAAATAGATAATCGATGAGGTTTATCGTTTACTTTTTGCTGTTTATTTCTTTGGGCTTGCAAGCGCAAGAAGTTTCAGGAAATGTAAAAGATAGCCTTACGCAACAAACTTTGCCTTATGTAAATGTTACTTATCTACATTCAGATGAAGGAACGAGTACAGATCAACAAGGCGTTTTTCAGCTTCAACTTTCAGAAGAAAACAAAACAGATACTTTGTTGATTTCTTACGTAGGTTATCGGTCAAAATTAATTCCTGTACATCAATTAAATTTTACTTCCGAAGAGATTTTACTTCAGCAAGAACGAGCAGAAATAGAGACCGTTCAACTTCAAGTTAAGAAGGCAAAATATACTTCAGCAAGAAAAATAGGATTTAAGCGTAAAGGCGATTACCGTCATTCGAATGCTTATGGTACTGAAGTTTGCGTCTGGATAAAAAATGAAGAGCGACGAGCAGGAAAACTTACCGAAGTACAATTGTTTTTTAAGAAGAACAAGCAGCAGAATAAGAAATGGAAAAGTTATCAAGCTTATTTTTTAGTGAAGTTTTATGCTTTTGATGTTGAAAAAAGAAAACCGGGAAATCTGTTAGTGGCAGAACCTATTCTAATTCAACCTGAAAATAAACGCAATACCATAAAAATTGATGTTGAAGATCTAAATATTCTTTATCCTGTTGAAGGAATTTGCATAGGTATTGAGACCATAAAACCGGAACACGTAAAACCTACAGAATCGATGTTTTCAACCTATCCGTATCAAGTTTACGCGCATTCCAAAGAAGCTTTAACTTGGGGAAGCTTTAGGGGAAAGCCTTGGAAGAAACAACACAGGCGTTCTTACTTTAAGCGAAATATGTTTACCAATCCTTTAGTGAAATTAAAAGTGAAATACAGAAAGCAAATTTTAATCATAAAAAAAGCCTTATCATTTCGATAAGGCTTTTTCAATATAAATAATTTATGAAATTATGCTAAAGCTTCTTTAATCTGAGCGATTGCATTTTTAATATCATCTTCACTAGCAGCATAAGAAATTCTGATACAATCTGGGTTACCAAAAGCTTCACCGGTTACGGTAGCAACTTGTGCTTCTTCTAGTAAATACATCGAAAGATCAGTAGCGTTTTCAATTTTGTTTCCTTTAAACGTTTTTCCGAATAAAGCAGAAACATTAGGAAATACATAAAAAGCACCTTCTGGTTCGTTACATTTAAAACCTTCAACTTCATTTAATAAATCTAAAATTAGCGTACGACGCTCTTTAAATTTATCGATCATGTATTGAATTTTGCTAACCGGAGCTTTTAGTGCAGTAATCGTTGCGCGTTGCGCAATACAGTTGGCACCGCTGGTAATTTGCCCTTGAATTTTATTACAAGCTCTCGCAATGTATTCTGGAGCGCCAATATAACCAATTCGCCATCCCGTCATCGCAAATGCTTTAGAAACACCGTTTACAGTAACGGTACGATCGTACATGTCTTCAAATTGTGCCATAGAAGCGTGACCACCGGCAAAATTAATATGTTCGTAAATCTCGTCACTCACTACAATAATTTGCGGATGCTTTTGTAAAACATCGGCTAAAGCTCTTAATTCTTCAGTGCTGTAAAGGGAACCACTTGGATTACAAGGAGAACTAAACCAAAGCATTTTAGTTTGAGGTGTAATCGCTTGTTCTAATTGCTGTGGAGTCATTTTAAAGTCGTTTTCGATCGAAGTTTTAACTTCTACCGGAGTTCCTTCAGCAATTTTTACGATATCTCGGTAACTTACCCAATAAGGGCAAGGTAAAATCACTTCGTCTCCCGGGTTAAGCATTACCATCGCAACATTTGCTAGCGATTGTTTTGCACCGGTAGAAACTACGATTTGAGAAGGTTTGTAAGTTAATTTGTTATCTCTTTCAAATTTCTCGATGATGGCTTCTTTCAATTCTACATAACCATCAACCGGCGTGTACGAGTTGTAATTATCGTTGATCGCTTGGATCGCCGCTTCTTTAATAAAATCTGGTGTGTTAAAATCGGGTTCACCTAAACTTAAGCCAATAATTTTTTTCCCTTCTGCTCTTAATTCGCGTGCTTTTGCCGCCATAGCTAAAGTTGCAGAAGTTTCTAGCTTGTTAATTCTTTCCGAGAGTTCTTGGTGTTGCATGGGTTTTTTAGATAGGTTTTAGTTTAAATAGTAATTGCCGGTTTTGTTCCCATTTCCTTTAAATGCTTGAAATGAGCAATAATTGCGGCGCGGGTTGTTTTGTATTCGTGGTAAGGAAGATTACATTCCTTAGCCGTTTCTTTTACGATTTTTGAAATTTTTGAATAGTGAATATGACTAATATTCGGGAAAATATGATGTTCTACCTGATGGTTTAAGCCACCGGTAAACCAATTGACAATTCTATTTTTTGTTGAAAAATTTACTGTGGTAAACAATTGGTGAATTGCCCAAGTATTTTTCATTGAACCTTTATCGTCTGGTAGTGGCATTTGAGTATTTTCAACCACATGGGCTAATTGAAAAACGATGCTCAAAATAAGTCCGGCAGTGTAATGCATGATAAAGAAGCCGAGTAAGATCTTCCACCAAGCAATATTCATAATGATCATTGGGAGAATGATCCAAATAGCTATATAAAGCGCTTTCGTGATTGCTAATGTACTCCATTGTTTAACTGGGCTAGGCATTTTACCATACGCAAGTTTTCTTTTTAAATACCTGTGGGTTTGTTTAAAATCGGTAGTAATTACCCAATTAAACGTAAGTAAACCGTATAGAAAAACAGAGTAATAATGTTGAAATTTATGAAAACGTCTCCACTTTGAGTGTTCGCTAAAGCGAATTACACGACCGGCTTCTAAATCTTCATCGTGACCGTGAATATTGGTATAAGTATGGTGAAGTACATTATGTTGTACTTGCCAATTGTAAACATTCCCGGCAAGAATATACATGCTGCCGCCCATAATTTTATTCACCCATTTTTTTGAAGAATACGATCCGTGGTTGGCATCGTGCATAACATTCATCCCAACTCCGGCCATCCCGACTCCCATCACGATAGTTAAAAAAAGCATCCACCATTGTGAAATGTCTAAAGTGAGCATAATAAAATACGGAGTAAGAAAAAGGGAAAACATAATAATGGTCTTTAAATGAAGTTTCCAATTTCCGGTTCTCTTAATATTGTTTTCTTTAAAGTAACTATTTACTCGTTTATTTAAAGTTCTGAAGAATTTTGCAGAGTCTACTCTGGAAAATTTTATGGCAGATTGTTTCATTGTTATAGAGTCCTTAAATGTGTTCAAAGTTAAAAATTAATCCCTATATAGCTTCTCTTAAAATCATAAAGATTCAATTATCTGCTTTTAAAGCGAATTTTATTCTATTTTTAGTGTTTGTGTTTTTTTTCTAAATATTTTACGCAATTATGTTAGCGGCAGTTTCACTATTCGTAATTATTACACTTTCGGCTTTGGTCACCAAAGTGGCAGCCATTGCTTTAATGCATACCGGTTTATCTACAGAAATCGCTAAATTTCAGGCACGTTCTGCTTACACGGGGTCCGGTTATACTTCACAAGAAAGTGAAAAATTAATGAATCATCCTGTACGAAGAAAAATCGTGTATATGCTCATGCTTATTGGTAACGCAGGGATCATTACCACTTTATCTTCGTTAATGTTAACTTTTTTACTGCCAAATAACCGTAGTTCATTAGTGTATAGTTTAATATTTATTGTGGTGGCACTTTCGGCATTATGGTTTACCATAAAGAGTAAAGCAGTCGATCGTTGGTTGTCAAAAGTAATCGATAGAGCCTTAAAAAAATATACGGATATCGATGTAAAAGATTATGCTGCGATCTTACACTTATCTGGAGAATATCAAATTTCTGAATTGAGAGTTCGAAAAGAAAGTTGGCTAGCCGGAAAGACTTTATTAGAATTAGACCTGAAAAGTGAAGGGATTAATGTATTAGGGATTCAGCAGAAAGAAGGCGAATATATTGGTGCTCCGGGTGGCGAAGATATAATTAATGCCGGCGATGTAATTACAATGTATGGTAAAGCTGAAATTTTTAAAAATATCGATGCGAGAGACGATGATTTTCTTGGCGATTGGAATCATCAAAAAATTGTAGAATTAGAAAAGAAAGAAGAAAATAAAAATCAATTTTAGCATTAAAGATATTCCTTTAATTTTGCCAAAAAATATTCCCTTGAAAGAAGTACTTAAATATTTTCCCGATTTAACAGAAGATCAACTCGAGAAATTCTCAAAGTTAAAAGACCTATATAAAGATTGGAACTTAAAGATCAATGTGGTTTCGCGTAAAGATATCGACGAGATTTATTTACGTCACGTTTTACATTCGTTGGGTATTGCAAAAGTGCAGCAGTTTCAACCTGGTTCAACGGTGATGGATGTAGGAACCGGAGGTGGTTTTCCAGGTATTCCGTTAGCAATTCTTTTTCCTGAAACACAATTTCATTTAGTAGATAGTATTGGTAAAAAGATTAAAGTAGTAAATGAAGTAAAAGAAGGCTTGGGGTTAGAAAATGTAAAAACTTCTAATTGCCGAGTTGAAGAAATTGATGAGCAATACGATTTTATTGTAAGTCGTGCCGTAGCTCAAATGGAAACTTTTGTGCGTTGGGTAAAAGGAAAAATTAAAAAGAAAAGTAATCACGATCTCAAAAACGGAATTTTATACTTAAAAGGCGGAGATCTTTCTGAAGAGTTAGTGAAATACGAAACCGCTAAAATTTATAATTTATCAGGTTATTTTGAAGAAGACTTTTTTGAAACCAAAAAAGTAGTACATCTTCCGATGAAGTTTAAAGGTTAATTAATGTAACAATCATTTGAATTCATAAAAAAAGCCTCACTAAATTGTGAGGCTTTTTCTACTAATTTAATTCTTAATTATTTTTTTAACAATGTTCTTGCCATTTATATTTATTGATAAAAAATAGATGCCATTAGATAGTTGTGATATATCATAAAAACTTTTGTGTTGTCTGAAATTTTTTACCAGTTTACCATCAATAGAAAACACGTTAATTTCTCTGATCAACTGATTGTGAAGTTTATCAATTTGAAATCTTTCAGTAGTTGGATTTGGATAAATACTAAATTGATCTTTCAGTATTGTTTCCGTTGATAATACTTGACTATTGTAAATTGCATAATCTCCATTTTCAGCTGTAATGGTTAGCGTGGATATATTACCATTATTTACGATTTCGTAACTAAATAATGCGTTAGAGCTTTGAGTAAAGAAGCTAAAGTAATTTCCTTGGAAAATATTGTTTTCAGTAGAATTACAATCGCCAAAAGACTGATATAATTCTGGAATATATAGAGAAGTCTCATCTATAGCAAAACCAAAACCTGATTGCAGATAATCGCAAACTTCGGTGGTTAAATTTTGATTTGTATCAAAATATAAAATAACTTCTTCGATTTCTGAATCTACAGGAATTGTAATTTCTGAGTTACTTATGTTCAATTCAGATAAAATCCAAACTTGCTCCATCAAATCTTCTTGTTGTGCGTAGCTATTTAAACCAATTAAAATGGTGATTAGAGTAAAAATTTTTTTCATAATATGAAATAACGGTTTTGGTAAAGTAAAACTAAATAAAAAAACCTCACTAATTTGTGAGGCTTTTTTGTTTTTATTCAGAAAAGAAATTAGTCCATAAACGGATATCTATAATCGGTTGCCGGTACAAAAGTTTCTTTAATTAAGCGTTGAGATACCCAACGTTGTAAGTTTAATTTAGAACCTGCTTTGTCGTTAGTTCCACTGGCTCTTGCTCCACCAAAAGGTTGTCTTCCAACCACAGCTCCGGTACATTTATCGTTAATGTAGAAGTTACCTGCAGAGTTTTGTAGCATATCGGTTGCTTGTGCAGCAGCGTAACGATCTTTAGAGAAAACCGCTCCGGTTAAAGCGTAAGCACTTGTATTGTCTACTTCAACTAAAGTTTCTTCCCACTTTTCATCTTCGTAAACATAGATAGTCACAACAGGTCCAAATAATTCAGTTTCCATGGTTGTATAATGTGGATCTGTAGTTACGATTACGGTTGGTTCAACAAAATAACCTACAGATTTATCGTAGTTACCACCAATAATAATTTCTGCTTTCTTATCTTTTTTAGCTTGGTCGATATACTTTGCTAATTTATCGAAAGAACGCTCGTGGATTACTGCATTTATAAAGTTGCTCATATCTTCAGGAGAACCCATTTTGAAAGAAGAAATATCTTCGATCAGTTCTTCTTTAATTTGTGGCCATAAACTTTTAGGTAGATAAACTCTTGAAGCCGCGCTACATTTTTGCCCTTGAAATTCAAAAGCACCTCTTGAGATAGCGGTAGAAACTTCTTTAGAATTTGCAGATGGGTGAGCAATGATAAAATCTTTACCACCGGTTTCTCCTACAATTCTAGGGTAAGTTTTATAAGTATGAATGTTATTTCCGATTTTTGCCCAAATATCTTTAAATACTTCGGTACTTCCGGTATAGTGAATTCCGGCAAAATCTGGACTTTTTAAAACCACGTCGGTAATCATTGCAGGATCACCCATAACCATATTGATCACACCGTCCGGTACACCAGCTTCTTTAAATACTTGCATTAAAATTTCTGCAGAAAATACTTGGCTGTCGCTAGGTTTCCAGATCGCAACATTCCCCATTAACGCCGGAGCAGAAGGTAAGTTACCTGCAATTGCGGTAAAGTTAAACGGAGTTACAGCATAAACAAAACCTTCTAATGGTCTGTGCTCAACACGGTTCCAAGCAGTTTCGTCAGATTCTGGTTGATCGTTGTAGATCTCAGACATATATTCTACGTTAAAACGTAAAAAATCTGCAATCTCACAAGCTGAATCAATTTCTGCCTGATAAATATTTTTTGATTGTCCGATCATTGTTGCCGCATTCAATTTATAACGGTAAGGACCAGAAATTAAGTCAGCAGCTTTTAAGAAAACAGCAGCGCGTTGCTCCCACTCTAGTTTAGCCCATTTTTTACGAGCTTCTAATGCAGTGTCAATCGCTTTTTCAATATGCTTTTTTTCTGCTAAATGATAAACACCTAAATTGTGTTTGTGATCGTGTGGCGGATGCATGGTCGCTGTTTTTTTAGTTCTAATTTCTTCAGAACCAATATAAAGCGGTACATCTACTTTTTTATTATATAGATCTTTGTAAGTGAGTAATACTTCTTCTCTTTCCGGAGTTCCGGGTGCGTAACTCTTTACGGGTTCGTTGTTAGCCGGCGGAACGTGAAAAAATCCTTTCCCCATAATTTATTTTGATTTTTATTATTAATAATTGTTTGGCTAAAGATAGGTAAAATCTAAGAACTTAAACTTCACACCAACGTAAGGTTTTATTAATTTCTGTTAAGTTTTATTAAGGCTGAAGTAGTTATGTTATTTTTGAATATATGTGTACTGTATCTTTTATTCCTTCTGTAGAAAATTCAGCAGAATTTATTTTTACTTCTAATCGAGATGAAGCAAGTAATCGACCAACTTTAGCACCTGAAATTTATACCGAAAACGGCTTCCAACTTCTGTACCCAAAAGATGAAATTGCCGGCGGAACTTGGATCGCTGTAAGTGAACAACAAAAATTAATTTGTTTAATGAATGGAGCTGAAAAAGCGCATCAACGACAAGAAAATTATCGTAAGAGCAGAGGAGTGGTTTTAAAAGATCTACTCTTGACTTCAGATTTTAATAAAGCGGTTGAAAATTATGATTTTGTAGGAATCGAGACATTCACTATTATCTATGTTTCTTGGCAAGAGAAATTAGAACTTCAGCAATTAAGTTGGAATGGTGATGAGGTGAAACTTTCTAATTTACCAGTACAACCTCATATTTGGTCGGCATCGATGACGTACACTTCGGCTATGAAAAAAGAACGGCATGAGTGGTTTGACGATTTTATTTCACAGCAAAATTTAGCAGAATTAACTTCAGAAAAAGTTTGGCAATTTCATCACGAAGCCGGTAAAAATGATAGCAATAACGGATTTATTATCGATCGTGGTTTACTCAAAACAACGAGTATTACACAAGTGAAATTTGAAGTGAATAAAATTAATATGAAGTTTGAAAACCTTTTAAAAGGTGAAACGACAACGAGACTTTTAGTTTAAAGCAAAAGGAGCACTCAATTTAAAAGAAGGGATATTTACTTTAAACTTTCTTGTTGAGGTAAAATTAATCATATCATAATAACCACTCATAGCTCCAAAAGGAGAGGTGAGTTGGCAGCCACTAGAATATGTGTGAGATTCGCCGGGTTTTAAAACCGGTTTTTTACCGATCACTCCTTCACCTTGAACAATTAAATTCTTATTTAAAGAGTCTTTGATCTTCCAAAAACGTGAATTGAGTTGTACAGAATCGTTACTTTGATTTTCTATAGTGATCTGGTAACCAAAGGCAAAATGAATTTGGTAGTTTTTCAAGAAAGTACCTTGAAAACTAGTCTTCACAGAAATTTTTATACCTCTAGTAACTTGTTGGATCATCTTAATAAACTGCAAAGGAAGCCATAATAGCTAAGCCTGTGGTTATAGTTGCTAATATAACAAATATAACATTTAAAAACACAAATTTAAATAGTGTTTTTAAAAAGCCTTGTTTGTAAAAATTTCTTAATGCATTAAATAAGTAAAAACCGTAACTTAAAATAAATAAAGCAGTTAGCCAATTAGAGCTAAAAAATATATATAAAATCACGCTAAAACTCATTAAGAAAAAGAGCATCGTCTGTGTATAAAACGCAAAAACCAAATGCTCCATATAATTATAATTGGTTCTCCCGAACGTGAGCCATAAAATAAGCGTGAAAACAGGTATAAAAAAGAAAATGATAAAAGGTAATTTTCCTAAAGTGTAATTACCAAAAGATCCCGGCTCGGCCATTACTCTGTCTATAGCTATCGCTCTTTTAAATAGCCATCTGTTGTAAAAAGTGTTATTATGCTTTAGTTCTTTTAAGGATGTAGAAATGTTTTTATCTGGGTTCAATTTATCGAAAGCGAGATAAATTTCTATTTTTTTGGTAGATCTTTTTGCAAAGTTGAAAGAGTCTAACTCAGTTTCAGAAAGTAATTTTACTTTTTTAAAATCTTCAATGGTGGTTGTCTTGTCATCATTAAAATTTATAAAAGTACGTTCTTCATTTTCACTTAAAGAAAAACCATAGAGTAAAAAGAAGATTATAGAGATACTTAGGTAAAACCGAAATGGGTTTGCGTATTTTACTCGCTTGCCCTTTATGTACTCTAAAGAGATTTTCCCGGGCTTAAAAATTAAGATATTTAATGTTCGGTAAATTCTAGAATCATACGAAAAAATACTTCCGAAGAATTCATTAAAAAAATCATTGAAGCTAAGTTTCTTGTTGGAGTTTAACTGTCCGCAATAACTGCAATATTTATCTTCGATCTCGAGTGGAGTCTCACAGTTGAGGCAGTGATGACCTCTGTATCTTTTTGCAAACCTAGATCTTTCCATGAAAATTAGTTGCTAATGTTTCTGCTGTTTGCGCTCCCAACACCAACAATACGATCGTAGCGACCACCAATGTCTCGATAGTAAGCTAAGATGGTATATTGGTTTTCGGTTTCATCGAAATTGCCACTATTAAAGCCTTCGTTTATAGTGCCGTCGGGCATTAATAAGACATATTTGTAGTTGTAAAAACCTTGTTTAAATAAACGTTTGGCTTCAAAAACATCACGTTTAGAATTGTAAGTGAGTTTGGTAGATTCATCTAAATTAAAATTGTTGAAGTTTCCATATAGATGAATTTCTCCGCCGTTGAGTTTTTCATAATTCGCTAAAGAGAAATGTACCCAAGTATATTCAGATTCTATGGTGGGATCTTCCCCTTGAATGGTATTTACTCTAAACTGCCCGTTAATATCGGGATCGTACGTGTAAGGATCGTAAGATCTGTTTTTGTCTGTATATAGATAGGTATTGTAAATTTCCTTAAGTTCAATACTTCTTACATTCATCGTTGCGGCTCTTACATCTTTATTGTCGAATTCTAAATATTCGTTACCACCCCAAAAAGCAGCTTCTTGATCGTAGCGATAAATAAGCTCATTGCCTAAAGAATATTGAGGTTTTAAGTTGTAAATGGAAGATTGTAAATTGTTATTCTGAATAATAAGCGTTTTTAGGTTTTGATCTGGATTTCTAAAAACAATGCGATCTGAGCCATCTACCGAAAAATATACGACTTGTTTTTCATCGATAAATTTTAAATTTCTAGAACGTTTAATTTCCGCCTTTACTAAAGCTATATCTTCATAAACCATAAATTTTCTAGAGAAGACCAATTCTTTATCGGCGTTGAAAATTTTCAGCATATAATTACCACTAACTTTAAGGCTACGAGTATTTCTATTCGGTATGGTTAAATTGTAATGAGAATAAATTTGAAGCGTATTGAAGGAGTTTTGATAATTTAAAATTCTCATATTATCGAAACCCTCCATATATTCATTTTTAGCTAAGTTAGAAGGTTGCCAGTTAAAATCGTAATGCTCGATAGTGTAGTAATAATCAGTTTCATCTCCAATTAGATCATCAAAAGTTAGTGAAATGCTTTCTCCTAAAGCAACAATTGGAGTGCCGCTAAATTGTGAATTTCCTTGAAATTGAACGGTTCTAATATATTCTGGCGGAGTTGTTTCTAATGCTTGTGAAAATACAGGTGAGAAAACTAAAAGTGATAGTATTTTGAAAATCAATTTTTTCATGAAATGGGTGTTCTAAATTTCGGTTTAAAGATAACTAAAAACTTTTCTAAGCAAGTACTTTGCCTAAATTTCAAAACGGTTTGTTTAGAATGATTATAAATTATTGTAAATAGATAACTTCGAATTAACAAGTCTATAACATGAGGTATTTAATTACTAAATTTGCGACCGCGAATATTAACTTATAACAAAATTATGTCAAAAGACATTAAAGTTAAAAAAGGTCTTGATTTGCGATTTAAAGGTGAAGCCGAGCAAACGCTGGTAGATGCACCAAAATCAAAGACCTTTGCAATTAAGCCACCAGATTTTCACGGTGTGGTTCCTAAACTTGTTTTAAAAGAAGGAGCTAAAGTACAAGCCGGTGAAGTTATTTTCTACTCAAAGTACAACGATGCTGTTAAATTCTCATCTCCTGTTAGCGGAACTATAGTTGAAGTTTTAAGAGGAGCTAAGCGTCGAGTTTTAGAAATTATTATTGAGGCAGATGCTGTAAATTCTTATAAAGAATACGGTGTAATGAGTGTTGATGCTGCTGATGCAGATGCGGTTAAGAATAGAATATTTGAAAGCGGATGCGGAGCTTTTATAAAGCAACGTCCTTACGATATTCTTGCTAATCCCGAGGATGCGCCAAAAGCAATTTATGTGTCTACACATAATACTGCGCCTTTAGCTGCTAATGCTGAATTTATTTTAGAAGATCAAAAACCAGAATTTCAAGAGGGTCTTAAGGCTTTAAAGAAATTAACTGCAGGTAAGGTTTATGTTGCGGTTAATAAAAAGTCTTCAAAGTTAAACGATCTTCAAGGAGTAGAAGTTTTACAAGTATCTGGTCCGCATCCTGCAGGAAATGTGGGAGTACACGTTCAAGAAACAGAGCCTATGAATATGGGTGAGCGTGTTTGGGTTGTTGGTCCGGAAGATGTAGCGATTATAGGTCGTTTGTTTTTAACCGGTAAATATGATGCTAAGAGAACAATTGCTGTTGCCGGTGCAGATGCTAAAGATAAGAAGTACTTTAGAACCTATATTGGTGCTAATGTTTCAGATTTAGTAGGAAATGTTAATGATGCTGAAAGCAGAATTATTTCAGGAGATGTTTTAACTGGGTTAAAATTATCGAATAAGCAATACGTTAGCTTCTATGATAATACAGTTACTGTTATCCCTGAAGGAAACAACTATAGAATGTTTGGTTGGTTGCCATTTACATATAATAACATTCATTCAATGTCTAAGACTTCGCTTTCTTGGATGTTCCCGAATAAAAAATACGATGTAAATACCAATCTAAACGGAGAAGAAAGAGCTTTAGTAGTTACCGGTGAAATGGAAGAGGTAATGCCTCTAGATGTTTACCCAATGCAATTATTAAAAGCTTGTATGACCGGGAATATTGAGAAAATGGAAAATCTAGGGATATACGAAGTGATTCCTGAAGATTTTGCATTAGTAGATTATGTGAATACATCTAAGATCGAAGCTCAAGAGATCATTCGTCTTGGCTTAGATTTAATGATTACTGAAGTAGGATAAAACGATCATCATATATTATGAAGTGGATACGTCAAAGGCTCGATAAGATAAAAGAGCCATTTTCCAAAGGAAATAAATACGAAAAGTTCGCTCCCGCAATTAACGCGTTAGATACGTTTTTGTTTGTGCCAAATCACACAACACAAAAAGGAGCTCACGTAAGAGATGCGGTAGATTTAAAACGAGTTATGATTACTGTGGTAGTTGCTTTAATTCCGGCTTTAATTTTCGGGATTTGGAATGCAGGTTACCAATATTTAAGTCAAATTCAAGATCAGGTTGGTTTTTGGGAAGCAATGGGAGAAGGTGCAATAAGTGTATTGCCAATGGTTGTTGTTTCTTATGCTGTGGGTCTTGGTATAGAATTCGCATTTGCCATCTTTAGAGGTCACGAAGTAAACGAAGGTTATTTAGTAACCGGTTTACTTATTCCAATGGTTATGCCGGTAGGTATTCCATTATGGATGGTAGCGGTATCTGTTGTGTTTGCCGTGTTAATTGGTAAAGAAGCATTTGGTGGTACAGGAATGAATATTCTAAATCCTGCATTAACCGCAAGAGCATTTGCATTTTTTGCTTATCCTACTTATATGTCTGGTAATACGGTTTGGGTAAGTGAAGCAGGTCAAGTAGATGGAGTTTCAGGAGAAACAATTTTAGGTAAGTTAGCAGCCGGTACAGATGTACCTTACAATACGATGGATATGTTCTCAGGTATAATTCCTGGTTCGATCGCAGAAACTTCAACCATTTGTATTTTAGCCGGAGCTTTATTGTTGATTCTTACAAAAGTAGGAAGCTGGAGAATTATTGTTAGTGGTTTCTTAGGAGCTGCAGTAATGGCTTTTATCTTCAACTTATTAGGTGCAAGTTTCCCTAATAACGATTTAATGAATTTCCCTTGGTATAATCATTTAGTGATTGGTGGTCTTGCTTTTGGTATTGTGTTTATGGCAACAGATCCTGTTTCTGCAGCGCAAACTTATAAAGGTAAATGGATCTATGGTTTTTTGATCGGTTTGTTTGCGGTAATGATCAGAATTTTTAACCCAGCTTACCCTGAAGGAATTATGTTAGCAATTCTTTTAATGAATGTGTTCGCACCAACGATCGACCATTATGTTATAGAAGGAAACATTAAGAGACGTAAGAAAAGAGTTAAAGCACAAGTTAAAACAGCAGTGTAATGGATAGAAGTAGTAACGCATATACATTTATATTTGCTATCATTATGGTAATTGTAGTAGGTGCTGTATTGGCATTTGCTTCAGAATCTTTAAAAGATAGACAAAATGCCAACGTAAAACAGGAGAAGATGCAAAACATCCTTTATACTGTTGGTGTAGATTCAATAGAACAAAATGGTGAGTTGGTACCTTTATCAAGACCATTGGCAGAAGCTAATTTCAAGAAATTTATCACTAAGCAAGTTGCCTTAAATAATAAAGGTGAAGTAATTGCTGAAGGAGATAAAGCTTTCAACGTAGACTTAGCAAAAGAATTAGGGAAA
This sequence comes from Mesonia sp., assembly GCA_012964435.1. Taxonomy (GTDB): domain Bacteria; phylum Bacteroidota; class Bacteroidia; order Flavobacteriales; family Flavobacteriaceae; genus Mesonia. Next base: position 3,618 of record DTTX01000082.1, on the reverse strand, counting down.
GCAGATGCAGATCAAATGTTCCCTCTTTATGAAGCTGAAGTAGAAGGTGAAAAATATTACATCATTCCTCTTCGTGGTACAGGTTTATGGGATGCTATTTGGGGATATATTTCTCTTAAAGATGATGTAAATACTGTAAAAGGTGTTGTATTCGATCATAAAGGTGAAACAACCGGTTTAGGTGGAGAAATTACAAAAGCTTGGTTTCAGCAACGTTTTGAGGATGAAAAGATCTTCGATAGTTCAGGAAATCTAGTAGGAGTTTCTGTAGTAAAAGGTTACGGTGGTGGTAATAATAAAGATGATAATGCTGTAGATGCTATTTCTGGAGCTACGATTACCGGAGACGGTGTTACCAAAATGATCTCAAAAAGGTTAAAATACTACCTACCTTATTTTAAGCAACAAACTGATATGAAAGTAGCAGTAAAATAAAATTTTTATGGCTCAAGAAAATAATAAAAATCAAATGTCAGAAAAGGAAGCTAAGAAAAAAGAAATGATTCTTTTCCTTTCAAATTCAGAAGAAAAAGAAAGTTTCTTATCTAAGCAAAACTTAAAGTTATTATCAGATCCTTTAAATGATGATAACCCGATCACGGTTCAAGTACTTGGTATTTGTTCTGCATTAGCAATTACAGTTCAATTACAAGCAGCGGTAGTAATGTCGTTAGCAGTAATGGTAGTAATGGCTTTTAGTAATATGATCATTTCATTAATGCGTAACTTAATTCCTAGTAGAATTAGAATTATCGTTCAGTTAGTAATTGTAGCTGCTTTGGTAATTTTAGTAGATCAGGTGTTAAAAGCATTTTTATACGATTTAAGTAAACAGTTATCGGTATTCGTAGGTTTAATTATTACTAACTGTATCGTAATGGGACGTTTAGAAGCCTTTGCTTTAGGTAATGGAGTTTATAAATCGTTCTTAGATGGTATAGGGAATGCTGCGGGTTACGGTTTAATTTTAGTTATTGTAGCTTTCTTTAGAGAACTTCTAGGTTCTGGTAAACTTTGGGGTATCGAAGTGCTTGGTCACAAAGGTGCTACAATGGCAGAATCTACAGGTCTTTACGCTTTAGGATATGAGAATAATGGTTTAATGTTATTGGCTCCAATGGCGTTGATCATTGTGGGTATCGTAATTTGGATTCAGCGTTCTAGAAACAGAAAATTAATAGAAGAAGCATAGTCAATACTGCTTTAAAAAGATAAATTATGCAAGAGTATTTAAACTTATTTGTTAGAAGTATTTTCATAGAGAATATGATTTTTGCTTACTTCTTGGGAATGTGTTCTTATTTGGCAGTTTCCAAAACTGTAAAGACAGCAGTTGGTTTAGGAGCAGCAGTTATATTTGTATTAGCAATTACAGTACCTATTAACTTCTTAATGGATACTTATTTATTACAACCGGGAGCTTTATCTTGGTTAGGTGAAGAATTTGCAAACGTAGACCTTAGTTTCTTAAGCTTTATTATGTTCATCGCAGTAATTGCTTCGATGGTGCAATTAGTAGAAATGATTGTTGAAAAATTTGCTCCGGCGCTTTATGGTGCTTTAGGTATTTTCTTACCACTTATCGCGGTAAACTGTGCGATTTTAGGGGGATCTTTATTTATGCAACAAAAAGATTTTGGCGGTATTGGTGAAGCGGTTACCTATGGTTTAGGTAGTGGTATAGGATGGTTCTTAGCTATTCTTGCTATTGCAGCTATTCGCGAAAAAATTGCTTATTCAAACGTTCCGGCTCCTTTAAAAGGTTTAGGGATTACTTTTATCATTACAGGTCTTATGGCAATCGGTTTTATGAGCTTTATGGGTATAAAATTAGATGGTCAAGAAGAAGCAGAAGCTGTTGAAACAGAAACTTCTTCAG
>DTTX01000082.1:0-1729 GCA_012964435.1 Mesonia sp. | reverse complement strand
AAAGCAGATAATAATACTGAGCAAACATTGTCATCTATAGACAATACAAAATTTAATAAGTAAGATTATGACAGTTATCATTGCTAGTGTAGTAGTATTTTTAGCATTAATATTATTATTAGTTAGTGTTTTATTAGGTGCAAAAGCAAAACTTGTTCCTTCTGGACCGGTAAAGATTAATGTAAACGGAGAAAAAGATATCGAAGTAGGTTCTGGTGGAACGCTTTTATCTACTTTAGGTGATAATAAATTATTCTTGCCATCGGCTTGTGGTGGTGGGGGTACTTGTATACAGTGTAAATGTATCGTTAAAGAAGGTGGAGGAACCATTCTTCCTACAGAAGAACCACATTTTACAAGAAAAGAGATCGCTCAAGGTTGGCGTTTAGGTTGCCAGGTTAAGGTAAAACAAAATATGGATATCCAAATTCCTGAAGAAGTATTTGGTATTAAAAAATGGGAAGCAACTGTTGTTAGAAACTGGAACGTAGCTTCTTTTATTAAAGAATTTGTTGTCGAAATTCCAGAAGATATGGATTATGAGGCAGGTGGTTACATTCAGATCGAAGTACCAAAGTGCCAAGTAAAATATGAGGATATCGACATTACTGCGCACCCTGAAGAACATCCGGGAGAACCAGATAAATTTAAAAAAGAGTGGGATAACTTTAAGTTATGGCCGCTTGTAATGAAAAATCCTGAAACTGTAGAAAGAGCTTACTCAATGGCTTCTTATCCTGCAGAAGGGCGTGAGATCATGTTGAATGTTCGTATTGCGACTCCTCCTTTCGATAGAGCTAAAAATGGTTGGATGGATGTAAACCCTGGGGTAGCTTCATCTTATATTTTCTCTAGAAAGAAAGGTGATAAGGTGACAATTTCAGGACCTTACGGTGAATTCTTTATCAACGAGAGTGAAGCAGAAATGCTTTATGTAGGAGGTGGAGCCGGTATGGCGCCAATGCGTTCTCACTTATATCACTTATTTAAAACTCTAAAAACTGGTAGAAAAGTTACTTATTGGTACGGTGGTCGTTCAAAAAGAGAATTATTCTACTTAGAGCATTTTAGAGAATTAGAAAGAGAATTCGATAATTTTAAATTTTTCTTAGTTCTTTCAGAACCTTTAGAAGAAGATAATTGGAAAGAGAAAAAAGATATTCACGACGCTGAAGGAGACGGTTTCTTAGGTTTTGTTCACAATGCTGTGATCGATCAATACCTTTCTAAGCACGATGAGCCCGAAGAGATTGAACTTTATTTCTGTGGACCTCCATTAATGAATAAAGCTGTTCAGAAGATGGGAGAAGATTTTGGTATCCCAGATGAGAACATTCGATTTGATGATTTTGGAGGATAACCCAAAACACTATAAAATTAAAAGTCCGATATACGTATATCGGACTTTTTTTATTTTTTATCTTCAGTTTTTACATTAGCAATACTCAAAGTTTTATTTTTGTAGTATGGCGCAATTAACCGAACAAGAGTTACATAATCTCGCGATGAATATCGTTGGCAAAGATTTAGAATCTAACGGATTTGAATTTTTAGGTGTGAACAGCACTCTAAAGCGAAATCCTCAATTTGTAGCTTTAAAAGATAAAAAACTACATTTTGTAATCGTAAGAGCTGTTACCTATCCCGACGATCCTAAAAAAATGGATTTGGCATTTATGCAAACAATAAAAGATCACGCTATTAAATTTAAAGCAAGGGCGTTTTACGC
>DTTX01000081.1 GCA_012964435.1 Mesonia sp. | reverse complement strand
TTCTTCCTTTTTAGCAGGAGCTTGCTTCTTGTTTTTATCAAGATCGATCTTACCTACTTGCTTAGGACCTTCAAGCTTATTTTTTGCTTTTACAATACGCTCTTCCTCTTCCTTCTTCTTACGCGCCTCTTCTAATTTACGAAGTTTTTCTTGCTGCTCTTTTTCTCGAGCCAAACGAAGTTCTTCTTTCTCTTTTTTGCGCTCTTCACTTACTTCCTTTGAAGCTACTTTTTTACTCTTATCTGTTTGAAATTTTTCAAACAAGACTTTGTAAACTTCATCTGAAATTTTAGTAGTAGGGCGCGCATCAATATCATAGCCTTGTGCCGATAGAAATTCTACCGCACGGTCTAACGAAATATTGAATTCGCGCAATACTTTATTTAATCGCATTTGTTTTGCTTCAGCCATAAATTGCCTCTAAATTAACCTCTTATTCTTTAATTATTTGATTAAGTATTTTAATAAATAATTAATCTTCAAATTCTTCTTTTAAGACTCTGATCACATTTCTAATTGTCTCTTCTTCCAAATCTGTAATTTTAACCAAATCGTCTACATCTTTCTCAAGAATACTTTTTGCGGTATCTAAACCAATTCTTGAAAATTCTTCTATCACCCAAGCATCGATCTCATCTGCAAACTCTTTAAGCTCTACATCTTCATCTGCTTCACCATCTCTATAAACATCAATCTCGTAACCTGTTAATTGGCCCGCCAATCTAATATTGTGACCACCACGACCAATTGCTTTAGAAACCTCTTCCGGTTTCAACATTACTTGAGCAGTCATGTTTTCGTCGTCAATTTTTATAGACATTACTTTTGCAGGACTTAAAGCTCTGGTAATTAACAATTGATTATTAGTTGTGTAATTGATCACATCTATATTCTCATTTCCTAATTCTCTTACTATACCGTGAATACGAGAACCCTTCATACCCACACAAGCTCCTACAGGATCAATCCTATCATCATAAGAATCTACCGCTACTTTTGCTTTTTCACCAGGGATCCTCACTACTTTTTTAACGGTAATTAAACCATCGAAAACTTCTGGAATTTCTTGTTCAAATAACTTTTCTAAGAAAACAGGAGCAGTTCTAGAAAGTATGATCACCGGTTTATTACCTTTTAACTCAACACTCTCGATAACTCCTCTAACATTCTCCCCTTTTCTAAAGAAATCTGAAGGAATCTGTCTGTCTTTAGGCATTACCAACTCATTCCCTTCATCATCTAACAAAATAATTGCGCGATGACGAATATGATGAACTTCTGCCGCATAAATCTCTCCCTCTAATTCTTTAAACTGCTTGTATATGTTAGTATTATCGTGTTCGTGAATTTTAGAAATTAAGTTCTGTCTTAAAGCCAAAATCGCTCTTCTTCCTAGATCGATAAGCTTAACCTCTTCAGAAACATCTTCACCAACCTCAAAATCGGGCTCAATTTTTCTAGCTGCAGTAAGAGAAATTTCTTGATTTTCATCTTCAACTTCACCATCTGCTACCACAACTCTATTTCTCCAGATCTCTAAATCTCCCTTATCCGGGTTTATAATTATATCAAAATTATCATCTTCTCCAAATTTCTTCTTCAGTGCATTTCTAAATACATCTTCCAAAATCGCCATTAGCGTTACACGATCTATTAATTTATCGTCTTTAAATTCTGAAAAAGAATTAATTAGCTCGATATTTTCCATATCAAAAACAGGTTAAAATGTTATCATCACTTTTGCTTCTACAATATCTGCGTATTTCAACACAGCTTCCTTATTTACAGTTACTTTACCTTTACCAACCGGCTTAGGTTCTCTTGCCTTCCAACGCAATGTAATTTCTTCTTCATTAGCATCTTCTAGCTTTGCTTCGAAATCTTGCTCTACTGTTTTCACGCTTAATTTTCTACCGATATTTTTTTTGTATTGTCTTGGCAATGCTAAAGCAGATGCCGCACCGGCAGAAGTTACTTCTAAAGAAAAATCTTGTTCGTCTCGATCTAAATTGTGTTCAATTTTACGACTCACATCAATACAATCGTTAACAGAAACTCCTTTATCTCCATCGATCACCACTAAAATTTGGTTATCGCCCTTAATCTCAAACTCAATTAAAAATAAGGATGGGTTTTCTTCTAAAGCTTCTTCAATTAATCGTTGTACTTTTTCTTTTAGCATGAAAACATTTATAAAAAGAGGGGACTTTATGTCCCCTCAAATTAATCTTTAACTTCTGATTGCAAATATAGTAATATTTTTTGAGTTTAGAAATCTGATTCTGAACTAAATTATTCGTAACTTTAATATATAGGTAAAACAACCAATTAAATTCATTTAAAATGAAAAAAATTTTAGTCCCAACAGATTTTTCAGAACAAGCACAAAACGCGCTTGAAGTCGCTGCTCAATTAGCAAAAAAGTACGATAGTGAAATTTACCTTTTGCATATGTTAGAGCTACCAACGCAGCTTATTGATGCTGCATCGGGAACCAGTAATCAGGTACCGGAAGCGATCTATTTTATGAAAAAAGCTCACGAAAAGTTTGAAGATGTAAAGAAGAAAGAGTTTTTAAATGATATACCTGTGTACGAAACCGTTATGTTTCATGGCGCTTTTAAAGGAATTATGGAAGTCGCCAAAGAAAACGGATGCGATCTAATTGTAATGGGCTCTCATGGAGCGACCGGATTTAAAGAAGTTTTTATCGGATCTAATACAGAAAAAGTAGTTAGAAATTCTGAAATCCCGGTATTAGTCATTAAAGAGAAAAAGTCGATTTTTGATGTTACCGACTTTGTATTTGCTTGTGATTTTGTTCCGCACGTAAAAAATTCTTTTTTAGAAGCTACAAAATTTGCGGAAGCCATTGATGCTAAAATGCATTTGGTTTACATAAATACTGCCAACAAGTTTAAGACTTCTGAATATTTAGACAAAAAGATGAAAAAGTTTTTAGAAGATGTTGAATTTTCTAACTACACGCTTAATGTTTATAATGCAGAATCTATTGAAAAAGGGATTTTAAAATTTACCGCAGCAATGAAAGCCGGATTAATAGGCATTAGTACTCACGGCCGTAAAGGTCTTGCGCACTTTTTAAATGGAAGCGTAAGTGAAGACTTGGTTAACCACTCTAAAAAACCGGTGATCACCTTTAAAATATCATAAGCGCTTCTCGAAGCCCAGCTTCTAAACATTTCCAAAAGTAGTTCCAGAAAGATTTTGTTTGATCTCTTTGTACTGCTTTTGGATTTTTTGTTGTTTCACCGTTCTTTTTCGAATTTTTCTTTACTATAAGATTTGCTAAAGCACTCAGAATAGTATTTTTATCGTCGCTATCTTTTTTAAGCACTTCTACTTTAAAATTTTCATAAGCGATCTGCAACTCTCCACTAGCTTGCGTAGCATTACCTCTAAAATTAAAATAAAGCTCACTCACTTCACCTTCTGTTCTCATACCAAACGCAGGTACAAAAAATGAATTAATTGAACTTTCTGGAATATTAAAAGTTTGCCCTTTGATGGTAAACACATCATTTTTATCGTTAATTTTGAAATCCCAATCGACATCAAAATTCGATTTTCCCATAAATTTTGTTTGAATATCAACGTGGGTTTCAGGAAAGTCTTTTCGATCTAAATTTATATTGGTTACATTATACATACTTAAATTCAAGTTGTCGAAGAATATTCTACCGGGCGCTCTATTTTTATTGATCATTTCTTGATAATCCAAGTGCGTATTTTTTACTTTCAAGCTATCGATAGCTAATTTCAGCTTCATTTCACGAAGCATTTTGCTATACATATCTTTTTTACGCACATCATCCTTAACCGTTTTATCTCGATAGATCCAAAAATCTATACTATCTAACTCAATATAGTTTGCGGTAAATTGAGGCTGATCTTCTTGAAACTTAAGGTCATAATTATTGATCGTTAATTGCTTCAAGTTTAAATTCATCAAATCTTTTTCGTAGGGTATAACCTCTATATAATCTTCTTTTGAAAGTTTAGGTTTATAGTCGATATTTTTTAAAACTAATTTAGACGGATCAAGTTCAATATATTTTACCGCAAGATCCTGTAACTGATTTAAGGTATAATCTACTTGAGAAATTTCAACTTTGAAGTCTTTATAATTAAACGGGATCTTCGACTTTATAGTTTCATTATTTAAACCTACAGAGTCTATAGAAATTTTAAAATTTTCAGCCGTTAAAAACTTTAGAGAATCTTGTCGATAGATTAAACTTCCATTCAACTCAACCTTCTTAACAACAACGTTTTTATTGAATTTCTTTGAAGATGAATTTTCTGAAGAGTCTTTTTCTTTGTTCTGCTGAATATTGACTACCGCATCATCAATTAATAGTCTGTCGATTTCAATTTTATCATTCACTAAAAATTGATAATAACTAAACCCGCTAATTTGTGCTTTATCAGATTTGATTACTGAATTGTTTTTTTGATACGTGGGCTGTTTTACCTCTAGCTTTCCACTCCATAAACTCACATCGACTTCTTCAAAATCAATCTCCTTGGCTAAAGCTTTTTCAACTTTATTAGTTGCAATAGATTGCCCTACAAAATAAGCAATAACAAGAATTAAAATAACAGAAATAAATATGATTAGCTTCTTCACAAACAGATGATTTTAAGACCTAATTTATTACATTTCACAATGAAGAATTTACCTTTTAAGAGTTTTTAACTTAAAAAGATATAAAGGACTTTTACCACTAGTTAAATTTGCGCTAAATAACTTTAAAGATACATTTTGAAGACGTCTTTCTATTATATTTGCAATAAAGCCAATAATTACTCAAAATGCTCGCTAAATTCTTCATATTCATTCTTTTTATAGTTGCTGAAATCGCTCTAGGCGTTTACAGTTTAGCTATTAGCGAAAGTTTATTAGCAAGATTTTTATTTTTTATACTGAGTGCTATTATTGTTTGTGCAGCGGTTGTAAAACTTTCTAACAAATTACTTCCCGACGATGACCGCAGAAGAAAAAAAGTAGTGAAGAAAAAAGCAAAAGTAGAAGAAGTTGCAGAATAGGTATATTTGCCAAAATTCACCAATAGATATTTATGAATATTACTTGTATCTCTGATACGCATAACCTTCACGAAAGATTAGTTTTACCAAAAAACGGAGACGTAATTATACACGCCGGAGATTTTACGGAAGCCGGAACCAAAAGAGAAGCTAAAGCATTTTTTAAGTGGTTTTCAAAATTACCTTTTGACTATAAAATCTGCATAGCAGGTAATCACGATTTCTATCTTGAAAATTTATCTAAAGAAGAACTGAATGAAATCATTCCAAAGGATGTTCATTATCTAAATGACGAAAGCATTTCAATTAACGGTTGTAATTTTTTCGGCTCCCCTTACATCCCATCAACATATAACTGGGCATTTACTAAAACCCATATAGAAATCGAAGAACATTGGAAGAAAATACCTCAGAATACCGATGTTTTAATCACGCATACGCCACCAAAAGGAATTTTAGATCAATCCAACCAACAAAATGAAATTGGATGTTCATTTTTAAGAAAAGAGGTTGAATTAAAAAAACCAAAAATTCACATTTTTGGCCATTTACACGAAAATTACGGCAGCGTAAAACTCAACGAAACCTTATTTATCAATGCAACATCATTTATAAATGATTTAAAAATCACAAATAATCCGATACGTGTAAATTTATCCGATTAATGTGAAATTTTCCCAAACAGTAGTTAATAATTTATTAATCAACATTTTATTAAAATTTTTTTAAGAATTAATCAATTAAATTTATAGTGTTCAAAAAAATTACACTATGAAAACTACTTATAATAACAACGCCATTTTACAAGAGATGAATAATTTGATTCGTTTTAGCTGTTCACAGTCTTCACCGAAACTTCAAAAATTTCAAGAAGCGTTAATAAAAAAGCACTTTGGTGCTTTAGAAGTAAGTAACGATGTGAACAATAATGAAATTCATTTAAAACTTATGGTAAAAAAAGGGCAATACACTAATGTTGTCGTTCAATACTCAAGTTATGAAGATTTTTTAAAATCTTGCCTAGAAGATGATCTTGGAAATTTGAGCTTTTACCAAAATATGCTTACATTTTATAATACTAGTGCTGCGTAGCTCATAGATTAACCCCATATAAAAAACCCGATTCTGAATATTTTGAATCGGGTTTCTCTTTTTGTTAAAATTTATAAAAATAAAAAATCCCAACCTTATAAGATTGGAATTTTACTTGTTGGCCTACTAGGGCTCGAACCTAGACTCTTCTGGACCAAAACCAGACGTGT
>DTTX01000080.1 GCA_012964435.1 Mesonia sp. | reverse complement strand
ATGCTGTAGCAAAAGCAGGATCTTCTAAAAAAGAACGTTCTACCGCTTTTGGCGAAATTAAAGAAGAAATTGCAAATAGCTTTTCTGAAGAAGAAAGAGAAGATTTCGGAGATTTAATTTCAAAATATTATTCTAAAGCAGAAAAAGCTGCCGTACGTGACCTAACTTTAAACGAAGGTTTACGTTTAGACGGAAGAAAAACTGATGAGATTAGACCAATCTGGTGTGAAGTAGATTATTTACCATCTACACACGGTTCTTCTATTTTCACTAGAGGAGAAACTCAGGCTTTAGCAACCGCAACATTGGGTACTTCTAGAGAAGCTAACCAAATTGATATGCCAAGTTTCGAAGGTGAAGAAACTTTTTACCTTCACTATAACTTCCCTCCTTTTTCAACAGGAGAAGCAAGACCAATTCGTGGAACATCTCGTAGAGAAATTGGTCACGGTAACTTAGCTCAAAGAGCTTTAAAAGGAATGATTCCTGAAGATTGCCCATATACAGTTCGTGTAGTTTCAGAAATTTTAGAATCTAATGGTTCTTCTTCTATGGCAACTGTTTGTGCAGGTACAATGGCATTAATGGATGCTGGTGTAAAGATTAAAAAACCGGTTTCTGGTATCGCCATGGGATTGATCTCTGATGCAGATTCTGGAAAATATGCTGTGCTTTCAGATATTTTAGGAGATGAAGATCACTTAGGTGATATGGATTTTAAAGTAACCGGAACAGAAGACGGAATCACGGCTTGCCAGATGGATATTAAAGTGAAAGGATTAAGCTACGAGATCTTAATTAAAGCTTTAAAACAAGCAAGAGAAGGAAGACTTCATATTTTAGGTAAACTTACCGAAACGATCGAAGCTCCTCGTGAAGAAGTAAAAGGTCACGCTCCAAAAATGATCACTCGTAGAATTCCTAATGAGTTTATTGGCGCTTTAATTGGTCCTGGCGGAAAAGTAATTCAAGAACTTCAGAAAGAAACAGGAACAGAAATCGTTATTAACGAAGATCCTGTAACCGAAGAAGGTATTGTGGAGATCTTAGGAACCGATCAAGAAGGTATCGATAAAGTAATGGCGAAGATCGATTCGATTACTTTTAAACCTGAAAAAGGTAGTGTTTACGAAGTAAAAGTAATCAAGATTTTAGATTTCGGTGCAGTTGTAGAATATGTAGATGCTCCAGGAAACGAAGTTTTATTACACATTTCTGAACTTGCTTGGGAACGCACCAACAACGTTACCGATGTTATAAATATGGGTGATGTAATTGATGTGAAGTATTTTGGTATAGATCCTAAAACCAGAAAAGAAAAAGTTTCTAGAAAGGCGCTTTTACCGAGACCTCCAAGAGAAGATAAAAAAAGAGAACACAATAACGAGAAGTAATTATTCTCTTTCTAATGCATAAAAAGCTCCGAATAACTTCGGAGCTTTTTTATTTTAAGATTTTTTTAACTGACATACTTACACTTTTCGACGTATTGGCAGTTATTAAAATTTTAAATATTCATCACCAAATTAGATTATCTACACAATTTTATTAAAATAATGTCAAAGTATTAACTAATACACTACTTAATTACTAATTTGCGGATGGCTGTGAATTTGTGCTTTTTAAAAGGATATCTGCACAGTCCTTGTACATTATAAAGCAAATAAATACTAAACCAAGAAAATTATAAAATGAAAGTATTAGTTATTGGAGCAGGAAATATGGGTTTAACTTACGCAGAAGGAATGGTAAAATCTGCACTTCTGGGAGAGAGAAATCTACAGATATTTGATACTGATCCAGAAAAAATTATTGCTTTAAAAGAAGTTTCGCATTTCGATGTTTACGATAAATTAGAAGACTGCCTTCCCAAAGCAGACTTAGTTTTTATTGCTGTGAAACCTTATCACAGTGATGATCTATTCGAAAAGATGAAGCCAATGATCAATCAAAATCAAATCTTCATTTCGTTAATGGCTGGTGTAACCATCGAATCTATCCAAGAGCGTTTAGGCGCAGAAAAAGTAGTAAGAACGATGCCTAACTTACCGGCACAAGTTGGTAAAGGAGTTACTTCTTATACCGAGTCTGATAAAGTTTCTAGAGTAGAATTATTAGCTATTAGAAATTTATTAGATACCACAGGAGAATCTATTCACGTAGATACCCAAAAGTTTATTGATGCTTCTACAGGAATTTCTGGTAGCGGACCTGCATATGTTTTCTATTTTATGAATTCTATGCTCGAAGCTGCTAAAAAGATGGGATTCTCAGATCACGATTCTAAAGTTTTAGTAAGCAACACTTTTGAAGGAGCCGTAGAGCTTTTCAACAAAAATGATTTATCGCCACAAACCTGGATGAACAGAGTTGCATCTAAAGGAGGTACCACAAGAGCTGCGTTAGATTCTATGGACGATAATAACGTAAAAGATCTTATTAAAGAAGCAGCTTATGCAGCTTTCAATAGAGCAATCGAATTAGGAGAAAAATAATTTTATTCATTATAAACCAATTATGGACGAGGATATTAAAAGAGTTGTAGTAAAAGTTGGAACCAACGTAATGACCAACAAAGACAACCGAATTTTAGGCCCTGTATTAAAAGAGCTTGTAAGACAAATTTCAGAATTATACGAACGTGATATAATGACCGTTCTAGTTTCTTCCGGTTCTTCTATAGCAGGACAAGAAATACTTGGCGAATGCAAAATACAAGACAAATCGATTAGAAGACAAGTCTTTTCTGCCGTAGGACAACCAAGAATGATGCGCCACTATTATAGCATTTTTCACGATTACGGTATGCGTTGCGCTCAAGTTCTAGCCACCAAAAGAGACTTCGATCCTGGTAAGCACAGAGAAAACATGATTAACTGTTACGAAGGTTTATTAGCCGAAGGGATTATCCCGATCGCTAATGAAGATGATGCCGTATCATTAACCATGTCGATGTTCTCTGATAATGATGAATTAGCAAGTTTAGTAGCCGAATTGATTAATGCCGATAAGCTAATTATTCTTACCGATATCGAAGGATTTTACACCGGTCACCCGGAAGATGAAAATTCAGAAAAACTGAATGAAGTAAAAGTTGATGAGAATGTTGAAAAATACGTTCAAACTTCAGACAAAGGTGAAGGCGAAGGCCGTGGCGGAATGGGTTCTAAATTAAAAATTGCCAAAGGAACCGCAAATAAAGATATACCTACCTACATCGCAAATGGTAAACGACACAATGTGATTTTAGATATTATTGACGGAAAAGATGTAGGAACAAAGTTTACCAACTAAGTAAATTTTAATAACTAAAAAACGAAACATGCAATTATTAGATTCAACAATAAAAGACAAAGTTTTAGACTCGATGATGAAAATTATCGATCGAGAACGTTCTAACATTATCGCTGAAAATAAAAAAGATCTTGACGCCTTTAATAAAAACGACCAAGCACTTTACGACCGATTAGTGGTAAATGAAGCTAAGGTTGATGGAATGATACAGGCGATTAAAGAAGTAAAAGAACAAGAAGACCCTGTTGGTAAAGAAATTTCTGACAGAACTTTAGATAGCGGTTTAAAAATTATCAATAAAACCGCACCGTTTGGTACGATCATGATCATTTATGAATCTCGACCTGATGTAACCATTGAAGCTGCTGTATTAGCTTTTAAAGCCAATAACAAGATTTATTTAAAAGGTGGTAAAGAAGCAAAAAACAGTAACATCATTCTTGAAAAATGTTGGCATGAAGCTTTAGAAGAAAACGGTCTGGCTAAAGACTGGATCGAGCTAATGCACACCAACAGAACAGAAACGCAGGAATTTTTACAAAATCCACCGGTGCAGTTAGACTTGATCGTACCAAGAGGTGGTGAGCGTTTAATTCAGTTTGTAAAAGATCACGCTAAATGTGCCGTATTGGTAAGTGGTCGTGGGAATAACTTTTTATATGTAGCAGAAGATGCCGACTGGGAAAAAGCAGTAAAGGTTATTTTTAATGCGAAAACAGATAAAATTTCAGGATGTAATGCATTAGATAAGGTATTTATCGACAAGAATATCCCTGCATACGAATCTAAACTTAAAGAGCTTCAGACTGTTTTAAAAGAAGCAAACGTGAAGATTTTAGTAGATGAAAAAGTTGGTGCTACACTTTCTGATGAAGAAAAAATACCTAGTGAAGATACGTGGTACGAAGAATTTTTAGCTTTAAAAATTGTACTTGCCGAAGCTGATGGCATTGACGGTGTTATTGAAAAAATAAATCAGTATTCCGGAGGTCATTCTGCTTGTATCATTACAGAAGATAAAGACAAAGCCTCTAAATTTATGGAGCAAATCGATAGTGCAGCGGTTTACCATAACGCTTCTACCCGATTTACCGATGGTGGTCAAATGGGAGTTGGCGCAGAGTTGGCCATTAGTACCGATAAGTTACATCACAGAGGTCCGTTAGGTCTTAAACAATTAGTAACCAATAAATACTATGTTTACGGTGACGGTCACGTAAGAGTGTAAAAAAATAAACATATAAATTTTCAAAAAGCCTGCTTTTAGATAAGCAGGCTTTTTTTATTATAATGTACGCAACCTTTTATTCTTTCTCAGACTATTTAGTAGATCTACTAAATATGTAACTATGAAAAAGTCATTTCTACTAGAAAATGCAAAACAACTTGATAGAATTCAATCTTCAAAAGAAGAAGATGTTGATGTATTTGTATTGAATTCAGAAGTTATTGAACATATCGACTTACCATTATTTAATTACCCTTTTCAAATGTCATTATTTAAAGAAAATAATGAGTATTTAGAAACTATTAAGATATACGATCATTTAGCTTTTTCTGAGGTTCTAATAGCAATAGATCATAAAATACAATTAATAATTAAAACTTCGTCTAATAAAGTTTAAAATGTATTTAGGTTTAAAATAGGCTATAAATTATACGCAACCATTTTTAACAATACAGACTATTTAGTAAACCACTAAATTTTTAATGATGAAAAAAATTATTTATTTAACCTTAATGATTTTTACAACGATAGCTTGTGAAAATGAACCTGTAGGCTTGCCAGCTTATGAAGATGTAGAAATTGTCGAAAAAAATTCTGAATTAAGTTCTTATCTTGAAAGAATTGCTACTGCTGAAGATCCCGATGAAGATTCTATTAGCTGTATAAAATTTAATTACCCTTTAGTTCTATATCTTTTCGACTCAAATCAAGACTACGTAAGTTCTAACTATATTAGTGATGGTACAGCGTTTAGTGATTTTTTAAATTCGATCCCAGCTAACTTACAAATGGGGATTAACTATCCGTTAATGACAACAGACCTCGACGATAATATAATTGAAATTCAAAACAATCAAGATTTACAAGAGTCTATAGAAAATTGTGTTAACGAAGAACTTATAATTGCGTGTGAAGAATATCTCACTGGTTCTGGTTACGATGGAGAGTATGATAAATGTTATTGGGAGATCACATCATTCACTAATCATGAAGAATTTGAAGGAGCGCTATTAAGTTTAACAAAAACTGGAAGACTCTCATTTTTTCACAATAATGTTAAATATGATGGAAGCTGGATTGCACACTCAGACATTAATGAAGATAATTTGTATACTAATATTTTTCTTCAGAATAATGGAGAATTAGATTTTCTCAATAAAGACTGGGAAGTTTTATCAGGTTTTAACGAATGTTGTAATTTTACAATCACTGACGGTACTGATACGATTTTTATGGAACGAAATTGCATTAGAGATTGTATGAATTTTGAAATTGAAGTATGCATTGATAATCTTCAACAACCAATTGAAGTTTCTTTTAAAGACTATTTACCTTGTATATTTTCAATAAATTCTGAAGAATTTTTAGATCCTATTCAATTTAATTTTTATGAAAATGAAGATTGGGCAACAACCCAAACGGATAGCTTAAGTATAGAAAGCTACACCTTAATTAGTAATCCGCAGACCTTATATCTTAATCGAAAGTCTTTCTATACAGGCACAAATATAGATGATAGCGAAATAACAATTGAAGGCACAACAGATTGCGATTAAATTCTAATTACTTGACTGAGAAAGAACTTATTTCATCTTGTAAAAAACAAGATAAAAAAGCTCAAAAACAGCTTTATGAACAATATAAACAAAAGCTGTTTTTGGTTTGCCTCAAGTATTGTAAAAATCAAGCTGAAGCAGAAGATAACCTGCACGATACTTTCGTGGAGGTTTTTCTGAATATCAAAAAGTTTAAATTTAAAGGTTCTTTTGAAGGTTGGATGAAAAGAATAGCAATAAATAAAGCCATCGATAGATATAAAAACAAAAAAGAAATAAA
>DTTX01000079.1 GCA_012964435.1 Mesonia sp. | reverse complement strand
TCTACTTTATCTCCTTTTTGCTTGAGCCATTTTGCAACAACTCCTTCTTCCATAGTGTCGCTTAGGCGCGGCATATTTATTACTTCAGCCATACTATCTTATTATAATTTATGAGGTAAAAACGGATAATCTTCTTGTTCGTAAACTACGTCGTACATAATGTTTTTGTCTGGGAAGTCTGACTCGTCTGCAAACTGCTCACACTCTTTCACTCTGTCTTTAACGCGCTTATCGATCTTTTTAATTTCGTCTTCGCTTGCCCAATCGTTCTCTTTGATCTTATCTAAAACCTGAGTGATCGGATCTATTTTTTGATATTCTTTTACTTCGTCTTTCGTTCTGTACTTTTGAGCATCACTCATCGAGTGACCACGATAACGATATGTTTTTAATTCTAAGAAAGTTGGCCCTTCACCAGAACGTGCTCTAGAGATCGCTTCATCCATAGCTTCTGCAACTTTTTCAGGATTCATTGCATCTACAGGTCCGCAAGGCATTTCATAACCTAAACCTAACTTCCAGATATCTTCGTGATTAGCAGTTCTTTTTACAGAAGTACCCATAGCATAACCGTTATTTTCTACACAGAAAACTACCGGTAACTTCCAGTTCATTGCCATATTGAAAGCTTCGTGAAGCGTACCTTGACGGGCAGCACCATCACCAAAAAAACATAGGGTTACGTTATCTCTTTTGAAATATTTATCTCCAAAAGCCATACCTGCACCTAGAGGTATTTGTCCTCCTACGATCCCATGACCTCCAAAGAAATTCTTCTCTTTAGAGAAAATGTGCATTGAACCTCCAAGCCCCATAGAAGTTCCTGTTTTTTTACCGTATAACTCAGCCATTACACGTTTAGGATCTACTCCCATCCCGATTGGCTGAACGTGATTACGATAAGCGGTAATCATTCTATCTTTACCTAGTTCCATCGCGTGTAGAGAACCGGCAAGAATAGCTTCTTGACCATTATAAAGGTGTAAGAAACCACGAACTTTTTGTTGAATATATACTTGGGCTAATTTATCTTCAAATTTACGCCAGAACTGCATTTCTTCGTACCAATTAAGGTACGTTTCTTTTGTTATTTCTTTCATGAATATCGTATTTATTACGCTCAAAAAAATTGCGAACCACAAAAATAAGATAATAAGTCTTAATGAGAAAACACTTTTAAATTAATTAATGCTGATTTTACAAATAAGAACCATCGAAAGCTAACGGAAGAATATCTAAGAGGGCATTTACTTTAATTACCTTACCTATTTCTGCCATAAACATAATTTTTATGGGGTGTTCTTGTTTTATTTCATACTCTGCAATCGCTTGACGACATGCTCCACAGGGTGCTGCAGGCACAATCACTTTTTTTCTTTCAGATTTTACGGTTATAGCAATAGCTTCAATTTTTTGATTAGGATACAAAGATCCTGCTTGATAAATTGCATTACGCTCTGCACAAAGACCGGAAGGATAAGCTGCATTTTCTTGATTGCTACCTGTAACAACTTCTCCGTTTTCCATCAAAATTGCTGCTCCTACCATAAAGCGAGAATAGGGAGCGTAAGCATTTTTTCTTGCTTCACAAGCTTTCTGCATGAGTTGAATATCTGCCTCTTCCATTTCATCTAAATTATCGTAAACTTGGTAAGAGGTTGTAAATTGTTTTTCTATCATTAGAATAATATTTCAACAACAATATAAAACAAAAAAGCACCGAATTAAAATTCGATGCTTTTCTTTATCATTTTATTAGCTAAAATCTATCTTTCGTTATAATCTTCACCAAAACTAAAAGTTAAACTAAATCGTAAACTACCTTCTAAAGGATTGTTAACCGCTTTTGCAGTTGAGAATAAATAAGAAGCATCTATATCTATCGCATTATATTTAAATCCAGCACCTAATGTTACAAATTTTCTAAAGCCCTTTACTTCACTTTCATTAAAATAACCTAATCTAAAAGCAAAACTTTCTCTATACCAGTATTCTGCACCTAACGACCAAGTGATCTCTTTAAGTTCTTCGCTAAAACCACCCGGAGCATCTGTCCACGATGAAAATATTGCTCCAAACGGACTTGTTTTTTGATAATCTTCCAAATCCCTTTGACTTTCTTCTGTCAAAGGCCCTCTTGAACCATCTTCACTAACTATATAAGTTAATTCTGGAGGTGTTGGCACCAACAATTTATTGATCTCTCCATACACTCCTACTGTATTATCGCCATCTAAAATAAAATCGAAACCGGCACCCGCTTTAAAATTTGTTGGAATAAAGTTTTCTTGACCAGCATCATCATATTTAATTTTTGGACCGATATTCGAGATATTTATACCACCTCGCCAGCGACCATTGAAATCGCTATAAACGATTTCTTCACTCTGATAAAATGCAGAAATATCTACACCAAAAGAGTTTGCTGCTTGACCGTCTCCATTTATTCCGATTCTTAAATCTGAACGGATATAACGACCGGTTACTGCCATCGAGAAACGCTCACTTAGCCTTAAAGCATAGGTTAAATCTAAGCCTAATTCATTCGGCTCTTCAATTCTCGGCGCTTGCTCCGGAGTATCTCTTAATTCAACTTCACCTTGACCGAAATAACGTAAACTCCCGGCAACTGCACTTCTATCATTTAATCTATTATAATAACTAAGCACCCCTAAGTTAATATCTGAAACTAATTCTCTCAAATAAGGCACATAAGAAACTCCTACACCATTTTGAATTTCTGCAAAAGCAAATTTCGCAGGATTCCATTGCTGTGAAAATGCATCTGGAGATGTTGCTACACCTTGATCTCCCAAACCGGAAGCTCTTGCATCGCCTGATATTAAAAGAAAAGGGACTGCTGTTGTAATAGCCCTATCTTCTATTCCTGTAGTAACTGTTTGTTGCTCTTCTTGAGCATATATATTAGATAAGGCTAAGATTGATAAAAGGGATAATAATTTCTTTTTCATATATAATATTGAATATTTAGCAAATATAATTTTTTATTTCAACTAGAGAATGACGAGTTTTTCAAATTTCTCGGCTTTCTTATTAGTTAACTTAGATTTTACCGTTAACTTATATACGTAAACTCCTTTACCTATAGATTGCCCAAAATCATCTTTACCGTCCCAAGTAATTTCACGAGCCAAAAACCCATCTGTAGTAATTGTTTGATTTCTGGTCCATACAATTTTACCCGACACTGTAAACACTTGCACCTGCACCTCTAAAGGCTCATAAGGCCGATTATGGTTAAACCAAAACTCGGTATAATTATGAAATGGGTTAGGGTAATTTAATACACGTTCTATTTTTAGGTCGCTATCTGAAGTTACTCTAAACTGAATTTCTGCTGTGCTCGAATTATTATACACATCCCAAGCTTTAAAGCTTAACGTATGTAAACCCTCTTCTAAATCTCTCAATTTATAGTTTACAGTACCTCTAGTATAATCATCGAGTTCGGTTTCATAATAATCGTTCACTACATATGGGTTTGTTTCATCACCATCTAAAATCGCGACCAGATCGTGGCCGATCCCGCTAGCGGTATTGATACCGTTTTCATCGCTTAGCTTAGCTAGAAGAAAAGGCTCATCGTTAGTAATACCACCAGAAACAAAACTTTCATCATTCATAAAAAGCTGAATCTCGGGCCCGAGGTTATCTTCGGGAGCATCTTCATTTATACCTCCAACTAATATTGAATTATCAAACCCTCGTTGATCTTCTAACACATTATCTCTTTCAGCATAAAAACTAACTCGTCCTTCACCTACAGAAATCGTTATATCTTTAGGCACGATAAAATCGAATTCAAATAATCCGTTATTCACGGAAGCATTTCCTCTAAAAATAATCTCGCCTAAAGTTGTAAAATCGAACACTCCTGACCCATCATTATTTAATGTATTTCTATCGATACGTTTATCGAAAATAGTTGTTGCTAAATCTCCATTATAATTTGAAAGTAAATTACCATTTTGATCTTGAACTTGACCACCCAATTTTACATAACTAAGTGCTTTTAAAGTATCTGTTGCTTGCGAAAATGGCACATCGTTAATAGTTGTTAATCGAACTTGAGGTTCTGCCAATTGAAGCTTCATTGCAGGATCACCAAAATAAAAGATCACTCTCTTTGCTTCACCATCAATAACATTCTTAGCTTTTCTAACGGCTTCTGCAACAGAATCGTCGCCACCTTCATAATTAAATAAATAAGGAGCTATTAAATTATTAAAATTAGTTCCCGTACTAACTGGTATTGACCTTGTAGTGGTTACCATAGCTACAGAACCACCATTATCATTTAACAAATTGTATTCACCCGGCGATATTCTTTCTGGATTATCAAATCTTGTAAACTCACAAGTTACCGTAACAAACAGATTGTACTTATTAGTATTTTGCCAAGATAACATATCTTCAACTGTAATAATTCGTTCTGCCGCCAAACCATTTTCACCACCGTGACCAAAATAGTTAACCACAGAAGCCCCTACCTCCACAGCTTCGGTAATCGCCTCATTAACCTCCGGATATCTTGAACCTCCGGCAGAAGAAATTTGCTGGTATGCATCTGAATGAATTTTTTTTACATTTATAAATGGCTTATTTTCTGAAATATTATCACCAATTTGATCTAATTGCACTTGCAAACCATAGCCAGAGCTACCTGATTCGTCTGCATCATCAGATATTAAGACAAAATTGTTTCTCCAAGAACCGTAAGAATCCTTACTTTCATAAGCTAAAATTTTATCTACCAAAACTTTTGCTTTAGCCGGGCTATCTGCCAGTATTCTACCAACTGCAAGATCTAAAAGATCGTTAGAAAAATCACCTTCATTAGCATCCATAAAACCATAAAAATCATCTGACGCAGCTGAAGATGAACTTGCACTAAAACCATTTAAGCTTTGGTAAGTAGGAACAATATTATTATTCCCAGAAATACGATCTTTATAATCTACTGATGCATCACCAAAAAAACACACGTATCTCAATGTGCTATTAGCAGGATTATTATCATAAACATATTTTATGAAATTTCTAATAGCAGAAATATCCTGCTTTCCAGAATTGAATTCTTGATAAATATCATCTAATAAAACGACTTTAATATTCAACCCGTCACGCTCCGCTCTATATTGGGCCAAACGACTAGCCTGAGAAATCAAAAGATCGGAAGTGATCATTATATAATCTACACTTTGTGCAGAACCATTATATCCGAAAACATTCCCCTTTAGGTTAATATTTGGAATACGTGCATTACTCTCACGTCTAGGAGTATAAAAATCTGCGCTTGCCAAAGCAATAAACTTTCTTTCTTCCCCCATAACAGATTTAAAAGAAAAGTTATTCAAACTTTCTGAATTCGAAATACTTGAAACCTGAGTATTATCTGTAATATCCCAAACTTCACTGATGTTTTGGGCGTTAGAAATTTGATATTCTGCAACTCCTGAAGATTGCGCAGCCTCTAAATTTTTAAACTCGAATTGAGTATTTACAGCAATTAAATTTCTTTTAGCAGTAACATTTATATAATCTAAATATGCAACACTTGCAGGATTACCGTTATTATCGTAAGAAACCGACACTTCAAATTCATCGTTACTTAAATTTGATTGATAAGTACCGCCTAAACCCCTTCCGTAAGTGTCATTATCTGTTATCGAAGTAAAGTTAAGCGTACCTAATTCTGCAGAGTTTAAAGAAAACGTCATATTTGTTGAAGATTCTGAAGAAGCAACACCATAAACTTTGATCACTACCGGTTCGGATTGAACTAAATTTGGGAAATCAAAATTATAAGATCTTTCATTCTGAAAGTCGAAACGATCACCTAACCACCTACGACCTAAATTACCAATATTGTAATCATCAACTTCATAATATTGATAATCATCAAACGTGGTAATTACTTCAGAAACAGCTCCGTTAGGTTCATCATATTCAGACACACGATTTCCGACACCACCACTTGTACTTATATAATAATAAGATCGATCTGCATATAAGTTTAGGTTTGTTTGACTATCCTCATTCCATTCATCATCGACCGCTTTTCCATAGAAAAGAATATAATCTCCATCATCAAAACTACCATCTTCGCCACCAATCACTTTTATTGAAATTTCTGGCGGATCAAAATATTGATTATCATTATTTAGTAATGGTAGCATATTACCTCCGTGACCAACGATTTTTAGATTATTGGGATTAACGGAAGAAACATCCATCCCTAAACTAGACAAAAAGCTTCTTGTAATTCTATAAACTCCAGATCTTTCAATATAAAATTTAAACCAATCTCCGCTTTCAAAAACAGAGTTTGTAATTTCATTCACGCCAAAAGCCTGATTATTTTGCCTGTTAGTATTTACTACCGATGAAGATGCCTTAAAACGAACACTAAAAGATTTTATTAACTTAACAATTCCATTTCTCTTAACAATTGGATTTAATTTTATATAATTATAGATCAAATTTCTAGCCTTAGATTTACCTGATGAAAATTCATAATCTTCACCAACGTCATT
>DTTX01000078.1 GCA_012964435.1 Mesonia sp. | reverse complement strand
TTTGCGAATGCGGGTGCAAATATAATGTGTTTTATCAATTTAACAAGGCTATTTTTAGATAAATTTGATAATTCTTAAAAAAAGTTGATTTTTGAATTAAAATTGAAATATGAAAATAGCAGTTTGTGGTTATATGGGGTCTGGTAAAAGTACTGTAAGCCAGTTATTAGCAGAAATATTAAAACTAGATTTTATAGAATTAGATAAAGAAAAAGAAGAAAAAGAAAATTTATCGATTTCTGAGATCTTTTCTCAAAAAGGTGAAATTTACTTCAGAAAAAAAGAAACTTTAGTGCTTGAAGAAACTTTATCTCATGCGAAAAATGCTATAATTTCTTTAGGCGGAGGAACGCCTTGCTACGGAAACAATTTGGAGTTTTTAAAGAACGATGAAGAATTAAAGTTAGTTTATCTAAAAGTAACACCGCAAAATTTAACGCAGCGTTTATTTAAAGAAAGAGCTACAAGACCTTTAATTGCTAATTTAGAGGAAGAGAAATTAGAAGAATATGTAAGAAAACATCTGTTTGAAAGACAGTTTTATTACCTGCAAAGCGATGTGATCATCGATGCAAATAATAAAACTGTAGAAGATTTAGTGGCAGAGATTAGTAATTTATTCGACTAATACTGATTTGTTGGTTTTTCCGAAGCTAACTTTTATCGTTTCATTAAGCGAAGTAGATAAAGACAGACCTTTTACATCTGCTTTAACCGGAAATTTTTTGTGACTACGATCTACCAATACTGCGGTTTGAAATTTCTTTAAAGGTACTTCTAAGAAATGCTTTACGCCGTAAATTAAAGTAGAACCAGAGTTAAGTACATCATCTACTAAAATGAGTGATTTGTTTTGATAATCTTCAATGGTTAAACTTGTTGAAACACCTTTTAACGGATTTTTCTTGTCCATTTTAACCTCACAAAGGTTAAGATCTAAATCTGAAATTTCTCTAAGTTTATTCGCGAGTTTTTCAGCTAAAATGTAGCCGTTTTTTGCAATCCCGGCAATGATAATTTCAGATTCGTTAACATTACTTTCATAGATTTGAAAGGCCATGCGAGTGATTTTCCTTTCTATTTCTTCGTGATTTAATATGAGTGTTTGCTTAGTTGTCGCCATTTTCTTTGTTTTGTTCTGTATTTTCTTCTGCGTTATCGATATCGAACCAATCGTCTAGTTCTCTTCGGTCTTTTTTAGTAGGCCTTCCAGTACCTTTTTTACGGTAATAATCTTGAGAATATTTAAGTAGATCCAATTTTTCTAAATTCTCTTTCGGAGTAATATCTGTCAAATAAATATTTATCAATTTCGCACCTACACGAGAGGGAGGTAGATCTAATACTTCGATAATGTAGTTAATTTGGTTTTTACGAACTTCAATTTTATCTGTTGGGTAAACATCTCTCGAAGGTTTTACAATGTCTCCATTTACACGAACGTGTCCTTTTTTACAAGCATTAGTGGCAATACTTCGGGTTTTAAAATAACGTACGCACCATAAATATTTATCTACTCGCATATAAAAACACTTTTCTTATTCGTTATACAAAAATATAAGAAAATTGTATCTTGCGAGCTAAATTTAAAGCAATGATGAAATATTTAAAATTTTTACTTATCACCTCCTTAGTGATCTTTACTAGTTGTGGGTCTGACGATGATTCTTCGACATCTAACATCGTTTTTCGAGATGAAACGGAAGTTTATTTAGAAAATATGGATGAGATTGAAACATTCTTATCTACACACTATTTTAGAATTGAGGAAACCGCCACTAACCCAATATTTAAACAAATTGTTTTTGATACGATCGCTGGTGAAAATGCTGGAGAAACTTCTATTTTAGAGTCTGAGGAATTGATGGTTAAGTATGTAGAAGGAGAAGAAGTCACATATGATTTATATTTTTTGAAGATTCGAGAAGGTAACGATAATGAATATCAACCAACCTTTGCTGATAGAGCTATTTTAACTTATAGAGGTCTCAATATCGATAGTCTTCAAACGAATATGTTTGAAGAAAGTAATGTTCCAGTAAGTTTTGACTTTCCTGGAATAGGAGAAGGAGGTATAATTCCCGGGTTTTACGAAGCTATAACTGAATTTAGAGGAGCAAGTGGTTTTCAAGCTAACAATGATGGTACAGTTAATTACAATGATGATTATGGTTTGGGAGCAGTGTTTATTCCTTCTGGATTAGCATATTTTAGTACAATTCCTTCAGGATCAGGAATTAATTCATATGATCCGTTAATTTTTACATTTCAATTATATAAAGGAATTCAGCAAGATCATGATGGAGATGGAATACCTTCTTATCTAGAAGATACAGATAACGATAGGTTTTTGTTTGAAGAAGATGATGATTTTGACGGCGATGGTATTCCAAACTACTTAGATACTGATGATGACGGTGATGGAGTTTTAACTGCTGATGAAATTGAAGTAAACGATGCAAATGGCGACGGGATTATCACAGAAGATGAAATTATCTTTACCGATACCAATAACGACGGGACACCCGATTATTTAGATCCGGATATTGCTATTGAACCGGAAGATGAAGAATAAATATTTCTTTAGAAATAAAAAAAAGCCTTGCTTAATCTAGCAAGGCTTTTTTATGAATAAAATTTGAGGTTGAATTATTCAACACTTTCACCGTGTTGAGATAAATCTAAACCTTCTAATTCTTTTTCTTCAATAACTCGAATTGGAGTAATTAAATCTACGATCTTGTATAATAGTAAACTTCCGAAGAACGTAAAAATACTAACGCTAATTAAGGCGATCATATGGTGAGTAAAAACAGTCGTTTCTCCATATACTAAACCAACATCTTTTGCGAAAACTGCGGTTAAGATCATTCCTGAAACTCCACCAATTCCATGGCAAGGAAAAACGTCTAGCGTATCATCTAATCCCGATTTATTTTTAATCTGTACGGCATACCAACTAATTACTGCAGAGATAAATCCTATAAAAATACTTTGCCCGATCGTTACAAAACCGGCAGCCGGTGTAATTGCCACTAACCCGACAACTGCACCGATACAAGCTCCTGTAGCCGACATTTTTTTCTTGTTGAACATGTCAAAAAAGATCCAAGCGATCATTGCAGCAGCAGAGGCGAAGTTGGTATTCGCAAAAGCACTCACTGCATCTAAATTTGCTCCTAGAGCAGAACCGGCATTAAAACCAAACCAACCAAACCAAAGTAAGGCAGTACCCAAAATAATATAAGGTACTTGCGATGGACTGTGCACATTTTTACGACGTTTACCTAAGTAAACTGCTCCTGCTAATGCTGCAAAACCTGCAGACATATGTACCACGGTTCCTCCGGCAAAATCTAATACGTCCCAATTTCTTAATAAACCGTCAGGGTGCCAAGTCATATGTGCTAAAGGGGTGTAAATAAAGAGAACGAAAAACACCATGAATAAAATATAGCTTCTAAATCGAACGCGCTCTGCGAAACTTCCGGTAATTAATGCGGGAGTGATAATTGCAAATTTCAATTGAAATAAAGCAAATAATAAAAACGGAATCGTTTCAGAAAATCTAGGGTTAGGTGATAATGAAACTCCGTTAAAATTAAAATAAGTAGTTGGGTCTCCAATAATACCACCAATACTATCACCAAATGCTAAGCTAAAACCAACGGTTACCCAAAGAATGCTAACCACGCCTAATGCCACAAAACTTTGCAGCATGGTCGAAATAATATTCTTTTTATTTACCATTCCGCCATAGAAAAAGGCAAGACCGGGCGTCATTAATAAAACTAAAGCGGCAGAAACCAACATCCAGGCGGTATCTCCTGTATCAATATTGTTTGCTTCTTCAACAGAACCGGGGATATTAAACAAATTAATAATCACTAAAATTGCAAGTACAATAAAGTAGATCTTTTTTCTCATGGATTAAGTTTTTGTTGTTCTATTTTGTTAAAAAATTAAGAAAGCAATATAATAATTAATTGTAAGCATTTGAAATATAGTTATTCAGGAAAAATTTGTGATTAATAAATTCTAATTTATTTATTCTTTTAACGAGAATATTTCAGTATTGAAATTTAAAAATGATGATTCTTTATTTTCAGTTTTAATTTCAAAGCACTTTTTATTGAAAAAATTTTTCATCATAATCTTATTAAGAAAGCTTTATTTAGAATTAGCTGTTAAAAATAAAATCTAAACATTTCCGTTTAAGTAGCGTAAATAATTACTTTTGCGGCTATGCCGAAAATTTGGACTTGCATATTTCTATTTTTTCTTTCGCTTCAATCTTTTGCACAGATAGGAGGGAGAAGCACTTATCAGTTTTTAAATCTGGTG
Source organism: Mesonia sp. (assembly GCA_012964435.1). GTDB lineage: Bacteria > Bacteroidota > Bacteroidia > Flavobacteriales > Flavobacteriaceae > Mesonia. The sequence goes on along the minus strand of DTTX01000078.1, from coordinate 24,584 downwards.
GCGAGTCCGCGTCAAGCTGCTTTGGGTGGTAAAAACATTACGATCTACGATTACGATCCGACTTCAGCAATCTATAATCCTTCAACGATCAATCCGGAAATGGATAATAACCTTTCTGTGAACTATGTGAATTATTTAGGCGATGTAAATTACGGTACGGCATCTTACGCTTATTTGATCGATCGGCATACGCAAGTGGTTCACGCGGGCGTAACTTATGTAAACTACGGAAGTTTTAACGGTTATAACGAATTTGGCGAACCTACAGGAGATTTTAGTGGTGGTGAAGTGGCTTTTTCATTGGGTTATGCCTATAATATTCCGTGGACAGATTTCTACATCGGCGCCAATGCAAAATTAATTTCATCTAAACTGGAGCAATACACTTCTTTGGGTGGCGCGCTAGATCTAGGAGTAACTTACTTTTATGAAGATTGGGATTTGGTGGTGTCTGGAGTGGTAAGAAATATTGGTACGCAGTTTACGCCTTATAATGAAATTTATGAACGTATACCGCTAGAAGTAGATTTTGGGATCTCACAATTGGCAGATGGTGTTCCTATTCGTTGGCATATTACCTTGGAAAATATGCAACAATGGAATTTAGCCTTTCGTAATTCTGCCAGAGATGAAACAGATCTTGAAGGTAACGTGATTGCCGATGATCCCGGTTTCTTTAATAATCTACTTCGCCATACTGTTTTAGGAGCAGAACTTTTTCCTGAAGGTGGTTTTAACCTTCGTTTAGGCTTTAGTTTTAGACGTAGTGAAGAATTAAGAATTCTCGATCAGCGTTCTTTTGCCGGATTAAGCGGTGGTTTTTCGGTGAAGTTTAATAAACTTCGTTTGAGTTATACCTATGCTCGCTATCACGCGGCTTCAAGCTCTAGCTTTTTTGGATTGAATTTAGACCTGAATTAATTAAAACTGAAACCTATATTCATTTTAAAAGCGATATTATCGTCAAAATCTTCTAATTGATAATTCCCGTAGCGGTAAAAGGCGCCGGCACCAAAAGTGATATAACCTACATCGAAGTAATTTAATTTTAAAATTCGCGCTAATTCTAAACCTCCTTCCAAGTAAATATCTTCTTTCGTTTTAAAATTGTAAAGCGTATAGTCTTCACTTAAATCTCCCCAACCTAAATTGTGATGCACAATAATTTCAGGATTAAATTTTCCGGCTTTAAAAAGTAGCGAACCAAAATTATGACTCAAAAATACATCAACATAACGGTCGCTTAAAAACTCATAAGGCAACATCGTTTGAAAAGTATTTTCGATCACGATCGGGATATCTTCATCATTACTTCCTTCACCGGTAAATAATAAATTTCTAGGCAAAACTTTGTCAACATAACCGGCTTGAATGCGGTAAGAAGTTTTTCCGAAGTTCTTTAAAAATACATCTTGTTCAATTCTAGCTTCAATTTTTTGATAGCTGAAATCACCTTCGAGTATATCATCAAAACCTTGCGTATATTGCAAAGTAAGAATAGGAAAATGAGTACCTAAACTGGTTTTTTGAAATGGCGTTTGTACAAAATGCTCGCCATAAGCATAGCGTAATTTGATGGATGCACTGGTGTGATGAAACGGACTAAAATTATACTCCGGCGCTTCAAAAACATAATTGTTAAGCGGAGTGATTTTAGCGTGATTCAACTCAATTTCAGTAGTTAAATATTTGAAGCTCCTAAAACCTCCAGTGAAACTGTATTTTTGAATATGATCTACTTTTTCGATTATAAAATCGCGCCAGCCATTAAAGAATTCATCAGAAATTGGTAATCCATAGCTTCCTATTTCTTGAATGTCGTCTTGGTAAGCCGCTTTTATAAAAATATCGTCGTCTTTAGAAATGATATATTTTCCGCTTAAACCGTATTTCCATTCGTGATCTTTAAAACCGTAGCCAAAATAACCGCCCAATTCTACATCTTTAATTAATTTTTCGTTCGTGTAAATTCCTAAACCTAAACGATAACCTTCGTGTTTGTTGTAGCCAAAAAGATGTTTAAGGTCGAGATCAAACTTTCCTATAGGCACTTTTCCCTGCGGAAGTTTATTCATATAAGAAATCGCTTTGTCAAATTTAAATTCTTCTCCCAAACTATCGACCACGCGATAAGTGATGTTTTCTTGCTCATTTAAAGGTACGATTCTGTGATTTTCCCAATACAAGCTATCTTTTTTAGGAGCTTGCTCATCTATTTTTAAAACCGTAGCAGAAAAATCTTTGTTGGTTAAGTTAGGTTGAAGGTTAACATTACGAATGTAACTTTTACCTTCAGCAATAATAAAATCATTATTTCCGCCAGCATTGGTAGAGAGTTTTAAAGAGTAGTTTAATTGTTCAGGAAACCAAACCTCTTCTGGTAAATATTGATATTGTTGCTGAATTTTTAAATCGATCTTCATCTCTTCAAATGGACTCGCGATTACATTTTGGATCGCGTAATTTTTGGTGTTTATGTAAAGCAAACCTTTTAGACCTTCAATGTTTTTACCTTCCTGTGGCTTGAACGATATAAGATGAATGGTATCTTGATGTTGAATAATGGTTTCTTTTAATTCATAATCATATTTGTTTAAAGCGCCATCACTTATCGGGTTTAAAAAATGCATATCGAGTAAATCGATCACTTCATCATAAAAAGAAAAGGGTTGCATATTCGTTGCTAAAGCAGTAAACATCGGGTTTTTAAATCCTGAAACTTTATTGGCAATTACCGTTTCGTTGGTAAGTCTGGGATATTTAAATTCTTTTTTAGTGATCGATTCCATCACTAAAATATGTCCGCCTTTAAAAACTGCATTAAAAGCAGAATCTACCTTTTTTCCGTCGCTTTGCAGATCAAAAATAACTTTGTTGTAATAGTCGTGAGAAAATTCAGGTAAATTTTCAGGATGGTTTTCCCTTCTGTTGGCGATAGCTTTTTCAATAATTGATAATGCAGGGTTTCCGCTAGTTAAAATAACTTCATCTAATTGCTCTTCTAAAGGTTTTAAGGTGATCGTTAGGGGAGAATCACTTCGATTAACATCAATAATTTTAGTTTTAAAACCAATATAACTTAGCTGAAGAGTGGTTTTATTTTCTTCAGTCACCAAAGAAAATTTCCCGTCAATATCGCTAATCGTTCCTTGCGTGGGTTGATCTTTAAAAATTACATTCACAAAAGCAAGTGGTTCTCGCGTTTCTTCGTTAATAATAAGACCGGTAATTTTTTGTTGCGCAAAACTCGAACATGCAGCTAAGAACAATAGGAGTGAGAGTAGTTTTTTTGCCATAAGAATAAGGAAAAGTTTAACGGAATAATTGATTGGTTTTTTTATATTTTCGCAAGGCTAAGCTATTAAAGCAATAACGTTTTTGATTATAGGTTAGTATGTTTAAAATTTCGTAATACAAAAATTCAGCCAAAAAAAATCCTATGAAAAAAATCATCATCGCCATCGACGGTTATTCATCTACAGGAAAAAGTACCGTAGCCAAGCAACTCGCAAAAGTTTTAGGTTATGTTTACGTAGATACCGGGGCGATGTATCGTGCAGTTACTTTGTATGCCATGCAACACGATTTAATTTCTAAAGATGAATTTTTAAAAGAAAAATTAATTGAAAGTCTACCCGATATTCAACTTCAATTTCATTTTAATGCTGAAAAAGGTTTTGCTGAAATTTATTTGAATGGTAAAAATGTTGAAGAAAAAATTAGAACCCTAGAAGTTTCTAATTATGTAAGTCAGGTAGCTGCCGTTCCTGAAGTTCGTAAAAAACAAGTCGAGCAGCAACATAAATTTGGTAAAGAAAAAGGAATCGTCATGGATGGCCGCGATATTGGTACCGTTGTTTTTCCGGAAGCCGAATTAAAACTATTTATGACCGCTTCTGGAGAAACTCGTGCACAACGCAGGTATGATGAGTTAAAACAAAAAGGAGAGAAAGTTACTTTTGATGAGGTGTTAGAAAATGTAAAATCTCGAGATCACATCGATTCTACGCGTAAAGACTCTCCGTTATTACAAGCGACCGATGCAGTGGTGATCGATAATTCTGAAATGAGTTTAGACGAGCAATTTGAAAAAATTCTTGCCTTAGCTAAAAAGGCGATCGAAAACGCTTAAAATGGCAGAGCAAAAACTCTCCAATTCTTTATTATACGTGATGGCAGTTGGCGCAGGTTTGGTGGTCGCTAATAATTATTACAATCAGCCACTATTAAATTTAATGGTCAAAAGTTTTCAGGTGTCAGAAGCGGCTGTGAGCAATATTCCGTTGTTTACACAGTTGGGTTATGCGTTTGGTTTGCTATTTATTATTCCGTTAGGTGATAAATTCAACCGCAAAAAACTTATTCTTTTCGATTTTATTGCGATCATTTCTTCCTTGTTAATAGCTGCAATTTCCCCTTCATTATTGGTGTTAACGATCGCTAGTTTCTGTATTGGTTTTTCTTCGGTCGTGCCACAATTGTTTGTGCCGATGGCAGCGCAATTAGCCAAGCCTAACGATAAAGGTCGTGCAATTGGTATTGTGATGAGCGGTTTATTAATAGGTATTTTAGGTAGTCGCTCGATTAGTGGTTATGTAGGTGAATATTTAGGTTGGCGAAGTATGTATTTTATCGCCAGCGGAATCATGCTTTTATATGCGTTGGTCTTGGTTTTTAAACTCCCGTCATTAACTTCAGATTTTAAAGGAAGTTATGCTAAACTCATGCAATCCTTATGGAAATATTTTAAAGCTGAACCTTCGGTACGATTGGCTGCTTTGCGTGGTGGTTTGGGGTTTGCCGGTTTTAGTGCGTTTTGGACCACTTTGGTTTTTCTAATGGAAGATAATTTTAACTACGGAAGCGGGATTGCCGGTATGTTTGGTATTTTAGGAATTGGCGGAACTTTAGCCGCAACTTGGGCTGGTAAGCTTAGCGATAAAATGAATAAAAATCGACTCATTACTATTGCTACTTTGGTGATGGTTTTAGCCTGGGGCGTTTTTGAATTCTCTGGAAACTCGATCATCGGTTTGGTGATCGGCGTTATTTTTATCGATATGGGGTTACAATCACTTCATATAACCAATCAAAACATCATCTTTTCTAAAAATCCTGAAGCCCGAAATAGAATTAATACCATTTATATGGTGGGGTACTTTATAGGCGGAGCGTTGGGTACAACTACCGGAGCCTATGCTTGGCAATGGTTTCAATGGTCTGGCGTTGCAAGTTTGGGTTTGATGTATACTATTTTAATACTTCTAGTGCATTTGATTTTTAAACAAAAGACAGTCTGAAGTCTAAGTTTTTGATAGTCTGTAAGTTAATTTAAGTTGACTTTGTTTCGAAAATTAAATTTTATCTCTTTCTAATTGTTTGAATATCAAAAAATAAATTGTACTTTTGCAACCCTTTTCGTGGCATTATTGGAAAGAGAAAAGGAATCTATAAAATTTTTACTAAAACTTCTATGTTTTAGCCGCTTAAATCTTCCGAAGAATATAGAATACAAATTTTTTAATCAGCACTATGGCTGAAGAAACAAAAAATCAAGAAGTTCAGGAAGTAGCAGGTATGGCTACCTCTTCTCAACCAAACGTAGAGAAGCAACAAGAAAATCCTGAAAAGTTTTTAGCAGAGTTTAACTGGCACAACTACGAAGAAGGAATCGATCCTATCGACGATGAGAAGCTAGAAGAATTCGAAAAATTAGTAGCAGAAAATTTCGTTGACACTTTAGATGATGAAGTAGTAGAAGGTACGGTAATCAACATTACAGATCGTGATGCAATTATCGATATCAATGCGAAAAGTGAAGGAGTTATTTCTCTTAACGAATTTCGTTACAACCCAGATTTAAAAGTAGGAGACAAAGTAGAAGTACTTATCGATGTGCGTGAAGATGCAACAGGACAATTAGTACTTTCTCACCGTAAAGCTCGTGTAATCAAAGCTTGGGATCGCGTTAATGCGGCTCACGAAGAAGGAACAATCGTTAACGGATTCGTTAAGTGTCGTACTAAAGGTGGTATGATCGTAGACGTATTTGGTATCGAAGCTTTCTTACCAGGTTCACAGATCGATGTGAAGCCAATTAGAGATTACGATGCTTACGTTGGTAAAACTATGGAATTTAAAGTGGTGAAGATCAACCACGAATTTAAGAACGTAGTTGTTTCTCACAAAGCGCTTATCGAAGCAGATATCGAAGAGCAGAAGAAAGAAATTATCGGTCAATTAGAAAAAGGTCAAGTATTAGAAGGTACTGTGAAGAATATCACTTCTTACGGTGTGTTTGTTGATCTTGGTGGAGTTGACGGATTAGTTCACATTACAGATCTTTCTTGGTCTAGAATTAACCATCCAAACGAGATCGTTGAGTTAGATCAGAAATTGAATGTGGTAATCTTAGACTTCGATGAGGCTAAGACAAGAATTCAATTAGGTCTTAAGCAGTTGAACAAGCATCCTTGGGAAGCTCTTGACGAAGAATTAAAAGTTGGAGATAAAGTAAAAGGTAAAGTAGTTGTAATCGCAGATTACGGTGCATTTATCGAAGTTGCAGAAGGTGTAGAAGGATTAATCCACGTTTCAGAAATGTCTTGGAGCACGCACTTACGTTCAGCTCAAGATTTCGTAAATGTTGGTGATGAGGTAGAAGCGCAAATCTTAACTTTAGATAGAGAAGAGCGTAAAATGTCTCTTGGTATTAAGCAATTAACTCCAGACCCTTGGACAGATATTACTTCTAAATACCCAGTTGGTTCTCGTCACACAGGAGTAGTAAGAAACTTTACTAACTTTGGTGTATTTGTAGAATTAGAAGAAGGTATCGATGGTTTAATTTACATCTCAGACCTTTCTTGGACTAAGAAAATTAAGCACCCATCAGAATTCTGTAACGTAGGAGATAAGTTAGACGTTGTAGTTCTTGAACTTGATGTTGAAGGACGTAAACTAAGCTTAGGTCACAAACAAACCACCGACAACCCTTGGGATAAATACGAAACTGAATTCGCAGTAGGTACGAAGCACACAGCAACTATCGACGAGATGGTAGATAAAGGTGCAACTATCGAATTTAACGAAGACATTACTGCATTCGTTCCTACACGTCACTTAGAAAAAGAAGACGGTTCTAAATTAGGAAAAGGTGACGAAGCAGAATTCGTAATTATCGAGTTCAATAAAGAATTCAAAAGAGTTGTAGCTTCACATATGTCTATTCACAAAGAAGAAGAGGCAAAAATTGTTAAGCAAGCAGCTAAGAAAGCGCAAGAAGATAACAAGCCTACATTAGGTGATGCTAACGCAGATCTTCAAGCTTTAAAAGATAAAATGGAAGGAAAATAATTTTCCCAACATTTAATCCTCAAAATCCCTTTCGTTCATTCGGAAGGGATTTTTTTATGAACTTTGTTGCAAAATAGAAAAATGGAACTTCAATTTAAGCAAATTCAAATAAGCGATAAAGCTAACGTCTTAGCATTATTTAAAGAAACAGCCGAAAAAATTAGCAAGAAGAACGTCGATCATTGGCAGTATTGGAAAAATCCGCCACAAGAAAAAATAGCTTGGGTAGAAGAGGGGATTCAACATAAAGAGTTTTTCTTCATCACTACTAAAAATACCGATTTAGTAGGAATGGTGAGAATTTTAAATGAAGATAAATTGTATTGGGGACCACAACAAGAAAAAGCCAAATATGTACATTCGTTAGTCGTCAAAGAAGAGTTTAATGGAAAAGGTATCGGCGCAAAAATTCTTCAGGAGATCGAAATGAAGGCTAAAAAAGAGGATTGTAATTATTTAAGACTCGATGCAGATACCAAAAACCCTAAACTTTGCCGTTATTATGAAAATTTAGGCTTCAAAAAAGTTGGCAGTAAAGAATTACCCTTATCTACCTACCAGCTCTATCAAAAAGAATTATAACTCGTCAACCATCAACCATCAACTGTCAACTGTAGACTGTAAACTGTAAACTGTAAACTGAATACTGTTTACTGCTTTCCTGTTCGAGCCGGGCTTTCCGTTACAAGTACGCAGCAAAAGCTTCAAAAAAATAAAGCCTTTTAAAAAGCTTCTATCGTCGCTTTCTAAAAGGCAAATTTTTTAAGAAGTTTTGCTTTACGGGCTTTTCACTACAATCCCTAACAGGATTAATAATAAGAAAAACAAACAATTTTTAATGTTCTCTATTCCTGCAAGGTTTGTATAACCTTGTAGGTTTATAATGTTCAAAAATTTATAATCAATACCAACAGGGTCAAAAAGAGACCTTGCAGGATTTTTTTTGTTAGAATTCAACTCTCAAGAAATTAAATTTGCTGTGAAGAATTCGTGAACTTTGTTTTTTCAGTTTCAACCTCTTTTTCAGTAGATCTTTCAGTAGTAGATTCTTCTAAATCTTCAAAACCTTCCGAGAAGTTTTGATCGTTAAAAAACTGTGCTTGCATTTGTTGCATACGTTGCATCATTTTCTTTCTCATTTCCGAAGGATTCATATTCAGCATCGATTCCCCAAAAAAATTATCATCAAAAGAACTCTCGAAACCAGCACTATTAAAACTTTGCATATGCGCTTGCATCATTTTACGAGCTTTTGCCATTAAACTATCCATCTCTTGTGGGTTTACTTGCTTACCATTTACAGACGACCAAGAATAGGAGTAGGTCGAGTCTTTTCTAATCAAGTTTCCGTGTTCATCAAACTCTTTATGAACTTCCCAATTACCTTGTGGACTTTTACCTTTTATATCTTCGTAATTCTTAGAAGATGTTGCTTTTTCAGTTTGTGAAGAACAAGACCAGAAAAAGCCTAAACTCAAAACAACTAATGCTAACTTTTTCATGATATTTACTGTTTTTTTGAAAAATTATTTATCAAAAAAAATACCAAATTAAATTACTGTCAGCTTTAAGTGATGTAGAACTTCAGAAAAGATTTAAACCTTAATTAGTGAAAGATTTTTTTAATTTTAGAAATAGTTGAACAACTAAAAATGCAGCAAAACCAAAGATAAGTCCGACAACAAATTCAGCAATAATAGAAGGAATAGCTTCCGGAATTAAATGATGTATAAATTCAACATTATGTACAAAAATTCCTCCGGAAACAAGCATTAATGCGATCGTACCAATAAAAGTTAATCCCTTGATCACTTTAGGAAGTGCAGCGACCAAAAATTTACCTAAGCTAAGTTTGAAACCGGCTTGTTCATCGCTTTTTTCAATTAAAGCATAACCAGCTTCATCCATTCTAACAATTAGCGCAACAATGCCATAAACACCAACGGTAGCTAATATAGCAATGGCGCTCACTACAATAATTTGCTGTAAAATTGGCTCACCAACGACGGTTCCTAAAGCAATAATGATAATTTCTACCGATAAGATAAAATCGGTTAGAATTGCAGATTTTACACGTTCTTTTTCTATGGCTAAAATCTCTTCTTTACTTTTTGCACCCTTAATTTCTTCTTTTTTAGAATGTTGGTGAGGTACAAAATAATGATAGATTTTTTCGGCACCTTCAAAACCTAAATATAAACCACCAATAATTAATATAATAGTGATCGCAATAGGTAAAAAGGCGCTTAATAAAAAGGCAATAGGTAAGATAATTAGCTTATTAAGCAAAGAGCCTTTGGTAATTGCCCAAAGCACCGGTATCTCACGTAAAGACGCAAAACCCGATGCTTTTTCTGCATTTACGGCAAGATCGTCTCCTAAAATACCGGCTGTTTTTTTTGCCGCTACTTTGCTCATCGTAGCGACATCGTCCATTAAAGCAGCAATATCATCTAATATTGCAAAAATTCCTGAAGCCATAAAAATGTGTTGATCTAGATTTGTTGATTAAAGCGATCTTACTTTTTTCAATTTAGCTTTCCAGGTTTCTAATTGTATTTTATGTCGTTCTATATTTTTAAGAACTTCTCGAACCATTGGGTTGCTTTCGTCTACATTAGAGAAAAATTGCATATTGTTTTCTAACTGCGTGATCTCTGCTTTTGTTTCTGAAATTTTCTTACGTAAAAAGCTTTCTTCACGCTCAATTTGTCTAGAATCGTCGGCTTCATCTAAAGCTTGTACGCGGTTTTCGTACTTCATCATTTCAGCTTCTTTTCTACCAATGTCTAATTGACTAAATAGCTGATCTAATACTTTATTGAATTTACCTTCGATGTAACGTTTATTATAAGGTACGCGCCCAATTTCTTTCCATTCTGCGATCTTAGCTTTGATCAATTTTAGATCTTCTTCAGGATTGCCTTGAAGTTCTAAAGATTTTGCAGCATCTAATAATTCTTTCTTCTTGTCGAAAGCTTCATTTTCTTCTTTGTTCTCTTCGTTTCTTACGGCGTGAAGTCTATCGAAATAATGGTTACAAGCGTCTTTAAAACGTTTCCAGATCTTATCGCTGTCTTTTCTAGGAACGTGACCAATTTGCTTCCAGTTAGACTGGATTTTCTTCATAATTGGTGTCGTTGCTTTAAAGTCTTCGTTGTCTTTATTGTCTTCAGCAATTTCAACAAGTTCAAGCTTTTTCTCTAGATTTTTGTATTGTTCTTTTTTGAGATTCTTGTAATAAGCGTTTTTCTTTCTGTTAAACGTTCTTACGTTTTCTTTAAAAGCCTGCCAAGTTTCTTCGTTTACTTTTAAAGGTACTTTTCCTGCTTTAAAGAATTGATCTCTAAGCGCTTCAATTTTTTTAATTTGTTGTTGCGCTTGGTTGTGTGAAGTAATGTCTTTATCAGCAATTTCTTTAATATCGTTAATGATTTGTTGCTTTACTTCTAAATTTTTCTCTTTTACTTTATCAAGATCGGCAAAATGAGCTTGGCGATTTTCATGAATTTTTTTGGTCGCTTCACTAAATTTCTCCCAAATATCTTCACGATATTCTTTAGCGACCGGCCCAACATCTTCTTTCCACATTTTATGAAGCATTTGCAATTCTCTAAATGCTCTATTAATGTTGGTTTCTTCTGCTAACTCTTCTGCACGAGCGATCATTTTTAATTTTTGCTCTAGGTTGTGCTTAAAGTCCATATCTCTAAACTCACGATCTAGGTGCAAGAAATCATAAAAGTTTTCTACGTGATGGTGATAGGTGTTCCATACCATTTTGTATTGCTCTCTTGGTACGGGACCGGCTTTTTTCCAACGTTCTTGAAGTTCTTTAAACTGGCTAAAGTTAGCACCCATATCGGCACCGGCACCAATCATTCCTTTTAATTCTTCAATAATCGCTAAACGTTCTTCTAAGTTTTTTTGAAGGTTGTTTTTGAGCTGTTGGTAATGATTATTTCTTTTTTCTTTATAGTCGAAATAGATCGAGTTGAATTCTTTCTTGATCGGACTCGAATAATGGAAATCGATAATGTTACCACCTTCTTCTAAGAAATCTTCTTTTTTCTGCTCCATTTCTTCTTCAAACTTCGCATCAAATTCTGTTTTAATTTCTTGAACGTGGTCTCTAATATGCTGAACTTTTTCATTTTTCACTAAAGAAGAAAGTTCTCTCACAAGCTCCGGCATCGACATCGCGTGGTAATCTTTCATTTCGATCCCGTGGCGTTCGTGCGCATCTTCATCTTCGCTATCTTCTGCAATAGCGTCGTCTAGCTCATCTTGGTGAGCATTATTTTCGTTACTTGCTTTTTTTTCTTTTTCTGCTGAAGGTTCTTGCGCCGTAGCTTCATCTTCTGCATCTTCGCTGGTAGAATTTAGCTCTTCGTTAGTCGTGTTAGACGGCTCTTTTTGAGACTCGTCGATCATCGATTGTTCTACTTCAGAATGAGTTTCAGGCGTTTTTGCTTCTTCGTTTGCGGGTAAAGAAGTTTGCTTTTTGGTATTCTCTTCTTGTGATTGAGATTTTTCTTTATCAGACATATCTTTCAATGTTTAAGTTCATCTTAAATTAGTCTTGAAAGATAGTAACTCCTAAGTTAGTCTGCAAAAAAAAGTAGAAATCTTAAAAAAACTCTTTATTAATCTTCGTTCCAAATTTCCCAAGAACGTTCTGCTTGATATTCTAGCATTTTTTGACCATTATAAATTTTACAGCCTTTTACTTTTCCGTTTGCTAAAAAGGTGGTTAGCGGCGGGTTGTAAACCAAATCGTACAATAAGTGACGATGATCTAAAAACTCATACGGCAGTGAAGGAGCTTCATCCAAATTAGGATGCGTTCCTAACGGAGTACAATTCACAATTAAAAAATGCTTTTCTAACACTTCTTTCGTGATTTGATCGTAAGAAAAGTCATTTTTACTTGGGTTACGAGAAACAAATTTATATTCGATGCCCAGAGATCGTAGTGCGTGAGCAACTGCTTTAGAAGCGCCGCCGGTTCCTAAGATTAAAGCTTCGGTATGTTGTTTTTCGAGTAACGGAAAAAGCGATTTCATAAACCCGAAACAATCGGTGTTATAACCTACGAGCTTTTTATTTTTTATTTGAATGGTGTTTACCGCACCAATTTTTGCAGCTTGTTCGTCTAACTGATCTAAAAACGGAAGAATAGCTTGTTTGTAAGGGATCGTTACATTTAAACCTTTTAAGTTTTTCTCGTGCGCAACAATTTCTCGAAAATCTGCTAAACTCGGTAAGTCAAAGTTTTGATAGCGAGCGTGAATTTCTTCCGCAGCAAATTTTTTTTCAAAATAACTTTTAGAAAATGAATAAGAAATATTTTTCCCTACTAATCCGTATTTATCCATTTGTATTGGTATTGGCGTTTTTATTTCCGTAGCGTTCTAAACCTAACACTATTAATATTCCCAAAATTATAAAAAATATCGCGATCCAAGTGGTCATATCGGTCAAATGCGGTAAATATCGATCATAGTTATCTAAAACTAGATTTCCGTTAGCGTCTTTTAATAATTCTCCGTTGCCTCGGGTTTTAAAGACTTTTTCTTTCCATGGCCAAACAACGCCTAACGAACCGGTAATAAAACCAATAATCACCGCGTAAGTAATATTTTTGTAATGCTTTAAAACATAACCTAATGCGTGCGATAAGGTAACTAAACCAACTACAGAACCTAAAGTGAATGAGGTTAAAACCTTAAGTAAGTTAGTTCTTTCTTGGTTATCTACAAAAGAAAAATCGAATTTTGCGATATCGGTAAGCGTATCGAAAAGCGCATTTACAGAATCTACGAGCAGTAAAACGTAATTGCCGATAAGAATTAAGATGAAAGAACCTGAAAGTCCCGGAAGTGTCATCCCGGAAACCCCAATAATTCCGCAGACAAAAACAAACCAAAGGTTATCATTTTCGGTAGCGGGTTCCATAAGGCTAATGCCGACGCCGGCTACAATTCCGAAGAAAATAAAGAGTAAATTGCTGAAAGATTTCAGTTTAAAATCTTTAGAAATATAATAGATCGAACCGATGATCATCCCGAAGAAAGCCGACCAAACGTATAATTCAAAATGCTCAATAAGAAAATCGAGTAATTTAGAAATACTGAAGTAGCTAATCACCATTCCTAAAATAAGTAAGCCTAAAAATTTACCGTTTACATAATGGTATAAACTTCTAAATCGACCATTGATCAACAGTAAAAATGCTTTGTAATTTACTTTTTGAAGCGAATAAATAAACTCTTCATAAAAACCGGCCACAAAAGCAACCACACCACCAGAAACGCCCGGAACTTTATTGGCGGCTCCCATGGCTAAACCTTTTAAAACTAAGAATATTTTGTCTCTAAGTGTTCGGGTTTGCTGCATCTTCGTCTGGCTTCTGTTCTGCTAATTTCTCTAAAATAATGATTAAAAAGAAACCGGCAAGCATTAAAAGAATGGCGAATAAAAGTTGAGCATCACCTTCAAAATTAGAAGGTAACACCGATTTATCTTTAAGAACGATCACTTTTTCTTCTATTTGTGTGCTTTCTAAAACTTTTTTCCAAGGCCAGATTTTGTTGAGTGAACCTGTGATAAAACCGGTTAACACTGCTAAAGTGATATTTCTGTAATGTGCAAAAAGCCATTTTAAAATTTTAGAAAAAGTAAGTAATCCCACAATAGCGCCCAAGCCAACTAACGCAATTTTCTTGAAATCGAAATCGTGAACGGCTTGAGTGATATTTCGGTAAGCGCCCATTAAAACCAAAATAAACGCACCCGATATTCCCGGTAAGATCATCGCACAAACTGCAACCGTGCCACAAATTAATAAATACATATAACTGTCTGAAGAAGCTGCCGGTGGGAGCGAGGTAATGTAATACGCAACTGCAGCTCCTAAGATTGCAGCGATATATGTTGAAATTTTCCATTTATCTATTTGCTTGGCAACAAACCAAATACTGGCAACTACTAACCCAAAAAAGAACGACCAAATAAGTACCGGATGCTCTTTAAGTAAATAATTGGCTAAGCGCATAAACGTAAAAACGCTAAACAAAATACCAAGTAGCAGCGAAACGATAAAACCACCGTTAAGCTGATTCCAGAATGCTTTAAAACCTCGAGATTTCCAGGTTTTAAAAAGTGAAATATCTACATTACCAATCGTGGTGATTAATTCTTCGTAAATCCCTGAAATAAAAGCTATTGTTCCGCCGGAAACTCCCGGGACGGTATCTGCAGCACCCATCGCTACTCCTTTAAGCGCAATAGTGAAGTAATCTTTAAAATTTCGTTGCATATGCTCGTTTAAAAAGTAAAAGTACTAAAATTACTTTTGAAAGGGAGCAAGAATACTCGTTTATGTTACGAATTATACGTGTTTATCGATCAAGGTTTTTACGCTGTTTCTTTTGAAGATCTCCGGAAATAATTCTTCAATAATAATTGAATATTCAGCATCGATCTTTAGCGCATTTTTTAAATGGTAATAACCACGATCTCCTTGATTTAAACAAAAATATAAACCGGCTAAACGATATTCGATCTCTGCTATTTCAGGATAAAATTCGATGGCTTGATACATCGTGTCCAAAGCGGTTTCAAATTCACCTAAATTAATAAGTAAATCGCAGCGAGTGATCCAGGTTTCTAATTCGTAATTACCTAATTCAATTGCTTTTTGGTAGCCTTTTTCTGCTTCTTCAACATAATTTAAACGATTATTGATCTTCGCAAAACGTTTCCAATACAATACATTTTCGCTATCGATACTAATGGCTTTGTTTATGTAATATAGCGCTTTTGGGTAATTGAGTTTTCTAGCATAAAAATCGGTAATAGCGATCCAGGCTTTATCTAAAAGCGGATCTTCATCGACTGCTCTAGAATAGAAATCTAAAGCTAATTTCGATTTTTTTAATTTCTCGTAGCATTTGCCAATTCTTAAATAAGCAAAAGCAGTAGGATCGTCAAGTTCTAAAGTGATGTGGTAATTTTCGATCGCTTCTTTTAAACGCCCCATTTTTTCTAGTACTTTACCTTTTTCCATATAAGCGCCGACAAAATAATCGTCAGAAATAATGGCAAAATCGAAGGCAGCTAAGGCTTTATCGTATTCTTTTAAATCGAAATACTGCTTGCCAACTTGGTGCCAAGCAACTTCAGAATAAGGATGTTTATCTAAAAATAAATTAAGGTAATCGATCGCTTCTCGACGTTGTTCTAAAAAGTCGAAACAGTAAATTATATTGTAAAGCGCGGCGTAATCGTCGTTTTCTAACTCTAAGCAACTCATAAAATTAAGCTTCGCGTTTTCGTAATCTTCAAGAAACATATATTCCATTGCCATGAGCGAATAGATTTCGGCTTCTTCCGCAGTAAATTCTAAAGCCGTTTCTAGCGTATTGATCGCCATTTCGTGATTATCTTGTTTCGAGAAGATATTGGCTTTCTGTATATAAATTTCGTCGTTAGAAGGTTCTAACTCGTGCAATTCATTCAATAATAAATCGGCTTCAGTAAGTTTATTCTCGAAGATCAAGATCTCTACCTTAAATAATTTTAAGACGCTCGCATCGGGATGTTGTTCTAAACCAAGCTTCACCGCTTTTTTAGCTAAAGCGAATTTTCCGGTTTCTAAATAGTGAAAAATAATTCCTTCGAACTCATTAGAATCAAAGAATAAAACGTCGTTGGTTTTAAGCATCGATTCGAATTTGGAAAGAGAGAAATTGTGATCTTCGTTTTGACTTAACTGCATACACGAAATTTTACTGATTTCTACTGTATTAAATTTACTTAGTATAACGCTGAATTCTAAAAAAACATGCGTTTGTTGTTAACAAAGTAATTAACAGCCTAATTTTTATAAATTTTATCTAAAATTGTAAGGATGATCTTACAACCTTTTTCGATCTCTTCTTTTGAAATTGTTAGTGGCGGAGTAATTCTTACCGCTCGTTTTTCAAATAACAACCAAAAGAGAATGAGTTCGTTATCTTTTGCTTCTAAAATGACTTGATTAGCAATTTCTTCTGAAAAAACGATAGCGGCTAACATTAGACCTTTACCGCGAACTTCTTCAATTAACGGATGCACCAATAGAGTTTTAAACAGCTTTTCTTTTTCTAGTGTTTCGTCAATTAATGGAGTTGAAGTAATTTCTTTTAAAGTGGCTAAGGCTGAAGCTGCGATTAACGGATTGCCGCCAAATGTGGTAATATGTCCCATTTTAGGATTATCGCTGAGAGAATCCATCAACTTTTCGGAAGCAACAAAAGCGCCAACCGGTAAACCGCCGGCCATTCCTTTACCAATTACCAAAATATCGGGAATAATCCCAAAATGTTCGTAAGCAAACAGTTTGCCTGTTCTACCAAAACCAGGCTGAATTTCATCTAAGATCAATAACGCACCAACTTCTTCGCAACGTTGTTTTACCTTTTTTAGAAAATCATCTTTCGGCTGAATAAATCCTGCGCCACCTTGAATGGTTTCTAAAATAACCGCCGCTGTTTTATTAGTGATCGTATCTAAACTCGTTTCATCATTAAAATTCAGGAACGAAATTTCCGGCAATAAAGGTTCAAATGGTTTTTTGCGTTCTTCAAAGTCCATTAAACTTAACGATCCCATGGTGTTTCCGTGGTAAGCGCGATGTGCTGCAATAATTTCTTGCCTTCCCGTATAACGACGCGCTAATTTTAGAGCGCCTTCGATGGCTTCGGTTCCGCTGTTCACCAAGTAAGTTTTTGCGTTAGGGATGTCGACTTTTTCACTTAAAAGCTTTGTGTAATTTACAGCAGGAGATTGTGCATATTCTCCATAAACCATGACGTGCAAATACTTTTCACTTTGCTCTTTGATGGCTTTCACGATTTTTGGGTGTGAATGCCCTAAGCTACAGGCAGAAACTCCGGCAACAAAATCTAAATGTGCTTTACCGTCGGTTGAGTAAATATAACTTCCTTTTGCGCTTGAAACCTCTAAACCTAATGGGTGAGGCGTAGTTTGCGCTTGATATGTTAGAAAATCTTTATTCAATTACTTGCTTTCTTTTTTTTTTTTTAAGCGGAATATTTTTCATCTTTTTTTGCTGCGGAATGCTATCTTTTAAGATCTCATCGGTTTCTCGATGCTGAAGTATTTCCGGGCTTAAGCGCGAATTTTCATTCAGCAATTCGCCGTCTTCTTCATCGCGTTCTTCAAAGAAATATTCTTCTTCCTTAGGAAGCGGAATGCCTTCGATCTTCGGAAGATTTAGCGGAGCTTCATCTGAAAATAAATCTTGCTTACTTGTTATTTGTTCGTCGCCGCGCCAATTAAAACCTCTCAGTCTACGAGCATTTTCAGGGAAATCACTTTCTTGGTAAAGAATATTTTCTGCATCGGTATTGTAATAGATGTCAGAAACATTTTTTTCATCAAAAAGAATTTTAATCGATGAGGAGATCGCTTTGTTAATACCGATCAAAGTACCTTCCTCGTCGAAACTATAATAAATTGTTTCTGTATTTTTAATGAAATTGGCTTCCGAAAGTTGGTTTTCATCATCAAAAAGCCCGTACATTTCTTTTCCTTTTACTTGATTGTAACCTTCAATCGAATCTTTTTGGATCATAAAAGCATTATAAAATACTTTTAGCGTATCCATTTTTTCGGTTTTTCGATCGTTAATTAAGTGAATGCTGTCACCCGTCATTTGGCTGTTGCCAGACCACACGACCGGTTTGCCAATCATTTGAGTGAGTCCTGTTTTCTCGTTTATATGAATAGAATCACATTTCCCATTCATATCGCTTTTATACATTTTTGAATGATAGAAGCCGCGAATAATTCTGTTTTCCGGTTTACCGGTGATCATTAAAGTGTCGCTATGAATATGAATAGAATCAAGTTCTTGCTTCATCGAGGCAATGGCTCGTTTGGTAATAAATAATGAATCTTTGTCTCGAAAAACTTCCGCATAATGCCCTCGAATCACCGATTGATTAGCGGTATCGGTAACTTTTATATTGTTGGTTGCCGAAGCAAAACTTTCTGCTTGATTAAAATAAATACTGTCACCTTCCAGCTTTCGGTTATCGTAATAAACCGTTGAATTCTTAACAAAATAACCTTTGTCGTTTCTAGTGTCGTAATAACCGCGTTCGCAATAGACTTTATTGTTTTCGCTGGTAATGGTCGAAGGTCCGTAAAGGTAAGCATTACCGGTTGCCGAATAAAAATCGAGCTGCTGCGAGTTGATCACATAATCAGGATTGGTAACCACCACATCTCTTTTGAAAGAATATTTTTCTTGTTCCATAAAATATCTTCCTACAACACTGGTAATCGTACTTGCAGTATCTTTTACTTTACCGCCGCTACGGTAAAAAGATTCTTGTTTAATACGGTCGAAAAATAAAGTATCGGTTGTTAAGGTATTGCTTGGTGTGGTAAGTTTTACATCGGTACTGGCAAAAGCAAATTTGGTTTGACCATTATATTCAGCGTAATCGCTCGTCATATTAATGGTATCGCCTTGCTTCATTTTTACATTTCCGTAGGCTTTAAAAAAATCTTCATCTCGGTAAAAAATGGCTTGATCGCACCAAACTTCGATCCCTTCGTGATTAAAATAAACTTGTTTATCGATCTTGGCTAAAATAAAAGCTCCGGGATATTTATCTTCATCTTTATAAGAGCGATCACTGGTATAATCTATTTTTTTAGGTTCAGTTTTTTGGGCGAAACTTATTGCTGAAGTTAGCAATACGAAACTGAAAAGTATATAGGTAATGAAATTTTTCAACAGCAAAAATTTTATTCAAAAATAAGAATTTGTTTGTTTTGAACTTGTGTTAATCAAAAAACGCTCCAAAATAATTTTTGAAGCGTTTTTTTATATTTCAAATTCAAGAAATTATCTCATAATCGTTTGTTTTCTGTCTGGACCAACAGAAACGATCTTGATCGGCACTTCTAATTCTTTTTCGATAAAAGTGATGTAATCTTTAAATTCTTGAGGAAATTCTGACTCTTCTGTCATTTTAGTTAAGTCTTCTTTCCAACCTTTAATCTCTTTGTAAATAGGAGTAAGGTTTTCTTCTTCAATATTATAAGGTAAATGTTCTATTTCTTCACCTTTATATTTGTAACCGGTACAAACTTTAAGCGTTTCGAAACCACTTAAAACGTCACCTTTCATCATCATTAATTGCGTGACACCGTTTACTTGAACTGCGTATTTTAAAGCAACTAAATCTAACCAACCGCATCTTCTTGGTCTTCCGGTAGTGGCTCCAAATTCGTTACCAACTTTTGCCATGGTTTTCCCGTCTTCATCGAATAATTCGGTTGGGAAAGGTCCGCTTCCTACACGAGTAGTATATGCTTTAAAAATACCGAAAACTTCGTTGATCTGGTTAGGTGCGATCCCTAAACCTGTACAAGCTCCGGCAGCTGTAGTGTTACTAGAAGTTACAAACGGGTATGTACCAAAATCGATATCTAATAAAGAACCTTGCGCTCCTTCAGCTAAGATCGTTTTATTTTCTTTTTGTGCGCGGTGCAAATATTCTTCAGAATCGATAAAAGGTAATTTTTTTAAGACTTTGATCGCCTCGAAAAACTCTTTTTCTAATTCTTTTAAGTTATACTGAATATCTACGCCATAGTGAGAGATCATCGACTCGTGCTTATCTGCCAAGTTTCTATATTTCTCTTTCCAATCGTTCATTTCTAAATCACCAATACGTAAACCGTTACGTCCGGTTTTATCCATGTACGTTGGGCCAATACCTTTTAAAGTTGAACCAATTTTAGCTTTACCTTTAGCAGCTTCTGATGCAGCATCTAAAAGTCTGTGTGTTGGTAAGATGATGTGAGCTTTTCTAGAAATTAGCAATTTTGAAACGTAATCTAGATCGAATTTTTCTAAATTATCTAATTCTTTTTTGAAAATTACAGGATCGATTACTACTCCGTTCCCCACTAAATTAATGGCATCTTTATGAAAAATACCTGAAGGAATCGTGTGTAATACGTGTTTAATGCCGTCAAATTCTAAGGTGTGTCCTGCGTTTGGCCCACCTTGAAAACGGGCAATAATATTGTAATTAGCGGTGAGTACGTCTACAATTTTACCTTTTCCTTCGTCTCCCCACTGTAGCCCAAGTAGCAAATCTACTGCCATAAATAAAGTTTATTTGGATGTTTTTCTGGTTCCGTAAAAGTATAATGAGTGGTTATTGATGTCGATATCAAAAACCTCCTCGATGGTTTGTTTGATCGATTGAATTCTAGGATCACAAAATTCGATCACTTCACCGGTATCGGTTAAAATTACGTGATCGTGTTGTCTGTCGAAATAAGATTTTTCGTACTGTGCTTGATTTTTACCAAATTGGTGTTTTCTAACCAAACCAGAATCCAATAGTAATTCTATCGTGTTATATAAAGTAGCACGACTTACGCGGTAATTTTTATTCTTCATGGTAATGTAAAGCGATTCGATGTCGAAATGCTCGTCACTATCATATATTTCTTGAAGAATAGCAAAACGTTCGGGTGTTTTACGATGTTTTTTCTCTTCTAAAAACTTCGTAAATACGTTTTTAACTACAGCTTGGTCGTTTTTTTGTTTTTCTGTTTCCTCCATAATTCTGCCTGCAAATTTAAACTTTATTCACGGGTAACCTTATCAATTCCGTTTATTTTTTTCAAACGATCCATTAATTTTTTCAGAATGGTTTTGTTTTTCACAACAACCGTGATCTTTCCTTGGAAAACACTATCGTGACTTTCAAAAGAAATTTTTCGCATATCTACGTGAAGATTGTTAGAGATCTCTTTAGTCACCTCGCTTACCAAACCTAAGTTATCTAAACCATTTAATTTGATCACTGCAGAGAATTCCTGTTGAGAAGAATCTATCCATTTAGCCTGAATAATTCTGTAAGCATAATTACTTTGAAGCTGAATGGCATTAGGACAATCTTTTTTGTGCACTTTAATACCTTCGTTCACCGTAATAAAACCAAAAACAGGATCTCCCGGAATTGGATTACAGCAATTGGCAAGCTTGTATTCTAGTTTTTCTTCTTCTGCACCAAAAACTAATTGGTCGTAATTATGAGTGATCTCTTCGCGATCGATATCTTGAGGAACACTCGGTTTTCTAATTTTATTTTTAAAGAAAGAAACAAATGCGTTACTTCTCGATGCCGCAAATTCTTTTAATTTGGTGTTATCGATCGTACCAATACCTACTCGATAAAACAGATCTAAACTGGTTTTTAGCTTGAAGTATTTTACCAGTTGCGCAATGGTTTTATCGTTAAACGGAATTTTTTGAGCTTTTAATTTTCTCGTTAAAATCGCTTTCCCGTCTTCTGCAATTAATTTCTTTTCATCTTTTAAAGAAGATTTAATTTTAGAACGAGCTCTTGCCGTATTTGCAAAATCTAACCAGTTGTTGGTCGGTTTCGATTTTTCTGAAGTAATGATATCTACCTGATCGCCACTTTTTAATTCGTGACTTAAAGGCACAAGTTTACCGTTTACTCGGGCACCACGTGTTTTTAACCCAATTTCTGTATGAATACTAAAGGCAAAATCTAGCGGCGTAGCGCCTTTTGGTAAGGATTTTAAATCTCCTTTTGGGGTGAATACAAAAATCTCTTTCGAGTAAAGGTTCAGTTTAAATTGTTCAACAAAATCTACGGCATTTACCTCATTGTTTTCTAAGGCTTCCTGAAGTTTATTGAGCCATTGATCTAAATTTTGATCTTCTTGCTCGCCTTCATTTTTATATTTATAATGCGCGGCATAACCTTTTTCAGCAATTTCATTCATGCGTTCACTACGAATCTGAACTTCAACCCAGCGACCTTTTGGTCCCATTACGGTAATGTGAAGCGCCTCGTAACCGGTAGATTTGGGTGAAGAGATCCAATCACGTAAACGAGTTGGGTTAGGGCGGAAGTGATCGGTAACGATGGAATAAATTTTCCAAGCCAAAAACTTTTCATCTTCCGGCGTGCTTTTATAAATAATTCTAATTGCAAACTTGTCGTACACTTCGTCAAAAGTGATGTTTTGCTTCAGAATTTTTTTCCGAATAGAAAAAACCGATTTTGGTCTACCTTTTATCTCGTAAGCTAACTTTTCTCTATCTAACGAGTCGGTAATTATTTTGGTGAAATCTTGAATGTAAAGATCTTGATCTTCTTTACTTTCTTTCATTTTGGTTAAAATATCCTGATACACTTCTGGTTCAGTATATTTTAAACTCAAATCTTCTAATTCGGTTTTAATATTATAAAGACCGATTCTATGAGCGAGCGGAGCGTAAATGTAAAGCGTTTCTGAAGCGATTTTCACTTGCTTATCGGCACGCATCGAATCCATCGTTTGCATATTATGAAGACGATCGGCAATTTTGATGATAATTACTCGAACATCATCATTGAGCGTAAGCAACATCTTCCGGAAGTTTTCTGCTTGTAGAGAAACATCTCGTTCCGGTTTTAGATGACTTATTTTTGTGAGTCCGTCAACGATTCTTGCCACCGTTTCGCCAAACATTTGCTCAATGTCATTAAGCGTATAATCGGTATCTTCAACCACATCGTGCAACAAAGCTGCTGCAATAGAAGTTGCGTCTAGCCCAATTTCTGAAGCAACGATCTTTGCCACTGCGATCGGATGAAAAATATAGGCTTCACCAGATTTTCTGCGTTGCTCTTTATGCGCATCTACTGCGGTTTCAAAAGCTTGCCGAATAAGCGTTTTATCGTCATCGGTTAAGGTGCGATAACTTATGCGTAGCAATTCTTTGTATTGCTTGGCAATTCTTTTGTTTTCTTTTTCTATTTCTTCTTCCGTCAAAACCATACGACTAATATACTAAAGTATGCGATTATTTCAGCTTTAAATTCTGAATTCGTTGTAAAAGTGTTGGGTGCGAATAATGAAAGAAAACGTACGCGCGATGTGGCGTAAGGTTACTTAAACTATTGCTCGATAACTTTTTAAGGCTGCTAATTAACGGAGCGCTGCCAAAAGTTTCTTTTGCATAATTATCGGCTTGGTATTCAAATTTTCGGCTTAGTAAATTCATTAATAATCCGGTGATTTCTGAAATTGGCGAATACAAAATTCCGAAGGCAATTAAACCGATATGAAAACTGGTTTCTTCTACGCCTAAAGCTTGAGAAAGCAGGGGACTACTCACAAATAAAGATAATAACCAAAGTGTGAAACCGGTAGTAATTATACTGGCAAAAAGGTTGAAGATGATGTGTTTCTTTTTATAATGACCAACTTCGTGGGCGAGAACGGCAACAATTTCATCTTCTTCAAGATCGTTCACTAAGGTATCGAAAAGCGTAATTCTTTTTTCGCTCCCAAAACCTGAAAAATAAGCATTGGCTTTTGTACTTCTTTTAGAACCGTCGATAATAAAAATCTTATCTAGCGTAAAACCAACTGTTTTGGCGTAAGCTTCAATTTTAGTACGTAAACTGCCATCTTCTAACGGAGTTTGTTTGTTGAAAAGTGGCACGATAAGTTTGCTGTAAAACATATTCATCACCACAGAAAATACGGTAACTAGCGCCCAAGCATAGATCCAAAAATCTTTCCCGGCAAATTGATAGAACCAAATAATTAAAGCTAAAATTCCGCCGCCAAGAACCGCCATCATTAACCAACCTTTAATTTTATCGAAGAAAAAAGTTTTTTTCGTGGTTTTGTTGAAACCAAATTTCTCTTCGATCACGAACGTGCTGTAATATGAAAATGGAGTAGTGAGTATATCGCTACCGATCATGATAATTCCGAAGAAAATAAGCGCGATCAAAATATCATTGTCGGTAATTGATCGAGCAATGCCATCTACCCAAGCAAAACCATCTAGAAAGAAAAAGGCTAAAGTTAACACCAATGAAAAGGCAGAAGTAAGAACACCGAATTTATAGCGAGTTTTTTTATAAGCTTGCGAGCGTTCGTATTCGGTTTCGTCGTAAACATCTTGAAGTTCTTGAGGTAAATCATCCTCAAAATGCTTGGCGTTTAATGCATCTAACACTTGATCGACGATAAAATCGAAAAGTAAAATGGCAATAATGATATAAAATACGGTTTGTGCAGTCATGTTTTTATGATGAATAATGAATAATGAATAATGAATAATGAATAATGAATAATGAATAATGAATAAT
>DTTX01000077.1 GCA_012964435.1 Mesonia sp. | reverse complement strand
AATACTAAAAGAGAAACTAAGTCTTCTTTATCTTTATTTTGAAATTCTTTTATATAGTTATTTGCATTATTAATGATCGCTAACGCCTGATTCGGATGTTCTAAATAATAATTAATTTTTTCTTCTAAATTAGAATAATCGTCTTTAATATGAATATAATGGTAATCTGCGATTAGTTTACCTTCCATAAACCAAGTTTCATATTTTGGAGTCGGCATTACAGCGATAGAGTTTGACGACATGATCCACTTTAAATTACTGGCTACATCATTACCCTCAACACTTAAAATAAATTTATAAGCTAATTGTTCTTCTATGGTCATACGTGGTTTAGTCCATTCGTTAGCTAGTGTATTAGGATTAACCTTGCCCACATTAAAACTAGAATGATCGAAGAATTTTTTTACAAGTTTTATTCTTTGAGGTTGAGTGGTATGTACTTTACCACGCCAGACGACTTCGTTTTTTTTCTCTTTGTATGAAAAACTATCTTTTTTTATAAAAGTAAAATGCCTGATCTTATTCCATTTCAATAAAATAGAATTTTGATTGGTAGGTATTATAGGTCTACTTTTAACTAGAGTAGGAGAGTGAGGCACATTTTTAATATCACCAAACAGGTAATCTATTTGATGATTTTTATTAAAATATCGAGCATATTCATAAAGATCAAAAAAATAAGTTTTGGAGCCCTTCTTTAACTCAATGTCTTGGAGTTTGGATGAATTCTCACTTAGCTGAAAATAATTATCGACTCTATGATAGTAATTTACTCTAGCTAAAATATTTTCGAAATCGAGATAAGATAAATTTTCTAATTTCTTATGAAAATTCTTAGAACTATAATTTAAAGAAGCAAAATAGCGCCAATAGTTTATAGCATAATAATAAAGCTTATTATTTTTATGTTTACCCGAAAGTCTTTTAAAGTCCATTAATTTCTTTAAAAGTTCTATTTCTTAAAATAAGCTTCGGTGTGCTTTTTAAAATTTTCTAAAATAGCTTGCCAACCTTCTTCTTGTAGCTCTAACGAGTTCTCCTCTACTTCATCGATAGTAACGGTTACGTATGTTTCTTTACCTTCAGAAGAAAACAAAACGTTTCCTTGGCGGTCATCATTAAGTAAGTAACTAATTTCTTCTTTGGGGATAACAATCTCATAGACACCTGCAAAATCAAATTTTTCGCTACCGTCTTTTGCTTCCATGGTAAAAGAGAATTCTCCCTCAGGTTCTAATTGTTGTGAAACCTTAGAACATTTCCAATCGTTAGAAGCAAAATTCCATTGTTTAATATGTTTTGGGTTTGTCCAAGATTCCCAAACTTGATGAACGGGTACTTGTAGAGAAGTTTCAACCGTGATCGTATCCATAATAATTTTTAAGAAAAAGTTTTTTATTTTAAATCAAATATAAAATATTCATGATAATTAGCTAAAATTTTTAAAATTCAATTTTAATTAAAGATCATACCTAACCTCACCGCTATAATTTCTGTTAATAGATATTCCATTCCAAGAGAA
>DTTX01000076.1 GCA_012964435.1 Mesonia sp. | reverse complement strand
GGTCTCTAAATTAGTTAATTCTAAATCTACTTGGTAGTAAATGGTTTTATCTTTTGTTTAAATTCCTGCGGAATCACTTATAACGATCGTTCTTACGAATTTCAGAATGAAGTTTATTACCGAAATTTCGGGAAAGCGGCCACATTGATCGAAGACAATAAATTTCTTTCTAAAAAAAGAAACCGCCTACTCTACCTTATGGAAAAGGGAAAAGTAGAACATATGAACGGTAATTATAAAGAAAGTAATCATCTCTTCGAAGACGCTTATATTTTAATTGATGACAGAATTAACACCAACGCCGGCCAAGCGGTAGCAGCCAAACTTACCAACCCAATGGCGGCGCCTTATAAAGGTGAAGATTTTGAAAAAGTAATGATTCATTACTATATGGCGCTCAATTATTTTCAATTAGGAATGCCTAATGAAGCTTTGGTGGAAGCAAAACGTATCAATATTAAACTGCTTGAACTCAACCAAAAATATAAGAAGAACAAAAATAAATATACCGAAGACGCTTTTGCGCAAATACTTCAAGGGCTTTTATATGAAGCGACCGGCGATATTAATAATGCTTTTATCGCTTACCGTAATGCTGAAAAATTATATACTGAAAACGATAATTCTTATTACGGAGTGCAAATTCCGCTTCAATTACAAAAAGACTTAGTTAGAACTGCTAAACAATTAGGTTTTACACAAGAATACCAAACCTATAGCAAACAATTTAATTTAACTGCAGAAGAAGTTACTTCGCATCCTGCCGAAGCCGTTATTTTCTGGGAAAACGGATTAGGACCTGCAAAAGATCAAACTCAAATTACTGCGGTAGACGGAGCTTTTGTAGCGGTCGATGATGCTGAAAATTCAATTTTTATTCCCATCCCACCGGGAACCAATTTGGGTATTACCTCTATTGCCATCCCAAAATATGTACAACGAGAAAGTTTTTATAAAGGCGCTCGATTAAAGTTTAATAACCAACAAACCAACTTTCAGTTAGTAGAAGATTTTTATCCTATCGCAAGACAAACTTTGCACGATAGAATGTTACGAGAAGCTGTAGATATTGCTTTAAGACTCGGCGCAAAAAAAGCAACCAGCGCAGGTTTAGGTGCGATTGCAAAAGAGCTTTTAGGCGATGATGCAGAAGGTATCGTTAAAGCCGGAGCAGATATTGCCGGTGCCGCCACCGAAAAAGCAGATACGCGAAATTGGCAAACTTTACCGGCAACGATTAGTTATGCGCGAGTGCCATTAACTGAAAATGAAAACAATACTTTTATTATTGAAAAATACGGAATGTCTACCGATAGTGATACTATTTCAATTCCGTATAAAAAGGGTTTGCAACTCGTAAGTTATTTTGATGTAGGAAAAGCAACAATGAATTATGTAAAACCTCAATTTAAAGTTCAACAAGATGAAGTTGAAAAGAAAGCGGTAACAGCCAAAGATTCTACTTCAACACAAAAAATTAAATAAGTATGAAGTTAAAATTACGCGATTTATTGATAGTAAGCGCCGTTTTATTTTTAGGGTTTATCGCTTATTCTAATTTTAGTACGCTTGCTAAAAACTGGACTTCTACCAACTGCTACAAAAACATTCAGTATCGATTACTGCAAGACGGTAAAAAAGGGAAGCGTTATCGTTGGAAACTTCAGTTTAAAAATAACTATCATCAATTAGTGACCTTTAATTATGGAGTTACTGAAGAAGAAAATAACTTCTTGACGAACCAACGTAAAACATTACAGGCTTACCAAACGAGTGAACCTGTAGAGATTTATACCGATCAGCAAAAATTTTATGTATTGGTAGACGGCTTAAGTTTTGAGGTTAGCGGCCAACCGACCGAACCTTGTGATACTGAATAAATTTAGTTTTTAAATTTATCGATTCCCTCTTGTAACCAAGCAGCGTATTCTTCAACATCTGGTGTGTACGCAACAGGTTTATTCAGCATATTTTCTTCGTGATCTAATAAAATGTAATAAGGTTGAGCATTTACGCCATAATGTTCAATCTGAAAATCGCTCCACTTATTACCAACGGTTCTTATACGTTTTCCGGTGGTTTTACTGGTATATTGCTCCTCTTTTGGCAATGCATCCTTCACATCGACATATAAAGAAATTAATACCACATCGTTTTTCAATTTCCCTAACACTTGCGGTTCACTCCACACGCGTTCTTCCATTTTTCTACAGTTAGCACATACAAGCCCGGTAAAATCAAGTAAAACCGGTAAATCTTTCTTTTTGGCGTATTTCATTCCTTTATCGTAATCTTTAAACATCACGATATCGTTTGGCCCCAAATAAGCATCTTCAGGAAACTCATCGTTGCTGGCACCACCAGAACCTAATTTTTTATAACCTACTCCATACGGAGATTCGCTATAATTCATCGGTGGCGTTACACCACTTAAAATTTTTAATGGTGCGCCCCAAAGTCCGGGAATTAAATAAACCGTAAATGCTAAGGTTAATAGCCCTAATAAAAGTCTTCCTACGGAAATATGTGGCAATTCTGAATCGTGCGGAAGTTTCATTTTTCCGAAGAGATAATACGCTAAAGTTCCGAAAATAGCGATCCAAATTGCTAAGAAAATTTCTCTTTCTAAAACGTGAGTTTGTAAAATAAGATCGGCATTCGATAAGAATTTAAAAGCTAATGCTAATTCTAGAAAACCTAAAAATACTTTCACGGTATTTAACCAACCGCCAGAACGCGGTAAACTATTCATCCAAGCCGGAAATAATGCAAACAAACCAAACGGAATCGCGATGGCTAACGAAAAACCAAGCATCCCGATCACCGGTGCTAAACCACCTTTTGAAGCAGCTTGAACCAATAATGTTCCTACAATCGGACCTGTGCAACTAAACGATACGATCGCTAAGGCTAACGCCATAAAGAAAATACCTACAATACCGCCACGATCTGCTTGGCGATCTACTTTATTAGCCCAAGAATTAGGCAACATAATTTCGAATGCGCCTAAAAATGAAATTGCAAAAATGACTAATAAAATAAAGAAAATAATGTTGAAAGTCGCATTGGTTGATAGCGCGTTTAACGAATCGGCTCCAAAAATACCAACGACTAACGTCCCTAATAGAACGTAAATCACGACGATAAAGAAACCGTATAATAATGCATTTTTAATCCCTTTACTTCTGGTTTTACTTTGTTTGGTAAAAAAACCAACCGTCATTGGGATCATTGGGAAAACACACGGAGTTAACAAGGCTAAAAACCCAGAAAAGAAAGCTAAAAAGAAAATGGTAAGTGTACTTTTATCTTCTTCTTCGGCAATATTTTCATCTACGTTTTTACCCGATTGCTGAACTTGGCTCGCTTCTGAAACTTCTTGTTTTTCTACTTCAGAAGATTTTTCTGCCGTTGCTCCGTAAGCTTGAAATTCATCATAATTTTGAAGAAATTTCACTTCATTCTCTTTCAGATCAAATATCACGTAATATTCTTCACCAATGCAACTTTCTTTACAAACCTGATATTTCAGCTCCATTTTTATAACTGAAAGCTGCTCATCGGTTAAATTAATATTTTGTTTAAAAGTGGCTTCTTCAGCAAAGAAAATTTCATTTACACCAAAGATTTCACTGTACTCTGTTTCAGATTCACTTTCGGTGGTTTTTCCGTCTAACTCGTAACCATTTCCTTCGTCTAAATAATTAAACCATAAAGGTAAAGGTCCGCCTTCAGGCGTATCTTGAGAATATACGTGCCAATCTTCTTCAATTTCAGCTTCTAAAATAAATTGGTAAGAATCATCAGATTTTTTTTCGATGCTTCCACTCCATTCTACCGGATTTACGACTTCTGTCGTACCAAATTGAGCTTTTGTAGAAAAGGTAAATAAAACAAGAAATGCAAGTAAAATACTATTTCTCATAAGTTAGGGTAAGTTTTAATATGGTTGTTGTGTTCGGTTTAATTTTAAAACGATTATCGGTTCGATAACCAACGACCCAGGCAATTTTTTCATCAGAAATTAACACCCAAGTATTTTCTTTTTCTAGCGGCGACAATTTTTCGTCTTTTAGAAAGTCGCTCAGCTTCTTTTTTCCTTTCATCCCAAACGGCTGAAAACGATCTCCCGCTTGCCATTTTCTTAAGGTTAAAGGAAACTTTATTTTTTGCGCGGGAAGATAAGCAATGTTTTGGCTAAACGCTTCCATTTTTTTAACATTTTCTATAGAAAGTTGCTTATGATCCCAATTAATTTCGGCCTGATTTTCTTCAATTGTTATAGGTTGATCTTCTTGATCTTTAATCGCACTCAAAATCAAAACTTCACGATCTCTTATTAAACAATGGGTTTTAGAAAATACCTGTTTGCCGGTTTGAGCTTCTAATAAATTATAAACATCGTTCCACTCGGTAAATCCAAATGAATTTAATAACTGAAATAAAACCGCTTTCGTATGCGGCGTTTGCTTTAAATCTTGAACATTTAAAAAATATTTCCCATTTATCTCTTCCACCAATCGGCTAAACAAAATCGTGGTGTAATCTTCTAGCAAATGAGCTGCATCTTGTAAATTTTGCTGCGTTTGCTGAAAATTTTGCAATAAATTAGGGTTTTCTTCTGTTAACTGCGGAATGATATGATGCCGAATTTTATTGCGTACATATTTATCGGAAGCATTCGAGCTGTCTTCTTGCCATTCGATTTTTTGCTCTTTTACGTATTGCTGAATTTGTTCTCGACTAAACGGCAATAACGGACGCACGATTTTACCGTTTTGCTGCGGAATACCTGTTAAACCGTTTAAACCCGTGCCACGAGTCGTATTGATTAAATACGTTTCTAAACTATCGTTAGCGTGATGCGCGGTTAAAATATAATCGAATTGGTATTTTTCAGCTAACTCTTCAAACCAACGGTAGCGCAATTCTCGTGCAGCTAATTGAGTTGAAAGTTGGTGATCTTTAGCGTATAATTCGGTTTGAAAAGATTGCGTAAAAACTTCAACTTGTAATTGTTCCGCTAAATTTTTCACAAAAACTTCATCTTGGTCACTTTCTTCACCGCGAAGGTTAAAGTTGCAATGCGCTAAGCTAAAATTAATTGAAGAGGCTTTACATAAATGAGCTAACACTACACTGTCAATCCCACCGCTAATGGTTAACAAACATTTTCCTTGAAATAAAAACGGAAACTTAGCTTTAATATGTTGCTGAAATTCTTGAAGCATCTTGCCCTCAAAGATAGCAAGTTCTTTACGATAATTAAGTAACTTAAATTACAGAATTAGGAATTGATTTTTATTAATCCTACAAGGTCTTTTTTGACCTTGTAGGTATATTTTTCAATCGATATAAGTAAGACCTACAAGGTTTTGAAAACCTTGCAGGAAGTTTAAATTATTTCTCCAACACCCGATGCATTGCAGCGGCTTTGGTTAAGCATTCTTCATATTCTTTTTCAGGATCAGATTTCGCGGTAATTGCGCTTCCGACAGAGAAAGAAAGGTATTTATTGGTTGAATTATATAAAATGCTTCGAATAATGACATTGAAATCGAAATCGCCTTGAGGACTTATATAACCCACGCAACCGCTGTATAAACCGCGTTTTGTGGCTTCGAGTTCTTCAATAATTTTCATCGCTGAAATTTTTGGAGCTCCTGTCATACTTCCCATTGGGAAAGTGCTTCGTAATACTTCAACCGGCGGAATTCCTTCAGCAACTTCTGCAGTAACCGTTGAAATTAGTTGATGTACTTGCTGAAACGTATACAATTTACAAAGCTCTTCTACTTGAACGCTGCCTTTTTTAGCAGTTTTTGATAAATCGTTACGCACCAGATCGACGATCATCACATTTTCTGAAATTTCTTTAGGATCGTTTTTTAAACTTTCTTTTAAAGCTTCATCTTCCGCAGAATCTTGTAAACGCTTTGCAGTCCCTTTAATGGGCTGAGAAATAACTTTATTTCCGGTTTTCTTTAGGTAACGCTCAGGACTGGCTGAAAGCAAATGAAATTCTTCTAACTTCAAATAAGCCGCAAATGGGGGTTTTGAGATCGTATTAAGATCGAAATAGGTGGATAATGGTTGAAGTAGAAAATTTTCCGCATAAAATTCTTGACAAAAATTGGCTTCATAAATATCGCCTCGACGAATATGCGCTAACATTTTTTCAACTCTCGCTATATATTCATTTTTAGTTAATCTAGCGTTTATAGTTGCTGAAGTATTTTCTTTTTCAGTTTGATGAATTGTAGAAGTGTTTAAAATGGCTTGCCAATCTTTTTCTATTTCGTCATCGACCATCCCGAGATAAAGCATTTCAACCTCATCTTTTTTCAATAAAAAGATTTTTTTAGGCTGAAAAAAATAAAGATCGGGAAAACTTAATCCGTCAAAATTTTTAGAAGATAATGCTTCTACATCATTTTTGAGATCGTAAGTCAAATAACCAAAAATCCAGTCTTTGGTGGTTTGCTGATATTCTTGTAATTTATCAAATGCGTTAACGTAATCGGTTCTTAATGCCGTGAACGCTTCCACCGCCAAAATTGCTTCATATTCTACACTAGAAAACTCGTAGCTATTCGAATCTAACCAAACGACTTCTTCAAATTGATTTGCCCAATTGAGTAACTGTTGTTTAAATTCTGTAGTAAGTGAAAAAGAGATCTTTTTTGGGGTACGCATTTTTTAGTTGGGAGTGGTTAGTTAGCTGTGTTTAGTTGGCTGTTGGCAGTTGGCAAAAATCTAAATTATTAATAAATTAAAAATTTATTCTTGCAATTCTTGTTCAAAATTTGAAACCACATCATTTAGACCGAGTAATAAAATTTCATCAGTGATTTTATGATTTTCAACATCAAAATTTTCATTAAACGATGGCAGACTAAAACTCTCAACGACTTCTGCACCAAAGCGTGGTAAAACATTTTTATAATATTCTAAAGAAGATGCCGCACCGCGTTTTCCGGGAGAAGTACTCATTAACAATACTTTTTTGTCTTGTAGAAACTTGAGTTCCATTCGGGAAAGCCAATCGGTTATGTTTTTGAAGAAAGCTGAAGGTCCGCCATTATGTTCATTTACCGCAATCACTAAAGCATCGACTTCGCATAAAATTCTTGACAAAAATTGGCTTCATAAATATCGCCTCGACGAATATGC
>DTTX01000075.1 GCA_012964435.1 Mesonia sp. | reverse complement strand
AGTCGGTCCGGCAGTAGAGCGTAAATTGGGTGTCAGCGGAATGTCGCAAATCGCTATTGATGCGAATTCATTTTATTCGCCAGAATGGGCACAGCAAAAAGGTTTGTATGCACAAGTTTACGATACTACAGAAGAATTAGATGAAGCGATTGAAGCCTTTGCTCAAAATTTATGTAACTACAATCCGGAAGCCGTTAAAGAAATGAAGCAAATGTTTTGGCGTGGCACCGAAGATTGGGACGAATTGCTTAACGAACGCGCAAAAATTAGCGGTCGATTGGTGTTAAGTGAATTTACGAAAAAGAAGTTGGAGAAGTATCAATAAATTTCCTGCGTAGGCAGGAATCTCTTTGATCTTGATTTTAAATGAATGAAGTTTGGTACATCTATATTATGACAAACAAACCAAATGGCGTTTTGTATATTGGTGTTACCGATAATTTAGAAGAAAGAGTAAAAGAGCATAAATTGAAAAGTTATTCGAAATCATTTACTGCAAGATACAATTGTGATAAGATTGTTTATCTGGAGGAAATTGAAAATGGAGCAGAAGCAATTAAGCGAGAAAAGCAATTTAAAAAGTGGAAAAGAGATTGGAAAATTAAATTAATTGAAGAAATGAATCCTAGTTGGATTGATATTTCAGAAAATTGGAATATCGATTTTACGAAATCTAGATTAAGAGAATAAAGTTAAACAATAATAAGATTCCTGCCTCCGCAGGAATAGTACAAATGATCTACAGTTTCAAAAACCACATCCCCGTTATTCACGAAAGCAGTTTTGTGCATCCGTTGGCGGCAGTAACTGGTAATGTGATTATCGGGAAAGACTGTTATATTGGTCCGGGAGCGGCAATTCGTGGCGATTGGGGAGAAATAATTTTAGAAGACGGTGTTAATGTACAGGAAAATTGTACCGTTCATATGTTCCCAGGCAAAAGCATAGTGCTCAAAAAAGGAGCACACGTAGGTCACGGAGCTATTATTCACGGCGCCAATTTAGGCGAAAATTGTTTGATTGGGATGAATTCGGTGATTATGGATGATGCTGAAATTGGTGATGAATGTATTGTCGGTGCGATGGCATTTGTAAAAGCAGAAACCCGCATACCAAATCGAAGTTTAGTCGTGGGTAATCCTGCAAAAATTATTAAAGAAGTCTCTAATGAAATGATTGCCTGGAAAACAGCTGGTACAAAACTTTATCAACGTTTACCGGCAGATTGCCACGAAAGTTTGCGCGAGGTTGAACCCTTACGAGAAATTCCTAAAGATCGTCCCGAGCAAGAGAACTTTTACAAGACTTTACGTGAATTTCAAAAGGAATAGAAATCTTTTAGTAATGGGACATTCGTTATCGTAACTTAAACCAGGATCTTACACGATATCGTAAACAAAAAGCCAGGATGAGATTCTGAATTTTCACTTTGACTCCGCTAAATATGACACTTCTATATATAATAATGAATATTCAAAAAATTTCACTTATATAATTAATTACCTGTTAAAATATAGGTTTTAAAATGAGAGTTCATTAATTTT
>DTTX01000074.1:40764-90996 GCA_012964435.1 Mesonia sp. | reverse complement strand
TCTAAACTAGGGGAAGTAGAAGAATTAGACATCGATTATTTATTTAATTACGAAAATTCTTCAGAAGATTTAAAACTCTAAGTTTTACTTCAACTTAAAAGAAAACCTCTCGAGATTTCGAGAGGTTTTTTTATGCCAAAACTCTAAGCGAATTATTATATTTGGCTTTGCTATTATTAAATCAATTCAAATTATGAAAATATTAGAAGGAAAAAATGCCATCATTACCGGAGCCAGTCGTGGTATTGGTAGAGGTATCGCACAAGTTTTTGCTCAACACGGAGCAAACGTGGCATTTACCTATAGCTCATCGGTAGAAGCAGCCGAAGAATTAGAAAAAGAATTAACCAATATGGGCGTTAAAGCAAAAGCCTATAAAAGTAATGCTGCAAGTTTCGAAGAAGCGCAAGATTTAATTGCACAAGTATCTAAAGATTTTAGCAGCATCGATATTTTAATCAATAACGCAGGAATCACAAAAGATAACCTGTTAATGCGTATGAGCGAAGAAGACTTCGATAAAGTAATTGAGGTGAACTTAAAGTCAATTTTTAATATGACCAAAGCCGTACAACGTACGATGTTAAAGCAGCGCCACGGAAGCATTATTAATATGAGTTCTGTAGTTGGTGTAAAAGGTAACGCTGGTCAATCTAATTATGCCGCTTCAAAAGCAGGAATTATAGGTTTCTCTAAATCGATGGCCTTAGAGTTAGGTTCTAGAAATATTAGAACGAACGTGATCGCTCCAGGTTTTATTGAAACAGAAATGAC
Organism: Mesonia sp.; assembly: GCA_012964435.1. GTDB lineage: Bacteria > Bacteroidota > Bacteroidia > Flavobacteriales > Flavobacteriaceae > Mesonia. Next base: position 90,222 of record DTTX01000074.1, on the reverse strand, counting down.
GGCTAAATTAGATGAAAAAACCGTGCAAGGTTGGAGAGATAATATTCCATTAAAACGTGGCGGAAGTCCTGAAGATATCGCCAATGCCTGTGTGTATTTAGGTAGCGATCTAAGTAGCTACGTAACCGGACAGGTAATTAACGTTGACGGTGGAATGCTAACTTAAAATTTAGTCAGTTCGAGTGATTTTGTTTAGTGAAGCAAAAACAAAATTGTATCGAGAACTAACTTTTTACTCGAATTGTAATCACTTCAAGCAAAGTAGAGAAGTAATTATTTAATTGAAAAAATTCTAACCTAATTTAATGACAGTAACCAACATCCTTTTTATCATTCTAGCAGCGATTATCGCATTAGCATTGGTGTTGGTACAATATTATTTTACGAAGAAAAATAAACGTTCAAAGCACTGGATACTGTTCAGTGCTTTGCGTTTTATCACCTATTTTTCGGTTTTTTTGCTCTTGATTAACCCGAAATTCACGAATACCAGTTATACATTAGAAAAACCATCTTTGGCGATTGCTGTCGATAATTCTTCATCGATCAATTATTTAGGAGAAAAAGATAAAGTTTTAAATTTGCTGAATCAATTACAGCAAGACGAAGAGTTAACGGAAGCTTTTTCTATTGAAGCTTATAGTTTCGGTACTAATTTTACAAACGCAGATTCGTTAAGTTTTTCAGCGTCGCAAAGTAATTTGCATCAGGCGTTTTCAAACCTTCAACAACTTTATAAAAACAAAACAGCTCCGGTTGTTTTTATTTCAGATGGTAACCAAACTTACGGGCAAGATTTTACTTATTCTGCCAAACAACTCAAGCAACCAATTTTTCCAGTGGTGGTGGGCGATACCACACAATATGAAGATCTAAAAATCGGTCAGTTAAATGCCAATCGTTACGCATTTCTCAACAACAAATTTCCGGTAGAAGTATTTGTAAATTATTCAGGGAATTCAGCAATTTCTAGGCGTTTCGAAATCAAGCAAGGCAATCAGACTTTATATTCAGAAACGATTTCCTTCAGTAGCAATAAAACTTCCGCAGTTATTAATGCAACACTTCCTGCAAATAGTGTTGGTGTAAAAACCTATTCAGTTGCTATTCAACCACTAGAAAACGAGAAAAATATCGAGAATAATACCAAGAATTTTGCGGTAGAAGTGATCGATGAAAAAACGAATGTGCTGTTACTTTCTTCTATTTTACATCCCGATTTGGGAGCCTTCAAAAAAAGTATAGAACATAACCAGCAACGGGCTGCAACGATTAAAAATATCGAAGACGATATCGATTTTGGTGAATATCAATTGGTCGTGCTTTATCAACCCGATGAAAATTTTGCACGTGCTTACGAACAAATTGAGCGTTTAAGGTTGAATACCTTAACCGTCACAGGAACCAAAACCAACTATCAATTTCTCAATAGAAATCAACAAGTTTTTACCAAGCAAACCACCAATCAAGAAGAAGATTATTTAGCAGCCTATAACGAAAATTATTCTTCATTTCAGTTTGAAGATATTGGTTTTGACGATTTTCCGCCATTGAAAGATAAGTTTGGCGATCTAAGTTTTTCTACAGAAGTAAATGCTTTACTTTTTCAATCGATCGCCGGTTACGAAACAGAAACACCTTTATTAGCCACTTTCGAAAGTGGAAGTCAGCGTCACGGATTTTTATTCGGAGAAAATGCTTGGCAATGGAGAGCTAAAAGCTTTTTAGACGAAGAAAGTTTTACGACTTACGATGAATTTTTCGGGAAACTTATTCAATATTTAGCTTCTAATAAACGTCGAGAACGACTACGTTTAGACTATAATTCGTTCTACAATTCAGGTGAAGATATTGTGTTGCAAGCCCAATATTTTGATAAGAATTACGAGTTCGATGCGCGTGGAAAATTAAATCTTACCGTAAAAAATAAAGAAACTGATGCTTCACAGATATTTCCTTTTTTACTGCGGAATAATCAATATGAAGTCGATTTAAGTAATTTACCGGCAGGAAACTATAATTTTATAGTAAACGTAGAAGGGGAGCAACTTTCAAAATCTGGAAGTTTCACGATTGTTGATTTTGAGGTTGAAAAGCAATTTTTAAATGCTAATCTAAGTGCTTTTCAGCAGTTAAGCGATGAAATTTATTTTCCTAATCAGTTTGAAGAAATTAAACAACAATTGCTACAATCGCCGGAATTCAAACCTATTCAAAAAAGTAAACAAGAAGTTTCTCCTTTAATCGATTGGGTTTATTTATTGGCAATCATTGTTTTTTGCCTATCTTCCGAATGGTTTCTAAGAAAATATTACGGACTCATTTAATTTAATATAATGAACAACAAATTTCCAAAAGCATTAATTCCCGTGATCATCATCGGGATCGTATTTTTAATTATCTTATTTAAAGCAACAGTAACCATTGGTTCTGGTGAAGGCGGCGTTTTATATAGAACACTCGATGGTGGTGTTGTGACCGACGAACCACCAATGGGCGAAGGTTTTCATTTTGTTGCTCCGTGGAACAGTGTTTTTGTTTACGAAGTAAGGCAACAATCTTTAGAAGAGAAAATGCAGGTGTTAAGTTCTAACGGACTAGAAATTAAATTGGATGCATCTACTTGGTTTCAGCCTAAATATGACGATTTAGGAAAACTTCATAAAGAAAAAGGAGAAGAATACATCGAACGATTATTAAAACCTGCAGTAAGATCTGCCGCTAGAGCAGTAGTTGGTCGTTACAGTCCTGAGCAATTATATGCCAGTAAGCGAGAAGCTATTCAAAAAGAAATTTTAGAAGAAACACAGCTTTTACTTAAAAATCAATACGTGCAAGTCAATGAAATTTTAGTAAGAGATGTTTCTTTGCCAACGACTATCAAAGACGCGATTGAGCGTAAACTTCGTCAAGAGCAAGAATCTTTAGAGTACGAATTTAGATTGACCAAAGCACAAAAAGAAGCTGAACGACAAAAAATTGAAGCCGAAGGTAAAGCGAGAGCAAATACAATTTTGAGTCAGTCGTTAACCGATAAAGTATTAAAAGAAAAAGGAATCCAGGCAACCGTCGAACTCTCAAAATCGAATAATGCTAAAGTAATCGTAGTAGGAAGCGGTGATGAAGGGTTGCCAATAATTTTAGGTAATAATTAGACGAATATTAAATTTTTCTAAAATTCATTTTTTCTTCTGAATAATTTATATGTTTGTAAAACAATGAGACAAATTAATTTACATCACCATCATATTCACTTCCACGCTCAAGCGAGGTGATTATGTATTTGATGAAATTCAAAGATAATTTACAAACCCGTTTGAGTAGTTTCAAACGGGTTTTTTGTTGCCTAAACTTAACTGCTCAAACTTTATTTTAAAACAAAAATGTTAAAAATTGCTATTCAAAAATCGGGACGTCTACACGACGATTCTATTAAAATTTTAAAAGAAGCCGGTATTTATATCGATAACGGAAAAGATCAGTTAAAAACGACTTCTCGTAATTTTCCATTAGAAGTTTTATACTTAAGAAACGGCGATATTCCGCAGTATTTAAGAGATGGTGTGGTAGATATAGCTATTTTAGGAGAAAATCTTTTAGTTGAAAAAGGCGAAGATCTAAAAATCGTAGAGAAGTTGGGGTTTTCTAAATGTCGGGTTTCGGTGGCGGTTCCTAAAGAAAATGATTTTAATAGTTTACAAGATCTAGAAGGAAAGAAAATAGCCACTTCTTATCCAAATACCGTCAAGAATTTTTTAGCTGAAAAAGGAATCAACGCAGAATTACACAAAATTTCCGGTTCGGTAGAAATCGCTCCGAATATAGGCTTGGCAGATGCAATTGTCGATATCGTTTCCAGCGGAAGTACCTTATTCAAAAACAATTTAAAAGAAGTCGAGCAAATTTTAAAAAGTGAAGCAGTTTTAGCGGTTTCGCCACAAATTTCTACGGAAGCAAATAAAGTCTTAGATAAGCTTTTATTCAGGATCCAGTCGGTTTTGAAAGCGAGAACTTCAAAATATGTGTTGCTGAATGCTCCTAACGATAAGCTTGATAAGATCATCGATATTTTACCGGGAATGAAGAGTCCAACGGTGTTGCCATTAGCAAAAGAAGGTTGGAGTTCGTTACATTCTGTAATTAACGAAGAAACTTTTTGGGATGTAATCGACGAGTTAAAAAAAAATGGTGCTGAAGGAATCCTTATTTGCCCAATAGAAAAAATGGTATTGTAAAATTTGTCACCTCGAGCGGAGTCAAGAGGAAAAAAAACATAAGTATGAAAATCATAAAAAATCCATCATCAAAAAACTGGGAAGAAGTTTTAAAACGCCCCACGCAAACGGTAGATGATATTGAAGCAACGGTAAACGAAATTTTTGCAGAAGTAAGATCGAAAGGCGATCAAGCTATTGAAAAATACACAAGTTTATTTGATGGGATCGCGATTAAAAACATAGAAGTTTCTCCGGAAGAAATTCAGCAAGCAGAAAAAGAAATTTCAGCAGAATTAAAAGAAGCTATTCAATTAGCGAAAGAGAATATCACTAAATTTCACGCTGCTCAAAAAACCGATCGAGTTGAAGTTGAAACTCAAAACGGAGTAAAATGCTGGCAAGAAAAACGCCCGATTCAAAAAGTGGGATTATATATTCCCGGTGGTTCTGCACCTTTGTTTTCAACTATATTAATGTTGGCAGTTCCAGCGCAATTAGCAGGTTGTCAAGAAATTATTTTGTGTTCGCCACCTGATAAAAAAGGTAATATTCATCCGGCTATTTTGTACACCGCAAATTTATGCGGAGTCACCAAAATCTTTAAAGTTGGTGGTATTCAAGCCATTGCCGGATTAACTTTTGGAACAGAAAGCATTCCGCAGGTTTATAAAATTTTTGGTCCGGGTAATCAATTTGTAACTGTTGCCAAACAACTAGCCACGAGATTTAACGTCGCTATCGATATGCCGGCAGGACCTTCAGAATTATTGGTATTTGCAGATGAAACTGCCAAACCGAGCTTTGTAGCCTCAGATTTACTTTCGCAAGCAGAGCACGGCATCGATAGTCAGGTGATTTTGGTCACTACTTCTGAAGAGATTCTACAAGAAGTTGAAGAAGATATTCAGCAGCAACTAAAAGACTTACCGAGAAAAGCTATTGCAGAAAAGGCTATTGAAAATTCAAAATTGATTTTGATTGAAAATGAAGAAATCGCTTTACAATTAATCAATCAATATGCTCCAGAACATTTTATTGTAATTGCAGAAAATGAAGAATTTTTTGTAGACGGTATTCTAAATGCGGGTTCGGTTTTTATTGGTAATTATACGCCAGAAAGTGCAGGAGATTACGCTTCAGGTACCAATCATACGTTGCCTACAAATGCTTATGCAAAACAATATAGCGGAGTAAATTTAGATAGCTTTCAAAAGAGTATGACTTTTCAAAAAATAGATGAAAACGGAATTAAAACTATAGGAAAAGCTATAGAATTAATGGCAGAGGCAGAAGGTTTACAAGCACATAAAAATGCTGTAACCTTAAGATTAAAAAGTTTAGAAGAATAATATGAGCGAATTTAATTTACAAAATTTAGTACGAGCCAACGTTCAAAAATTACAGCCATATTCTTCAGCCCGTGATGAATATAAAGCTTCTGGTACAGAAATGATTTTTCTTGATGCTAATGAAAATCCTTTTGAAAATGGTGTAAATCGTTATCCGGATCCGCAACAACGTGACTTAAAATCCGCTTTAGCAGAATTAAAAAACGTAAAAAAAGAACAAATTTTATTAGGTAACGGCAGTGATGAAGTTTTAGATTTAATTTTCCGTGCTTTTTGCGAACCCGGTGTTGATAATGTGATTACCCTTCCGCCAACTTACGGAATGTACAAAGTGTTATCCGAAATTAATAATATTGAAAATCGGGAAATTTTACTCACAGAAGAATTTCAATTAGACGTAAAATTGATATTAAAATCGGTCGATGAGCAAACAAAATTACTTTTTATTTGTTCGCCCAATAATCCGACAGGTAACGCTTTTGATGCTCGAGCTATTAAAACCATTTTAGAAAATTTCAACGGAATTGTAGTCATCGATGAAGCGTATATCGATTTTTCATCTTACGAAACTTGGATTGGATTTCTAGATCTTTATCCTAATTTAATCGTCACCCAAACGCTTTCTAAAGCCTATGGAATGGCGGGAATTCGATTGGGAGTTTGTTATGCTTCCGCAGCAATTATTTCAGTTCTCAATAAGATCAAACCGCCTTATAATGTGAATGAATTGACGCAGCAAAAAGCTTTAGAGCGCATTTTAGCGGTAGATGAAGTCTTTGATGAAGTAGAAAGTATTTTAGAAGAAAGAACCCGATTGATGATTGCTTTACAAGAAGTTAAATTTATCAAAGAGATTTATCCGACCGATGCCAATTTTGTGTTGGTAAAGGTTGACGATGCGAGCAAACGTTACCAAGAATTAATTGAAAAAGGGATTGTGATTCGCAACCGAACCACACAACCGCTTTGCGAAAACACTTTACGTTTTACCATTGGTACTTCAGAAGAAAATAAAACGCTAGTAGAAGCTTTAAAAGAAATTGATAATTAAATATATAATGAGATTCCGAGTCAAGCCCGGAATGACGACTATCAAATATCTGTCATGCTGAACTTCTTGGTCATCCCGAGCGGAGTCGAGGGAAAGCATCTCATCCAAATTAAAAATATGAAAAAAGTCTTATTTATAGATCGCGACGGTACGTTAATTCACGAACCGGAAGATTATCAAATCGATAGCTTAGAAAAGCTTGAATTTTATCCTGAAGTGATTTTCTATCTTTCTAAAATAGCCAAAGAACTTGATTATGAATTGGTGATGGTCACTAATCAAGATGGCTTGGGAACGGAAGAATTTCCTGAAAAAGATTTTTGGCCTATTCAGAATTTTATAGAAAAAGTTTTTGCGAATGAAGGTGCAAAATTTAAAGAAAGCTTGATCGATAAGACCTACGCAAAAGATAATGCTGAAACACGAAAGCCAAATATCGGTTTACTAAAACAGCAAGGTTATTTAGAAGAGGGAAAATACGATTTAAAAAACTCTTTTATGGTTGGTGATCGTTTAACCGATGTTGAATTTGCTTATAATTTTGGCGGCAGAGGAATTTTTATTAATACCCACGTAGATTTAGGTGCCGATGAAATTCAGAATAAAAAAGAAGAAGTTGAAAATGCGATCGCTTTGCAAACCGATTCTTGGAAGGATATTTACGAATTTTTAAAGCTGAAAGATCGAACGTCAAGCATTAAAAGAAAAACCAACGAAACCGATATTGACATCGAGTTAAATTTAGATGGAACCGGAAAAAGCGAGATCGATACAGGAATAGCATTTTTCGATCATATGTTAGATCAGCTTTCGCGTCACGGTCAAATGGATTTAAAGATTTGTGTAAAAGGCGATCTAGAAGTCGATGAACACCACACGATCGAAGATACAGCAATTGCCTTGGGTGAAGTTTTTCATAAAGCTTTAGGAAATAAATTAGGGATTGAACGTTACGGTTTTTGCTTACCAATGGACGATTGTTTAGCGCAAGTTGTCATCGATTTTGGTGGAAGAAATTGGTTGATTTGGGAAGCTAATTTTCAACGTGAAATGATCGGTAAAATGCCCACTGAAATGTTTTTTCACTTTTTTAAATCTTTTTCAGATGGAGCAAAAGCCAATCTAAATATTAAAGCTGAAGGTAAAAATGAACATCATAAAATTGAAGCCATTTTTAAAGCCTTTGCCAAAGCCATCAAAGCCGCAGTAAAGCGTGATACCGAAAAAATGATTTTACCAAGTACCAAAGGAATGTTATAAAATAGAATTGAGATTTTTAGAGATGAGTGATGAGAATTCGTCATACTGAACTTGATTCAGTATCTCATTGGAATAAGTTTTAAAATAAATCAATACTCAATTCTTACTACTAATTACTAATTAGCAAATGAAAATAGTTATTATCAATTACGGCGCAGGAAATATTCAGAGCATCAAATTTGCGATTCAGCGATTGGGTTTTGAAGCTAAACTTTCTGATGATGTAGAAGAAATTCAGCAAGCCGATAAAGTAATTTTTCCCGGTGTAGGCGAGGCGAGTAGTGCGATGAAAAAATTAAAAGCTACTGAATTAGATCAACTAATTCCGCAGTTAACAAAACCGGTTCTGGGTATTTGTTTAGGGATGCAATTAATGTGTAAACATTCTGAAGAAGGCGATACAAAAGGGCTCGGGATTTTTGATGTAGAAGTCAAACGCTTCTCTAATCAAGTGAAAGTTCCACAAATTGGGTGGAATCAAATTTCAAAGTTGCAAACAGAATTATTTCAAGGTGTAAAAGAACAAGAATTTATGTACCTCGTACATAGTTTTTATGCTGAAAAATGTGATGAGATGATTGCAGAAACTAGTTATGATGTCGCTTATGCTTCCGCTTTGAAAAAAAATAACTTTTTCGGAGTACAATTTCACCCTGAAAAAAGCAGCCAAGCCGGAGAGAGAATTTTAGAAAACTTTTTGAAACTTTAAATGCTAATTACTAAAAGCTTAAAAAATGAGAATCATCCCAGCCATAGATATTATAGACGGTAAATGTGTTCGACTATCTAAAGGCGATTACAATACAAAGAAAATTTATAATGAAAATCCGCTTGAAGTGGCTAAAAAATTTGAAGGCCACGGAATTCAATATTTACATTTAGTCGATTTAGATGGAGCGAAAAGCAAACATATTGTCAACTATAAAATCTTAGAAGAAATCGCTTTTAAAACAAGTTTAAAGATCGATTTTGGTGGCGGACTCAAATCTAACGATGATCTTCGTATCGCTTTTGAAAGCGGAGCGCAGCATATTACCGGAGGAAGCATCGCTGTAAAAGACAAACCACTTTTTAGTAATTGGATACAAGAATACGGAAGTGAAAAAATCATTTTAGGCGCCGATGCAAATGATGAAAAAATAGTGGTTTCGGGTTGGCAAGAAGACTCAGAAGAAGAATTGATTCCGTTCATTCAGCAGTATCAAGAAAAAGGAATTCAATATGTGATTTGCACCGATATCAGTAAAGACGGAATGTTAGAAGGCCCTTCTTTTGAATTGTATAAAAAGATTTTGACAGAAACTGTCACTTCGAGCGGAGTCGAGAAGATAAAATTGATCGCTTCCGGAGGTATTTCAACGTTTGATGAACTTCCAAGACTCGCAGAAATGGGGTGTGAAGGAACCATCATTGGTAAAGCGATTTATGAAAACAGAATTAGTTTAAAACAATTAGAAAACTATATTTTAGAAAGTCATTAATTAGAAAAAAACTGTATTGTCACCCTGAGCTTGTCGAAGTGTTATTTCAGTATAAAAAAAGATGGCACCTCAAGCGAAGTCGAGAGGTTTCTTGATAAAAATTGAAACAAAAGCGCTAAAAGCTAGTCGCTGAAAGCAGTAAACTGTAAACTATAAAAATGCTTACCAAAAGAATTATACCTTGTTTAGATATTAAAAATGGGCGAACCGTAAAAGGCGTGAATTTTTTAGATTTACGTGATGCCGGCAATCCTGTAGAATTGGCTCAGTTCTATGCTGAGAATGGTGCTGATGAATTGGTTTTTCTAGATATTTCCGCCACCGAAGAAAAGCGTAAAACCTTAGTAGATTTAGTACTTCGCGTTGCTGAAAAAGTAAATATTCCGTTTACCGTTGGCGGCGGAATTTCTTCCGTAGAAGATGTAGATGTTCTTTTACAATGCGGTGCCGATAAGGTTTCGATAAATTCTTCTGCAGTAAAAAGACCTGAACTTATTAATGAACTTTCAGCTAAATTTGGAAGTCAGTGTGTAGTGGTTGCGATCGATGCTAAACAAGTTGATGGCGAATGGAAAGTGCATTTGGTTGGTGGTAAAGTTGTGACAGAACTTAATTTATTCGATTGGGCAAAAGAGGTTGAAAAGCGTGGCGCCGGAGAAATTTTATTTACGTCGATGAATAATGACGGCACTAAAAATGGTTTTGCCAATGAAGCTTTAGCAAAACTTTCCACAGATTTAAATATTCCGATCATCGCTTCAGGTGGAGCGGGAACGATGCAACATTTTGCAGACACGTTTAAAAAAGGTCAAGCCGATGCAGCCTTGGCAGCAAGTGTTTTTCATTTTAAAGAAATAGCTATTCCAGAGCTGAAAGAATTTTTAAATGAAGACGGTATTTTAGTGAGAAGATAACATTTTATCTCAGATCAACTTTGAGATAATTAAACCTATAAACGATGAACATAGATTTTAGTAAAAACAATGACGGACTCGTACCTGCGATTATTCAGGATGCGAAAACGATGAAAGTTCTCATGTTGGGATATATGAATGAAGAAGCTTTTTTCAAAACTAATCAAACCAAAAAAGTCACCTTTTATAGCCGAAGTAAGCAACGTTTATGGACAAAAGGCGAGGAGAGTGGCAATTTTCTAAACTTGGTCGATATTAAATTAGATTGCGATAACGACACGCTTTTAATTCACGTAAATCCCGAAGGTCCCGTTTGTCATAAAGGTACCGACACGTGTTGGCAAGAAGAAAATAAAAAAGATTATGGCTTTATCTCTGAATTAGAACAGATCATTGAAAATCGCAAAAATCAATCAACGGCAGAGAAAAGTTATGTCGCTTCTCTTTTTGAAAAAGGAATCAATAAAATAGCGCAAAAAGTAGGTGAAGAAGCGGTGGAAGTTGTAATTGAGGCCAAAGATGATAACGAAGATTTATTTTTAAATGAATCTGCAGATTTGTTGTTTCATTATTTAATTTTGCTGAATGCTAAGGGATATCAACTCAATGATATCGTTAAGGTGTTAGAAAACAGAAATTAATGCAAATACATCGAGAAAATTATAAGTTTGAAAGTGAAGTAGTATTATTTATCAATGGTCAGTTTCCGCTGAAAATTCCCGATGTAGCTCAATTTCAAAAAGTATTTTGTACCGATGGCGCTTACCAAAATTTAGTAGATGTAGATATTCAACCCGATGTGGTTTCCGGTGATTTTGATTCAATTTCTATGTCTGAAATTTCTTCGGAAGTAAAAATTATCGAAACTCCAGATCAAAATGCGACTGATTTCGAAAAAGCTTTACGAATTATTATTGACGAAGGTTTTAAAAGTGTTTCAGTCTTTGGTTGTAGCGGTTTAGAGCAAGATCATTTTCTAGGAAATTTAACCTCGATGCTCAAGCATAAAAATGAAATCGAAATTCGCTGTTTCGACGATTTTGGGGTTTACTTCTTTGCTGAAAATGAAACCGAAATTATAGGATTTCAACATGAAATTTTCTCTTTATATCCTTTTCCGGAATCGAAAAACATCACTTCTAGCGGAGTCAAATATCCGTTAGCAAATGAGAATCTCAGCATTATTTCCCGAATAGGAACCAGAAATACGATCACAGAAAATCGAGCAACCGTAAGTTTTCAAGAGGGTGATTTGTTGTTATTTATTCAAGATCGGTTGTAACAATTTACTTAATAATCCCGGATCAAGTCTGAGATGACGCAAGAATGAACAAAATAATCATACTGAAATTTATTTCAGTATCGAATTAAAATAATAAAAGTGGTTGCGTAAAAATGTGGATGAGATCCCAAATCAAGTTTGGGATGACGATACTTGGAAGATAAAGTAAACTCTCATCGTCATGCTGAACTTGATTCAGCATCGCATCATATATATTTAAAACAATTTAGAATGAAAACTTCATATGTTTATATTTTAACCAATAAATATAGAACTACATTTTATATTGGAATTACAAGTGAATTGACTAAGCGAATAACAGAACATCAATTAGGAAAAGGTTCTTCTTTCACAGCTAAGTACAATTTGAAATATTTAATTTATTTTGAAGAATTCTTAGATATTCAACAAGCGATTAAAAGAGAAAAACAATTAAAGAATTGGAACAAAGATTGGAAAATTGATCTAGTTAAAAAGAAAAACCCTGAATTAAAAACTATTGAATTTACTTAACTTGATGAGATCCCAAATCAAGTCCGGGATGACGATACTAAAACGTCATGCTGAACTTGATTCAGCATCACATAAACATAATAAAAATTGTTCGTAAAAATCTGTATGAGATCCCAAATCAAGTTTGGGATGACGTTTTAATAAAAGCTCATTAATATTTCAGAAATGTTAAGCTAGCAATTTAGTAGGAAGATGTTTAATAACTTTGAAGAAAAAGACTTGTCATGAAATCTGTACCCAAAGAAGCACTCTCATTTTTACTTCAGCTGAAACAAAACAACGATCGTGATTGGTTTAACGACCATAAAGCCGAGTTTAAATCGATCGAAAGTGAGATGAAAGATTTCTATAAAGAAGTTGAATTAAAACTTCAGCTTCACGATAAGATCGAGAAAACAAAGGCATTCAGAATTTATCGAGATATCCGTTTTTCAAAAGATAAAACGCCTTATAAAACTAATTTTGGAGCAAGTTTTACTCGAAGAAAACCAGAATTACGTGGCGGTTATTATGTGCATATTCAACCGGAAAACAAATCGTTTATTGCGGTTGGTTTTTGGAATCCGCATAAAGATGATCTGTATCGAATTCGAAAAGAGGTTGAAATGGATGCAGATGAAGTAAATGAGATTCTTCAGCAAAAAGAGCTAAAAAAATATTGGGGAGAAGTGGAAGGCGAACGCTTAAAGACCTCACCAAAAGGCTTTGGTAAAGAACATCCTGCGATTGATCTGTTGAATTTAAAACAATGGACCTTCACTCAAAAATTTACCGATAAAGAAGTGGTCGCCGCAGATTTTGCTGAAACCATAGACAAATATTTTCAGGCCATTAGACCGTTTTTTGATTATATGAGCAGCGTTTTAACAACCGATTTAAATGGTGTTTCGTTGATTGATTGAGTTGTTTGCTCGAACGTAGTCGAGAGCTTTAATTATATCTAAAAAAAAACGTCATTTTGAATTTATTTCAGAATGACGAATTTTTAAAATCTTATCAATTGAAGAAATTTATTCTTCAAATAAATCTGAAGAAAGGTAACGATCACCACGATCACAAACGATAGAAACTACGATACCTTCATCTAGTGTTTCGATTAATTTTAAGGCTGCAGCTGTGGCTCCGCCGCTACTCATACCTGCAAAAATACCTTCTTCTTTCGCCAAACGTTTTGTCATTGCACGGGCTTCATCTTCACTAACTTCAATTACTTGATCTACTTTTTTTGGATTAAAAATTTTAGGCAAATATTCTTGAGGCCATTTTCTAATTCCGGGAATTCGAGAATCATCGGTAGGTTGCACGCCTACAATTTGAATGGCCGAGTTTTGTTCTTTTAAAAATGTAGAAGTTCCCATAATGGTTCCGGTGGTTCCCATAGAAGAAACGAAATGTGTCACCTTTTGGTCGGTATCACGCCAAATTTCTGGTCCGGTGGTTTTATAATGTGCTTTCCAATTATCATCGTTCGCAAACTGATTCAATCCTACAAAACCTTCGTTAGCCACTTTATTTTCAGCATAATCTCGAGCGCCTTCAATACCACGATCGCTAGATGTCAAGGTAACTTTAGCTCCATAGGCACGCATGGTTTGCACACGTTCTTTGGTAGAATTTTCGGGCATTACCAATTCAATATTTAAATTGTAGAGATTAGCGATAAGTGCCAGAGCAATTCCTGTATTTCCGCTGGTAGCTTCAATAAGCTTGGTGTTTTTATCGATATCGCCACGTTCAACTGCACTTTTAATCATGTTGTAAGCAGGACGATCTTTAACGCTTCCGCCGGGATTGTTTCCTTCTAACTTAAAAAATAGTTTGACATTTTTACTTTTATTCAGTTGTTGTGCTTCAACTAAAGGTGTGTTCCCTATTAAATCTAATATACTATTCATGGTTTTGTCTAATTTTAATTTCGGGGCTGTGTGTTACGATCGAATTTTCTGGAATAGAAGCGGTCAACCAAACATTACCACCAATAATACTATTTTCACCTACGGTAGTTTCGCCGCCTAAAATAGTTGCGTTGGCATAGATCGTAACTCGATCTTCAACTGTTGGATGTCGTTTAGTGTTTTTTAAATCTTTTTCGACATACAAAGCTCCTAAAGTTACCCCTTGATAAATTTTTACTTCATTTTTAATAATAGCAGTTTCGCCAATCACGATTCCTGTAGCGTGATCAATAAAAAAGGAAGTCCCTATTTTTGCTCCCGGATGAATATCGACACCTGTTAAACGATGCGCATACTCCGTCATTAACCTTGGTACCAATGGAAAACCGAAATTATAAAACTCGTGCGCAAAACGATAGATCGCCACTGCAAAAAAACCGGGATAACACAAATAAACTTCTTCGATAGAATTAGAAGCTGGATCGTTGGTATGGATCGCTTCTGCATCTTTGGTGAGTTTACAAAGTAGTTCTGGCAATTTGGTGATATAATTTTGCCACAATTTACAACAAGGTTTATCGTGCTCCCAACAGGCTAAATCGACCAGTTCTTCAAAATCTTTTTCTAATTCTTCCAGATTTTTTTCAACAGGAATTTCAGCATCAAAAAGCGTATGAAATAACTTATTGGTAAAGTTTTCTGTAGCGGTTTTTAGCCGAAATTTAAGATGCGGATGTTGTTTCTGGTTTTGTATTTGAGCAATGATGTCGTTTTTATTCATCTATTGAAAATTCTAGCAACTCAAAGTTAAAAATAATTCTGTTGCATCGTTTAATATGGAAGCAACAAAATGTGTTGATTGAATTGTTTTAGACGAAATACTTTCATTTTCTTGACAGTTTTTAAATTGTGTTTATTTTTGAAAGAAAAGAAATGCAGCGCATCCGGTATTATTACCTTATTAAACTTCAATATTTAGGTTTTCGTTTTCACGGTTGGCAAAAGCAGCCCGATGTAATCACCGTCGAACGTATGGTTGAACGTACGGTAGCTTTTGTTTTGGGAAGAAAGAATTTTAAGTTATTAGCTTCCGGTAGAACCGATGCAAAAGTATCTGTAAACCAAACTTATGTAGAACTTTTTGTAGATGAAAGTCCGCTTGATCTGGATGAATTTTTACCGCTTTTCAATAAAAATCTTCCGCCAGATATTCGTGCTTTGAGTATTGCTGAAACCAATAAAGATTTCAACATTATTAATCATCCTAAGCAAAAAGAATATTTATATTTTTTCGCTTTTAATGAAAAGTTTCATCCGTTTGCTGCGCCGTTTATGACGTATTTTAAGCACGAATTAAATATTGAATTAATGCAGCAAGGCGCTAAATTGTTTGAAGGAGAACACGATTTTTGGTCGTATGCCTTTCGACCTAAACCCGAAACGATAACGCAGGGAAAAATAGATTTTTGTGAACTTAGCGAAAATGATATTTACACCGCAAATTTTTTCCCTGAGAAAAGCTACGTTTTAAAAATTAAAGGAAAAGGTTTTAAGCGATACCAAATTAGGTTAATGATGGGCGCTTTGTTTGATTTGGGCAGAGGAGAGGTCGATCTCGATTTTATCAAACAAACCCTAAACGCAGAAAATAGAATTAAACTCGAACACATTGCGCAACCTTCGGGATTAATTTTAAATGAAGTGCAATTAGAAGATTAATTTGATATTTATTTAGGAAATTTTCGTTTTTGGTTTGTTAATTTCGAGAAAATTCAACAAAAATTGAAAGCAGCCAATATTGCCAAAAACAGTTCTTTATATTTTACACTTACGTTAGTCGTTAGTTTAGTGATTTTATATTTTGTTTACCCCGATTTTCAAGATGCGATGAATGATTTATGGCAAGCCTTAACTTCTGGAGAACAAGAGCAAATTTCTTCTACCATAAAAAGTTTTGGAGGCTGGGGAATTGCCGCTATTATTTTAATTATTGTACTGCAAATGTTCTTGGTGATTTTCCCATCGTGGTTACCTATGATCGCCGCTGCTTTGGTTTATGGTACTATTCCTTCAATTTTAATTTCTTCAGCGGGAGTTTTTTTAGCTTCAACCATTGGTTATTCGATAGGGATTGGCGTGAGTGAAAAAGCGCTGCATAAATTTATAAGCGACAAGGCATTCGATAAACTTAAATATTGGGTTGGCAATTATGGGTTTTGGAGTATTGTTTTATTCAGGATTTCTCCGTTTTTATCGAACGATGCCATTAGTGTTTTAGCCGGTGGCGTGAAAATGAAATACCTAAAATTTATTAGCGCAACAATGTTAGGTATCGTTCCGCTAGCCACTGCTATTGCCTTGTTTGCTGAAAATATTGAAACACTCAAAACCGGTCTATATTGGATTGGCGGCGCAGGAATTGTGATCTACGTAGTTTTTATTTATATCGATCATCAAAAAAGAAAGAAAAACAAATAATTCATTATATTTAATCATTAACTTCAAATTAAATTATGATGAATTTACGTACCTCCTTAAGAATTTCGATTATTTTTATTGGTTTCATTGTTTTTTCAGCTTGTTCTAGTGAAGACGATGATTCTAGCTCCAGTAATTCTTCTGAAACTATTAACGAAATTGTTAATAATGTTCAATCTGGAGATTGGATCATTACAGAATTTATAGATTCCGGAGAAAATGAAATCAATCATTTTACCGGTTATACCTTTACGTTTTCGAGTAACGGAGATTTAATCGCAACAAACAGTGAAACTACATTAACCGGAACTTGGAGTGTAACCAACGATAGTAATAGCGATGACGATAGCCCGGATGATAGTGATCTCGATTTTAATATCTTTTTTAATGTTGCTGAATCTAATAATTTTGAAGATTTGAATGATGATTGGGATATTCTTTCTTATTCATCTTCAAAAATCGAGTTAATCGATA
Organism: Mesonia sp.; assembly: GCA_012964435.1. Lineage (GTDB taxonomy): Bacteria > Bacteroidota > Bacteroidia > Flavobacteriales > Flavobacteriaceae > Mesonia. The sequence continues at coordinate 73,308 of DTTX01000074.1, read as the reverse complement.
TTAGCGGTGGTAATGGCGGTACAGATTACTTAACTTTTGAAAAGAATTAAATATTTAAATTTTAAATAATAACAAAAAAGTGAGGTTACTAACCTCACTTTTTTGTTAAAGCCACTTTTTTCTTCTAAAATACCAGATCATTAAGAAGAATACAATAAGCATTGCTCCCCAGAGATAGAAGTACCCGTATTTAAATTGAAGCTCAGGAATATATTCAAAATTCATTCCATAAATACCGGCCATAAATGTTAGCGGTATAAAAATACTTGCCATAATGGTTAATACTTTCATTACCTCATTCATTTTATTACTTATAGTCGTCATATACATATCCATAAGTCCCCAGATCATTTCTCGATAGATCTCAATATTTTCTGAAATTTGGGTAATATGGTCTTGAAGATCTCGCAGATAGTTATGAGTTTTTTCATCGATAAGCTGGTGTTCACTATTTTCAAGACGATTAATTACTTCACGAAGCGGATAAATTGCTTTTCTAATACGTAACACCTCGCGTTTAAGATCTTGAATTTCGTGCGTCATATCATCTTCAACAGCCTGTGTAAATAAGGTATCTTCTAGAGATTCTATTTTATCGCTTAAATTTTCAATAACAATAAAGTAATTATCTACGATCGCATCTATTAAAGCGTACATTAAATAATCTGAACCGCTATTGCGCATTCTTCCTTTAGCGTTATTAATTCGCTCACGAACTCCATCAAAAACATCACCGTCGGCTTCTTGAAAGGTAAGAACAAATCCTTCACCGGCAACAATGCTTAGATGTTCGCTTATAAATTCATTTTGAGCATCGTGATATAGCATTTTAACGACCACAAAAATATAATCATCAAAATCGTCAAATTTTGGTCGTTGTTGGGTGTTTACGATATCTTCGATAATTAATGGGTGAAGGTTGTAGTGTTTACCCAACTCTTCAATTTCATTGGTATGGTTTAACCCATTAATATTGATCCAAGTGATACTATCTTTATTCTTGTAATGAAAAGCATCGGCAACTTGATTGCTGTTTTCTCGATTAACTTTTTCTTTATCAAAATTAATAATCTCAACCGTAGGATTTTCAGTAACTTTATTACCAACATAAGTTACCTGACCCGGGATTTGATTTATAGAGGTATTTTTAACCTTCTGCTTCTTTTTATACTTTCTTCTCACTCTCATAAAAGTAAAAATAGTACATTTTTAATAAACATAATCTTGCTCTAAAAGTTGAATGCTGTCTTGGATTCTTTGCGTAACCAAATTCATCATTCTTTTATTTAATGCTGAAGAATTTTCTATGTATTCAAGATATTCATTAACAGTAAATTGCCCAATGATCATTCCTTTAAGACTATTTCTGAATTTTTGATCTTTATGTATCGCGTTATCGATATAAATTAATCTTCTTTCTAAAGAAAGTTCAAAAAACACATTTTTATGTTTCTTTGCATAATTTTTAAATGCTTCTATTAATAAGTGGTGTTGTAGCTTAATTACCGGTCGTAGGGTAGCATTTTGAAAATGTTCTTCAGCCGACATATTTGCTGAAATTTTTGCTGAAGGGATTTCCGGTCTAATCTGTAATAAGTATTCATCTCGAACATCCATAAGTATGTGATTTTTAATAAATTTACGTAATCCTATTCATCTTTAGTTTCCATAGTCTTAAACTTATACACTTAGTTGTTAACAGTAGGCTTCGTTAAATATGTCTTAATTGAAAATACTATCGTTCGTAGGTTTTATATCTTGAATAGTTGAAATTAATACAAAGAAAATACTACATAATATGCTCACATCGATTAACCCATATAACGGAGAAAAAATTGAAAAATTTAAAGTTCATTCAAAATCAGATGTTTCAAAAAAAATAAAGAAAGCAGATAAGACTTTTCAAGATTGGAAGCATACTTCATTCAGCAGAAGAAAGGAGCTCATGCTAAAATTAGCAGACGAACTTAAAAACAATAAAAAAGATTACGCCACGGCCATTACAAAAGAAATGGGAAAGCCCATTACGCAAGCTATTGCAGAAATAGAAAAATGTGCCTGGGTATGTAAATATTATGCAGAAAATGCTGAAGATCAGCTTCAAAAAGAAATAATCGAGACAGACGCTCAAGAATCTTACGTACGTTACGATCCGTTAGGTGTAATTTTAGCAGTAATGCCTTGGAATTATCCTTTCTGGCAAGTATTTCGTTTTATTGCTCCCGCATTAATGGCCGGTAACGTAGGTTTATTAAAACACGCAAGTAATGTGATGCGTTGTGCAGAAAATATTGAAAAAGCAATCTTAAATGCAGGTTTTCCTGAAGGCTGTTTTCAAAATTTAATAATTGGTAGTAAAAAAGTAGAGCAAGTAATTCGAGATAAACGTGTAAAAGCGGTTACGCTAACCGGCAGTAAACCGGCAGGAAGTTCTGTAGCATCAATTGCCGGAGAAGAAATTAAAAAATCTGTGTTAGAATTAGGCGGAAGTAATGCTTTAGTGGTTTTTGAAGATGCAAACATTTCTGAAACGGTAAAAACCTGCGTGCAAGCAAGATTTCAAAATACGGGACAAAGTTGTATTGCTGGAAAACGTCTTATTGTGCAAGAATCGATTTATGAAGAATTTGTTGAAGAATTTATCACTCAAGTACGTGAATTAAAAAGTGGTGATCCGATGGATGAAGATACTTATATTGGTGTTTTAGCTCGTGAAGACCTTGCGATAGAATTAGAAGAGCAGTTAAAAAAATCGAAGAAAAAAGGTGCTAAAGTTGTATTAGGGGGTAAAAGAAACAAAGCATACTTTGAACCGACGATCGTTATTAATGTCGATAAAAAATCACCTATTTTCAAAGAAGAAACTTTTGGACCTCTAATTGCGGTTACTCGATTTAATTCTGATATGGAAGCGATCGATTTGGTAAATAGATCTGTATTTGGGTTAGGGGTTTCCATTTTTACGGAAGATTATGAGCGTGCAAAAGCTTTAATTCCGCAGTTTGAAGATGGAGCAGTTTTTGTGAACGATTTGGTAAAAAGCGACCCTAGATTACCTTTTGGAGGTACAAAAGAATCTGGCTACGGTAGAGAACTATCTTCTTACGGAATTAAAGAGTTTTTAAATCGAAAAACGGTGTACATTAATAAATATAAATAAATTTTAAATTTTTTCTTTCTGAATATGAGTTGATTAATAAATCAACATTATTTTTTGAAGAAATTAGTGTTGTTTTATTCAGAAGTATTAATATATTTGCAACCGCTTACAAAGCAAAAGGTCGCATAGCTCAGCTGGATAGAGCACCTGCCTTCTAAGCAGGCGGTCCCAGGTTCGAATCCTGGTGCGATCACTTTATAAGTTACAAACCCTCTGATTTTCAGAGGGTTTTTTTTATACTTATTTATCGATATTTAATTGCAATTTATCGAAGGTTACCTACCGTTTATCGAATAAAAAAATTTAGATTTGCCGCCCATAATAATTTTGTAATAAAAATTTATAATATGGGAAAAATTACTTCACACATTAATCTAAAACAATTAAGTTTTATTTTAGTCTTTTCTTTTTTTGGGTATTTAAATACGAGTGCTCAGGTTACAGGAGATTATGTAACAGTAGATTTTAATGGTTTCAATTCTGATGTTATTGCTAATGGTATTGGCCCGGCAGCAAACTCTACTACAGCTACGGTAGATGCAAGTGCAGCTTATGTATTTATGTCTGAAGACTGGAAAGCTAACTCTAGTGATCCTGCTACGGGTGTAGGTTTACCTTCAGATGGTATTATAATAGATCAGAATAATACTAATATTCAATTTCAATTAAAACCGTTTGATCAAAATAATTCTTTGAGAATTGGAGAGTTTGATACACAAACGGCAACTATAACTTTTAATGATAGTTTTACCTATTCAGATTTATATTTATTGGTAAATGGTGGTAATGGTAATCCTACTATCGATGTAACATTCAATTTTACCGATGGAACTTCAGAAGTAATTTCGGGTACAGTTCCTGATTGGTTTAATGGTACTCCGTTTGTTGAAGGTGGGTTTGGTCGTGTACAACGAGCTACAGATTTTGTTGAAACTCCTGCTAATAATCCTAGGTTTTATAGAGTTGATCTTAATATCTCTATCACAAATGAGGGTAAAGTAGTCGATAATATTATTATTGAAAGAACATCACCAAGTGGTGACGAGGCAGTATTTAATTTATATGCTATAAGCGGTAGAATTGGAGATTGTGCTAACCCGTACGATGTAACTACTTTTGATATTGGTCCTACCGAGGCATCATTTACTTGGGATTTTGAAAATGAACCAGCAGGGTGGGAAGCTTTACTATATAACGACGGTGATACCCCTCCAAACGCATCAACAAGTGGTTTTGCTTTTGGCCCGACAACTACTGTTTTAACTGGTACAGGTCTTACTCCAAATACAACGTATGATTTTTACGTAAGACGAAATTGTGGTAACGGTAATTTTAGTGATTGGGTATCTGTAAGTTTTACAACAGGTCTAGCTTATATTTACGAAAACGGAAGTTGGAGTCCACAAAATCCGGTAGGTGTTTCAACCTTAACAGATAATGTTTCAATTGTAAATGGAACAACGACCTTAACCGGAGATTTAGATGCACATAACTTAACGATCGATAATGGTGCTACACTAAATGTAGAGAACGTTTTACAATTAGATGGTGATCTAACTATTAATGGAGATCTAGTTTTTGTAAGTGATGCAACAAATACCGGGGTTTTAGGTCCGTTACCAAATTGGTCTATAGTTACCGGTGAAGCAACTGTAGAAAGATATATTCAACCTCGTAGAGCTTTTAGATTTGTAAGTAGCCCTGTAGAAACGACTACATCTATTAGAGAGAACTGGCAAGAAAATCCTTCAGCTTACAATAATAATCCTAGTCCGGGCTATGGTACACATATTACAGGTGTAATAGATGACCCTGATGGTACAAATGGTTTTGACTTTTCACCTTCAGGAAATCCATCTATGTACGGTTTTGATAACCAAACTAAATCTTGGTTTACAATTACAAATACGAACTCAAACACTCTTACTATAGGAGAACCTTGGAGATTAATGGTTAGAGGAGGTAGAGATATAGACGTAACTAGTAATGCTACACCACCAACAATTACGACATTAAGAGCAAAAGGAGTATTAGGAGTTGGAGAATTAACTTTTACAGATTTTACAACAACTGCGGGTGATTATAATTTTATAGGTAATCCTTACCAATGTCCGGTAAATGTAGACTTATTATTAAGAAATTCTACTAATATCGATACAGGTTTCTATTATGTTTGGGATCCATTTTTAGGAGGTAGTCCAACAGTAGGTCAACCGGGAGGTAGAGGAGCCTTTGTTACCGTAGATCTATCTGATGGAAGCAATACATCCGGATCTGATGCAAATGGATTTATTCAACCTTGGCAGGGAATTTTCGTAAGAACTGGTACAGAAGGGATCACACCCGAACTTGTTTTTAATGAAACTTTAAAAGAAACCGATCCTACTTCATTTACCAGTTTATTTAGATCTGCAAATACTTCCAAATCTATCCATATAAAATTATATACTCAAGATGCATTTGCAAATGCAGAAACAGCAAGTGACGGTTTAAAAATAAATTTTGGTAGCGAATTTAATTCTGAAGTAGATATTCACGATGCAACTAAACCGGGAAATTTAGATGAAAATTTAGCGAGAATACAAGATGATAACTATTTGTCTATCGAATATAGAGCTGAACCACAACAAGATGAAGAATTACAGTTGTTTACTAGTAATTATAAATACTCAAATTATGTATTTGAAGTTGAGGTTCAAAATTTAGATAATACAGAGGTTTATCTAAAAGATAATTATTTAGAAACTCAAGTATTATTAACTAGCGGAACAAATCAAATCTTTTTTCAGGTAGATGAATCAATTGATGCAAGTATTGATTACAACCGCTTTAGTATTGTATTTGGTGAGCAAAATTTAAATAATAAAGATTTTAATATTTCACAAAGTATTAAGCTATATCCTAATCCTGTTGAAAACCAATTACAAGTAGTATTACCTGAAGATATCCAAAATGAAATGAATATAAAAGTTGTAAATATTTTGGGACAAACAGTTTATCAGAAAGATTTTGAAAATGCTATAAATCAAGTTTCCATTAATACATCTTCATTTGCAAACGGAGTTTATGTTCTAAGTCTAACGGCAAAAGATGGTAAAAAATTTCAATCTAAATTTATAAAGAGATAATATGAAAAAATTTGCATTAACCTTAGCTGTGATCTGTTTATTTGGAATTTTAAATAGTGGTTTTGCTCAAGGATTACCGAGTTTTGAAGATGATATTAATGACGAAGCTGCAGCTGCTCCAATAGCTGAATATCTGCTTGTTGGATTAGTTTTAGGAAGTATACTTGGTATTAGGAATAAAAAGTGATTTTAGAAATTTTATAAGTATTTCAAACCCTCTGATTTTCCAGAGGGTTTTTTTGTTTACATATCCTGGTTCAGCAATTTTTAAATTAATTAATGTTCGACATTAATATGTAATGTTTCATAGAAAGAAATATGCTATTCGTCGAAAGATAATTGCATCTCACCGATACTATTATGGTCGTTTTTGATATAATTTTATAAATTAACTTTTAATTAACCAAAATTTCTAACATTGTCAGAACAGTACATACATAAATTAATTAAAATGTTAGAAGATGAGGTTAACAAAATAGAACATCTACTATCACAAAATGTATCTTCAGAATTTAAAGAGAGTCTTTCTGAAACTTTAAAAAAAAGAAAAGATGTTATTGATAAATTTAAAGGTAAGCTCTTTTAAATTTTATCATAACCTTAAAGGTTGTTAGTATTTCTAATTAGTTGGTTTTAAATATCTTTAAATAAAAATTAACTATGGAAAATTTAAAACTAACAATCATTTATTACAGTTCTACAGGAACAAACTATAAATTAGCTCGAGAAGCAGAAACTGCTGCTAAAGATCTAGGCGTCGAAAATATTCGGTTTAAAAGAGTTGAAGAAACAGTTCCTGAAGAAGTGATTAAAGAAAATGAAGACTGGCATAATCATTACCAAGAAACAAAGGATATTGAAACAGCGAAAGTAGACGATCTAGATTGGGCAGATGCGATTGTTTTTAGTTATCCTACTCGCTATGGTGATGCTCCTTCACAATTTAAAAGTTTAATAGATTCTACCGGCGGACTTTGGCAAAACGGAAAATTAGTAAATAAAGTGGTTACAGGAATGACGAGTGCAGCTAATCCGCACGGAGGTCAAGAAGGTACTTTACTATCTTTATATAAAACGATGATGCATTGGGGAGCAATTATTGCTGCTCCGGGTTATGCTGATCCTGTAGTTTTTGAAACGGGAGGAAATCCTTACGGATTTAGTATAGTAGGAGGAAGCGACCTCGATGGGAAACAAAAACAAGCCATTGCCGCTCAAGTAAAACGAGCCTTGGAAATAACCGAAAAAATTAATAAGTAATTATTATGAGAAAGGGAAACAAATTTTGCTTCCCTTTTTTTATACTTCCCAATACTTTAATCGATAAGCGCTATCCCAAAACATAAATTCTAATCTGCTTGCAGCAACAAATGCATACGTCATTTTTTGTTGTTGAGTTTCGGTGCAATTTTCTGCTACCAAATCGCAAATTTCTTTTGCTTTGATCACTAAAGTTTCAAATTCTTCTCCGGCATAAGTGTCGATCCATTTTTGATAGGGATTATTTCCCTTCAACTGATTTTTATAAATATAATCGCCCACTTCTTGATAAATCCAAAAACAAGGTAAGACTGCTGCCATTGCAACCTCAACCTGATCTAAAGCTGAAGTACTTTTCAGAAAATTAATATAATGATGCGTTGTCGGCTCAATATTTCCTCTATTCGCTAAACCAAATTCCTGAAAATAAGAATCGTGTAAGGCTTTTTCAACCACTATCGCTCCTTCAGCAAATCGAATAAAATCTAAAGCGTGATCTATGCGTTCTGCTCGAGCACCGATTAAGGCTAAGCTTCGGGCAAAATTTTCTAAGTAAAAGGAATCTTGCCCCATATAAAATTGAAATTTTTCTAGCGGAAGTGTTCCGTTTTGGAGCTCTTTTATAAAAGGCATTTCAATTATTTTTTGGTAAATGGGTTCAATAGATTTCCAAGATTTATCTGTCCATTTCATTTTTGATGAGTTTTTGCGGATTAAAAAAGTGATTTACCGGTCCGTTACCTTTTCCTATGGCAACATCTTTTCCGTGGTAAATGGCTTGATGAATATATTCTTGTCCCAAACTTACTGCTTCCAATAAGGATTTTCCTTGTGCTATATACGAGGCAATTGCCGATGAAAGTGTACAACCCGAACCGTGCGTGTTGTTGGTTTCATATTTAGGGAATTCGAAACTTTCGATGTTTCCGTTAGGTGAAAAATATAAAGAGGTTAATTTTTTAGATTTTAAATGTCCGCCTTTCAGCAAAACAGATTGACAACCTAGTTCCATAATTTTTTTACCTGCAATTTTCATTTCTTCCACCGTTTCAATTTTCATATCGGCTAAAATTGCAGCTTCATCAAGATTAGGCGTGATCACATTTGCTATAGGAAATAATTGCTGAACAATACTTTGTATCGTTTCATCTTCAATTAAATGATCACCACTTGTTGCCAACATTACCGGATCGAAAACGATTGGTAGGTTAGGGTAGTGGCTTAATTTTTCAACAATAGTTTTTACTAATGCAGAAGTATGTACCATCCCGATTTTTACAGCATCTGGAAAAATATCTTCTAAGATCGTTTCGATTTGTTCACCTACTACGTTCTCCGGAATACTGAAAATAGACTTTACTCCTGTCGTGTTTTGTACCGGCAAGACGGTTAGGGCAGAAGTAGCGTAGCAACCCAAAGCCGAAATGGTTTTCATATCGGCCTGAATACCTGCGCCGCCGCTTCCGTCAAATCCTGCAATAGTCAAAACGGATGGATATGTATATTTTTTAGAATTCATTATTTTTCAATTTCGTTTCTTAATTTTTCTGCCGCTTTTGCAGGGTTTTGAGCAGCGCAAATAGCTGAAACCACCGCAATACAATCGGCTCCCGCTTTTATGACTTCATTTGCATTTTCAACATTCATATTTCCAATAGCTACTAAGGGTTTATCGGTTAACGAACGTATTTTTTCTATGCCCGACAATCCCCATTCTATAATTGTATCGGTTTTGGTATCGGTTTTAAAAACCGGACTCACACCTAGATAATCGGCAGTTTTGGTTTCTAAAGAGTTTAATTGTTGTAAATCTTCAATTGAATATCCTAAACATTGTACGTTTTCCCAGCGTTTTCGAATTTGAGTTGGAGGAATATCTGATGTCCCAACGTGAATCCCAAATGCTTCAACTTGCCTAGCAACTTCTAGATTATCATTGATAATTAGCGGAACTTGATAACGATCTAAAATTTCTTTCAACTGAAAAGCTTTCTGCTGAAATTTCTCTGTGGAAGCATTTTTCTCTCGTAATTGAACTAGATCTACGCCGCCTTTTACCGCTTGTTCAGCTACTTTTAGAAAGTGACCGTGTTTGCAGGCTTCTTCAGAAATGACCAAGTATAATTTATAGGGAAATGAATTAACCACGTTTTACTTCAATTTTTAAAGTAGTTGAAAATTCAGCTTGAGTGAGGTTATAGAGTTTATCTAAGATATTTAATTGTAAACTTCCCGGTCCATTACTTTCTTTTGCAGCTAATTCTCCCACAATGCCAAGTAAAGCCATTGCAGAAGTTACTGCTTCAGCTTTATCTTTAATAAATGCTGAAAACGCCGCTACCAATGCAGTGGCAGAACAACCCATTCCGGTGATTTTTGCCATTAACGCATTTCCGTTAGAAAGGTGAATTTCTTTTTGATCATTCAAGATAATATCGGTTTCTCCAGAAATACAAACAGTTGTTTGGTATTCTTCAGCTAAGAATTTGGCAGCAGCTACAGCTTCGTTACTTTCCGCAGAACTATCTACACCTTTAGTTGGCGTGGTGTTGTGTTTTGCTAATGCCATAATTTCTGAAGCGTTCCCTCTAATAATAGTTGGTTTCAGCTTTAATAAATCGGCTAAAACTTCATCTCGATAAGGAGTTGCTCCGGCGCCAACAGGGTCGAGCACCCAAGGTTTTTGAAGTTGATTGGCTTGCGTTGCGGCTTTTTTCATGGAAGTAACCCAATATTCATCAAGCGTACCGATGTTTACCACTAAGGCTTGGCAGATCTTCATCATATCTTCCATTTCTGGATGTGCGTGCGCCATAATTGGTGAGGCTCCGGCTGCTAATAGAGCGTTTGCTGTGTTATTCATCACCACATAATTGGTAATGCTATGAACTAGGGGAGATTGTTCTCGAAGTTGCGTGATATTTTTCCAAAGAAGGTCTTTCATCATTTAAGTTTTTAAAATTATAAATGGCTGAAGGACGAATTCTTCTAGAACAAGAAGAAACTTTAATTCTAAACTTTTCCCTACGACGGTGTTAACCGAATCAGGTTCAAAGGGACTCTCTCAATTCTTTACAGAATACCCCTAAAGCCAATTCAAATTTAAGGATTATGAGTTGATTAGATGGAAAATTCAGTTGAAATTTCCGCAGAAAGTTAATGCATAAAAAAAGCGTGAATCTAAATTCACGCTTTTGAAAATTTTTATAGTTGAGATTAGAACTTAAATCCTAAGGTAAAGATCACACGATTACCATCTTCACTATGATATAAGCCTAAGTTACCGGTAAATGCTTGAAAACCGTTTACAAAAACAGAACCACCAAAACTATTATGCCACTCGTCATTATCTTCATTATCTAACCAAACACGACCATAGTCAAATCCGACAGTTACCCCTAATCTAATAGGTACAAAATTAGTTCTGAATTTTGTAAGACCAACACGTAAATCTGTAGTTTGATAGTAAGCATATTTACCATTAAAACGTTCGTAACGGTAACCTCTTAAACTTGTGTTACCACCAATCGTTGCTCCGTGATAAAATTCATATTCATCTCCAAAAATTGCTTTACCGTTTAATTTTGTGGCCAACACTGCAATACCACTTTCGTGTAAGGGATAATCGAAAGAAATGGTTGGTTCTACATAACCAAATTTGTTGTTATAATCATCGATATTGGTTTTGTAACCACCTATTAATTTAAACTCCATACCGCGACGAATAAACGACATTTGCCCAGGTTTATTTTTATATTGAAAACCAACTTCTGCACCGGCATATAATTGATTTTCGAAGAGATCGTTATCTTCATCAAAATAGAATCCCGTAACTTCATTTGCATTATAGTCTACCTCGTAAGATTCTATAGAAGGTTTAATGTAGATATTATAACCTAAATTATGTCTCCAAATTAAAGATGGAGCAACACTCCATTGGCTTACTCCAACTCGGTTATAATCCATCGTTACATCGTCTTCATCATAATTAGTACCGTTACCAGGACCAAAATAGTTAATAGCATAAGTTGGACTTGTGAATTTCGCATCGATACCTAAATTCCAATTATGAAAAATATTCGCAAATTCTCCATAATAATCAAAAGAAAACCCTTGAGTTGCAGCATAATATCTTGCATCGAAAGTATGTTGTGCCTTAAAAGGATTGTTGGTTAAACCATATTTTGTATAAGTGTCTTTTATACCAATTTGAAAACCTGCATCGGGATCGAATGCAATACTTGGTAATAAAACATTTTGATCGTATTTTCTCTTATCTGGATCGTAGGTATTAATTTCATAAGAGTCAACTAACCATTTTTTACCTGCATTTTTAATGGTATTATCTTTCGATCTATAATCATAAAGTTTTGTTTTTCGAGTGTTTTGAAAATCGTAAATATCATTTTCTTCACCTCCTAAAATGTTTAATCTTATATAATTATTTCCGTCACCATCAACTTTAAATTCATCATCACCATCTAAACCGTAAATCCAGATCTCGTTGGTTTCATCTTTAGTATAAGTTTCATCGAAAACCACTTTGTCATCTTCATCTAAAATTTGAATTTGTGTGAGTCCATCTTCTTTTCTAGTGATCACAAATTGATCATCATCTTCTGTACCGATCACAGTTTCAAACTTTTTTTGATAGGTATAGTAACGTTTTGCAATATCTACAATATTACTTCTTCTGGCTTTTAGGTCTTTTTTAATCTGCTCTATGGTTTCATCCTGAACATCTTCCGGTAAAGCTGCAAAAGCAGCATCTATTTTACTATCTGTTAAGTTATTTTGAATGTACTTTGCTTGTTCTTTCCATTCTTCCCAAGTAGCGCCATTAATAAAAGCTTTGTCTAAAACATAACCATCGCGGTTTAACCATTTCACGCTCTTAATGTCCGGACCAAAACTCTGCATGGGTCTAAAATCTGGAGCTCCGAATTTTAATAAAGAAACTGCTAAACCATCGTATTTCGAAAACGCCTGATCTCTATCTCGAGGGATAGCCTTGTAAACTTTCTGATCGTCACCTTGCTCAAACTCTGCCCAACGCCATTGGTCGTTGTGACGATCCCAATCTCCTAAAAGCATATCCATTATTCGAGCTCTTATAAAAACCGCCTCATCAATTTGTATGTCTTTAGACTCTCTTTGTTCTAATAACATATCTGCAGTACTTAAAATATCATCTGCATCTCCAAAATCTTTAAAACTTTTATTTTCATCTCCCACGTGTTCTTCTAACATATAAAGTTTATCGCCATAATCTTCGTTATAAATACCTAAATTTTCTTGTTTTGGTACATAGTAGATCTTTGGATTTGCGTGGTAAATATCGATCGCTTCTAAGAGATCGTTCACCGCAAAAGGAGCGTAAGGATGTGCTGTTGTATAAAAGTCTGAAACTAAATCTTCAGCAATTGTTTCTTTCATATAATCACGTACATAGTGATCTTTAATGAATGATTGTAAAAAGCGCAAGGCACTTTTTCTTACTTCACGTAAGGTGTATTCGTGATCATCGTCACCTTTAATTCTTAAGGATCTGGATTGATGCCCGCCACCTTCACGAACAGCAACAGGATTACCTGCTAAGGTATCTATAAATAGAACCGGTACTTCGATATCTTTGCTGTACACATTTCTATAATGATCTCCCCAGAACCATTTATAAAGTCCGCTTTTATCGGTTTCTTCTTTAGAATATACCGAGGCTTTATACGTTTGACCATATTCATTTTTAGAATGGTAGCTTACTTCATCTTCAGAAATACGCTCTCGTTTAATTTGATGCTCACCAATTTTTGTTGAATTGCCGTTGGCAACACTATAAAATTCTACTTTAGAGCTTCCATCTTTAAAAACGGTAAGTTTTGCATATCCAATATCTGTTGAAGCGATATGATCGTCTTCATCTTTTTTAGCTTTTTTTGTATTTGTAACCGCTGCACCGCTGATAATTTGCGGAATACCATCATCTTCTAAGAATTGTAAATTTTTATCGTGACCCGATACAAAAAATTACATCTTCAAACTGACTGGCGAGCGTTTCCATTCTGCCTGCTAATTCTTGACGTTCTACACTATAGTAAGACTGAGAGGTAAAACCTCCCATTTTTTCGAATAATCCTAACTTGGTAGAAGACATAATTGGGTGATGTACAACGACGACTACAGTTTTACCTTGCGCATCTTTAATATCGTCTTTAAACTCTATAAAAAATTGCTCACGAGTTTTAATATCACATTTGTTATTGATGTAAGGATGCTCGTTCCAATCTTCTAAAAACCATTCAGAATCTACCATGATTAATTCTACTTCATCACTTAAAGTTTCATTTTCACTGGCGCAACCATCATTAGGCCAAAAGTCAGAATTACTATTATCTTGTAAAAAAGACTCCATATCGTCGATGTTTTCGTGTCCTTCTTTATTCCATTCGTTTACACCGGGACCAAAAATTAGATTACCATTAAAATCTGCTAAAGGATTTAACAGTTCTTCTTTTAAATAAGTTTTAATTTCATCTCTTTTTTCATCTTGATCACGTTGAGCAAAACCGCCTTTAGGAGTAAGATTACCGATTAAAATAAAGGATGCATTTTCAGAATTTTGAGATGCTTTTGTAATAGCCTCTAAAACTTCTTTGGAAGCAGATTTTTTCTTAAAACCTGTATTTGCGGTGAAAAACAATGTTTTAGAAACTTCTTTACTAGTTGATTTTTGAGCAACCGAAGAAATTGAAGTTCCTAAAAAAAGCAATAATAATAGCCATTGAAAACCGAGTAGTTTTTTCATATAAATTAAAATGGGTTTAGTTTTAACGTTTCAATTTTCAAAAAAAAAAATTAAGTATTTTGAATTTTAACTCATTATAACATTTTGGCATTATTTTTTAGAAACAATTTTGAATTTCTTATTCATTACTGTTATTTTTACAAAAATTACTGCAAACTTATCTTTTTTGGCAACTTTTAAAATTTTCTCGATTAGATTTCTTATTGTTTTGCTTTTCATTTTTTTAATGGGAAGTTGTCGCGAAAATGAACCTGCTAATTTTCAAAAATCAGAAACAGTTCAAGTAGAACAAGATTCAATTTTTCAGTCTTATTCTTTAGAACAGTTAGATTCTATAATTCAAAAATTTTTTCAACGTAAAGATTTCGATAAAGCTTATAAAGCTTATTACTATAAATATCCTATTTTAAATGACAGTTTACCTAAAGAGGAAGTAGAACCTTATTTAGATACTTTATACGATTTTGCCGAAAGATCTTCTCTAAAGGAAAATTTAGCCGAAGCCAATTACTTAATAGGTATGCATTTTTTTGGTAAGCGCTATGGTTTTCGTAAAGCCTATTTGCATTATAACAACGCCAAAAATCTTTACTTAGAATTAAACGACAGTTTAAATATCGCTAAATCGATGATAAGAATGGCAAGTGTACAAAATCAATTAGGTGATTTTGTAGGTAGCCAAAATGCACAAATTGAAGCGTTAAATTATTTAGACTTAAATAAAGAAGAAAATGAACGTTTTTTGATAACCGGTTATAATTTATTGGCACTAAGTTCTTCAAACCAAAAAGATTATTCATTTGCCTTAAACTGGATAGATAAATCTATTGTAATTAACGATTACGATCATATAGAGCCCACGTTGCTCAATAATAAAGGAATGTTTTTGTTGCAAGCAGGTAAGTACGACGAGAGTATCGAGCTGTTTAGAAATTTACTTCAGGATTCTATTGTTAACAGCTCCGTGATCAAAAGAGCAAGAGGCTTAGACAATTTGGGTTATGCAAAATTAAAGTCGGGTGATATTTCTGGTTTAGATGAAATTATTCAGTCTCAAGATCTTATAGAAAAAAGTAATTACCTAGAACGTTACGCAACATTTTTGCATTTGGCAGATTATTATCAAGATAAAAATGTTGTAAAGGCAGCAGAAAATGCAAAAAAAGCTTTAGAATTAGTACCTACGGTAGATGACCGATTAGAAATGTACAAGATCTTGGCATTGAGTGGAGACCGAGATGAAGATCTCTATTTGCAGAAATACCTTCATCTAAACGATAGTTTGATCGATGCAAGAAATAATGCAACCAACCAGTTTGCTAAAATTAGGTATGATAGTGAGCTAAAAGAGCAGCAGATCTTAAAATTAGAAAAAGATAATGCGCAAAAGGAGCTTGAGATCGAGAAAGAAAATTCGCGACATTCAATAATTATCGCCATTATAATTTTCGTAATCATTCTCACAATTCTAGGATTTTACATTAATAAAAAGAAAAATGAAAAGAATAGAAACCTAGCTATTTACAATACCGAAAATAAGCTTTCTAAACGCGTACACGACGAAGTTGCCAATGAAGTTTATACGCTAATGAATAAAATTGAACATCAAAAACTATCATCATTTAACGAGACTTTAGATCATTTAGAATATATCTATCTAAGAAGTAGAAATATTTCTCGAGAGTTTGATAGTTCTGCGTTACTTCAAAATTTTCATCATAACTTGTTGAGCTTATTAAGCTCTTTTAAAAGTAATAAAGCTAATGTGCTGGTTCAAAATTCTTCTGAAGAATTATGGAAAAATTTTCCAAGTAATTTAAAACTGAATATTTATAGAATTTTACAAGAATTACTTACGAATATGAAGAAGCATAGCAATGCTAACGTGGTGCTTATTTCATTTGAAAAGACAGACAGCGCTCTACAAATAAATTATAAAGATAATGGTAAAGGTTTTGATATAGATTCTGAAACATTTGCTAACGGTTTGCAAAACATACAATCGAGAATTAAAGAATTAGACGGAGAAATCGTATTTGAGAATTTAGAGAAAGGGTCTAAAATTTTCATCAAGTTTCATCTCAAATAGAAAGAGATTATGGATAGGATTATTATTGCTGAAGATATTAAAAGTTTGCATCAGGGTTTAGAAACGGTTTTATCTAAATTTAATGTAGATAAAACAGAATTTGTTCAATATTGTGATGATGCCTATTTACAGATAAAGAATGCCGAAAGTAGAGGAGAACCTTATGATTTATTAATTACAG
Source organism: Mesonia sp. (assembly GCA_012964435.1). Classification (GTDB taxonomy): domain Bacteria; phylum Bacteroidota; class Bacteroidia; order Flavobacteriales; family Flavobacteriaceae; genus Mesonia. The sequence goes on along the minus strand of DTTX01000074.1, from coordinate 56,688 downwards.
ATCTATCTTTTGCAAAAGACCATCGAGAAGTAAAATTAGTATCGGGAGAAGATTTGATAAAAAAACTTCTTGAAGATAAAATTTCGATTAAGATCTTAATATTTTCAATCGAAGACAGAAGAGATAAAATTAAGAAGTTTTTCAATTTTTTAAATATAGATGCCTTCGTTTGCAAAGGCAGAAACGATCAAAAAGATCTTGAAAAAGCTATTAAAGCACTTCAAAAAAATGAGAAGTATTATTCAAAATCTTTAGGAGATCTTTTTGAAAATACCCAGGAACACGAACTTACAACTTATGATATACAGATATTAGAATTATTAGAAGCCGGTAATCACCAATCTGAAATTTCTAAGCATTTTAAAGAACATAATATAAGTCCGTCGAGTACCAGTTCTGTTGAAAAAAGAATAAATAATCTAAAGAATTTCTTTAAGGCAAAAAACACCACCAACCTAGTAGCTAAGGCAAAAGACCTTGGCATAATTTAGTATTTTAAGAAATTTATTATGCTTTTTTACGGAAACCCGTAAGGATGCTATGCAAACATAATATATCTTTGTTTTAGGGTTTTGGGTTAAGACATTAACCTTAATTGAAAGGCTGCTAGCCGTTTTATACTGGTTGTATAATTCACAACAAACCGCTGCAGGATTTGTTGTTTTGGTTTAAACAGGTACGTGGGGTAAATTTGTTTATAGCAGTCTTTCATTTTTAAATTTTAACTAAACTTCAACACGAAAACTTTCATTTCAATAGTTCTTCACTTTATCTTGCTATGGTTTTAGTAGAAGTAATTTGTGAATAAGAAAACCACTACCCATAAAAATAAAAAACGCTTAAAAAAAGTGTTGAAGATCTTTGCAAGAATAATACTCATCTTGCTTCTTATTTTTATTTTACTTGTTCTTTTTATTCGAAGTCCTTGGGGGCAAAATATCATTGTAAATAAACTTACCAACTACATTTCTAACAAAACCAATACAGAAGTACGTATCGATAAACTTTTTATTACGTTTTCCGGAGATATATCTTTAGAGGGCTTATATCTGGAAGATCAAAAGGGAGACACATTAATTTACTCGAAAGCGTTGCAAGCAGATATACCTATTTGGCCGATAATTAAAGGCAATTCTTTTAGTGTAGATTATTTAGAGTGGCAAGGCTTAAAAGCAAACATTGTTAGAAAAGATTCTATATCAGGCTTTAATTATCAATTTTTGATTGACGCTTTAGCTACTAGCGACACGACGCAAACACAGACACCGGCAGAGAGCCAACCTATGGAAATAGCCATTGGAGATATAGATTTATCACAATTTAAGGTAAACTACAAAGACGCCGTAACCGGTATTGATGCTGAAGTTGATCTGGGGAAACTACTTTATAGTGGAGAAAATTTTGATTTAGAGCAAATGAATTTTGAAGCCTCAGAATTTATATTAGAAAATACCACAGCCAATATCGTTCAAACTAAAATTGTACCTTCAGAAGATACTACGCAAACAGTTTTACCAAAATTTCGTGTAGATGAATTTACTTTAAATAAGGTAAAAGCAAACTTTACCTCTGTTCCGCAAGAACTTTCATTCAAAGGAGATCTTGAAAATTTTTATGCTGAAATGCCATTGCTTGATCTGCAAGAACAAACTATAGAATTTACGACCATAAATTTGAAAAATTCTTTAGTTCAACTGCAAATCCCTGAAACAGAAACGAATATTTCTGAAGATTCCGATAAAGATTCAACAACACAAAGCATTAGTGAATTTTGGCCCGATTGGCAAATTCGTGTAGCAAAGATCGAACTGGAAAATAACGATATTTTATATCAGCAAGGCAATAAAAAACCTATTGACAGTCAATTTAATGCGCAAAACATACAGTTAAGTAATTTCAATTTTAAAGCTAAAGATGTATATCTATCTAAAGATATTAAAGCAAAAATTAAACTTACAGAACTTACCTTTCAAGAGAATGTGAGCAATTTTGATCTTAATGAGTTTAACTTTGAGCTTCAACTAAATGATCAATCTGCAGAGATAACTCATCTAAGATTAAAAACAGGCAGTAGTCAATTAGCAGGGAATATAGCTGCCAATTACGAAAGTTTACAAGAGGTGATCGAAAATTATGAAACCGCTCAACTTACAGCTAATCTTTCTTCAATTTATCTTCAAGTAAACGATCTGTTTAAATTTAATCCGGAGTTAAAAAAGAATGAATATTTGCGTAAGCTTCAGCAAAAACCAATTACCGGTAATTTATATGCGACGGGTAATACTTCAAAATTACAGCTTCAAAATTTCAATTTAAACTGGGGAAACACTACAAAAATCAAAGCAAAAGGTTATTTAGCTCAATTAATCGATCTCGATAATCTTCAATTAGATCTACAAGAAATAAATATTTCATCGATCAAAAAAGATCTAGTTCAGTTTGTGAACGAAAAAGATTTAGGAATTTCGATTCCGCAGCAATTACAACTTACCGGTAATGCAAAAGGAGGTTTAGATCAACTCACTGCAGATCTATCTTTAAAAATGCCTGAAGGTCGGGTAGCGGTTGTAGGTAATTATTCTAATAAAGATCAACTTACATTCGATGCAGATGTAAACACCGTTGAACTCGATTTAGGTACGCTATTACAAAATGAAAGCTTAGGAAAAATTTCAGCAGAAATTTCTATCAACGGTAGCGGAAGTTCTATAAATACATTAGATGCTCAACTTAAAACAAAGTTTTCTCAACTTACTTATAATGAATACGACCTTTCTGATCTAAAACTTGAAGGAAATATAAAAAATGGTAGCGGTGACGTTACAGCAGCCTTTAAAGATAATAATGTGAATCTTAATTTAGATGCGCAAGTAACTTTAGATAGTGTTGCTCCCAAAGCAGATTTTAAACTCGATCTACAAGGGATAGATCTATATGCGCTTGGATTTACACAAAAGCAAATTCGTGGTAAATTAATGCTAAATGGTACTTATCAAGGAGAAAAAGATGCGTTTAGTGTCGATGCTAAAGTTGATGAAGCGATCACAGTTTACGACGATCAGCCTTATTATATTGGAGATTTAGATATACATACCAGAATTGCAGAAGATAGTACGGCAGTAACTTTAAATGGTGGTTTTATTCAAGCAAAATTACATTCTAACGCCAATCCCACGCAGTTTATAAAAGCTTTACAACGCCACGCAGCTCATTATTTCAAAGAGCCAGAACCTCGCGATTCGCTACAAAAACCCGTGAATTTATTTTTTGAGACAAGTATTACCGATCGACCTATTATTTCTGAAGTTTTTGTAGATGGTATTGAAGAAATGGATAGTATTCATATTAAAATGGATTTTAGCGAAGCTGAAGAAAAACTTACTGCAGATTTTAATTTACCCTACGTAAAATATAATGAGAATAGCTTAGATAGTTTACAGCTAAAATTAAATTCTACAGCAGAGAAAGCCGACTTTACTTTTGGATTTTCTGGTATTGAAGCCGGACCTTTAGCGATCGAAAAAACCTATTTTGAAGGTCATTTAACACGAGATACGCTTCAATTAGATTTTAATTCAGAAAAAGATCAGCAGCAGCTTTATCATATTTCGAGTAAAATTACAAGTAATAATGATTGGGTTCAATTTTCTATAGATCCACAAGATTTAATTCTCAATAAAAATCCTTGGCAAACACCGATTGATAATTCAGTAATATTTGAAGATAAAACTATTGTCTTCAATAACTTTTCTTTCAACAGAAATAATCAAGAGGTAGCGTTTAATAATAATTTTAAGGTAGAAGAAGAGCATTTTGGGATCACGCTTCAAAATTTTAAGCTTTCAACTTTATTAGGGTATTTTAATCCAGATGAATATTTATCCTCGGGTATCGTTCAGGGTGATTTTATTTTGGTAAATCCTTTTGAAGATCTGGGGATGATCGCCGATCTAAAAATTCAAGATTTTAAAATCACCGAAATTGCTTTGGGTGAATTATCTATCGATGCAAAATCTAAGGGAGGCAGTAACTACGATTTTAATTTAGGTTTACAAGGTAGCGAAATAGACTTAGCCTTAAAAGGCGATTATATAGCCGATGAAGCTGCAGCCAACATCGATCTTAATCTAGATTTACAAAAATTAGGATTGCCAATTATTCAGCAATTTATACCGGAAGAACTAGAAGAATCTAAAGGATATTTAAGCGGAAATGTTTCGATCACAGGCACAACTCTAGAACCACAATATTCAGGGGAGTTTAAGTTTAATAATACCAATTTCGTGGTTAGTAAATTAAATTCTGAATTTTCCATTAGTAATGAAACTATTAAGATTAATAACAACGGAATTAATTTTTCTAAATTCTCCATATTAGATGAGAATAAGAATGAGTTTGTGGTCAAAGGAAATGTTTCAACACAAAAAAGTATGATTGATCCTGCTTTTGATCTGCAAATTAGAGCGAACAATTTTCAAGCTTTAAATTCTACCAAAGAAGATAACGATCTATATTACGGTAAAGCAATTTTTGATGTGAATGCCAGTCTCGGCGGAAAATTAAGTTTCCCAAAACTCGATGTAGATCTTACCGTCAATAAAAATACCAATGTTACTTACGTGGTGCCACCTTCTCAAGTAGGTGTGACCGAACGAGATGGCGTAGTGGTTTTTGTAAATAAAGAAAACTCCGATGCTATTTTAACTAGAAATGAAAATGATGGGGCTTCTGCTATTTTAACCGGTATTGAACTTACCTCGAAGTTAACCGTACAACCGGGAGCTACGGTAAATGTGATTTTAAATGAAAGAACCGGTGATAATTTGCAATTAATAGGTGAAGGCGATCTAAGATTTAATATTGAAAGAAATGGAAGAACAACTCTTACCGGTAGGTATGAAGTAAATGACGGTCATTATGAGATGAATTTGTATAATCTGGTTAAGCGTAAATTTAATATTGCTGAAGGAAGTACAATTACGTGGACGGGTGACCCGATGAATGCAAATCTCGATGTTCGCGCGATTTATGAGGTTGAAACTTCTGCGGTATCATTAATGTCGAGTCAAATTTCGGGAACTTCTGCAACCGAAGTTGGGCGATATCGACAAAAACTACCATTTTTAGTGTATTTAAATGTTGATGGAGAATTAATGCAACCGCGTTTAAATTTTGGTTTAGATATGCCAGAAGATGAACAAGGCGCTATCGGCGGAACTGTTTATGGTCGAGTAAGACAACTTAATCAACAAGAAGATCAATTAAACAAACAGGTTTTTTCATTATTAGTACTTAATCGATTCTACCCAGAACAGGGAGCAGATGGTAGTCAAGGTGGTGCGGCTACGGTTGCCAGAGATAATTTAAATCAAGCCTTGTCAGATCAATTGAATGTGTTTTCAGATCGTTTAACAGGAAATACAGGTATCGAGTTAAGTTTTGGTCTAAACAGTTATACCGATTATCAAGGTAGTGCTCCACAAGATCGAACTGATTTAAATGTTAGTGCCCGTAAAAAATTATTAAATGATCGTTTAGTGGTACAAGCGGGAAGCGAGATAGGTGTGCAAGGAGAAAATAGACCGGGCGAAGCTAATCCTGTCATTGGGAATGTGAGTATAGAATATTTACTTACCGAAGATGGTCGTTGGCGTATAAGAGGCTTCAGAAAAAGTCAGTATGAGAATATCATCGACGGGCAAGTATTTGTAAACGGTGTCGCTCTAATCTTTATGCGTGAATTTAATAAGTTTAATGAATTATTTAAAAAGACAGCTTCAGAAATAGCACAAGAAGAAAAGCAAGCCAAACGCGAAGAAAAGAAAAAGAAAGCTGAAGAAGAGGCAAATAAAGATGCAGTTGAAGAAGAAGAAAACTAAATGAACAAAAACCTAAAAATAATATCTTATTTAACGGCTATCGTATTGTCGTTATTATTTTACGCTTGCAGCGTTGAAAAATATATTCCTGAAGATGAGTATTTATATCGTGGTGCTAACATTAAATATATAGATACCAGTCTTCAAAAAAATTACAAAGAAGTAAAAGAAGAAACCCAAGCCGTACTTTACCCGGAACCAAATTCAAGATTTTTAGGTATGTATCCCGGTTTGTATTTTCATTACAAAGCTCAACGTGAAAAGCCGGGTTTACTTAATAAGTTTTTTAATAAAAAAATAGGAGAGGAGCCGGTTTATTTTTCTGATGTAGAACTTTCTGAAACCGAAGAGTTAATTAATAACCGTTTAGAAAATAACGGTTTCTTTTATAGTGTTATACAATCTAATTCTAGTATAGATACTTCCGCAAGAACAGCTAAAGTGAACTATAAAGTAACTTTAAAAAAGCCTTACGTTTTAGAAAGCTTTAAGTTAGAAAAAGATAGTTTAAAGGCTATCGATAGTTTAGAATTGCTTCAGAAATTAGAAACAGTAATCGCAGAAGAAAATTCGGATATAAAACAAGGAATGTGTTTTGATCTTTCGAGTTTTAAAGCTGAAAGAGAACGTATCGATGAATATTTAAAGCAGGAAGGTTATTATAATTTTAATGGTAATTTTTTATTGTTTGAAGCAGATACTAACGCCTATGAAAATAGAAAATTTGACTTATATCTTCGGTTGAAAGATAATGTACCCGATAAGTCTAAAGTACCTTATATTATTGATGATGTAGATGTTTATCCTTACGAATCTGTAGAAACACAAGACCAAGAAAAAGATACCGTAAGTTTAGATAGTTTAGATTTTATTCAAACAAAAGAATTTTTTAAACCGAAACGTTTATCACCTTATATTCTTTTAAAACCTGGGCAACGTTACAATCCTATGTTATCAAAATATACCAGTAGAAGATTATCTTCTATTGGTACTTACAAATTTGTAAATATAAGATATGAAGAAAATGATACTATTCCCGATGAAAATGGTTTTCGACATTTAGATGCGATCATAGAGCTTTCACCCATGCGAAAGCGTTCTTTACGAGCAGAACTGCAAGGTGTAACAAAGTCTAATAATTTTGCCGGTCCGGGATTGGGATTAACCTATACCAATAGAAACTGGTTTAGAGGTGGTGAACAACTAAATATTAGAGGTAGTGTAGCTTACGAAAAACAGTTTTCTTCCGGAGAACAGTCCGGTTTAAGTAGTTTACAGTTAGGTTTAGAAACTTCTGTAAGATTCCCAAGATTATTATTTCCTATTGTAGATGTAAATAAACGTTTTAAATATAGCATTCCACAAACAGAAATTAAGTTAGGAATAGATTACTTAAATAGAAGTCAACTTTACAGTTTAAATTCTTATAGTGCTTCGTTTGGTTACATTTGGAAGGCGAATCGCTATGTAACCCATCAACTAAATCCGCTCAACATTAACTATGTGAAATTAGGCAATGTTACCGATGAATTTGAAGCTATTTTAACCGATAATCCTTTTTTAAGAAGAAGTTTTGATCAGCAATTTATTGCAGGTTTAACTTATGGATTTACGTATAATGAATTAGTAGATAGTTACCGACAGGGAGCATTATATTTCAACTTTAATTTTGATATTGCCGGCAATACAGTAAGCCTTTTTGATCAATCGGGTACAGATGATGATGGTAATTCTGTCAATAAATTTTTAGGATTGCAATATGCTCAATATGCTAAAGGCGATATAGATGTACGTTATCATTACAAATTGAATGACGATGGGCAAGTTTTGGTAGCGAGACTTTTCGGAGGCTTAGGTTATTCTTACGGAAATTCTGAATCTTTACCTTTTGTGAAACAATATTTTTCTGGAGGTCCTTACAGTGTTCGTGCTTTTAGAATTAGAGGTTTAGGTCCGGGAAGTTACCAACCCACTGATGAAACTAGTTATAATGCTTATTTTGACAGAGCAGGAGATATACGATTAGAAGCTAATTTAGAATATAGATTTCCGTTATTTAATTATGTGAACGGAGCAATATTTACCGATGCGGGAAATGTTTGGTTATTAAGAGAAAATGATGCTTTACCGGGAGGTAAGTTTAGTTCTAATTTTGCTAATGAATTAGGTATCGGTAGTGGAATAGGAGTGAGAGTAGATATTCAAGGTTTTGTAATTCGTTTTGACCTTGCATCACCTATAAAAAGACCGGCTAAATCATTCGAATTCGAATATGATTCACCGGTCCTGAATTTTGCAATTGGTTATCCTTTTTAGAAAAAGTTAATTCAATTTTGTAATACTTAAATTTACAAATCTGATTGGAGCAGTTTGATTAGTTGAAGATGTTGAATCTCTATTTAAAACATATCGCAAATCAATTTCGTCGTTGGCTGCAAAACTTCCGGTGAAAGCTCCAGAAACTCCCCAAAAATCTGCTTCGGGTAAGTCTACAACACCTCTGTTTAAATAGCCAACGAGTGTGTTATTTTTATAAACACCAATTACATATTTTCTTTCTCCTGCCGGTAGATTACTAGAAGAAATTCCTGCAGTTATATTATAAATTCCAGCTTGTAGAACTCTAATTTTTCCTGTACTTACATAAGTAAAATAATCACTGTCCACATAAGTTATGTTTGAGCTAGTTACCGGAAATTGATAATAAGTATCTACTGCCAATGTAAAAACTCCATTTTGACCTCTATCCATAAGTATAGAAGGTAAAGTTCTAACAAAAGTTTGCCACTCTGTACCGTTAAAGGTATAAAGCGATTGTAATGTTGTATTAAATACGATAGCACCTTCTAGCGGAGTTGGAATATTATTAATCTCGGTTTGAGTCATTCTAGGAGGCACAAATGCTCCTACATTACTATCGATCTGAAATGCAGATCCGTCATCCGGGCTAGTCGTACCAATGGCTACTTGACCAAAACTTAAGCTAAAATTTAATAAGATTGCGAGGGTAAATAAAATTTTGTTCATATTATCAGGTTTTTGAGTCAATATTAAATTAATTTATTAGAAATTAACTTTCCTTAAATGTGAAATTTTAATTAAATTTTATCGGTATAAGCATTAAATAGTTTTGTTTTGCTATAAAAAAGTATGCATAAGATTACCCTAAGCTTATTATTAGTTTGTTTTAGCGTTAATTTATTTTTTTGTCAAATAGATACGTTAGCAATTCCTTCAGAAGAAAAAATTACCACATGGGATCTCGCTAAAAACGATGCCGGACTTATGTGGGGTGGTTTTAAGCAAGTTTATACTTCACCTTTTAAGTGGGATCAAGACGATTGGGCCATTGCAGCTAGTGTTGCTATTGGTACAGCTGGTTTAAATATTATAGACGAAGATGCTCACGATTATTTTGCTGAACAAAATGAAGATATACCAGGTGTAGTAAAAGATTTTGGATGGTATTTTGGAAGTCCTCAAAATAACTACGGAGTAAATACTGCGATTTACCTAACAGGTTTATTCACTAAAAGTAAAAAGTTAAGAAAAACGGGTATTTTAATGATCTCTTCTGCGAGTGCTGCCGGTTTAATACAAACGATAAGTAAAACTGCAACAGGAAGAGCTAGACCTAACACCGGTGGTAAAGCCACATTTAGACCATTTAGTAAAGAAGGTGGTTATCATTCATTTCCTTCAGGGCATACCATTTTATCTTTTACAACCTTTTATGCTTTATCTAAACAATTCGACAATATTTGGGTAAAAGGAGCATTAATTGCAGGCGGTATGGTTTCACCTGTTTCAAGACTTTGGGCAGAGGCACATTGGCTTACCGATATTGCACTTAGTACCGTATTAACTGTTGTAGTAGTAGATTCTATAGATAAATATTTAGACCGAGAAATGAGTAGCGATCCTGCCTATAAAGAAAAGCGTAATAAAATTTCTTGGCGACTTCAATTTGGTGGTAATCGTATTGGAGTAGTGGGTACTTTTTAATTTACATCTACATTATAAACGAAAGCCCTATATTTTAATAAAGCAACGAAAAACGCTCCGCCAATGGCGTTACCCAATAATGCTAACGATTGAAATCTAATATATTCAGTAAAATTTATGGCTGAAGAAGTGATCATTCCCGAGAAAACTTCAACATTACCAATAATACTGTGATGCAATCCTGTAAAAGACATCGTAGCTGTAATAAGAAATATTATAATTATTCTGCTTACAGTTTCGGTAGCAGAAGAAAGTAACCAAGATAAAAGCCCCATTAACCAACCCGCTAAAACAGCACTGATCAAAATGGTTAAAGAGTCTGGTTTTATAACGTGAAGAGCAATCGTTTCTATGGTTTTTAAATTGAAGAGTTGCAGTTTGGGTCCGATCCAAATTAGCGTAAGCGCTATTAGAAAGCCACCAATTAAATTACCGAAAATTACCAAACCCCAAATTCTAAATAAACTACCAAAACTTCGTTTGCGATTTAAAACTGGTAGTGTGAGTAAAGATGTTTGCTCTGTAAATAGAATAGATTGCCCTAAAATCACTAAAATAAAGCCTAGCGGATATACAAAGGCAATAAGCTTAAATAATGTTTGATTAGTGAATTGATCTTGAAAAAAGGAAAATAAACTACAAATTAATAAGTAACTAAAACCGATTTCTAATCCTGCTGTCATAGAACTCAAAATAATGCTACCCGGCTTTTTATTATAAGTCTCTTGTCCTTCACAGATCTGATCTTTTAAAATCTCTCCGTGCGATTTTTTTGTGCCGGCACTCTTCTTAGATTCTGAAGCAGAATTATGAATTTCTGAATCTATATTTTTCTGAGTATTTTCTTCTTCTTTAGTCATTTTTTCTAATAATTCTGAAATTTACTCTGAACTCCTCAAGTTGAAAAACAATAAAGATTTATTTAACAAGAAAAGCCGGTTCAATAAAATGATACCGACTCTTCAAGTGGCGCAAACTTAACCAACATTTAAAAACTAACTATTATGAAACCCCTTCTTTAATGATAAAATTTGTAATTTTAATGTTACTTTTAACTGTAGATACCGGCTTGGTGGGGTCGTTATTTTAGATATGTTTAAGATCACTCTTTAAATAATACAAGCCGGATTTACAGTAATTTATGCTACTACTTGGTGATATTTTTGTTGAATTAAATTCTTAAATTCATATATATAGCTATCGGTAACACTAGAAATTGGTGAAGAACATGCAGCTCTGTAATTTGCCTTTGCAATTTTTAGTTTATAATCTTCATTATAAATAACATCCTCGATGGCTTCAGCTAAAGATAAAACACTGTTTGGTTTAAAAAACTGACCTCTATAGCCTTGTTCTCTCACTAAAGTGCTAAAACCCTCAAGATCCGGTAAAACCACTGCTTTGCCGTGAGAACCTGATAAATGCAGCACTCCTGAGCTTCCTAACGTCTTTAAATATGGCAATACGATTAGATCTGCTTCAGAAAATAAACCTTGTATTTCATTCTCAAGAATGTATCCTGTAAATTTTAAATTCGGAATATTATTATAACTCTTTTGTACTTTAGCCAAATAGCCTTCATTATTTACCGAATCTGTTCCTGCAACGACTAAATCTATATCTTCTTGCATTCGAGTCTTTATAAGTTCGACTGCTTCAATTAAAACTTCTATATTTTTATGATTTCCAAACTTCCCGAAAGTCAAGATTTTTTTTCTTACGCTTTTCTTTTCTTCAAAATTAACATTAGTATTTTCAAAAGAACCGTGTGGTATATGTAATACATTTTTAGCTCCGTAAAGTTCATTAAGCTTAACTACATTTTGTTTTAAAGTGACTACTGCTAAGTTTGCTTGCAACAAGGACTTCATAAGTTTTGTACCAACAAAATTATTAAGTTTTGATTTAAAGTTTCTTGAGAACAACCCGGCGCTATCTAATTTTAGATTATGTTCTAAATGATGTAACAATACGATAGAAACTAAACCTTTCAATTTAAAAATCATGGGTAGCAATAAACCTAATCCTGCAGCGATTTTTTTATTGCCGAACATGTTTATTTGGGCATTAAACAAGACAGCGTCTGGTTTCTCTTCTAGAATCGATTTGTAAATACAGAAAACATTCATCGCTTGATTATAATCCCAACATTCTTTTACGGTGATTCTACATCCTTGTGTGTCAAAATCTAAAATTTTTGGATCTCTAGCTTTGTTTGTAATTAAAACCAATTCTTCAATTTCATCTTTCTTAGCAAAGCTTTTTGCTAAATGGTAACCATATTCCCCTAAAGGAACATTACTTGTAGGTAATGCAGTAATAATAGCTAATTTCATAATTAAATGATTAAAAAATTTTTAGGGCTAATTTGATAGTGTAAATTTCATACATAAAAGAGTTTATTTGTAATATATTTCGATGAAGTGCAATTATGTATAGTTGAGAAGTTGAAATTTGTAGATTTTTAAATTAAAGAATCAATAATTATAGTTATTAGTTAAGGATTAAAATATGATATATTCATATATAAGCTTTTTAAATTACTGAAATTTTAAATTATGATGTAATTTATGTGAATTCATAAATATTTCAATTTAGTTAAAATATTAACGTTTAAGAATAAAAAATCGTGATAAAATACTTCTACCACGATTAATAATTTTTGAATCTTATAATTTTATGCGCTTTGCTCATAATAATCAAATAAGTTAATCCCGGTTCTAAAAAATGTTCCTTGTATTTTTTTATTATGCTGCCCTACAAAATGTATAATTTTATGTCGATCATAAGCCATATTCTTTAGTAGTTGAAGTTCAAACATGCTTCCCGTATCTAAACTGTCTAGAAAATCTAAATGAATTGTTAGTTCTTGCTTGTTCATAAGAATCATTTCGAAATGTTTCTTTACCAGTGGAGCATTACTTGCTGTTAGATTACCTCTTAACCAATATTCTCCTTTGTTTTTTGTGATCGCAAATGCCATAATTTCAAGTTTTAGTAGTTATTATATTACTAATTTCTAAAAATTATGTGTTGTATATGATAAGATTCGTTGAATGGAAATTATCTTTAGACGAAATAACCTAATTGTATATGTAAGTGATTTTAGTATTCATATAAAATTGAATTATCGTAACCATCAAGGTTTAAATATACAGATGTCGATCCTTCTACTTGTAAATTTAAAATGTCGAAAGAACTACTTTTAGAAATCACCGCTAAACAAGCTTCTTGATTAGTTAATTCAAATTTTAAATTTCGTTGAGGCGGGTTAGACTCTAGAACTTCGTCGTTAGCAATTAATCGAACTTCCCAAGTACTACCATCGCAACCACTTGATGAATAATTTATAGTTAAGCAGTTATCTATAATTTCTAAATTTGAGATTGTCACATTAGAAGATTCAGAATTTTCGTATATATCTGGATCGACAATACATTCAAAATCACACGAAGAAAAATAATTGGTCTCATTCTCATCACAAGATGTACAAGAAATTAAGTTTGCTATACTAATTAGAAGTATGAGTTTCTGTAATAATTTCATTTTATCTTTTTTTATTAAGATGTAATTATCTTTAAATGGTTGCTTGAGTGTAAACAAAAAAGCCGAGAGAATATTCTCTCGGCCTAAAAAACCAATAAAAACTTATGAAATAAAATTACTTAACCTCATAACAAATATCACTAATTATCCTGTTTGGATTTTAATTCTTCGGTAAGTGGTTGATTAGTATAGACCATTGTATAATTACTATAGATTAAATAAAACGGTGAAGAGGTTAGGTTTAGTTTTTTGAATAAATTAAAGAAAAAAAAGAAAGCCGGAAGTCTCCACTCCCGGCTTAAAAACCAATAAAAACTTATGAAATAAATTACTTAACCTCACTTCAAATATCGCAATCTTAAACGTTTATCTAATGGGTTTTTCGATGAATGGAAGTTATGTTTCGGTGATTGATAATTATCTTTCGTTAAAATATTAATTTGATACTTTTTAAGAGCAAATATTTATAAATGCTCAATATTGGATTTTGGTAATTTTCATAATAAATAAAGCCGGGAGTCTCCACTCTCGGCTTTAAACCAATAAAAACTTATGAAATAAATTACTTAACCTCATTTCAAATTTAGATAAATTAAGAGATTGATTAATCTATTTTTCGCCGAATTGCATTAATGTTTCGATGATTGGTTTGTTTTTGCAGTTAAGCTATAATAAGTTGAGTCGCTTCATTAACTCTGGGCGATTAGATCTACTAACCGGGATAACATCTTTTTCAATTAAAACGCTGTTATCTTCAATATCAATAATCTTTTTAATATTGATTATATAAGAACGATGAATCTTCAAAAAATTATCGTTAGGTAGTTTATCTTCGATCTTTTTTAAAGTTGAATGCACCGTGTAGTTTTGACCAGATGTTTTAATTAAAATATAATCACCCTTTGCTTCAATTAAATAAATAGAAGGAATATCGATTTTTATTAGTCGTCTATCGATGTTCACATATAAATCGTTTTCGCTGTCTTCTTTCGACTCGTTATTTGATGCTGAAGAAGTTTCATTATTAGGAACCTGAAAAGCAATCGCTTTATTCACTGCTTTATCGAAACGATCTTTAGAAATAGGTTTTACTAAATAATCTACAATACATTCATATTCGAAAGCTTCTATCGCAAAGTTTCTATCTGAAGTTGTAAGAATGATTTTTGGAGGATCTTTAAGGGTTTGTATAAGATCAAAACCGCTAAATGTTGGCATATGTATATCTAAGAAAATAAGATCTACGTGATGCTGATTTAAGTATTTTATAGCCTGAATGGCATCTTCAAATTGAGCGTCTAATTTTAAATTTTTATTTTGAGAGGCAAATTGTTCGATGATGGCTCTCGCCATTTCTTCATCGTCGATAATTATACAATTCATAAACTTTATTTTAGTTCTTCAATAAAATTTATCATTGCTTGCAAAACATTTTCAAATTCATTTTTACGTGATAAATTTTGCTCACGCAAGTCATCTTCATAGTCAATAGCAAGTTGATAACATAATTCTAGTCCTAAAATACTAATTTTATGTTTAAGCTTATGCACATTATCGGCGGCTAATTCAAAATTTTTGTTTTTTAAGTTAAGATTGTAAGTATAGATCTCTTCTGGAAGCTCTTTTTTTACGATACTTATTAACTTGGTCTCAAATTCTTTGTCGCCACCCGACAATTGGTTGATATAAGAGAGGTTAGGTTGTTCTTTCATAAATTTATTTTGGTATGGTGAAGTAAAATGTAGTTCCTTTATCGAGCTCGCTTTCTAACCAAATTTTGCCTCCATAAAAATCGATTATTTTTTTTACGATTGAAAGCCCTATCCCGGTTGAACTTTGATTATCATCTATTTTTTCAAAAATCCTAAATATTTTTTCAAATTGATGTTTAGGGATTCCTTTACCATTATCGGCAATAGAAAATTGCCAGAATGTTTCTTTATTTTTTACTTCAACATTAATAATTCCGTTAGGTTTTTCTATGCTCTTAACGGCATTTTGCAGAATGTTTTGAAATAGTTGTTGTATTCTAATTTTATCTCCAAGAATTGTAGGGTAGTGGTTATCAATATTAATTTGAATATTTTCTGGTACGTAAATAGAAGTTATTATTTCTTGTAGTAAAAGATTTATATCTACTTTTTCTCGTTCAAGCTGATTTTCTTCTAAAGTTGAATAATTTAAGATGCCGCTGATGAGTGCATCCATTTTTTCAAGATTTTTTAAAATAAGCTCAACATATTCTTTAGATTCGGTTTTAAGATCTTTATTATCTTGAAGAATAAAATTTATTAAGGTATTTATACTTCTTAGAGGCGATTTTAGGTCGTGAGAAACCATATGCGCATAATCTGAAAGTATTTCATTTTTACGCTCTAAACTTTTAAATAAAACTTCTTGCTCTTTACTAATTCTATGTAATTCCTCACTCTGATCTTTCAAATAATTTGCAAGGTCGATAACCTCTACATTACTGTTTTTCTCTAATTTTTTT